>SCRO01000037.1 GCA_004298505.1 Rhodanobacter sp.
CCCGCCAGAACGGCAGCGCGCCGGAAACCAGCAACAGCCCCGGCAGGAAGATCGCCAACAAGCTGACCGTGGCGCCCAGCGCGCCGCCTTGGCCGCCATACAGACGTTCGCCGAGGAAGGCCGACAGCGTGAACATCGGCCCGGGCACCGCTTGCGTGGCGCCGTAACCGGCAAGAAACGTGTCGTTGCTGAGCCAGCCCGGATCGACCACCGCGCGCTTGAGCAGCGGCAACACGACATGACCGCCGCCGAACACCAGGGCGCCAGCGCGATAGAACGCACCGGCCACCTGGGCCAGTGGCGGCAGGTGAGGTGCGACCACCACGGCCGTCACCAGCAAGGCGCCAAAGAAGACCAGCAATGTGCCGCCCGAGCGGCGGCCATAGTGCAAGGCAAACGTCGCGCCACGTCGCGCCGTCACCTGCCGGCACAGCAACGGGCCCAGGGCCGCACCACCGACAACGATTAGCAGCTGCATCCAGGCACTGCCACTGACGGCAATGAGTCCGGCCGCTGCCGCAGCCATCAGGGCGCGTGAGCGATCGGGCGTCAGCGTCCGCGCCATGCCCAGCACACCTTGGGCGACCACGGCCACGGCCACCAGCTTGAGCCCGTGGATCGCACTCTGACCCCATGGTCCCGCGATGTGGCTGCTCCATGCGGCGAACACGAACAGCAGCAGCGCCGAGGGCAGTGTGAAACCGATGAAGGCGGCGATGCCTCCCAGCCACCCCGCACGCAGCAAGCCGAGCGAGAAACCGAGCTGGCTGCTCGCCGGTCCGGGCAGAAACTGGCACAGCGCGAGCAACTGACCGAAGTGTTCTTCATCCAGCCAGCGACGCCGCTCGACGAACTCCCGGTGGAAATAGCCCAGGTGGGCGATCGGACCACCGAACGACGACAGCCCGAGTTTCAGAAACGCGGTTCCGACCTCGGCGACGCTGCCGGGAGGGCTATCGCCGGGTGTCTGCTCATGCTGCGGTGATCGATTCGTCGGCGTCATGCGCAGTCGAACAGCGCCATGAATCCGAAGTCCATGTGCAGCTGCATGTGGCAGTGGAACAACGTCAGGCCCGGCTGGTCGGCGGTGAAGTCCACCTCCATCGTCTGGTAGCCGCCCAGCATCGCCACGTCCTTGATCACGCCACCGGTCGGTTGCCCGGCAATGCGCGTGATTTCGAAGCTATGCCGATGCAGATGGATCGGGTGGATGTCGTCGGTGGCATTACGCATGCGCAGCCGGTAGCGGCGACCGCGCTTCAGATGCCAGGACACCGGCATCGTCGCCATGTCGAAGGCGACGCCGTTGATGGTCCAGCGGTTGAAGCCATGGTCGGCGGCGTTGTCCTTGGCGAACAACATGTCGATGGTCTCATCGGGTGCCGGCACAGGGCGCTTCGGGTCGGCGAAACGACGGTAATCCCAGGCAAAGGCTGCCGGTGCGCGCCATGCCGGCTTGCCGCGTTCACCGGCGTACTCGATCACGATGCCCATGCCGTTGCCGCGGTCGTCGTCGGCGAGATCGCCCAGCACCCAGACGCCCGGTTGCGTCATCTCGACGATGGCGCTGATGCGCTCGGCGGTACCGATCCACAGCACCGGCACCTCGGCCGGATGTGGCACCGGGTTGCCGTCCAGGGCAACCACCCTGAACGTGTGACCGGGCAAGGCAAGGCTGCGAATCTCGGTGGCGCTGCCGTTGAGCACGTGGAACAACACGCGCTCCCCGCGCTTCACCCGCACCGGCTCGCCGAAACCGAGCTGGCGACCGTTGATGGTGAAGATGCGATAGCCGACCTCGTAGCCCTTCTTCATGCCGCTGGCCAGCGAGGCCTTCATCGCCTGTTCACCGTGCTCCTCCAGGCTGTGCTCGCGATCGCCGGGATGCAGGAAGTCCATGGCCATGTCGCCGCCCTGGCTGAAGAACGGCTCGAACTCCTTCAAGGTCAGAAACACCTCGCGGTCGTAGGCGCCCGGCTCATGCCTCGGCTCGATGTACACCGGGCCGACCTGGCCGTTGTACTGGCCGCGGGAAAGATCGGAACCGGCGCGCAGGTGCGTGTGATAGAAGCGAAACCCCGCCGGCCCCGGCACGAAAGCCTGGCGCCGCATGCCGTGGGGAACCAAGTAGGGTGTGCCCTCCTCGGCGGCGCCATCGAACGCATCCGGCACGGATTGGCCGTGCCAATGCAACTGCTCCGGCGTGTTGGTCTCGTTGTGGATGTCGACGATCACCTGGCGCCCCTCCTTGAAGCGCAGCAGCGGCCCCGGAAACTGCCCGTTGTAGGCCGTCATCGACAGGAACCGCTGCGGCCCAACCTCGATCAGGCTGGTGCCGATGCCCAGGTCGTAATCGGCCTTGCCGACCGGGCGCATCGGCGCGTTGGACAAGGGGTTGGTCGCGGGCGATCCACGCACCAGTCCGGGGACGCTGCCGCTCAGTGCAGCGAACCCACCCAGCTTCAAAAATGCGCGTCGATCAATCGGCATGGTTTCAGCTCTCAGGAATAGGTAAAGGATCCAGCATCAAGCCGTCATGATCTGTGCGTAACGGGCCTGCCCACTCGTCGCGCCCATAGGGCGTCCATCGACCAGCGGCCGCCGCCGACGATCAGCAGGAAGATGCACCCCAGCAGCATGTCGACATCCGTGCGCGCCTCATGCGCCATGCTCCAGAAGCCGTAACGCGACAAGTGAACCAGGTGGAATCCCCAGAAGCCGTGCCCCAGCAGCATCGGAATCTTGGTCGAGACGATGGCCACGATCATGTCGATGATCAGCGGAATGGCTGCGAGACGAGTCAGCAAGCCCACGGTGATCAGTGCTCCGCACACGATCTCGACGATGCCGACGAACGGACCGGTGAAGTTGGGCCACGGGATGCCGAATCCGGTGAAACGGCCGGCGCCCATGATCGCCGGAAACATCAGCTTCTGGATGCCTTCCGGGAAGAACACCACCAGGCCGACCAACAGGCGCACCAGTACGATCCAGTCTCTGTCGCGGGTGTCCAACCAAGCCCGCATGCTCGTCAGTTTCATGGTCGGCTCTCCTGCGCGGTCTGGTGAAACAGTTCGCCGAACAGTTCCTGGACCTTGCGCTTGGCACCCTTCAAGGCGCGGCGCCCTTGCGGAGTGATCCGATAGAAGCGGCGGTTCAACTTGCCGGTGGTGATCTGCGTGGAGGTGAGGTAGCCCTTCTTCTCCAGTCCGTGCAGGACGGGGTACAGCGTGCCGGGACTGAGCTGATAGCCGTGATGGGCCAGCTCGTCGATCATGGCTTGGCCGTAGATAGGGGCTTCCGCCGCGTGGTGCAGCAGATGCAAACGGATCAATCCGGCGTAGAGGTCTCGATCGTCCATCGTGACGAGAAGCTATCGAAAGACGATATCGTGTTCCGATAGAAAGGCAGCGTCAAGACAGGTGCGGATGGCTTGCCGTCCGCGTCGAAGCGGCCGGGGCGTCAGCCTGTGCCTTGCACGGCATGGCTGGCCCGACGCAGAACACCGAGTCCCGAGTGCAACAGCAGCAGCGCCAGGCCGAGCGCCACCAGTCGGTCAGGCCACGCGGCATCGAACATCCATACCCCGACGGCGGCAAGCAGCACAGAGAGATTCGCAGCGATGTCATTACGGGAACAGATCCACACCGAGGCCATGTTGAGGTCGTCATTCCGGTGTCGACGCAAGAGCATCAGGCACAGGCCATTGGCGGCGAGCCCCAGCAAACTGAAGCCGCCCATCCAGGTGAACAGCGGTTCGGCGGGATGCCAGAAACGCCAGCCCAGCTGGGCGAGCACCAACAACCCGGCTGCCACGATCAATCCACCCTTGATGCGGGCTACATGAGCCTTGGCCAGTGCGCTGCGTCCGACCGCCCAGAGACTGACGAGATAGGTCAGCGCATCGCCGAGGTAGTCGAAACTATCCGACAAGAGCGCCGACGAGTGGGATGCCATGGCGGCACCCACCATGACCACAAACGCGATGGCATTGATGACCAGCACCGCCTTCAGCACGCCCCGTTGACGGGATGCCAGTTGCGCCGCCGCTTCGCCACAACAGTCCGCACAATGGGTCACTCGATCACTTCTCCGTACTGGTGGGGTGCTCGTTGGAACAGCGTGTAGAGGAACTGCTGGGTGGTGCCGAACGGGGTTGCGTGGAACTCCAGCGTGCTGTCGATCAACGTGAAGCCGTCACCAAGTTCGCGAACAAGTCCCTCGGTATCGTAACGGACCGTATCCAGCCCGCTGCACTTCACCGGGCCCTGCGGACCGAACGTGGCCAGCACCGCGTGGCCGCCCGGCTTCAGGGCGCGGGTCAACTGCCGCAGGTAGCGTGCGCGCTGTTCCGCGTGGGTCAGGAAGTGGAACACGGCGCGGTCATGCCACAGGCCGTAGCGGGCCTGTTGCAACGGTTCGTCGAGCAGGTCAGCCGTCAGCCAGGTCACCCCGTCCGCCGCCTTGCCCAGGCGTTCGCGGGCGACATGCAGTGCCTCGGCGGAAATGTCGAGCACGTTGAGGTCGCGGTAGCCGCGTGCGAGCAGGTCGTCGACCAGGGTCGACGCGCCGCCGCCCACGTCGAGCACGGCGGTGTTGGGGTCGGGTGCGGCGCGCTCGATCAGCGCCAGTGAAATGTCCAGATGCGGGCGGTACCAGCTGACCGCATCCGACGCCTTGGTCTGGTAGACCGATTCCCAGTGCTGCTGGTTGTCGCCCATAAGATGCCTCTTCAGGAGTGGCGATGCCGGTGGTGGATGTCCGGAAAGTGCGCGTGGCTATGCACCAGCGGATCGTGCACATGCGGATGGGTGTGGGGCTCCTTGCCGTCCCACGGGAAGTCATGTGCGTGTTGGTGATGCTCGTCGTGGCGATGGCGATGATCGTGCGCCAGCGGCTCGTGCACGTGCTCGTGAGCATGACGCTCGCTGACATGCAGCCAAACACCCACAGCCATCAGCACTCCGGCCACCCAGAACGCAAGGCCTGGGTACTCAGTGAACAACAGCAACGACAGCGCGGCCCCGACAAAGGGCGCGGTCGAGAAATAGGCACCCGTACGCGCGGTGCCCAAGCCGCGCAAGGCGAGCACGAAAAGCACCAAACTCAAACCATAGCCAACAAAGCCGAGCAATCCTGTGGCCAACAAGGGCAGCGCGTTGGGAAAGCGGTAACCAAGGATCAGGGCAAGCACCACATTGATGGCGCCGGCCACGCCACCCTTGATCGCGGCGATCTGCATGGGATCGCCGCCGGCCACCTGCCGTGTCAAATTGTTGTCGATGGCCCAGCACAGGCAGGCACCGGTGATCGCCAAGGCACCCCAGGGAATGTCGGTGTTCGTCTGACGCTGCCAGGAAAGCAGCACGCTGCCGGCAATGATCGCCAGCATGCCGAGGAATACCCGGCGATCCACATTTTCGCGGAACACCACCCACGCAATGACCGCGGTCAGCACCCCTTCCAGATTGAGCAGCAACGAAGCGGTCGAAGCGGGTGTGCGTGTGAGCCCTACCATGAGAAGGATCGGGCCGAGTACACCGCCCGCCAGCACGGCGCCCGCCAGCCACGGGACATCGCGCCGGATCAACGGCGCTTCGGTCGGCGCCTGGTGGCGTACCTTGCGCAGCAGTATCCACAACGACAGCCCGATGCCTGAACCGGCGTACAGCAATCCCGCCAGCAGCAAAGGCGGAATCGTGCCGATAAGCAACTTGGCCAATGGCGTGCTCAGTCCGAAGAGAACGGCGGCGGCCAGTGCCTGCAGGATGCTTCGTGTTTGATCGGAGTTGGGTTGTTTCATGGTCCCATGATATGGACGATGGTCGATAGATTGGGAAGAGGCGGTGCGCCATATTTGGCAAGCCAACCCCGAGGTGCAGGCCGCGCGGGCGGATATGGACGCGGCCCAGACCCGTGCGCCTTGTCCAAACGGGGGGCCGTCCAGTTGCGGAACCACCCAATGTCCGCTCCAGTGCATGTTCCACACGACCGCGAGATAGCGTGTCTCGTCGATGGGTACCGGATGCAAAATTCCATCATGCAAGCCTCCTGGGCGTCAGGAGGTTGTCTGGCCCATCGGATGATGAGCGTTGCGGCGGATCCGGCACCGTCAGATCGAGCCAGTCCAACGCGATGGTGGCGACTTCAGCGGCAAGCATGGTCCGGGTGTCGATGGCTGTATGGCCCTGTCCGCATGGACCGTATTTTTTCGAGCACGTGGCCTTGAACAGGCCGAGAGTCGGCGTGCCGCTGGCGACGGCCAGGTGCATCACGCCGCAATCCGCGCTGATGAAACCATCCATGTTCGCGATCACCGCGGCAAGGTGGCGCAGGTTGCGCGTGTAGTAACAAGGGAAATCTCCACCAAGCTGGCTTTGGCCATGTTCAGCCACCAGATCCACGATGCGAAGATCCGGTTGTCGGGCCAGCAGCGTGTGGATGAACTGCATCCACCAATCTGTGTCGTAACGTTTGTCGTCCGTGGCGTTGGCGAATATGCCGACGACAGCTGGGCCGACGACAGCTGACGTGCCATGCGATCGCTCCGTTTCGCCGAGGATTGCTGCCAGCGTCTGCCGGGCTTGCGTCATTTCAGCGTCCGATATCCGCAGATTGAGCGACGGAAAAGCTTGCCGGACCGCTCCCGCATACGCAGCGCGCAGCAGGAATACGCTGCGATGCGCCTGATGTTCTGGGCAAGGCATGGCGCGCAATGCCGCATGCCTGCTTCCATGCTCGTCCGGATATCCCAGCTTGAAACGTGCCCTGACGATGGCCAACAGCAAACGGCCGGACTGCGAGCCATAGCTGGCATCGATGGCCAGATCGTAGGTGTTGCCTCGTAGTTGTCGGAGCAAACGGGCGGTCGACCACAGATGCCGCGCGATTTTTCGCGGTAGCGAATAGATCGCACGAACCTGGAAGCGGTTGGCGAATAGGCTCTCCGCCGCACAGCCGCCGTTGACCATGTCGATCTCGGCACCGGGATACAGCGTCTCGATTTCCGTCAGCAGGGGACTGAGCAGAATGGTGTTGCCCAGGCGGTGATTGGGGCGGCAGACGAGCACGCGATGGATGCCGCGAACCGGTAGTTGGTCAGGTTCGCACAACTGTGCTTCGATGGATTTCAACAGACGCTGAAAGCAGAACGCAACGAGACAGCGCCGTAGGTGATTTCTGCGTTCGCCTGCGGCGGGTCCCGGCGGACCGTTGTTAGGCAATTGCGTCAAGTACGCCCACACCTCTGGAAATGCAGGGTGATGGCAGGCTATTTGCTGTGATCGCGGTACACGTCAATCCGCGTCGTTGTTGTCGAGCGAGTTTTCCAGCACCTTGCCGGTCTTCGCGTCGACACCAACCTCATGCGTGTTCTTGCCCGCCTTGATGTCGAACGAGTAGCGCAGTCCACTGCCGCCGGCCTCCTGCTCCAGTTCGCCGCTGACGATCCTACCGGGGAAGGTCTTCAACGCGATCCTGCGCGCCTGCATCATGCTGATTTTCGCTTGCGTGGCCGGCTGGGAAGGCGTCTGGGCCTGCGCGACCGTCACAAAGCCACACAGGGCGACCGGGAGGACGAGGATGATCGATTTGCGCATGTTTTTCTCCGGCGTGGATGATGAGGAACGCCGCGCGCGACGAGCATGCGGCGAGCTGTACCTGCACCCTACGTCGCCACACTTAGTCCGCCCTTATCGGCCGGCCATGACCACGGCTTTCAATCCAGCCCGCCAGATCTGCCACGAAAGGTGAAGGTGGACAACGCCTTCTCGACGAGCCACCAGCCTGCCGCCACCGGCAGGTCCTGGCTTGCGAACAGACAGCGTCGGGAACGCCTGCGCCGAGTCGGAGTACCCGAGGAAGCATGATGCTTAGGCGATCGCCTGACGCTGGCGTTGTAGCCGAAGAGCTTCCAACACTTTGGATGCCTCTCACCTTGAGGGTGTCCCTGCGCGGGTCATGCGCCGCATCCGCCAACCGATGCGGTTCCGTGTCAAGGTGGGGCGTCGAACGTATCATCTGGCTTGCGGATGACTTCACCGAACCCCCACCCAATCATGCGAATACTCGTTGCCGAAGATGAGGTCAAAGCCCGGCGCTACCTGGCTCGGGGCTTGGGAGAACAAGGCTACTCGGTCGAACTCGCCGAGGATGGCAACGTGGCGTTGACGTTGCTGCGTGAGCACGCCTTTGACGCGGCGGTGCTGGATGTAATGCTGCCGGGCCGCGATGGCTGGAGCATCGTGCAGACCATGCGTAGCGAGGCGATCCGTACCCCGGTGCTGTTTCTCACCGCGCGCGATCACGTGGAAGACCGCGTGCGCGGCTTCGAGATCGGCGCCAACGACTACTTGGTGAAACCCTTCGCTTTCGCCGAGCTGCTGGCGCGGCTGCGCAATCTGTTGCGCCAGGGCGAGCCGACGGGTGAAGCGGCGATGCTGCGCGTGGGACCGCTGCTGATCGACTCGCTGCGCCACCAAGTCACCCGAGACAGCCGGACACTTCAGCTCACGCCGAAGGAGTATGCCCTGCTGCTGCTACTGGTGCGGCACCGTGGACGAGTGCTGTCGCGCACGTTGATCGCCGAAAGTGTGTGGGGCATTTGCTTTGAATCACAAACGAACGTGGTCGACGTGGTGATCCGGCGTTTGCGCAGCAAGTTGGATGCGCCATTTGCTGCGCCGCTGCTGCACACCGTGCGCGGTGTCGGCTACATGCTGGACAGCCATGAGCATTGAACTGCCGTGGCGGCGGCGCTCGATCGGCGCGCGGCTGAGCTTGCTCTACACCCTCGTGGCGCTGACCGCCGTCGTCCTATTCGCCGGCATCACCGACTGGCGCCTGTCGACCAACTTTAGCGCCGAGCATCTGCGTTTCATGCAGGCCAAGGTGGCCGAGTTGCAGATGGACCTGAACGACGCCGAGGGCAAGCCGCAGGTGCTGCTGGGCGAGATCGCGAAGGAAACCGAGGGCACGCGCTTGCGTCAGTACGAGGCGCGCGTGCTCATCGGTGGGCACGTGCTAGGCGAGACGCCGGAGATGCGGCGCGAGCTGCCCGTTACGGTGTTCCCTCCCGCCACCGACGGCCTGCCGGCGGGGCCGCTGCAACCGCATCACGCGGACCAGTATATCTACATGCTGGCGACAGTGCGATTGACCCGCGTCAACGGCGACACACCACCGGAACTGCAGCTGGCATTGGACGTGACCCGCGACGCAGCGCTGCAGAACAGCCTGCGTCGCGCGCTGGCATTGGCGTTTCTGCTGCTGGTGCCGCTGCTGGCGTTCGCCGGGCGCTGGGTGGCGGCGCAGGGGTTGGCACCGCTCACGCGTATCGCCGGTGCCGCGCGCGCGATCACGCCAGTTGACCTCTCGGCCCGATTGCCACTGACACCGCCGTGGCCGGACGAGCTGCACGACTTGGTGCTGGTGTTCAACGCGATGCTGGCACGGATCGAGGAGGCGTTTTCACGACTGTCGCGCTTTTCGGTTGATCTGGCGCACGAGTTGCGCACGCCTCTGGCCAACCTCAGTGGCGAACTGGAGGTGTGCCTGATGCGCCCGCGCGACGCGGCAGATTATCGCACGGCGCTGGAGTCGGGCCTGGAAGAATGCCGGCGGCTCAATGGGCTGATCGAGAACCTGCTGTTCATGGCGCGCGCCGAGCACGCCGAGCAAGCCCTGCGCTGCGAGTGTTTCGATATAGCGCAAGCCTTTGCCTGGGTGACTGCCCAGCATGCCCCAAGCGCGACCGCTCGCGACATCCGCATTCGTCTGGACGGCGCCGCTACAACAGTGGCCGATCCGCTGTTGCTGCGGCAGGCGCTGGCGAATCTTCTGGGCAATGCCATACGCCATTCGCACGACGGTGGCGAGGTGCGGATCACGTTGCAGGAAGTGGCTTCCGGTGTCGACATCCGCGTGCAGGACGACGGCGAAGGCATCGAGGCGGCGCACCTGACGCACCTGTTCGATCGCTTTTACCAGGTGGACGCGGCGCGGCGTCGCGGCGTCGGCCAAGGCACCGGACTAGGGCTATCCATCGTGAAAACAATCGTCGAACTGCATGGCGGCACAGTGCGCGTGGAGAGTGTGCGCGGCCGCGGTACCAGCGTGACCATGCATGTGCCGTCGGCCCTGCAGATCCAGCCCGGCACATCAACTGGCACGCCATCGCCGACATCCGCGCACCTATGAAGCCAAACTTGGCCCATGTCGCGCATCGCGCGTTCAAGATCGGCATCGTCATCAAAGGGCTGGATGGCCTGTTGGAACTGGTGGGCGGCAGTGCGCTGCTGCTGACCGGTCGACCGGCGATTCATCACGCCGTGGCGCTGCTCACGCGGCAGGAGCTGATCGAGGATCCGCACGATGTCGTCGCCAATTACCTGCAGCACATGGCGCAGCAGCTCTCGCTGAGCACGCGGCATTTTGCGGGAATCTATCTGCTCGCGCATGGACTGGTGAAGATCGTGATGGTGGTGGGGTTGCTGCGTGGGCTGCGCTGGTCATACCCGATGGCGGTCGTGCTGATGACGACCTTCATGGGCTATCAGGGCTACCGGCAGCTCCATCAGCCTTCGTTGCTGCTTGGCCTACTCACCGTCATCGACGTCATCGTGACGTGCCTGATCGTGCGCGAGTGGCGGCATCTACCCGCCAAGACTCCGCCCATCGAATGACAGAAATGACATCCAACCGAGCGCGGTTCATCACGAACGTCCAACTATGCTCGCTGGATGAAAATCCATGCGTACGAGGCGATCACGCTAGCAGCGAAGACCCGAGGTGGTTCGAGTGCCAGTGCCGTGCGCACCGCACTCAGCGCGCTGCTGACGCTCAGCGTTGCCGCCTGCGCATCGGTTCCTAGTTCGCCCGTCCCCGACCTGCAGCATCAGGCACAGGCGCTGCAAACGCGTCGACTGGATGATCCAGGCTTGGTTGCCGCCGAGGCGCGTTTGCATCTGCCCACCTCCGCCGATGTGACATGGACGCCGGATCGCGTCACCGTGGCGGCCTGGTACTTCGACCCCACCTTGGCGCAGGCGCGCGACACAGCGCAGCGCGCCGAGGCCGACGCGGCGCTGGCCGCCCAGCGCGCCAACCCTACCCTGCAACTAAGCCCGGAAAAAGCCATTAGCGGCCTCGACGTCGCTTCGCCGTGGACGATCGGTGCATCGCTACTGCTGCCGCTGCTGCATCCCGGCGAGTCGGCTGCACGGCGTGACATCGCGGCCGCCCACACGGAACAGGCCCGTGATCGAGCGGCGCTGGCGGTCTGGCGGAGCCGCGCGCGCGCCGTGACAGCGCTGCGCGAGGTGCTGCTCGCGCGCCGTGCGCAGGCATTGGCTCAAACGGTCGCTATTGCCCAGGCCAGCTATCTCGATGGCGTGCGCCGGCGTGTGGCAGCCGGTGCCAGCAGTCGCGACGCGGAGCTGGCGGCGGAGCTGGCGGCGCAGGGCGCCGCTGCCGACCTGGCCAACCGCACAGCGCAGCGCATCGCGGCGGAACATGCCCTAGGAGCCTGTCGGACTTACCCGCTCTACTGGGTTAAAATGGCCCATCCCCGACCACGACCGATGGCATGCGCAGATTTCGACTGATCGATCGCGAGACCGACTACTTGTTGCCACCGT
>SCRO01000005.1 GCA_004298505.1 Rhodanobacter sp.
GTCGAGGCGAGAATTCGGCTGTGCGAGGACAGATTTTCGACGGTTCGCCGGCCCATGGTGGTTCCATGGGCCAAGAATCGGCGGAAATATGGACCGCACAGCCGGATTCGCAGCCCGGCCAATCAAAGTCCGACAGGCTGCTAGGGCTTGCCATGGCGGCGGGTGGGACGGTGATAATCGAGACCAGTTTGCAAGGAAATTTCATGAATTTGATGCCACCGATCGCCGATATCGACCTGCGCCGCGCCACGCTGTGTCAGCTGCTGCACTGGTTGGCAGCGGGCAGGGTAGGGTCGGAGGCGCTGGCCGACGTCTACCAGCAGGCGATCGAGCGGCTTGACCCGACGCTGAATTGTTATGTCGACCAACGGTCGGGCATGCTGCAGGAGCAGGCACACATGGCCGGCCGACGCCGGCATGACGGAGTGATCGGACGGCTGGATGGCATTCCGTTGGCGCTCAAGGACAACCTCGACATGGCTGGCTGGCCGACCCGGGTCGGCCTGCCCGGGCGCCTCAAGCCGGCAGCGAGCGATGCGCACGTGGTGGCACGCCTGCGCGCCTCGGGCGCAGTGGTGATCGGCAAGACCAACATGGACGAGGGTGCGCTGGGGGCGGCCACGGACAACCCGCATTTTGGCGCGACCCACAACCCGCATCGATACGGCTACAGTGCCGGTGGATCCTCCGGCGGCGCCGCGGCCGCGGTGGCCGCGGGCCTGGCGGTGGCGGCAGTAGGTTCGGACAGCCTCGGTTCGATCCGTATCCCGGCCAGTTACTGCGGCATCTATGGGTTGAAACCTACGCACGGCGAGATTTCCGCACGCGGCCTGGTACCGGCGGCACGCCGACTGGACTCGATAGGCTTGCTGGCGCGCAGCGTCGAGGACCTGACCGTGCTGCTGCAGGTGTTGGCCGGCTATGACGCCGACGACCCGCGCTCGCGCGGGCGGCGCCTGGCGTTTGCGCTGCCGGACTGGGATCCGGGTCGTCTGCGCGCGGGCCTGCTGCCGGACTTGGCGGCGGTCGGCGTAGAGGCGGCGGTGATCGAGGTATTCGAGAACGCCATGGCCAGATTGCCGCATGCGCTGGGCGATCGCCGCGCGGTCGATTTCGCCGATTGGGATTTTGCGCGCACGCGGCGCGCCGGCCTGCTGTTGATGGAAGCGGAGATGCTGGGCACGTTTGCGGACGATCTGTCCGACACCGCGCGGCACCCGGTGTCGGATCGCTTCCGCCGCATGCTGGGCTATGCCGCCGGCAAGGGCGCTGCCGACTACGCGATGGCTGACCGCGTACTCGATGCAGCCACCCTGAAGATGCGCCGGCTGTTTGCCCAGGTTGACGTACTGGTACTTCCGACCACGCCGCAAGCGGCCTTTGCGCTGGATGGCCCGGTACCGGATTCGGTAGCCGACCTCACCAGCTTCGCCAGCCTGGCGGGCTGCCCGGCGGTGAGCCTGCCGATGGGGGCATTGTCCAGCGGATTGCCGGTCGGATTGCAACTGGTCGGTCCGCGCGGATCGGACCTGCGCCTGCTGGAACTGGCGGCGGCGTGTGCCTCGACGCTGGACGCCGGGCCAACCTATCCCGTGCTGGAATGAGCTCTTGGGTTGGATGATCTGTTGTCGACCCCGTGCCCGCCATGGAAGGCATGGCGAGAGGCTATGTCGATATGAAAAGTGATTTGGCCGTCCATTCGGTCGCGAGGCCCGATGCGGCCTATAATCCATCATTTCCGGGCGCCGTCAGAGCAGTTGTTGATGCCGTTGCGCACGTAACCACCATCGAGTTCGCTACCTCATGACGGCCACCGCCCTCAAGCTGCACTCCCACCTCGACGATCTCGAGGCCGAAAGCATCCATATCTTCCGCGAGGTACAGGCCGCCTTCTTGCGCCCGGTGATGCTGTATTCGATCGGCAAGGATTCCTCGGTACTGCTGCATCTGCTGCGCAAGGCGTTTTATCCGGCAAAGCCGGCGATGCCGATGCTGCACGTCGATACCACCTGGAAGTTCCGCGAGATGATCGCGTTCCGCGACAAGATCGCCGCCAGCGGCGACGTGGAGTTGTTGGTGCACATCAATCAGGACGGTGTGCGCCAGGGCATCTCCCCGCTGATCCACGGCGCCACGGTGCATACCGATGTGATGAAGACCCAGGCACTGAAGCAGGCGCTGGACAAATACCGTTTCGACGCCGCGATCGGCGGCGCACGCCGCGACGAGGAGAAGTCGCGCGCAAAAGAGCGCGTGTTCTCGTTCCGCAATGCGCAGCATCGCTGGGATCCGAAGAGCCAGCGCCCCGAGTTGTGGCACAACTACAACACGTTCATCCGCAAGGGCGAGAGCGTGCGCGTATTCCCGCTGTCCAACTGGACCGAGATGGACGTGTGGCTGTATATCCAGCGCGAGAACATCCCGGTGGTGCCGCTGTATTTTGCCAAGCCACGCCCGGTGGTGGAACGCGATGGCGCCCTGATCATGGTCGACGACGATCGATTCACGCTGCGCGCAGGCGAAACCATCCGCACGCGCGTGGTGCGTTTTCGTACCCTGGGCTGCTATCCGCTGACCGGCGCGGTGGAATCCTCGGCCGACACCTTGCAGAAGGTGATCGACGAGATGGCCGCCGCACGCACCTCCGAGCGCCAGGGCAGGGTGATCGACCAGGACCCGACCGCGTCGATGGAGCGCAAGAAGCAGGAGGGCTACTTCTGATGGGCGTGCCCACGCAAGACGCACCCGCCGCACAGGACAAGGGACTGCTGCGCTTCATCACCTGCGGCAGCGTGGACGACGGCAAGAGCACCCTGCTCGGGCGCCTGCTGTACGACGCCGGCATGCTGTCCGATGACCAGTTGGCGACGCTGGCGCGCGAGAGTCGCCGCCAGCATGCCGAAGCCGGCGAGGGCGTGCTCGACTTCGCCCTGCTCACCGATGGCCTGGATGCCGAGCGCGAGCAGGGCATCACCATCGACGTGGCCTACCGCTACTTCCATACCGTGCGGCGCAGTTTTATCGTGGCCGACTGCCCGGGCCACGAGCAGTACACCCGCAACATGGCCACCGGTGCCTCCAACGCCGAGTTGGCTGTGGTGCTGGTGGATGCGCGCAAGGGCCTGCTACCGCAGACGCGCCGGCATACCTATATCTGCGGACTGCTCGGCATCCGCCATGTGGTGCTGGCGGTCAACAAGATGGATCTGATGGGGTATGACCAGGCCACCTATGAAGCGATTGCCACTGCATACCGCGCGTTGGCACAATCCCTCGGCATCGATCACGTGCAGTGCCTGCCGGTGTCTGCGCTGAACGGCGACAACGTGGGCAGCTGCTCGTCGAGCATGCCCTGGTACGAAGGCGGCAGCCTGCTTGACGCACTGGAAACGGCGGATGTGGCGCGCTTTCGCGCCGTCGACTTCCGCATGCCGGTGCAATGGGTGAACCGGCCGGATCAGGCCTTCCGTGGCTACGCCGGCACCATCTGCGGCGGCAGCGTGGCGCGTGGCGATGAAATCATGGTGCAGCCGGGCGTGCAGCGGGCGCGCATCGAGCGCATCGCCACTTTCGACGGCGACCTTGAGCGCGCCAGCGAAGGGCAGGCGGTCACGCTGTGCTTCGATCGCGAGCTCGACGCCAGTCGTGGCGATGTGATCGCCGACGCGCTGCGCCCGGCGCCAGTGGCCGACCAGTTCACCTGTCACCTGCTGTGGATGGGCGACAACACGCTACTGCCCAACCGCACCTATCGGCTGAAGATCGGCACGCGCACCGTCAACGCGCGGGTGATGTCGATCAAGCACAAGGTGGATGTCAACAGCCAGGCCAAGCTGGCAGCCCGCCACCTCGAACTCAACGAGGTGGGTTGCTGCACGATCGGCCTGGATGATGCGATCGCGTTTGAGGCTTATGCGACCAATCACAGCCTCGGCGGCTTCATCCTGATCGATCGCCAGAGCAACGCCACGGTGGCCTGCGGTATGTTGGACTTCGCCCTGGGCCGCTCCAGCAACGTGCACTGGCAGCATGTCGATATCGACAAGCGCGTGCGTGGTGGCAGCAAAGGCCAGCATCCGTTGTGCCTGTGGTTCACCGGCCTGTCCGGCGCCGGCAAGTCGACGATTGCCAACCTGGTCGAGCGCAAGCTGCATGCGCTGGGTTTTCATACCTACCTGCTGGACGGCGACAACGTGCGCCATGGCATCAACAAGGATCTGAGCTTCACGCCCGAGGCTCGCGTCGAGAACATCCGTCGCATCGCCGAGGTGGCGCACCTGATGGTGGATGCTGGGCTGATCGTGCTGGTCAGTGCCATCTCGCCCTATCGCGGCGAGCGGCGTTCGGCGCGCGAGCTGTTTGATGCCGGCGAGTTTCTGGAGGTCTTCGTTGACGCCCCGCTGGAGGAATGCGAGCGGCGCGACCCCAAGGGCTTGTACCGCAAGGCAAGGGCAGGCGAAATCCGCAACTTCACCGGTATCGACGCGCCATATGAACGGCCGGAGGCACCGGACATCCATCTGCTCAGTGGTGGCCATCGGGCCGAGCAGTTGGCCGAGCAGCTCACCGCGCAACTGCTGGCCAGCATCGAGCAGGCTGGCGTCGACGACTGAGCGCGTTGCTGCGGCGTGGCTTGGATTGCTGCCGGCCGGCGGCGATAATGCGCGTTCAACCTGCCAGGCACCGCCGCAATGACCGAAAAGACCGTACTCAACGCTACCCACCGCGCGCTCGGCGCGCGAATGGTCGACTTCGGTGGCTGGGACATGCCGGTCAACTACGGCTCGCAGATCGAGGAGCATCACGCGGTGCGTCGCGATGCCGGCATGTTCGATGTCTCGCACATGACCGTGATCGACCTGCATGGCGCGCGCGTCCGCGACTTCCTGCGTCATTTGCTGGCCAACAGCATCGACAAGTTGAAGGCACACGGCAAGGCGCTCTATTCGTGCATGTTGAACGAGCAGGGCGGCGTGATCGACGACCTGATCGTGTACTACCTAGGCGAGGAGTTCTTCCGCCTGGTGGTCAATGCAGGGACCCGTGCCAAGGATCTGGCGTGGATCGGCAAGCAGGCCGCTCCGTTTGACGTACGCGTCAAGGAGCGCCCGGACTTGGCGATGATCGCCGTGCAGGGTCCACATGCGCGGGCGAAGGTGCTCAAGCTGCTGCACGAGGTGGATCGCCCTCGCATCGAGAAGCTGGGCAAGTTCACCACCGCGGCGGCGCAGGGTCCACATGGCATGCCGCTATTCGTGGCGCGCACGGGCTATACCGGCGAGGACGGGTTCGAGATCATCTTGCCGCAGGAGCATGCCGTCGCCCTGTGGGAGACGTTGCGTGCTGCCGGCGTGACCCCGGCCGGACTCGGTGCGCGCGATACCTTGCGCCTGGAGGCAGGCATGAATCTCTACGGTCAGGACATGGATGAGGGCGTGACACCGTGGGAAGCCAATCTCGGCTGGACCGTGTCGCTGGATGGAGGGCGCGCCTTCATCGGTCGCGCTGCGCTCGAGCAGCAGAAGGCCGCCGGGGTGTCGCGGGTGATGGTCGGTCTGGTGTTGGACGACAAGGGCGTGCTGCGCCACGGCCAGAAGGTGCTTGCCGCAAATGGCGAGGGTGAAATCCTCTCCGGCAGCTTTGCACCCACCCTCGACAAGGCCATCGCGTTCGCGCGCATTCCCGCCGGCGAAGCCGGCGATCTGCGCGTCGACATCCGTGGCCGTGAAGCCCCGGTACACCAGGTGAAATACCCGTTTGTGCGCGACGGCAAGCCCTGCGACGGGATCTGAGCCGGCACCTTGCGCTTTTCCTCACGGCGGATGCGGCTAGAATCTGCGCCTGTACCCAAGACCCAACCCAACGACTGGACCCGATCATGAGCGAGATTCCCGGCGATCTTAAATTCCTCAAGTCCCACGAATGGGCCCGCGTCGAAGACGACGGCCTGGTTCGGGTGGGCATATCCGACCACGCGCAAGGCCAGCTTGGCGACCTGGTCTATGTCGAGCTGCCCGAGATCGGCGCGGCCGTCCAGGCCGGCAACGGCGTCGCCGTGGTGGAGTCGGTCAAGGCTGCCTCCGACCTCTACTCGCCGGTCTCCGGTGAGATCGTCGAGGTGAACGAACTGCTCAACGACAAGCCGGAGATGATCAACGAGGACGCATTCGGCGACGGCTGGATCTTCCTGGTTCGTCCGAGCGATCGCGCCGAGCTCGACGAGCTGCTCGACGCCAAGGACTACGAAGAGCTGATCGAAAACGACGAGCACTGAACCACGCTCCATCAAAAACGCTGCCGGCCACCGCGAGCGGCCGGCAGCGTTTTCGCTCTGCCGGTAGCGGTGCACGGGTGCGCTGCCTGCACAAGAAACCGCACGTGTTTTGCCGATCGCCCGAGCGCTCACGCGTATCGTGACAGTAGGTTTCGCGAGCATCGATCGGCAATCGCAGAACCTGATTTTGACATCACTCTTCGCGGCGTATCCAGTCGGCGTGCTGAAGCGGTCCGGCAGCGGTTCGAGGGGTACATCGCTCCCGATCTGCTGGATATTGCGCGCCGGTCCGGGGTCGGGCCGAATTTTTTCAGTCGTGTTCTGTTCATTTGCCGGGGCCGCTTCGCGGCTACGAAAAATCATCGCTGCGCCTGGTGTTTGTTTGGATGACGATCAATGACATGTTTTGGTGACAGCCTTGGTTGAAACCCATGTTTCAAGGTGTTTTGTGCATATCCTCAGTCTGCCAATGAATTCAATGTAGACGTATGGACGTCCATAGACATATGGCCTGACAACGCGTGGAACCGCATGGCTTCAAGGTGCCGCGCGGTTGGGGGTGGCCGGGGCAGTTGAATTTCATGATGGAAATCAATTGACAGGTGAAATCTTCGGGGATAGCTTTCGCAGCAGATCACGGGGAATGCGTTTTATGGTGACATCAAAATTCATCAAGCCGTACGTCGAGCACGGTGAGAAAGCCAGTGCGGTTCGCAAGATCACGGTCTCGATTCCACTTCATGTTCTACGACGTCTTTCCGATCTGCGCACCCACCGCCAGGTGAACAATCTTCGGCACGCTACGAACAGCGACTTGCTGGTTGAAGCGTTCCTGCATGCTTTTACTGGGCAACCACTGCCAACTGATGAGGAGCTGAGACGAACTATGGCCACTGCCAAGAAATCCGCTGCAAAGAAACCGGCTGCCAAGAAGGCTGCTGCCAAAAAATCCGCTGCCAAGAAGCCCGCCGCCCGGAAGCCGGCTGCGAAGAAGGCCGCCGTGAAGAAAGTCGCCAGGACGCCGGCGGCGAAGAAAGCTGCCGCCAAGAAGCCGGCGGCTGCGAAGAAGGCTGCCGTGAAGAAAATCGCGGTGAAGAAGGTCGCCAGGAAGCTGGCAAAGAAAGCTGCGCCGAAGAAAGCTGCCGCGGCCAGGGTGGTGAAAGCCACCAGGACCGCCAAGCCCAAGGCCAGGAAGTAAGCAACACGCAACATGCGCTACCACTAACAAGATACGTTACCGACTTCTCTCCCCGCGGTGCCCAGCGTGAGGAGAGCACTTCGAGATTACTCGTCCCGGCCTGGCCGGGACGCTTCGTTTCCGGGGACGCAAAATGCCATTGCCGAGCGCTTCCTTCCGCGCCGACACGGATTCGGCGCGTGCCCCGCAGCGATCCATGCATCATCTGCCATTGCCGCAGTGGGCCAATGGAGTTACCTTTCGCTCATCCGCGCCGCGGTGCATCCGGGGGATGCGCCGCTCCTACAGGGGGAAAAAGCGCGGGTATCGGTCGACACTCAGTGAGAGACCATGGATACCCGATCCTTACTTGATGCGCGTCGGCGTGCGCGTGGGGCGATCAAGCTTACCTTCATCGCCATTATTGGCGTGTTCGTCCTGCTTGGCATAGGCGCATGGTTTCTCATTATCGAACCGCACCAGGAACTGGTCATGGCAGATTCGGGCGGGCATCCGTCCAGGCCGGCCACTACCGCCGCGCGGGCGCCGCCGCCGGGCGACGTGGCGGGCATGGACCTCGAGCAGTTGGTGAGCGAGGCGCGGGCGGCGATGAGCCAGCAGCGTTACCTGGCTCCTGCCGGCAACAATGCGTTCGAATTCTATCTGCGGGTATTGGAGAAGGACCCCGGCAACAAGGTTGCCTCCGACGCCTTGCGCGAGACGTTCCCGTTTGCAGCCAACCAGGCGGAGCAGGCGATCAACACGCGCGACTTCGGCGAAGCTCAACGTGAGATCGTCCTGCTGGCGAAGGCCGATCCGACCAACTTCACGCTGACCATCCTGCGCTCCAAGCTCGATGCCCAGCGCAAGACGCTGGATCAACAGCAACAGAAGGCGCTGCAGGAAGAGAAGGCAGCCGCGCTGGCGGCGCAGGAGGCTGCCACGGACAAGGCCACAGCGGATCAGTTGGCGCAGCAGGCGCAAGTCGCCGTGCAGCAGAAGGCGGCGCAGGAAGCCGCTGCGGCCCAGGCGCGCAAGCTGGCAGCAGTGAATGCGACGCCATCGGCCAACAGTTCGCCCGACAACGCCACGGCCGCTGCGACCACGGGCCCCAGCACCGACGCGGTGCTGATCAAGGCCGTATCGCCGCACTATCCGCCGGCGGCGGTACGTGCGCGCCAGCAGGGCTGGGTCGTGGTGTCGTTCAAGATCGATACGGATGGTCGAACCAGCGACATCAAGGTGGTCGATTCAAAGCCGCGTCGGGTCTTTGATCGGGCAGCGACGGAGGCGGTGGGACGCTATCAGTTCACTCCGGCGAAAAAGGCCGGCGTGGCGGTCGCCACCACCAGGCAGCAGCGGATCGAGTTCAAGCTCTGACAGTTGCCAAGTCCTGGTATCACGACGGCGCAGGGTCTGTATGCGCCGTCTTTGTTTGCGCCCGCACGTATGAACGGCATTTCGCGCGGATCTCAGTGGCGCCGTTTCGAGGGCGTCTTGCGGTGTTTTGCGCGCAGTAGCGCAGGCTTTTTGGCGTCGCTTTCGATTTGTGCCCAATCCACGTGCGGCAAACCGAGCAGGTCATCGAATACCATCGGCATCAATCCGCTCGGTGTCGGCCCGCTGGAGTTCCACAGGGTGACCACGCCGACGTGATACTTCGGAAAGAAGCCGATCATGGTGCGATAGCCTGCCACGGCGCCAGCGTGGTAGATCAGCGTTTCGTCGGCGTATTTGTACACGCGCCAGCCCAGCGCGTAGTGCGCGTCGGTCAGGCGCGCGCGGCGCCACGGCGTGGCGCGCAATTCGCCGGGCGTGACGACGCCGGGAGCGTGCAATACATCGAGCAGCGCAGTCGGCAGCACGTCTTGCCGACCGCCCATCTGCGCGATCAGCCACTTTTCCATGTCGCGCAGACTGGCATTGACGCCAGCTGCAGGGGCCACCCTGTAGTAGATCTGGTTTGGCTCGAAGGGTACCCAGCCATGTCTTGACGCATGATGCGGGCGGGCCCAACTCTTGCTCGACTCCAGCGCGGCGCGGCCGTAGCTGGCGGTGCTCATGCCGAGGGGATAGAACAGGCGCTTGTCGACCTGGTGGTAGAAGAAATCGCCGGTGCGTGCGAGCACCACGTCGCCGATCATGCTGAAGGCGACGTTCTGGTAGCCGTAGCATTGGCCAACGCCACAGGTCATGTCGACCTCGTCCAGCTTGCGCACCAGTTCCTGGTAGGAAACGTCGTCCTCGAGCATGTTGTCGTAGGTGTTGCGCGGCAGGCCGAGCTTCTGGCCGAGGATGTCGCTGACCGTGGCCTGATCGGCTGCCTGCATGTCCTTGAGCTTGAAATAAGGCAGCATGTCGATCAGCCGGGTGTCCCAGCTCAGCTTCCTGTCGTTCACCAGCAGGCCGGTGAGGGCCGTGGCGAACGCCTTGGACAGCGACGCCAACCGGAATACGGTGGTCGGTGTCACCGGTTCCCTGGTGGTGGCATCGGCATAGCCGATGGTTCCTTCAAAGACCACTTTGTCGTCGATCACCACGGCGGTGGCCAGGCCTGCGGCGGCGTCGCGTCGCTCGACAAGCCTCAGCCAGCGCTTGTAATCGGCCAGGGTCTTCTGGATGCGTGCCGACGGCAGCGACGTCGTCACGGAAACCACGGCCGGTGGCGGAATTGAGGTTGTTGCAGGGGTGGCGCATATGGGCGTGCAGGCAAGCCCGAGCACGCCTGTGACGATCGTGAAAATCTTGCGGAGCGGCATGATATTCTGGCGATATTCCGGCGTGGCGATACGCCTTTGGATGAGGAGCTTGACGATGGGTCTGATCATCTTTCTGGTTATTGTCGTTCTGATTGTCTTGTACTTCATGGCGATCTACAACGGACTGGTCACATCACGCAACAGTTACAAAAACGCTTTTGCGCAGATCGACGTGCAACTGACCCGACGGCATGACCTGATCCCGAACCTGGTCGAGACGGCCAAGGGTTACCTGGCGCATGAACGCGGCACCCTCGAGGCAGTGGTGCAGGCGCGCAACGCGGCGGTCAGCGGGCTGGCTGGTGCCAAGGCCAACCCCGGAGATCCGGCGGCGATGCAACAGCTGGCCAGCAGTGAAAATGCCTTGACACAAACTTTGGGTCATTTGTTCGCGTTGCAGGAAGCCTACCCGGATCTGAAGGCCAACCAGACCATGATGCAGCTCTCCGAGGAGCTGACCTCGACCGAAAACCGGGTCGCGTTCGCACGGCAGGCCTATAACGATGCGGTGTTGACCTACAACAACCGGCGCGAAGTGATGCCGGCGTCGCTCGTCGCCAACAGCTTCGGCTTTGTGGCGGCCGAACCACTGAAGATCGACGACCCGGCCGTGCGCGAGGTGCCGAAGGTCTCGTTCAGCTGATGATGGTGGCATCGCGGCCCTGACCGCGATGCCGATGACTGCTCGCCGGAGCCCCCATGGATTTCTTTGCCCAACAGGCGCGCGTACGCACCAGCAGTCGGCGGCTGGTCGCCTTGTTCGTGCTGGCAGTGATCGCGATCGTGGTGGCCATCGACGCGGTGGTGTGGCTGGCGCTGGGCCACCGTCCGGTCGATGGCGAACCGGTGGCGTCGAACCTGCCGTTGTTGTTCGCCACCAGCCTGATCGTGCTGGTCGGGATCGGGCTCAGCTCGCTGTTTCGCATCATGAGCCTGTCCGGGGGTGGCAAGAGCGTAGCCGAGAGCGTCGGCGCGGTGTCGGTGCCGCCGGACACTTCCGATCCTGCCCTGCGTCGGCTGCGCAACGTGATCGAGGAAGTGGCGATCGCCGCCGGCGTACCGGTACCGGACATCTACCTGATGGCCGACGAACCGGGCATCAACGCCTTCGCTGCGGGTTATTCAGCCTCCGACGCAGCGGTGTGCGTGACCCAGGGTTGCTTGGACCACCTCAGCCGCGACGAGTTGCAGGGGGTGATCGCGCATGAGTTCAGCCACGTACTGAACGGCGACATGCGACTCAACATTCGCCTGATGGGCCTTCTGTTCGGCATCCTGGTGCTGGCGATCGTGGGGAGTCGGGTGATCTGGTTCGGTGGCGGCCGCAGCAGCCGGCGCGACGGCGGCGGTGGCCAGGTCTGGATGATCGGGCTGGCGCTGATCGTGGTCGGCTACATTGGCTATTTTTTCGCACGGCTGATCCAGGCGGCGGTGGCGCGCTCGCGTGAATCGCTGGCCGATGCCTCGGCGGTGCAGTTCACCCGCCAGTCCGACGGTATCGCCAACGCGCTGAAGAAGATAGCCATCCTCAGCGAAGGTTCGCAACTGCAGGTTGCCAACAAGCAGGAAGTGGCGCACATGCTGTTCGGTGAAGCCGGCAGTTTCAATGCGCTGTTTGCCACCCACCCTCCGCTGCTGGAGCGAATCCGGGCGCTGCAGCCGGGCTTTCGCGAGGAGGATCTGGCCCAGTTCGCCGCGTCGCTGCAGCGCGGTGCCGAGAGTCCGCCGATCGCCCCACCTGCGGACAAACCGCGAAGCCCGTTGGGCGTGCCAGGCATGAACCTGCCGCCGGTACTGCCCGCCGTGCTGGCGAGTGTGGGGACGGAGGGAGTTAAGTCGCAACTTAACTCCCCCCGTCCCCGTTCCGGTTCCGCGCGCGCCGCGGCAGTACGCCAGGCGATACCGGCCACGCTGACGGCTGCCGTGCAGCAGCCCGAATCGGCACTGTTCGTGATGCTGGCGCTGGCGCTGTCGCTGGAAGCGCAGCTCAAGCCGGCGCAGCGACGCATCGTCGCCGACGCGTTCGGCGATGAGGTGCAGCGGGCCGTGCAGGCGCAGGCCGTCGCGTTGGCAGCGCTCCCACCGATGGCGCGCCTGCCGTTGGTCTCTCTGGCGTTCCCCGCGCTGAAGCAATTGCCCGAGGGGCGTCAGCAAACCTTGCTGCGCGCGCTCGATGACCTGGTCAGGGTCGATGGTCGGGTCGACCTCAACGAGTATTGCCTGGCGCGCCTCCTGCGTATCCAGTTGCAGGAGGCGCGCCAGCCGCGCCGCGCGCCGGTCGATGGCCGGAAAAGGCTGCCCGCGTGTCGGGACAGCGTGATTCTGGTGTGCGCCATCGTCGCGTCGGCCGGCTGCTCTGACGAAGCCAGTGCACGACGTGCCTGGCTGCTGGCGATGCAACAGGCCTTCCCGGGTGAGGCGATCGAGTGGTCGCCGCCGCCCGCGGTATGGCAGGCCCCGTTCGAGCGCGCCCTGGACGACCTGGATGGGTTGAGCCCGGTGGCCAAGGAGCTGGTGATCCAGAGCCTGCTGCGCGCCGTCCACGCGGATGCTCAGGTCAGCGTGGAGGAGGCCGAACTGCTGCGCGTGATCTGTGCCAGCCTGCATTGCCCGATCCCGCCAACTTCCGCGTAGGAGCCCGCTCGCGGGCGATGCTTTTGTTCTGATGTTCGGCTGCAGAGTGTGCGCGAGATAAGCGCGGAGCGATTCAGGCGTAGGGGTCGGCGATGCCGAGGCCGGCGAGAACGCGTGTCTCCAGCGCTTCCATGACCATGGCGTCGCCGTCGTCGACGTGGTCGTAACCGAGCAGATGCAGCACGCCATGAATGGTCAGATGGGCCCAATGATCGCGTGATGCCTTACCCTGTTCGACAGCTTCACGTTGCACTACCGGGGCGCAGATCGCCAGGTCGCCGAGCAGCGGCAGGGTCATGCCAGGTGGCAATTCGACCGAGAAGGAGAGCACGTTGGTGGCGTAATCCTTGCTGCGGTAGTTGCGGTTCAGCGCGCGCCCTTCATCGGCGCCGACGATGCGGATGGAGAGTTCGGTCGCTTTGCGTCGTTTCGCCCCGCGCAGCGCCGCCTCGACCCAGCGGCGGAAACTGATCGGCGAAGGTACGCCCGCGCGCGACACGGCGTAACCCAAATGTACGGCGGGCGACGGACGCGGCGAGCTGGAAACGGCAGTTGTTCGGAAAAGCCTGTTCGTTGGCATGGCCTTCATCCTGCGCCGCCAGCGACGTTCCCCGTTCCCTGCTCCTCCTCAAACGCCTCGTAGGCGCGCACGATCTTCGCCACCAGCGGGTGGCGCACCACGTCGCGCGAGGTGAAGAAGGTGAAGCTGATGCCGCTGACGCCGCGCAGCACCTCGACTGCCTGGCGCAGGCCCGAACGGGTCTGGCGCGGCAGGTCGACCTGGGTGACGTCGCCGGTAATCACCGCCACGGTGCCGAAGCCGATGCGCGTGAGGAACATCTTCATCTGCTCGACCGTGGTGTTCTGCGCCTCGTCGAGGATCACGTAGGAGTCGTTGAGCGTGCGCCCGCGCATGTAGGCCAGCGGCGCGATCTCGATTACATTGCGCTCGATCAGCTTGGCGACCTTCTCGAAACCGAGCATTTCGTACAGCGCGTCATACAGCGGTCGCAGATAGGGGTCGACCTTCTGGCTGAGATCGCCAGGCAGGAAGCCCAGCTTTTCGCCAGCCTCGACGGCCGGGCGCACTAGGATCAACCGCTGCACCCGGTTCGCTTCCAGTGCTTCGACCGCGCTGGCCACGGCCAGGTAGGTCTTGCCGGTACCCGCCGGGCCCACGCCGAAACTGATGTCGTGGCTGGCGATGGCGTGCAGGTAGCGCGCCTGGTTCGGACCGCGACCCTTGATCACGCCGCGCCTGACCTTGATCACCACTTCCTGGGTGCCTTCGGTGTCGGTGCTGATCGCATCGATGCCGGACTCGGCGAGATGCAGGTTGATCTTCGGTCCGGTCAGTGCTTCGTCTTCCGTGCTGGCGTACAGCGCGCGCAGTACCTTTTCCGTGGCCCGGGACGGGATATCCTCGCCGATCACCTGGAAGACGCTGCCGCGGTGGTTGATCTCCACGCCCAGGCGCAGTTCCACCTGGCGCAGGTGCTCGTCGAACGACCCGCACAAATTGGCGAGGCGGGCATTGTCTTCAGGATCGAGCGCAAAGTCGCGCTGGTTGAGGCCGTTGGTCATGGGAACTCGGTCGATGTTTCAGGCGGTGACGCCGGCGCTTGGCTTTACTCGCCCGCGCAGCGAGTTGGCCATTGCCGCGGTGATTTCCACGTCGATGAACTGGCCGATCAGGCGTGGGTTGCCGGGGAAGTTCACGAAGCGCATGTTTTCGGTACGACCGGTCAACTCGTTGGGATCACGGGTGCTGGGCTTTTCCACCAGCACGCGCTGCACGCGGCCGATCATCGCCTGGCTGATCTCTCTTGCATTGGCGTTTATCGCCGCTTGCAGCCGCATCAGCCGTTCGTGCTTTTCCGCTGCCGGCGTATCGTCGGCCAGTTTCGCCGCCGGCGTGCCGGGGCGGGCCGAGAAGATGAAGGAGAAGCTCTGGTCGAAGCCGACGTCCTCGATCAGCTTCAGGGTCTTGCCGAAATCCGCCTCGGTCTCGCCGGGGAAGCCGACGATGAAGTCGGTCGAGATGCATATGTCTGGGCGCACCGCGCGCAACTTGCGGATCTTCTGCTTGAATTCCAGCGTGGTGTAGCCGCGCTTCATCGCACTGAGGATGCGGTCGGACCCGGCCTGCACCGGCAGATGCAGGTAGTTGGCCAGTTGCGGCACGTTGGCATAAGCCTCGATCAGTGAGTCCGAGAACTCCAGCGGATGCGAGGTGGTGAAGCGGATCCGGCCGATGCCGTCGATCTGCGCGATGGCATGGATCAGCACGGCCAGGTCGGTGATGCCGCCATCAAAGGTGGGTCCGCGGTAGGCATTGACGTTCTGGCCAAGCAGGTTCACCTCGCGTACGCCCTGGGCGGCGAGCTTGGCCACTTCGACGATCACGTCGTCGAACGGGCGGCTGATTTCCTCGCCGCGGGTGTACGGCACCACGCAGTAGCTGCAATATTTCGAGCAGCCTTCCATGATCGAGACAAATGCGGTGGGGCCTTCCGCACGGGGTTCGGGCAGACAGTCGAACTTCTCGATCTCGGGGAAGCTGATGTCCACTTGCGGCAGGCCGCTGGCACGTTGCCGATCGATCAACTCGGGCAGCCGATGCAGGGTCTGCGGGCCGAACACCAGGTCGACATAGGGTGCGCGCTTGACGATGGCCGCGCCCTCCTGCGACGCCACACAGCCACCCACGCCGATCAGCACCGGCTTGCCGCCCTGCTTGTGCTGCTTCCAGCGACCGAGCTGACTGAACACTTTTTCCTGGGCCTTTTCGCGAATCGAGCAGGTATTGATCAGGATCACGTCCGCCTCGGACTCGTCCTGGGTCAATTCCAGGCCATGCGACACGCGCAGCACGTCGGCCATCTTGGCCGAGTCGTACTCGTTCATCTGGCAGCCGTGGGTCTTGATGAAGAGTTTGCCGCTCATCGCGTGGGCACCGTGGTTGGTTGATCTGGAGCTGAAGTCCGCTGAACCGCGCAGTCTACCCTCGTGACGGCGCGCCTGCCAGATCAGGTACTTGCAAGCTTTTGTACGACGGGCATTGCCCGCCTGCCGTTGCCGCGCCGCGGTAGCGTGTCGAACGCGCCGGTGGCCAGTGTCCGACAGGCTCCCAGGACCATGGAATGAGAAGTGCGCACTTGGCGTTGGCGCTGCATGGCGGCACACTGCGCCCATGTCCGCTGCCACTAGCTACGGGGGAAACGTGGATCGGCCAGCCCGCTGCTTCCCGTTACGTCCGATCCTTGCCGGGGTCGCGTTGCTCGCTGCGTGTCTGTTTGGTGACGGCGCGCGCGCCGCTACGCTATACCAGTGCACCGGCAGCCGCGGCGAGACCGCGTACAGCAGCAGCCGCGCGGGTTACCGCGGCTGCCATGCGATCAGCAGCTATACCGCGCCCAGGCCGAGGCGCCGCGAACCGCGGCGTGAGCGTAGCTCGCTGAGCGCGGTGACTGGCACGGTCACCACCACGGCGCGCAGCCGGTTCGCCGATCGATCGCGACCGGTCTCGCTCGAGGGCGTGCGCGGCAGTGTCGCCACCACGGCGCGGCCAATGGTGGATGCGATGCAGGCCTCGCAGATGTCGCTCACCCACGTGCACGGCTCGGTCGAGACCAGTGCCCGGTTGCCGCTGGCCGTCGCCGCAGCGGGCACACCCGGCGCGTGGCGCTATCGCGAATCGCATGGCGACGCCGTGCTGGCCGCACCGGTGGTGGCGGATGCTTCCGCCAATCGGGTGCTGCGCGGGGCGGTGTATCGCCTCGTGCATGCGGATGGCAGCGTGGAATATACCAACATGCAACCGGCCGGCGGCAAGGGGCGTGCGGTGACCATGCTGTTCAGTTACATCTCGACGTGCGTGGCCTGCAACCTGCACTCAACGATCCACTGGAACAGCGTCGCGCTCAATCTCGACGCGTACGCCGACACGATCCGCGCCGCCAGCATGGAGTACGGCGTGGACGAGGCGTTCCTGCGCGCGATCATCCACGCCGAGAGCGCGTTCAATCCGCGCGCCCTGTCGATCAAGGGTGCGCAGGGCCTGATGCAATTGATGCCGACTACAGCCAGTGACATGGGCGTACTGGACGCATTCAATTCCGACCAGAACATCCGTGGCGGGGCCCGCTATCTGAGCCTGCTGTTGCACGACTTCAACGGCAATGAACGGTTGGCCGCGGCCGCCTACAACGCCGGCCCGGGCGCGGTGCAGCGCTACCGGGGCGTACCGCCCTATGCCGAGACCGAGGTCTACGTGGAGCGGGTGGAGACCTTGCGCAAGCGCTACGGCGAGGCGATCCATCCGCCGCTGGCGTCACGCGGTCCCGGTTGAGCCCGTCTTCGGCGGCGCTTGCCGCCCGTGGCGGACGCCTGGTCGCCGCAGCTACTGCTCCAGCATGGCGTTGCCGCCCATGGCCGGGCGCTGCGCCAGGGTGATCTCGACATGGAACGGGCTGCCGTCGCGCAGGCCGGAGACCTCGACCTGGCTGCCGGGCTTCAGCGCCGCCTCGCGACGGCGCAGGTCGGCCGGGTCGAGGATATCGTGCTTGCCGATGCGCAGCAGGATGTCACGCGGCCTGAGCCCGGCCTGTGCGGCCGGACCGCTGGGATAGACCGCGGTGACCTGGGCGCCGCGTGCCGCCGCCGGCAGCCCGCTGTTGGCGGCCACCGGCACGAAGGCGTAGTCGGCGCCGATCCAGCCACGCACCACGTGTCCGGTGGCGATCAGCTGATCGAGCACCTTGGTGGCGGTGGCGACCGGGATGGCAAAGCCGATGCCTTCGGCATTGGCCGCCTGGCCCTTGCCGATCAGCAAGGTATTGATGCCGACCAGCTGTCCGCTGGTATTGACCAGCGCGCCACCGGAATTGCCCAGATTGATCGCCGCGTCGGTCTGGATGAAATCCTCGGCGCTGGAGCTGTTCAACTGCCGACCGATCGCACTGACGATGCCCATGGTCACGGTCTGGTTGAGCCCGAACGGGTTGCCGATCGCGAGCACCACGTCGCCGGGGCGCAGTTGCTGCGGGTCGGCCACGTGGATCACCGGCAGGTTGCTGGCGTCGATCTTCAGCACGGCCAGGTCGGTTTCCTGGTCGGAGCCGACCAGGCTGGCCTTGGCGATGCGGCCGTCGTACAGCAGCACCTGGATATCTGCCGCATTGGCGATCACGTGGTTGTTGGTCAGCACGTAATCCTGGCCGCCGGCGCTGACGATCACCCCGGAGCCCAGGGTTTGCTCGCGATGCTGGTAGGTGGTGGGCTGGCCGCCGAACAACTGCTGCAGTACTGGATTGTCGTACATGCGCAGGGCTTGCTCGGTGACGATCTTGTTCGCGTAGATGTTCACCACCGAGGGCGCGGCGATGGCCACCGCGTCGGCGTAGGATGCCGGTGCGGCGCTGGCGTGTTCGCTGCTCGCCTGCGTGGCCGGTGCGGGAGCCAGCCCGAACCGCGCGCGCAGTCGCTGGCCGCTGCCGGGCCAGAACAAACCGACGACGAACGCGAGCGCCAATCCCAGAATGACGAAGCGGCCGATGAAGAGCAAAGTGCCGGCGGCATGTTTCATGTCGTAGGGGATCGTTCCGGCAAGTCGTGGCAAGAGGTGTCGGGCAGACCCGGCAGGTTTTCAGTTTATTGTACGAGGTAGCCCCTGACGCTACACTAACGCGATTTTTCGGGGCCACGAACCCCACCCTGGGATGACCTTGAATGTACCGGAGAACCTGATGGCGAACGAAGTCGTCGATCGCGGTCGCCGCCGTTTCCTGACAGCGACCACCGCCGTGGTCGGTGGCATCGGGATCGTGTCGGCAGCTGTGCCCTTCATCAAGTCGTGGGAACCCAGCGCGCGTGCCAAGGCCGCCGGCGCTCCGGTCACGCAGTCGCTGAAGAAGGTCGAAAAGGGTCAGCAGCTGATCGTGGGTTGGCGCAGCCTGCCGGTATTCATCGTCAACCGTACGCCGGCGCAGCTGGCGCAATTGCCGAAGGAAGATCCGCTGCTGGTCGACCCGAAGTCGGAAGTCGAGCAGCAGCCGAAGTACGCGCAGAACGAAACGCGTTCGATCAAGCCCGAGTGGCTGGTGATGATCGGCATCTGCACCCACCTGGGCTGCGTGCCGGACTTCTATGGCGAGATCAAGCCGGAGCCGTTCGATCCGAACTGGAAAGGCGGCTACTACTGCCCCTGCCACCATTCGCGTTACGACATTGCCGGTCGGGTCTACAAGAACGTGCCGGCGCCGAAGAACATGCAGATTCCGCCATATCACTTCGTCGACGACATGACCGTGCAGATTGGCGTGGATCCGAAGGAGGCTGGCTGATGGCCAACGTATTCAGCAATATCGGTGCCTGGGTCACCGAGCGCGCTCCGGGCATGATGCCGATGTATCGCGCGCACATGACCGAGTACTACGCGCCGAAGAACTTCAATCTCTGGTACTACTTCGGATCGCTGGCGCTCCTGGTGCTGGTCAGCCAGATCGTGACCGGTATCTTCCTTACCATGAACTACAACCCGAGCGCGGCGGGCGCGTTCGACTCGGTGCAGTACATCATGCGTGACGTGGAGTGGGGCTGGCTGATCCGCTACATGCACACCACCGGCGCCTCGCTGTTCTTCGTCGTGGTGTTCCTGCACATGTTCCGCGGCATCATGTACGGCTCCTTCAAGAAGCCACGCGAACTGGTGTGGCTGCTCGGCATGCTGATCTTCCTGGCGCTGATGGCCGAGGCCTTCATGGGCTACGTGCTGCCGTGGGGCAACATGTCGTTCTGGGGCGCGAAGGTGATCATTTCGCTGTTCGGCACGATCCCCTACATCGGCAACTCGCTGGTGGACTGGATCATGGGCGATTTCTTGCCCGGAGATGCCACGCTGAACCGCTTCTTCGCCTTGCACGTGATCGCGTTGCCGCTGGTGCTGCTGCTGCTGGTAGTGCTGCATATTGCCGCGCTGCACGAGGTCGGCTCGAACAACCCAGATGGCGTCGAGATCAAGAAGGGCCCCAAGGGCAACCGCTGGGATGCGCTGAAGCCGGCCGACGGCATTCCGTTCCATCCGTACTACACGGTGAAGGACCTGGTCGGCGTGGGGGCATTGCTGCTGATTGCGGCTTTCATCATCTTCTTCGCGCCAACCCTTGGTGGCTGGTTCCTGGAGCCTGACAACGCGATTCCGGCCAACAACCTGCTGACTCCGGCCGAGATCAAGCCGATGTGGTACTTCACTCCGTTTTACGCGATCGTGCGGATGATCCCGTCGTTCCTCGGCAGCGCGGTGTGGGGCGTGCTGGCGATGTTCGGCTCGATCGTGGTGCTGTTTCTGTTCCCGTGGCTGGATCGCACCAAGGTCAAGTCCATCCGCTATCGCGGCACCGGCTACAAGGTGGCGCTGGGGGTGTGGGTGCTCGCGTTCTTCGGCCTCGGTGCGGTCGGTGCAGGCGTCACGGCCGAGGTGATTCCGGCGTGGTTCGGCAATGTCGACGTCACCACCTGGGAAAACCTGTTCGGCCGACTGATGACGTTGCTCTACTTCGGCTTCTTCGCCTTCCTCTGGGCCTATACCCATTTCGGCTGGGAGAAGACCAAGCCGGTTCCGGATCGGGTGACCACGCATGACTAAGGCGCAGACCACGATGAAACATTTTCTTTCCGGCATCGCCCTGGCGCTCGGCCTGCTGGTTGGCAGCCTGCCGGCACACGCCGAGGGCGGCCCGGCGGCCTTGATGAAGTCCGGCGCCGACGTGCGGGACCAGGCCTCGCTGCAGCGCGGCGCGCGCCTGTTCTTTAATTACTGCATCGGCTGCCATTCGTTGAAATACATGCGTTACTCGCGCATGGCCGAGGATCTGGGCCTGACCGAAAAGGAGGTCATGCAGAACTTCAATTTCACCGGCGCCAACTTCGGCGACCCGGTGATTTCGCACATGCCGGCCAAGCTGGCCAAGACCTGGTTCGGCAAGGCTCCGCCGGACCTGTCGCTGGAAGTGGAGGCGAAGGGGGCTGATTGGGTCTACACCTATCTCAACTCCTTCTATCTCGATCCGCACAGCCCGATCGGCTGGAACAACACGGCACTGCCGAACGCGGCGATGCCGTTCCCGCTGTGGGAGCTGCAGGGCATGCAGGCGGCGGTGATGAAGCCGGCGAAGGATGGCGAGAGTGCTGCGGTGCAGAAGCTGGTGCTGTCGCAGCCGGGCAAGATGACGCCTGCACAGTTCCAGCAGGCGACCCGCGACCTGACCAGTTTCCTGCAGTACGTTTCCGAACCGGCGGCGCTACAGCGACATCATTACGGTATCTGGGTGATTCTCTTCCTTGTCTTGCTGACCTTCCTGTTCGCGCTGGTCAAGAAGGAATACTGGAAGGACGTCCACTGAGCCGGATGGCACTTCGGGTGCAGCGGCCCGGAACCGCCGCCTTCGTTTTATCGATGGAGAACAGTGTATGGTTCAAAGCACCCGCTTGCGTAATGCATTGACGCTCTACACCACGACCGATGGCATCCAGTGTCATCGCGCCAGGCTCGTGCTGGCCGCCAAGGGGGTCAGTTACGAACGCGTGCTGGTGGATCCAGCCAAGCCGCCGGAGGATCTGATCGATCTGAATCCGTATGCGAGCACGCCCACCCTGATCGATCGTGACCTGACCCTGTTCGATACCGCAGTGGTGTGCGAATATATCGATGAGCGTTATCCGCATCCGCCACTGATGCCGATCGATCCGCAATCGCGCGCCCGGCTGCGGGTGGCGGCGGTGAGAATCGAAAAGGATTGGCTGCCGGAAGTCGATGCGATCCGCGCCGGTGGCCGCTCTGCGGATGCCGCGCGCAAGCGGCTGCGCCAAGAGCTGCTGTCCACGGTACCGCTGTTCAAGGCTTCGAAGTTCTTCCTCAGCCCGGAGATGAGCCTGGTCGATTGTCTGGTGGCACCGGTAATCTGGCGGCTGTCCTGGCTGGAGGTGGACCTGGGCCGCGAAGGCAAGCCGATCATCGATTACGGTGAGCGCCTGTTCCACAGCCAGGGTTTCGCGCGCAGCATGACCGATCAGGAAAAGGCGATGCGGCAGTTGGCGGTCACATGAGCAAACATGAAAGCGCACCGATGAGTTCGAACCGGCCGTATCTGCTGCGCGCGATCTACGACTGGATCAGCGATAATAATCTTACTCCGTACATCCTAGTCGATGCGGCGTACGCTGGCGTGCGCGTGCCGCCGCAAGTGGTCAAGGACGGGCAGGTCGTACTCAACCTCGCCACCCGAGCCGTGGCCAAGCTCGATCTGGGCAACGAGTGGATCAACTTCCAGGCGCGCTTCTCCGGTGTCAGCCAGGTGATCCAGGTTCCGGTGCAGGCCGTGCTGGCCCTGTATGCGCAGGAAAACGGCCAGGGCATGATGTTTCCTGCGGACGGCGAAGGTGGAGACAGGCCGCCGCCGTCCGCGCCGGCGCCGGACGATTCCACCCCCGGCGTCGGCGAAAATGCCAACAAGCCGACGCGCGGTGCGCCGCACCTGCGCGTGGTGAAGTAGCCGGTGCCCGACACGCGGTCGCCGGCGGCGTTCAGTGCAGCCGGTTGTCCTGGCGCGGTCGCAGCGCCACCACCTTGTCCGATGCCAATGGCTGCACAGCATCGGCGTCGCTAGCGGGAGGCAGCAACTCGATGGTGGGCAGGCTGAGGCTGCTGAGCGCATCGCCGATCATCCACAGCCGACCCGGCTCGCGGTCATGCCCGTCGAGGCTCACCTCGAATCCGTAACAGCGTTCGACCCTGCGCAGGCCGTTGACGCGACGCAGGCGCAGACTGCGCAATCCCACGGTTTCGTCAAGTAACTGCAGCCCATGCAGCAGGCATTGTTGTCGCGCTTCGCGGACTGCGCGCTCGCGTGCCACGCTGAGTTTCAGCCACAGGCCCACGGTGGCGCCGAGCACCACCAACAGCAGGAGATTGGACAAGTCGGACATGCAGCCAGTGTGTAGGCGTCTGTGCCCGGGTGCAAGGCGGCGCTCAGTCCAGTTGCAAGCGCAACGACAGGTCGACGGCATGCACATGCTTGGTCAGCGCGCCGATCGAGATGAAATCGACACCGGTGCGGGCGAAGTCGCCGATGGTCTGTAGATTGACGTTGCCGGAAACCTCCAACGGCACGCGGCCGGCGGTACGCTCGACCGCCTCGCACATCTGTGCCAGTTCGAAGTTGTCCAGCATGATGCGATCTGCGCCGGCCCGCAGGGCCTGCTCGAGCTCGTCGAGGCTTTCTACCTCCACCTCCAGCGGCAGCTCCGGATGAAGCCCCCGCGCCGCCGCCACGGCCGCGGCGATGCTGCCGGCGGCGATGATGTGGTTTTCCTTGATCAAGATTGCGTCGTACAGGCCCATCCGCTGGTTGTGGCCGCCGCCGCAACGTACGGCGTACTTCTGTGCCAGGCGCAGCCCGGGCACGGTCTTGCGGGTGTCCAGCACGCGCACCCGGGTGCCGGCCACCGCGGTGACATAGTCGGCGGTGAGGGTGGCGGTGGCCGACAGCAACTGCAGGAAATTAAGTGCCGATCGTTCCGCCGTGACCAGCGAGCGGGCATCCCCCGACAGGCGACAGATCAACGTGCCCGGCGCGACACGATCGCCATCGCGCACCAGCCAGTGGATCCGCACGGATGGGTCGAATCGGCGGAAACAACCGTCGAACCAGGCACTGCCGGCAATCACCGCGGCATCGCGACAGGTCAGCTGCGCGCGGGCCCGGGCCGCGGCCGGCAGTATTCCGGCGGTGGCGTCGCCGCTGCCCAGATCCTCGGCCAGTGCATGCGCAACGTCGGCGGCGATCTGCGCAGCATCGGGTTGCGCGAACGATGTTGCCGGCGTCATGCGGCGGTTGCCGGCGGTGTTGGTGCGGCTTCGGCCTGGCTCAGCTTGCCGACGATCGCGTTCATCGCGCGGTCGAACAGGGCGTTGGCTGCCAGCACGCGGGCGCGCCCTTCGGCGAACAGCGCGGCTAGTTCCCGCGGCGCGTAATCGGCCACCTTCAGGCCACGCCGGTTGACGAACAGGTAGCGTCCGCTCATCGGGCTGATCCACGAGAGCTTGGCTCGGGCAGGGGCCTCGTCCTCGAGCGTGAACTCGAGCCAGTTGCCGGGTTGCAGCGCCTGCACCTGGTGCCATTGTGGGCTGTCCGGTGGCACCTCAGCCAATTCCTCGGCATCGAGGATGTCTTCCGGCTGCGCCTGCTGGTCGATGACCGGCTGGATGCTGTCGGGAATCGCCAGCATCGCGGCATCTTCCTCGGCCACGGCAGCATCGGCGGGCCCGCTCTGCTCGGGTTGTTCGCCCAGTTGCTGGCGGTAGTACGCACGCAGCTGGCCGAGCAACCGCTCGACGTCCTGCTCCTGGAACGCCACGTTGGCCAGGCCGTGGCGCAGCGCGCGCTCGATGCCGGGCAGCATTTGCCGCAGGGTCCGCCGGCTGGTCGTGTCGTTGGCTGGGTGGGTACTGGCGATGAACTCGTCGATGAAGCGCAGCGCGCTCTTGAACTCGGGCGAGCTGTCGCCCTGACGCAGGATGGTCAGCACCAGGTGGTTGGCCCAGGCGCGGGCCAGCACGCCATGCACCAGCGGGGGAAGCTTCTGTGTGCCAATGCGGTCGAGGATCTCGCGCGCGGCGCGGCGCCGCGCCTGTTCGAGCTTTTCGCGACCGCGGGTGGATTCGGCCACGCGCTGTTCGGCCAGCTCGGAACGGCGCTTGTTGATGTCCTGGAATTGCTGCAGGTCGGTCAGCAGGCGCTCGAAGATACCCATGTCGTCGTCGAAGTCGTGCAGCAACTGGTCGACGATCGACTTCACCTTTTCGTGCAGGCGGTGGTCGCGGTCGGACTCCTCCGACCAGCTCTTGGCCTGCTCGGCGAGGCTATCCAGCAGTCGTCGCGCGGGATGCTGGCGATGCGCGAACAACTTGCGGTCGAGGATCGCCGCCTTCAGGTAGGGAATCTGCAGCCGCGCCAGCATCACCTGCATCGTGGCGGGCAGGTTGCGGTCTTCCAGGATGAATTCGAACAGCATGCCGACCAGGTCGATGGTGTCCTCGTCCATGCTGGCCACATGGCTGGGACGTTCGCCACGCAGCGCGCCGATCTGGGTCAGCAGTTGTGCCTTGAACTGCATGACCTCGCGACCGAGCGAGGCAGCATCGTCCGCCTGGTCGTAAGTCAGCGGGCCGGCGCTGACGATCTGGCTCTGCAACACGCTGAGCGCACCGAGCAACTCGTTGGCCGACGGCAGCGGACCGCTGGACATGACGTGCGCGCCATTGCCGCCCAAGGCGTTGCCCCGACGCGCGCTGAACAGTGCGTGCAGGGTATGCAGCAGGTCGCCGGGAATTTCCCCACTCTCCTCGCCCGTGGTCGGTGCAGCGGTATCGATGGCGCCCAGGCCGACCGGATTGTGCTGACTTCCATGCGATACCCGGTGGCGCAGCTGCGGCAAGACACCGGCGCGAACCAGTTCGGTATTGATCTCCTGGTAGAGCCCTTCCAGTGCCGACAACACGTAGCGATCAAACAGCTTGTAGATGATCAGCTTGACCCGCATGTCTGCGCTCAGCTCCTGCAGTGCCTGGCGAAACGCCTGGGACAGGATCGCCGGCGCCACCGGGTTGCTGGCGTCGTCGATCTTGTGGCCACCGCAGATCACGGAAAGCCGCTGGTTGACTGCGAACAGCTCGCGCGTCAGGCGGGCCTCGTTCTTGCTGATCATGCTGGTGATCGCCAGCGATTCTTCCAGGTCGCTCTCGGCCACCAGGGTCAGCTCGGGAGAGCCCTGCGAAGTTGCCGCTTCAGTTGCGCCCTTTGCATTTGCGGGATGGGCCAAGTCGCTCAGGTGGCGGGCGATGGTACCGAGGAAATTGCGCTCGATGGTGGGGCGACGTTTGCGCACTTCGCGCATGCCGTCGAAATAGTGCATCTGCGCGGCGTTGTTCTCGGCCTTTTCGGCGAGGTCGAACAGCGCGTCATCGACGCGCTCGAACGCATTGCTTACCGATAGCTGCAACTTCTTGCCGGCAAGGCCGCGCACGGCGCCGAGCAATTCGCCGACGCGTTCGCTGGACGGATCCATGCGCTGGCTCAAGTTGACGACCCTGGTTGGCTCACTGGTTTCGTTCATCGCCACATCCCCGTGAAGTGCGTTGCGCGTACCTTGGCCTGGAATAGAGGCGCAGGGATTGACAATAAGCCAAATTCAGGCTCCATGCCATGCCAAACGCCCGTGCGGACCGCGCAAACATCCCAGCCGATTCTTGGTCCATAGGACCACCATGGATCGGCGAATCGTCAGCAATTTGTCCTCGCACAGCCGAATTCTCGCCTCGACCACCAAAGTCCGACAGGCTGCTAGGTCACGGGAAAGTCGATCAGCTGCAGCGTGCCGATGCCTTCCTCGGGCAACATGACCGGAATCCCGTCCTCGATCCGGTAGATCAGCTTGCGATCGATGGTGATCAGCGCCTCGGCCACGCGTTCGCGCACGGCCACGCCGGCGACCGTATCGACTTTCCCGCTGGCGATCGCCTCGTTCAGTGCATCCAGTTGGTGTCGCGTCAGCAGACGCACCGGAGTCTTGCTGACCGGGCAGCACAGGATATCGAGGAGGCGCTTGTCCATGGTTGCTTCGGTTCGCGTGTGTTAGTGTCGGGAAAGCCCGTACAATAACGGTTTTTGGACGTTCCAGCCATGACACCAGCAAGCAAGCCGCCGCGCGTGGGCGTGGTGATGGGTTCGCGTTCGGATTGGGAAACCATGCAACACGCGGCGCATGTGCTGACCGAGCTGGGTGTGGCACATGAGGTGCAGGTGGTTTCCGCACACCGCACGCCGGATCTGCTGTTCAGCTATGCCGAACAGGCGCTCGAGCGCGGTATCCAAGTGATCATCGCCGGTGCCGGCGGCGCGGCCCATCTGCCCGGCATGCTGGCCGCCAAGACGCGCCTGCCGGTACTCGGCGTGCCGGTGCAGTCGAAGGCGCTCAACGGGATGGATTCGCTGCTGTCGATCGCGCAGATGCCCGCGGGTATCCCCGTGGGCACGCTCGCGATCGGGCGCGCCGGCGCGGTGAATGCCGGGTTGTTGGCCGCCGCGGTGCTGGCCCTGCACGACCAGGCCTTGTCCCGTGCGCTGGAAGACTGGCGGGCGCGGCAGACCCAGGCCGTGCTCGAGCAGCCGGACCCGCGCTCTTGAGTGGGCAGCGACAACCCGTGGTGGGCATCCTGGGCGGGGGCCAGCTGGCTCGCATGCTGGCCCTGGCCGGCGCGCCGCTGGGTGCGAAGACCCTGGTGGTGGACAGCTCGGCCGATGCCTGTGCCGCCCAGGTGGCGCCGCTGGTGGTGGCCGACTGGACCGACTACGCGGCGCTGCAGGCATTTGCCGCCCAGGTTGATGTGGTGACGTTCGACTTCGAAAACGTGCCGGCCGAAACCGCGCGCTGGCTGGCCGAGCGCGTGACGGTTTTCCCGGCGCCGCGAGCACTGGCCGTGGCGCAGGATCGACTGGCCGAGAAAACCCTGTTCCGTGAATGCGGCTTGCCGACCCCGGATTTCAAGACGGTGGACACGCGCGAGGAACTTGACCAGGCGCTGGCGACGGTCGGGGTCCCGGCGATCCTCAAGACGCGCCGGCTTGGTTACGACGGCAAGGGGCAGTTTCGGCTGCACGCGTTGGCCGATGCGGACGCGGCATGGGCCGCGCTCGGGGCGACGGCGTCGCGACATGGCTTGATCCTGGAAGCGCTTGTGCCGTTCGAGCGCGAATTGTCAGTGATCGCCGTGCGTGCCCGCAATGGCGAATTCCGCACCTGGCCGCTGACCCGCAACTGGCATGTCGACGGCGTGTTGTCGATGAGCCTGGCGCCGGCACCAAATCTGGGCCAGCTGCAACAGCGTGCCACCGCGCTGGCGCACACCCTGGCCGAACGGCTCGACTATGTTGGCGTGTTTGCGCTGGAGCTGTTCGTCAAGGAGGGCGAGCTGCTCGGCAACGAGATGGCGCCGCGCGTGCACAACTCGGGTCACTGGACCATTGAGGGCGCGCACACCAGTCAGTTCGAGAACCATGTGCGTGCTGTGCTCGGCCTGCCATTGGGCGATACCGCCGCGCGCGGCGTGTCGGCCATGTTCAACTGGGTCGGCGAACTGCCCGAGGTGGCTCCCGTGCTGCGCGGCGTGGATGCGCACTGGCACGACTATGGCAAGCAGTCGCGGCCGGGTCGCAAGGTGGGCCACGCCACGGTATGCGCGACGGACGCGGCACAACTGGCGACCCGGCTGGACGAAATTGCCGTGGCACTGGGTCGCGAGAAGCAGGTGGCGCCGGTATTGCAGTCGCTGCGGTAGCCTGTTGCGGCGATCAAAAAAGCGGAGCCGGCTCCGCTTTTTTGCGGCATGGATGCACGGTCAGGCGAGGTTTTTTGCCGCGAACTCCCAGTTCACCAGGTTCCAGAACGCCTCCAGGTATTTCGGGCGGGCGTTGCGGTAGTCGATGTAGTACGCGTGCTCCCACACGTCGGTGGTGAACAGCGGCTTGTCACTGCCGGTGATCGGAGTGGCCGCGTTCGACGTGTTGACGATGCCAAGCGAGCCGTCCGGGCGCTGCACCAGCCAGGTCCAGCCAGAGCCGAAGTTGCCGGCGGCGGATTTGCTGAATTCTTCCTTGAACTTGGCAAACGAGCCGAACGCCTTGTTGATTGCATCGGCCAGCTTGCCGCTGGGCTCGCCGCCGCCGCGACCCTTCGGAGAGCTTGGGCTCATCGAGTTCCAATAGAACGTGTGGTTCCATGTCTGCGCGGCATTGTTGAACAGGCCGCCGGAGGATTTCTTGATGATGTCCTCGAGTTTCGCAGCGGCGAACTCGGTGCCTTCGATCATCTTGTTCAGGTTGGTCACATAGGACTGGTGATGCTTGCCGTAGTGATACTCCAGTGTCTCGGCGGAGATATGCGGTTCCAATGCGTTCTTTTCGTATGGAAGCGGCGGAAGTTCAATGGCCATGAGCGGCTCCTTGGCGGTTGCTGGGGGAAGGAAGGTCGGCGCTGCACACGGCGCCGGAGGGGCGACTGGTACAATAACGGACTGCCTGTATTGTAAAGATGAAAGAGCAATCATGGATATCAACGAGCGAATCACGACGATGCTGGCCGAACATCCCATCGTGCTTTTCATGAAGGGCACGCCGCAGTTTCCGATGTGCGGCTTTTCGAGTCGCGCGGCTCAGGCGCTGACGCAGGCAGGGGCTCAATTCCACGTAGTCAACGTGCTCGCCGATCCGCAGGTCCGCGCGGCCCTGCCGCACTTCGCGAACTGGTCGACGTTCCCGCAGTTGTTCATTCATGGCGAGCTGATCGGCGGCTGCGACATTATCGAGGAGCTGATGGCGGCGGGTGAATTGTCCCGCATGGCCAGTGATGTAGCGGGGATGGCCTCTTGACCCGCTTACCCGTGGCGCGTCTTCCCACCGGCTGGCAGCCGGCGGCTGACAGCCTGGCCGGCCGCGTGGTGCTGGTCACGGGTGCTTATGGTGGTCTGGGCAGTGCCGTCATACGTGCGGCCGCACGTGCCGGTGCCACGGTGGTGATCACCGGCAAGCGCAAGCGCCAGCTTGAAAAGCTCTACGATGCGATGCGCGAGGAAGGCCTGGCCGAGCCGGTGATCCATCCATTGGACATGGAGCTGGCCACGCCGAAGGAATACGGCGCGTTGGCGGAAGGGCTGCAACGCGATTTCGGCCGTCTGGACGGCATCGTGCATTGCGCTGCCAGTTTTGCCGGTCTGACCCCGATTGCGATGCACCGACCGGATGACTGGTTGCGCGCCATGCACGTCAATGTCAACGCGCCCTTCGCGCTGACCCAGGCCTGCATGCCGCTGCTCACCCAGGCCAGCGACAGCGCCGTGGTGTTCGTGCTGGACAACCCGGAGTTGCTGCAGCGCGCGCACTGGGGCGGTTATGGCGTATCGAAGGCGGCACTGGAGCGCTTCGTGGCGATTCTGCACGAGGAAACCGACGATAGCGCGCTGCGCGTGCATGCGCTGCTGCCGGCGCCGATGCGCACGGCGCTGCGCCGGCTGGCCTATTTTGGCGAGGACATCATGCAGCGGCCGACACCGGATGCCACGGCGGATGCGGCCGTCTATCTGCTTGGCGCACAAGCGCTGGCGGCGCGTGGCGCGATGCTGGATCTTCGTTCCGACCCACCGCCGGAGGTCACCCCGTAGGAGCCCGCGAGCGGGCTCCTACGCGCACGACCTGACAGCGTATCAAAAACCAGTCCGCAGAGAGTCGAGATGGACGTGCAGATGACTACACTGTCGGCGGGGATCATGTTGTTCCTGATCATGGATCCGCTGGGCAACATCCCGTTGTTCCTGAGCCTGCTCAAGGGAGTGCCACCGCGTCGGCGGCGGCACATCATGGTGCGCGAACTGCTGATCGCGCTGGGCGTGTTGCTGGTGTTCCTGTTTGGTGGTCAGCAATTTCTGCATCTGCTGCAGCTGAAGCCCGATTCGATCAGCATTGCCGGCGGCATCGTGCTGTTCCTGATCGGCATCCGCATGGTGTTTCCACCGGCCGACGGCGGCGGCATCTTTGGCAAGCCCGGACAGGGCGAGCCGTTCATCGTGCCGATGGCAATTCCCGGCGTGGCCGGCCCGTCGGCGATGGCTGCCCTGTTGCTGCTGACCAATACCCAGCCCGGTCGCACCGCGGACTGGGTGGTGGCCTTGCTGCTGGCGTGGCTGGCCACGTCCGTGATCCTGCTCAGCGCCACCTATCTGTTCCGCTGGCTCGGCGAGAGCGTGCTGACTGCGCTGGAGCGGGTGATGGGCATGCTGCTGATCGCGTTGTCCGTGCAGATGTTCATGTCCGGCGTGGCTTCGTTCCTGCGTTCGGTGTCGTGAGACAACCGTGTGGCCGGGGGGCGCCGGTTGTTTTTTTATCGATGCGCCGAGCGGGCGCATCGACTTGCCTTGACCGTGACAGGCCCGCAGTGGATGCTTGACCGCCCACCACGGCTCTGCATGAGGCAGCGACGCCGTCAGTGGCTGGAGATCCATCGGCATGAGTCAATCCCAAGCATCAGGCGCGGCCATGGCCGCCACGGTCAGCGCGCGCATTTCGCCGATCGGCGGCCTGGACATTCTGTCGCGCAACGAAGTGGCGAAGCTCCGCGACGCCAGTGGCTCGGGCTTGCATGCGCTATTGCGCCGCTGTGCGCTAGCCGTGCTGACCTCGGGCAACATCAGCGACGATCCGCGCGCGATCCTCGGGCAGTATCCCGACTTTGACATCCAGGTGCTGCAGCAGGATCGCGGCATAAAGATCGAGTTGACGCACGCGCCGGCACAGGCTTTCGTCGATGGCGAGATCATCCGCGGCATCAACGAGCTGTTGGTGGCCGTGGTGCGCGACATCGTCTACGTGGCAACCCAGCTGGAGCAGCCGAGTGGCGAACTCGATGGCTCGGCTGGGCTGACCCAGGGTGTGTTCGAGACCCTGCGCAATGCGCGTATCCTGAAACCGAACATCGACCCCAGCCTGGTCGTGTGCTGGGGTGGCCATTCGATTTCGCGCGAGGAATACGACTACACCAAGGCGGTTGGCTACCAGCTTGGCCTGCGCGGGCTGGACATCTGCACCGGGTGTGGTCCGGGTGCGATGAAGGGGCCGATGAAAGGCGCGACGATCGCGCACTCCAAGCAGCGGCGTCGGCACAACCGCTACATCGGCATCACCGAGCCAGGCATCATCGCCGCCGAGTCGCCCAACCCGATCGTGAACCACCTGGTGATCATGCCGGACATCGAGAAGCGGCTGGAGGCCTTCGTGCGCATGGGGCACGGCATCATCGTGTTCCCCGGCGGGGTGGGTACGGCCGAGGAAATCCTCTATCTGCTCGGCATCCTGCTGCATCCGGACAACGCCGGCATCCCGTTCCCGCTGGTCTTCACCGGGCCGCGCGAGTCGGCCAGCTATTTCGAGCAGATCGATCGCTTCCTGCGCCTGAGCCTGGGTGATGAGGTGGCGCGGCACTACCAGATCATCGTGGACGACCCGGCGGCGGTGGCGCGCACGATGGTCAAGGGCCTGGACAAGGTGCGCCACAATCGCCTCGACACCAAGGATGCGTTCTTCTTCAACTGGGCCCTGCGGATTCCGCTGGATTTCCAGCAGCCGTTTCCCCCCTCGCACGAAGCGATGCGTGCGCTGCAGATCCGTCACGGCCGGCCGCGGCATGAACTGGCAGCCGACCTGCGTCGAGCGTTCTCGGGCATCGTTGCCGGCAACGTGAAGGAGGAAGGCGTGCAGGCCATCGAACGCCATGGTCCGTTTGACATCGACGGCGACGTGGACATCATGCGTGCCCTGGACAAGCTGCTGCAGGCGTTTGTGGGGCAGCACCGCATGAAGTTGCCAGGCGGCGCGGCGTACGTGCCGTGTTACCGTGTGGTGACCCACTGAGTTGGGTCAGATCATCGCCGTAATGGCTTGACAGTTCGCCGCAGCGTCGACAAACTACGCAGCTCACGCCCGAATAGCTCAGCTGGTTAGAGCACTTGACTGTTAATCAGGGGGTCGCAGGTTCGAGTCCTGCTTCGGGCGCCAGATACACACAAAGGCCGGCCAGCGATTGTCGGCCTTTGTGTTGCCTGCAAAACGACGAAGGGCGCTATGGTGCCCTTCGCGCATACTGCCGTCAGGTGGGCACTCAGCGTACCTTGAACAGTGACGGGCCCAAGCGGCCACCGGCATAGGACTCGCTGCGGCGCCGATGTAGTCGCTCAAGCGTCTCGACCCGACGGGCCTCGGCCCACTCCACCCGGTTCAGCGTCAGAGCGGCCTTGTTCTCGCCGCGCCGGGTCGCCTCGTTGTCGCGCCAGCGGTGGAAATCGCTGTAAGCCTCGATCTCGGGCTGCAGCTCACGCACGCACAACTCGATCACGATCGCATCGTCGAGAAAGCCCAGTACCGGGACATCGTCCGGCACCAGGTCTTCCAGGCTCGAGAAATAGGTCAGCGCCGCCAACACGTTTGCCCGATTCGCCTCGGGTAAGCCGAAACCGACGTCCTCGACCATCGCGATCATGGTATCAAGATGCTTCAGGCGCGTCGTAACGAAATCGGGCAGCGGCTTGCTGCGGGTCGCTTGCAGCAACTCGCGCGCGGCGGCCACGATGCTGGCAGCGTCCAGTGTTTCAGCCTTCTTCTGCGCGTCCTTCGTTCTGCGATTCCGTGCCTCGACAAACAGCTGCAGATCGGAATCGTTGAAGGTGATGCTGATGTCCAGGCTCATGGTTGGAGTCTCGCAGGGCAGCATGGAAACAGGCCCAGACTATGCCAGCGACGGCATGGACGTCAATTCGCTGTGAAGCCGCTCCCAAGGCTCCGCGCGCAGACTGCAGGCAAGGTGTTCAGCGCGATGAATTGCGGGCAGACAAGCGGCAGATCGGGGGACTTGCCAGCGACTGTCAATCGCGTGGTGCCGAAGAATAGTGGGTTCTTGCGCCGGAATATTGTGGCGAAGGCAACGCTTTCGGCCGGCTTGACGGAATGGCCCGGCGGCGGCTGATCATTCCGCGTCGGGCGGCACCAGCGCATCCGGGGCGGCCTCGGCCAGCTCCTTCAGCAGCTGGAAGATGTCGCGATATGCCTTGGGCGGCTTGTTCGGCGTGTCTTTCTCCATGCGCGCCTGGCGGATCAGTGAGCGCAGGTGCTGGCGATCGACCTGCGGATGCTCGGTGATCAACTCCGACAAGGCGTTTTCGTCCTCGGTGATCAGGCGGTCGCGCATGGATTCGAGACGGTGCATTGCTGCGGTCTCCTGGCGCTGCTTGTTGCGGTTCTCGCCGAGCTCGGCGCGTACGGCGGCGAAGGCTTCGTCGTTGAAGCGGCGCATCACCTTAGCCAGGAACGCGAGTTGGCGCTTCTTCGCGCCATGGGCGGTCATGCGGCGGGTGATGTCGATCTCGCGGCGCACATCCTCGGGTAGGTCGAGTTTGGCCAAGCGGCTCGGTTGCAGCTCGATCAGCTGGCTGGCCAAGGTCAGCACCGCAAGGGCCTCGCGGCGCTGTTGGGTGCGGCTGGGGCCATAGTCCTCGTTGTCGAGTTCGCTCTGGTTGCGGCTGCGGCTCGGGCTCACGGATTCGATTCCGGGGAAAGAGTGGGGTTGGCGTGGGGATGGCTGCGGGTCGGCTCTGCTTGTGCCTGTTCCAGGGCGAATCGGGCGACGGGTTTGCCATCCAGTTCAATGCTCTCGCAGAACATGGCAGCCGGGCGCACCCACAGGCCGTGCTCGCCGTAGAGTGCCTGGTAGACCACCAGCGGTTCCAGAGTTTCGCTGTGTCGCGCCGTCCCCAGCACGCGGTAACGCTGGCCCTTGTAGTGGCGGTAAATACCGGCGGCGGGTTGCATGGCGGTCTCCACGGCTCTTTTCATTTCGCCGCCGCGACCCCATCTGGAAGCGGTCTGGCGGTCGAGAACCGTCTATTCTACCCGCCCCATGCCGAGGAAAGCCCCACGTGAGTGAAGTTGCCATCAGCCAGGACCGCAGTGCGGCCGATCTTGACCGACTCGCGGGACTGGCCGAGGACGTGATCCGCCGTGCCAGCGCCGCGGGTGCCAGTCAGGCCGAGGTCTCTGCCAGCATCGAAACCGGGCTGAGCGTGAACGTACGCCTGGGCGAGGTGGAGACGGTCGAACACACCCGCGACCGCGGCTTCGGCCTCACCGTGTACTTCGGTCAGCGCAAGGGCTCGGCCAGCACCGCCGACCTGAACCCCGATTCGATCCAGGCGACGCTCGACCAGGCCTGTGCGATCGCCCGCTATACCGAAGAGGATCCTGCATCCGGGCTGGCCGATGCCGCACGCATGGCCACGGCCTTCCCCGATCTCGACTTGTGGCATCCGTGGGAGATCGACACAAAGCGGGCGATCGAACTGGGTATCGAGATCGAGGATGCCGGACGCGCGCATGCCGGCATCAGCAATTCCGACGGCGCCAGCGTGCAGGCCGGGCAGGGTCTGTCGGTGTACGCGAATTCGCACGGTTTCGTGGGCCGCGAGCGGGGCACCCGGCATACGCTCTCACTGGCCTTGATCGCCGGCGATGACGACGGCATGCAGCGTGACTACTGGTACGACAGCGTGCGCGCTGCCGGCGACTTCATCGGTGCGAAGACGCTCGGCGACAAGGCGGCCGAGCGCACGCTGGCGCGGATCGGCGCGCGCAGCCTGTCGACGCGGCAATGCCCGGTGCTGTTCGCGCCGGAGCTGGCGCGCGGGTTGATCGGTCACCTGCTCGGTGCGGTCAGCGGCGGCTCGTTGTATCGACGCGCCAGCTTCCTGCTCGACCAGGTGGGCAAGCCGGTGATGCCGGCGTGGCTCAGCATCAACGAGCGACCGCACCTGCCGCGTGGCCAGGGTTCGGGTAATTTCGACGCCGAAGGCGTGGCTACCCGTGACAGCGCGTTGATCGAGGGTGGCGTGCTGGCGCGCTATGTGCTGGGCAGCTATTCGGCGCGCAAGCTCGGGCTGGAATCCACCGGCAACGCGGGCGGCGTGCATAACCTGCTGGTCGAATCCGGCGCGCAGGACGGCGCGCGTTCCGATTTCGCCGGCATGCTGCGGCGCTTGGGCACCGGCTTGCTGGTGACCGAGGTGATGGGGCAGGGTGTGTCCACCATCACCGGCGACTATTCGCGCGGTGCAGCGGGCTTCTGGGTGGAGCACGGCCAGATTGCCTATCCGGTGGAAGGCATCACCATCGCGGCGAACCTGCGCGACATGTTCGCCGGGATCGTGGCCGTGGGGACAGATGTCGACCCACGTTCGCACGTCCTCACCGGCTCGATCCTGCTCGACCGCATGACCGTCGCCGGCGAGTGACCTGCTGGGCGTAGGGCGGACACACTGTCCGCCTGCGTGGGCCGTGTGCATCGCCGGAGAGTCGGCGGGCACTACCCGCCCTACGGCCAAGACGCAAGTCGGCACGGCATGCCAATGCTTGCTAGCATCGGCAGTACCGGCGACCGGCCGGCGAACCGTTGCCGCACGTTCCGACTTCCGAGGAGATGCGCATGAGCGTTCCACCCGAATCCGTGATTCCGCCCCCGCCGAGCGAACCGATGCCAGGTGCTCCGTCTGCCGAGGAGCGGCAATGGGCGATGTTCGCCCATCTGTCGGCACTGTTTGGCCTGGTTGTTCCCCTCGGTAGCGTCATCGGTCCACTGGTAATGTGGCTGATCAAGAAGGACACGATGCCGTTTGTGAATGACCAGGGCAAGGAAGCGCTGAACTTCAACATCACCATGCTGATCGCCGCGATCGTGTGTTGGATCCTTGTGTTCATCCTTGTCGGCTTCCTGTTGTTGCCGATCCTCGTGATTTTCTGGCTGGTGTTCGTGGTCATCGCCACGATCAAGGCGAACGAGGGCGTGCTGTACCGTTATCCGTTCGCCTTGCGACTGGTCAAGTAACGACGCTGCCGCAATGACGACTGGACGGCGGCGATCAGGCTGTCCTCCCGTTTCAGTTCCGGCGGTTGGCCGAATAGTGCGCCAGCTCGCGCAGCAACGCGGCACGTTCGCCCCACGGCGCGATTGCAATCAGCGCGGCATCGGTCAGTTCGACCAGCCTGGCGCGCGAGGGGTCGAGTCCGATGATCGAGGGGAACGTGGGCTTGGCGGCGGCGGCATCCTTGCCCACGGTCTTGCCGATCACCGCCGCTTCGCCTTCCACGTCGAGGATATCGTCGCGTATCTGGAAGGCCAGACCGACGGCACTGGCGTAGTCGTCCAGTGCCTTGAGCGCGCCATCGCTCGGCGTACCGGCAGCGAGGGCACCGAGTTGCACCGAGGCGCGGATCAGCGCCCCGGTCTTGCACGCATGCATGTGTTCCAGTTCGGCCAGGCTGAGCGACTGTCCCACGGCGGCCAGGTCCAGCGCCTGGCCGCCGGCCATGCCTTCGGCGCCGCAGGCACGACCCAGCACGTGCAGCATCGCGATGCGCACGGCCGCTTCCACGTGGCCGGCACGCTCATCGGCCAGCAGTTCGAACGCCAGCGCCTGCAAGGCGTCGCCGGCGAGTATCGCCATCGCCTCGCCGAACACGACGTGGCAGGTCGCTCGCCCGCGACGCAGCGCATCGTCATCCATCGCCGGCAGGTCGTCGTGCACCAGCGAGTAGGCGTGGATGAGTTCCACCGCGCAGGCGGCTGCGTCCAGCGACGGGCCGCGCTCGCCCAGCACATCCGCTGCAGCATAGACCAGCAGCGGGCGCAGCCGCTTGCCACCGCCGAGCACGGCATAGCGCATGGCGCGATGCAGCTCGGCGGGGGCGTGCTCGACCGGCGGCAGATGGCGGGCCAGCGCCTGCTCGGCGCGCTGGATCAGTGACTGCAGCGCAGGGCCGAGCTCGGTGGACTCAGGGTTCGGGTTCAAACGGTTCGGTGCTGTCGGGGGCTTCGGGATCGAGCAGCAGCCGCACGCGCAATTCGGCCTGTTGCAGCGATTGCTGGCAGTGGCGGAACAAACCGATGCCGCGCTCGAACGAGGCCAGCGATTCGTCCAGACTCAATTCGCCGCCCTCCATCTTTGCGACCAGTTGCTCCAGCTCGTCGAGGGAGTGTTCAAAGTCGGCGGCGGGAGCGGGAGCGGTCTTGTCCATGGGCCGCCAAACTAGCGCAGCGGGCGCCGGGAATCAATCGGCAGGGTGGCAAGACAGGGTTGGCGCGACCTGGATCAGCGTCCCGCTCGCCAGCGTGGTCGTGCCGCGACACGATCGAAGATGTCGGTTCCGCGCGTGCTGAGCCAGCGATCGGCGACGGCGACCAGCTCGTCGCCGGCATACAGCAGCGGACAACTGTTGCGCTGCCACGGAGGCAGCTGCGCCTGCTGGAACAGATCGCGCAGTTCACGCGTGTGCGCGTCGCCAGCGGGCTTGATGCGCTCGCCACCGCGGCGCAGGCGTACGCGTAGCGGCGTGGCGAGCCGGGCATCGGCAATGTCCAGCGCCAACTTGCCACCATCGTGCAGGATCAGCGGCTCGCCGCGCCAGTCCTGCTGCCAGTCGGTGGGCAGCGGCAATTGTGCCGGGAGTGCCCACAACCGCTGCTTCCAGATGTGCAGCTCGACATCGCCCCAACGGATGCACGGCAGCCGGCCCGCGCGTGCGCCGCATTGACGTTCGATCTGCCGCCGCTGCGCGGTGGTGGGCGCGGACAGACCGCGCGCATGCAGCCAGTGGTCAAGCAGCGGTTCGCGCAGCGCCGGCATCAGCGCCAGCCAGCCAGGCGCATCCAGGCTGCCGCTGGCGGGATCATGCAAGTCGCCAAAGACAGCCAGCCATTGGCTGCGCAGTGCCGCGGCCGCGGCACGGCTGAGCGCGGCGCTGTGCACGATCGAGTCGACCGCCTGCGGCCAGTGGGCGGCGAGCCGCGGCAGAATCTCGTGGCGCAGGTGATTGCGCGCCAGCCGGGTGTCGGCGTTGGAAGGGTCGTCGATGCAATCGAGCCGGTGCGTGTCCACGTAGTCGCGCAGCTGTGCGCGCGATAGGTCCAACACGGGCCGCCACAGCCGGCCCGGCCCGAACCGACGCAAGGCACGCATGCCGCCCAGGCCTTCCGGGCCGGCACCGCGCAACAGTTTCAACAGGACGGTCTCGGCCTGGTCGTCACGATGATGGGCGAACAACAGGTATTCGTTCGCGCGCAGCTGATCGGCAAGCGCGGCATGGCGTGCGTCGCGTGCGGCAGCTTCCAGTCCGCTGCCGCCGGCTTGATCCACCTGCACGCGCAGCACCTCACACGGCACGTCGAGGGAGTCGCAGAAATGGCGACAATGCTCTGCCCAGGCTGCGCTGGCGGCGTGCAGACCGTGATCGACATGCAACGCGCGCAGGCCGCGTTGGCGCGCCTCGGGTAGGTGCGCCAGCGCATGCAGCAGGGCGCTGGAATCAGGACCGCCGCTGAAGGCGACCGCCAGTGGCACGGCCGGCACGGCCGCCAGCGCGGCGTCCAGATGCCGGTGCAGCGGGTCGTTCACTTCCCGCTGCTGCGAGGGCGCACGTACAAGTGCTTGCCGTTGCCGATCTGGCGCTCGTCGGTCTCGAACAGGCCGATGCCGTTGATCAGACCGCTGAGTTTGGCATAGCCATAGTTACGCGGGTCGAAGTCGGGTGACTGCTTGTTGATGATGCTGCCGACGGCGCCGAGCCCGGCCCAGCCGGAATCGTCGGAGGCCGCCTCGATCGCATTGCGCAGCAGGTTCATCAGCTGCGTGTCGCCGCGCAGTTCCTTCGCGCTGCGCCGTTTAACGCCGGGACTGGGTTCGGCTTCGGTGGCCTGCACCAGCACTTCGGTATAGATGAATTTGTCGCAGGCGGTGCGGAACGGTTCGGGCGTCTTCTTCTCGCCGAAGCCGTAGACGGTCTGGCCCGACTCGCGGATGCGCGAGGCGAGCCGGGTGAAGTCGCTGTCGCTGGAGACGATGCAGAAGCCGTCGAAGCGCGCGGAGTAGAGCAGATCCATCGCGTCGATGATCATCGCCGAGTCGGTGGCGTTCTTGCCCACGGTGTAGCGGAACTGCTGGATCGGCTGGATCGAATAGCGCAGCAGTACGTCTTTCCAGCCACTGAGATCGGGTTTGGTCCAATCGCCGTAGATACGCTTGACGTGGGCGGTGCCGTACTTGGCGACCTCGGCCATCAGTCCTTCGACAATCGCCGGGCGGGCGTTGTCGGCATCGATCAGTACGGCAAGTTTGTCATGGGCCATGACAGGCTCCGGCAGCGAAGGGGTAAGCCCCATGGTAGCGCTACGTAGGAGCCCGCTCGCGGGCGATGCTTTTGATCTGATCATCCCTCGTGCATCAGAGAGCAGGAGCATCGCCCGCGAGCGGGCTCCTACGCGGACGCGTGTACGGACCTATTCCTGATAGGCGCCGTAGCTGCGCAGGCGCTGGTAGCGTTGTTCCAGCAGGTCCGGCAGGGGCATCGCTTCGAGTTCGTCGAGTTGCTTGAGCAGCACGGCCTTCAGGCGGACCGCCATCGAGCGCGGATTGCGGTGTGCACCGCCCAGTGGCTCGCGGATGACCTTGTCAACCAGACCCAGCTCGAGCAGGCGTGGCGCGGTCATGCCGAGTGCCTCCGCCGCGTCCTTCACCTTGTCCGGGCTCTTCCACAGGATCGAGGCACAGCCTTCCGGCGAGATCACCGAATAGGTCGAGTACTGCAGCATGTTGGTGCGATCGCCCACGCCGATCGCCAGCGCGCCGCCGGAACCGCCTTCGCCGATCACGGTGCAGATGATCGGCACCTTCAGCTCGGCCATCTCCAGCAGGTTGCGCGCAATCGCCTCGCTCTGGCCGCGTTCCTCAGCGCCCACGCCCGGGTAGGCTCCAGGGGTGTCGATCAGGGTCAGCAATGGCAGGTCGAAGCGCTCGGCCATCTGCATCAGGCGCAATGCCTTGCGGTAGCCCTCGGGGCGCGGCATGCCGAAGTTGCGGCGCACCTTGGTCTTGGTGTCGCGGCCTTTCTGATGGCCGATGATCACCACCGGCCTGTCGTTGATGCGGCCCAGGCCGCCGACGATGGCGGCGTCCTCGGCATACATGCGGTCGCCAGCGAGCTCGTGGAATTCTTCGCAGATCACGCCGATGTAATCGAGCGAGTACGGCCGCGCCGGATGGCGCGAGAGCTGGGTGGTCTGCCATGAGTTGAGGTTGCGGAAGATGTCTGCCGTCTTCACCTTCACCTTCTGGCGCAGACGGGCCACCTCCTCGTCGATATTGAACGCCTGGCCGTCGCTGGTATGACGAAGTTCTTCGATCTTCGCATCCAGTTCGGCGATGGGCTGTTCAAAATCGAGGAAGTTGGGGTTCATTCGCGGCACTCGTGGCACAGAAGCGGGTCAGTATACCGTCCTGCAGGAAAACGCGAGAGGGCCCCCGTGTGATTGTGACGGACTCGACATCTGGCTGGGTGAAGAGCCACGATTGCGCTATCTTGCACGCCATCCGGCCGCGCTGCCCACGGAATCGACCATGCCCGCCACACCGCCCATCGACAACGCCAAACTCGACCGTATCGTGGCCGAGGCACGGCGCAACGCCGAGCAGCGCGAACGCGGCTATCGCGAGCGTGCGTTGAAAATGTACCCTTGGGTGTGCGGTCGCTGCGCGCGTGAGTTCATCCGCGCGAACCTGCAGGAGCTGACAGTGCACCACCGCAACCACGACCACGACTTCAACCCGCCCGACGGCAGCAACTGGGAGTTGCTGTGTGTGTACTGCCACGATAACGAGCACGCGCGGTATATCGATCACGTGCGCGGCGGTGTGATGGCGGTCGAGGAGGCGCCGCTGGCGACGGGCAATCCGTTTGCGGACCTGAAGGCGATGATGGAACGCAGAAAACCGTAGGAGCCCGCGAGCGGACTCCTATGAGTGAGCAGTCAGGTAGGGCGGGCAATGCCCGCCGCTCTTGCATCACCTCGCGACAGGGCCGGCGGGCCGTGCCCGCCCTACGAAGCTGGAGCGAGCGGGAAGATACAGGAGCGCACAGGGTACGCTCCTACGAATCCGGTTGCTTGACGATGCGCAGTCGTGCGGTCTGTACACCGGGGAGTGCGCGCACGGCGCGCAGCAGGTCGGGGATGGCATCCACGCGCCATGCCTCGCCGAGTTCGAGATCGGCCTGCGCGCTACGGTTGCGGTAACCGTACAGAGTGACGCTGGTGCGGCCGCCACGGTAGCCAGCCAGCGCGCGCTGCAGCTGTTCGACAAAATCCGGGCGGATGCCATTCAATTTCAACTGCAGCAGGCGTGCATGCTTGCGGCAGGCATCGGCCAATGAGCAGGCGCTGCGCGCGCGCACCTGAAAGCCACCGCCGGAGAACTCGTCGATACGCAGGCCACCGTCGACAATCAGGATTTCGCCACGGGTCAGCAGGGGTGCCACCTGCTGGTAGAGCTCGCCGAAGAAGCTCACCTCGATGCTGCCATCACCATCCTCCAGCCGCACGAAGGCGTCGCTGTCGCCCCGCTTGCGCACGGCGGCGACCATGCCGGCGACGGTCCACGGCGTATCCGGACCGCGCCGGAACCGGTTGTTGTCGTCGTCACTCTTGCGTGGCTTCGGCGGTTGATAGCGGTCGATGATTTCGCCGAGCGGACAGGTCGACAACTGCGCCAGCTCGTCCTTCCACGGATCGGTGGGATGGCCGGAAAGATAGTGGCCTAAGGTGTCGCGCTCGCCTTGCAGGCGCTGCTCCAGCGGCCATTCCGGTGCGCTTGGCAGATCGATCCTGAATACCGGTGTGGCGGCACCCGTGGCTAGGCCAAACATGTCGTTCTGACCGGACTGCCGGTCGCGCAAATACTGCTCGGCGGCCTTGATCGCATCCGGCAGTTGCAGCATCAGGCTGGCACGTGTGGTCGCCAGGGCGTCGAGCGCGCCAGAGAGGATCAGCGCTTCGAGCACGCGCCGGTTGAGCCTGGTCGGATCGACGCGGCGACAGAAATCGGCCAGGTCGGTGTAGGTACCGTGGACGCGTTCGGCGACGATGGCCTCGCACGCACCGTGGCCGACGCCTTTGATCGCGCCCAGACCATACCGGATGACCTTGGGCTCGATCGCCACGAACATGTATTCGGAGGCGTTGACGTCGGGTGGCTGCACGGTGATGCCGAGGGCGCACGCTTCGTTGAGGAAGGTCACCACCTTGTCGGTGTTGTCCATGTCGGCGGAAATTGTCGCGGCCATGAACTGGGCCGGATAATGCGCCTTGAGCCACGCGGTCTGGTAGGAAACCAGCGCATAGGCGGCCGCGTGCGACTTGTTGAAGCCGTAGCCGGCGAATTTTTCCATCAGGTCGAAGATGGTGTCGGCTTTTTCGCCCGTCAGTCCGTCGTGTGCCGCGCCGTCGCGGAACTTCGCACGTTCCTCGGCCATCTTCTTGGCGTCTTTCTTGCCCATCGCGCGGCGCAGCAGGTCGGCGCCGCCGAGCGAGTAGCCGCCCACGATCTGCGCCATTTGCATCACCTGCTCCTGGTAGACCATGATGCCGTAGGTCTCTTGCAGGATTGGCTCGACACGGGGGTCGGGGTACTCCACTTCCTCGCGGCCGTGCTTGCGCGCGATGAAGCTGGGGATCAGGTCCATCGGGCCCGGGCGATACAACGCCACCAGCGCGATGATGTCCTCGAAGCGGTCGGGCTTGGCGTCCTTCAGCATGCGCTGCATGCCGGAGGATTCGAGCTGGAACACGGCGACGGTCTGCGCCTTCTTCAGCAGCTCATACGACTTGGGATCGTCCAGCGGGAGTTGCGAGATGTCCAGCGGCGCTTCGCCGGTCTTCGCGCGGCGCATATTGATCGCCTTCACCGCCCAGTCGATAATGGTCAGTGTGCGCAGGCCGAGGAAGTCGAACTTCACCAGGCCGACGGCCTCCACGTCGTCCTTGTCGTACTGGGTCACCACGCCAGCGCCGCCGGCTTCGCAGTACAGCGGCGAGAAATCGGTAAGCGGCGTGGGGGCGATGACCACGCCGCCGGCATGCTTGCCGGCGTTGCGGGTGAGATTTTCCAGTTTCAGCGCGAGATCGATCAGCGCGCGGGCTTCTTCGTCGCGCTCGTAGGCCTCGCAGAATTCCTTGACGACGCGATCGGTTTCCTTCTTCGACTTCTCCGAGCGGCCCAGCGCATCGGACAGAGTGAGGTCGAGCGGGCGTGGCGGTACCATCTTGGCCAGCCGGTCGACCTGGCCGTAGGGCATGCCGAGCACGCGGCCGGAATCGCGCAGCACCGCCTTCGCCGCCATCGAGCCGTAGGTGATGATCTGGCTGACCTTGTCGCGACCGTACTTGCGCGCGACATAGTCGATCACCTCGTCGCGCCGATCCATGCAGAAGTCGATGTCGAAGTCCGGCATCGAGATACGTTCGGGGTTGAGGAAGCGCTCGAACAGCAGGTTGAACTGCAGCGGGTCGAGGTCGGTGATCTGCAGCGCCCAGGCGACCAGCGAACCGGCACCCGAGCCACGGCCGGGGCCGACCGGGATGCCGTGTTGCTTGGCCCAGTTGATGAAGTCGGCCACGATCAGGAAGTAGCCGGGAAACTTCATCTCGATGATGACGTCCAGCTCGCGTTCCAGCCGCGCCTCGTAGTCCACCAGCGTGTGACCAGCGGCCAGCGGTGCTTTCGCCAGACGCTTGTGCAGGCCCTGGCGGGAGAGTTCACGGATGTGACTATTGAGGTCGTGGCCCTCCGGTACCGGGAAATCGGGCAGGTAATAGGTGCCGAACGCAAGCTCCAGGGTGCAGCGTTTCGCCAGCTCGACGGTATTTTCCAGCGCCTCGGGGATGTCGGCGAACAGTGCAGCCATCGCCTCGGGCGTCTTCAGGTATTGCTGGTTGCTGTAGTCATGCGGGCGCTTGGGGTCGGCCAGGACGCGGCCCTGGTTGATGCATACGCGGGCTTCGTGCGCGTCGAAGTCGTCCTGCGTGAGAAAGCGCACGTCGTTGCTGGCCAGCACCGGCAGGCCGAGTTCGGCCGCCAGCAGCAGCGCGGCGGTGTTCCAGTGCTCCTCGCCGTCGCGGCCGCAGCGGGTGAGTTCGAGGTACAGCCGGTCCGGGAACAGTTGCACGAGCGGGCGCAGTCTTGCCAGCGCGGCGTCGCTGCCCTGGTTCATGGCGATCCGCGCAATCTCGCTGTCACGTCCAAGCAAGGCGATCAGACCGCTGCAGGCACTGCCCTGCAACCAGCCGGCGTCGACCAGCGCGCGGCCGCCATGCTGGCCTTCCTGCCAGGCCCGCGAGACCAGCCGCGACAGATTGAGGTAACCGTCGCGGTTCTGGCACAACAACGTGAGTCGCCATGGCCGCGGATCGTCCGGCGCCGAGATGTGCAGGTCGCAGCCGCCGATCGGCTTGATGCCGGCCGCGTTGCAGGCCTTGTAGAACTTGACCAGCGCGAACATGTTGGATTCGTCGGTCAGCGCCACCGCCGGAATGCCGTCGCGCACGCAGGCGGCGACCAGCGCCTTGATGCGGATGGTCGAGTCGACCAGCGAGTATTCGCTGTGCAGGTGCAGGTGGGTAAAGCTGACGGTCATGCCGATCTACGCGCGGTATCCGTGCAGGCTACCCGGCGCTGCGCGTAGCGGCAAGATTGACTTGTGCAAGGTTTGCGCGAAGCACGTGGCGGCCTCGTCCCGGTGGCCGGTCAATGCACGGTGCGCGCCCTGGATGCCGGTGCCGACTGTCACTTGGTCACTTGATGGTTCAGAAAAGGCGGCCTTGATCCAGCAGTACACGCACCGGCGCAAAGCTGCGCCGGTGTTGCACGCATGGCCCGAGCTGCCGCAGCGACACCAGGTGGGCCGCGGTCGGATAGCCCTTGTGTGTGGCAAAGCCGTAGCCCGGATGCACACTGTCGAGTTTCACCATCAGGCGATCGCGGGTGACCTTGGCCAGGATCGAGGCAGCGCTGATTGCCGGTTCCAGCGCGTCGCCACCGATGATTGCACGACCACGGCAGGGTAGGTCCCGCGGCAGCTGGTTGCCGTCGATCAACGCCTCCGCGGCGGCCGGAACCAGGCCAGCGACGGCGCGGCTCATGCCAGCCATGGTGGCCTGGAAGATGTTCAGACGATCGATCTCCTCCGGCTCGACCAGCACGATGCAATAGGCCAGTGCACGTTCGATGATCTGCGCAAAGAGCACCTCGCGACGCGCCTCGCTGAGCTTCTTCGAATCGTTGAGCCCGCTGATCGGCCGGGATGGATCGAGCATCACCGCGGCCACCGCCAGCGGACCGGCCAGTGGGCCGCGGCCTGCCTCGTCGACTCCAGCCACGCGAATGCTCGCGCTCCACTCGAATTCCGGGGCCTCTACTATTCCGCCCTGGTGAGAGGATTGAGGTGAGGGGCCGGTGCGGCCCTGAAACTTACTCACCGATACTTTCCCGACCATTGATCAGCTCGGCAATCGCCGCAGCTGCGCGATCCGCCGCATGCCCTTCCAGGCCGCCGCGCAGTTCCTGATGCAGGTGCTCGAAGGTTGCGACGATCGCGCCACGCCGTTCGCTGTCCTTGAACAAGTCCAGTGTGGCGGCAGCCAGGTTTTTCGCGGTGCAGTCGTCCTGCATCAACTCGGGCACCAGCAGGTCCTCGCCCAGCCCGCTGGCGCGTGCCAGGATGTTGGGCAGGGAATACACCTCGGTCTTCAGCATCTTCAGCGCACGCGCGATCCGGTAGCTGGTGGGCGTCACGCGGTAACCCACCACCATCGGCCGTTTGGCCAGCATCGCCTCCAGCGTGGCGGTGCCGGAGGCGAGCAGCACGACGTCGGCGGCCAGCATCGCTTCGTGTGCCTGACCGTCCAGCAGCAGCGGCGCGGAGCCATTAGCTGGAGTCGCTGCGAGCAACGCTTGCACGCGTGCGTGCACCCGCGGGTTGGCCGCAGGAATCACGATGCGCAGCCCGGGCAGGACAGCGGCGACCCGACTGGCCGCGTCCAGGAAAATCTGGCCCAGTCGCTTCACCTCGGACAGGCGGCTTCCCGGCAACACGGCCAGCACCGGTACCTGTTGCGGCAGTTGCAGTGCGTCCCGCGCGCCGACGCGATCGGCCACCAACGCGAAGTGGTCGGCCAGCGGATGGCCGACGAACCGCGCATCGATGCCGTGCTTGGCGTAGATCGCCGGTTCCATCGGGAACAGGCAAAGTACGCGATGGGCGCTGCGCCCGATCTTCTCGGCGCGCTTTTCGCGCCAGGCCCAGACTGACGGGCTGACGTAGTGCACGGTGCGCAAGCCTGCCTGCTTGAGTCGCCGCTCAACACCCAGGTTGAAATCCGGCGCATCGATGCCGACCACCACGACCGGCCTGGCTTGCAGCAGCCGCGCGACCAGCGATCGGCGCAGGCGCAGCAGCCGCGGCAGGTGGCTGATCACCTCGCTGAATCCGAACAACGAAAGTTCGCGAATGTCGTACCAGGATTCGAAGCCTTCATGCTGCATGCGCGCACCACCAATGCCGACGAAGCGGGCCTGCGGATAGCGCTGGCGCAGCGCGACAATCAGGTTGGCGCCAAGCTGGTCGCCGGAATCTTCGCCGGCGAGGAGGGCGATGGTGGGGGAGCCGGGAAGGGGCAATCGGGAATCGGGAATTGCAGAAGCCTGATTGTCCGGCGCTGGCTGATCGGTCACGGTCATGACGTCATTGGCATGGCGAGCGCGCAAACCTTGGTCTGCTTTGTGTTTTGGCTATTGACCATTCCCGATCCCCCGCCTAGCGCGCCAGCGCTCGCTCGCTGTGATCGAGGAATTCCAGCATCGCGCGAACGTCCTCGCTCTCGCGGGCCTGTTCGGCCAGTTTCTCGCGTGCTTCGGGCAGCGACAAGCCAGCCATGTAGAGGATGCGATAGGCGCGCTTGATTGCCGCGATGCGGGTGCTGTCGAAGCCACGACGCTTCAGGCCCTCGCTGTTGATGCCGCGCGGTCGACCGTGCTGCTCATTCGCCATCATCACGAACGGCGGCACGTCGTGACCGACCAGGCAGCCCATGCCGATGAAGGCATGCGCGCCGACCTTGCAGAACTGGTGCACGCCGGAATAGCCGGAGAGGATCGTCCAGTCGCCGATCTCGACGTGACCGGCCAGCGCGGAATAATTGGAGAACACCACGTGGTTGCTGATCTGGCAATCGTGCGCGATGTGCACGTAGGCCAGTATCCAGTTGTCGTTGCCCAGCCGGGTGGCGCCGCCGCCCTCGCCGGTGCCGCGGTTGATGGTGACGAATTCACGGATCAGGTTGCGTTCGCCGATCACCAGTTCGGTGCGCTCGCCGGCGAATTTCTTGTCCTGTGGGTCGCCACCGAGGGAGGCGAACTGCGCGATGCGATTGTCGCGTCCGATCCGGGTCGGGCCTTCGATCACCACGTGCGGGCTGATCACCGTGCCGTCTCCGATTTCCACTTCGGCGCCGATCACGCTGTAGGCGCCGATGCTGACATTGGCGCCGATGATGGCGGAGGGGTCGATCACTGCGGTGGGGTGGATCGGCTCGGCGTGGCTCACTCTTCGGCCCTCGCGGCGCACATCAATTCGCAGCTGGCAACCTCCTTGCCATCGACCAGGCTACGCGCCAGGAACAGGCCCATGCCGCGCATCTCGCGCTTCAGCCGGACTTCCATGCGCAACTGGTCGCCGGGCACCACCGGTGCGCTGAAGCGCGCGTTGTCCACCTTGACCAGATAGAACAGCGGACTGCCCTCGTCTCCCTTGAGGCGGCGACTGATCTGGGTCAGCAGACCGGCAGCCTGCGCCATCGCCTCGACGATCAGTACACCAGGCATCACCGGATGACCGAGGAAGTGGCCGTTGAAGAACGGCTCGTTGATCGTGACGTTCTTCAGTGCCACCACGCTTACCTCGGGCACGATCTCGACCACCCGATCCACCAGCAGGAATGGATAGCGGTGCGGCAGCAGCTTCTGGATCTGCGCGACATTGATCGGCATGGTCATGGCGCCGACTTGATCATTCATGGTTGCTGTCCTTCTCCAGCGCCGACAATCGGCGCACGTACTCGTCCAGATGCTTGAAGCGTGTTGCGTTCTTGCGCCACAGGCGATTTTCCTGCAATGGGGTGCCGGATGAATACTCGCCAGCCTCGCGAATCGAGTGCGTCACCAGGCTTTTGGCGGTAATGGTAACCCGGTCAGCCAGTTCCAGATGACCGAGTACGCCGGCATTGCCGCCGACCATGCAGTAGCGGCCGATCTTCGCGCTGCCCGCGACCGCAGCGCAGCCGGCCATCGCGGTATGCGCGCCGACATGCACGTTGTGGGCGATCTGGATCTGGTTGTCCAGGCGCACGTCCTCCTCCAGCACGGTGTCGTCCAGCGCGCCGCGGTCGATCGTGGTATTGGCGCCGATCTCGCAGTCGTCGCCGATACGCACGCCACCAAGCTGCGGCAGCTTGACCCAACCGCCGTGGTCGCTGGCATCACGGTCAAAGGCAAGGCCGAAGCCGTCCGAGCCAATCACCGCGCCGGGGTGTATCAGCACGCGTCGGCCGAGAGTCACCCGCGTGACCAGGGTGACCCTGGCCACCAGCCGCGATTGTGCGCCGACGGTGCAGCCCTCGCCGACGATGCAGTGCGGCCCGAGGATGGCGCCATCCTCGATTACCGCACCCGCTTCGATTACGCAGCATGGACCGACGCTGGCGCTGGTGCTCACCCGGGCATCAGCTGCGACCACGGCGCTGGAATGCACGCCGGCGGGGGCGACAGGCAGGCGCTCGAACAGCGCGGCGATCCGCGCGTAGGCTACGTAAGGGTCTCTCGCGAGCAGAGCCGTAGTGGGGCAGTCGGCAAGATTTTCCTGGCGCAGGACCACCACGCCAGCGCGGGTGGAGAGCAATTGCGCGGTGTACTTGCCGTTGGACAGGAAGCCAAGTTTGGTGTCGTCGGCGCTTTTCAGGGTGCTGACGCCCATCACCACGCGTGCGGCATCGCCGTGGATGCCCAGGCCGAACCGCTCGGCCAGCTCGGCTACGGAATAGTGGATTGCATTCATGCCTGCTCCGGACTGTGGGGGTCATTGTAGGGCGTGACGCCGCGTGCCGGCCGGCCTGGAAACGGAAAGCGCGAGCGTGGCCGCGCTTTCCGGATCAGAACTGACTGCCGAAGGTGAACTGGATGCGTTCCTCGTAGTGGCTGTCGGACGGTTGCGCGCGGAACGGCACCGCCAGGCTGATGATCAGCGGGCCGATCGGAGCCTGCCAGTGCAGCGAGACACCGGCCGAGGCACGCAGGTCGCTGGCGTTGAAACTCTGGTAGTCCTTGTAGGCATTGCCGACGTCGGTGAACAGGGACACGCGCGCGGTGTTGACATCCTTCAGGAACGGCAACGGTATGTAGAGTTCGGCGGTTCCGAGTACCTTGAATGCACCACCGATGGGCTGCGCGTAGCTGCCGAACTCGCACAGGCCGTTGGTTGTCGGCACGCTGCCGCCGATGCAGACACGTGGCCCCAGTGTGTTGTCCTGGAATCCACGCACGTCGCGTACACCACCGGCGTAGAAGTTGGCGAAGAACGGAAAGTCCTGGCGCATATCGACCGGCGCGGGCAGGCCACCAGCCGCATAAGTGGCCTTCAGCGCTTCGAAGGCCTGATCGCTGATACCGTTGCTGCCGTAGGTCTTGCCGTAGCCGACCTGGCCATCGAGATACAGCACAAAGCCCTTGCCGACCGGCCAGTAATGGTTGGCCTCGGCGGTCAGTTTCCAGTACTGCACGGTCGAGCCGGGCAGGGTGACGTCGGCCTGCGTAGAGATCAGCCCGCCTCGGGTTGGCGCCCAGAAGCCGTTGCGGGTGTCGTGATTCCAGCCCAGCGTGCCGGTCCACGAATGAATGGTCTTGTTGCCGATTTCATTCTGGTAATCGATCAGCACCAGCGGGCTGAAGCCAGGAAACAGGTTGACCTTGTTGCTGCTGATGCCCAGGCCGACCCGCACACCGTCGGTTTCGCTGATCGGGATGGCCAGGTAGCTGGAGAATCCCTTGGCGCTGGTGCTGTAGTTGGCAAAGGTGGTATTGCCGTAGTCGGTGTTGGAGTAGTTGACGCTGTAACCGATGCCGATGCCGTTGTCGGTCAGGTACGGGTTGTAGTAGTTGACCCCGAAGCTGGTCTGGTACGTGCTGCGCGTACCACTTACCGAGAAACTGTCGCCGGTGCCGAACAGGTTGTTCTGGCTCAGCGACGCGTTCAGGATGATGCCGGCGTATTGCGAGTAGCCCACACCGAACTGCACGCTGCCGGAAGACTGTTCCTCGACCTTGACAGTGACATCCACCTGGTCCTGGGTGCCGGGCACGAGCTTCTTGTCGATGTCGACCTTCTTGAAGTAGCCCAGCCGCTGCAGGCGGACCTTGGAGCGATCGATCGCTGCCTGCGAATACATCGAGCCTTCGAGCTGGCGCATTTCGCGGCGCATCACGTTGTCCTCGGTCTTGGTGTTGCCCTGGAAGATCACCCGGCGCACATACACGCGCTGGCCCGGCTCGATGTACATGGTCAGGTCGACCGTGTGCTTGTCCTTGTCTAGTTTCGGGATCGGGGTGACCTTGGCGTAGGCATAGCCGATATTGGCCAGCACCGCCTTGATCGTCTTGCTGCTTTGCTCGATGGCGGCACGGTTGAAGGTGTCGCCGTTCTTGACGAACACCAGCTTGCGCATGCTCGACTCGGGCAGGATCAGGTTGCCGAGCAGATGCACAGCGCTGACTTTGTAGATGTCGCCTTCCTTGATGCTGGCGTCGATGTACATGTTGCGTTTGTCCGGCGAGATTGCCACCTGGGTGGAATCGACGCCGAAGTCCGCGTAACCGCGGTTCATGTAATACGACTGCAGCTTTTCCAGATCCCCGGAAAGCTTCTCACGCGAATACTGGTCGTTCTTGGAGTACCACGACATCAGGCCCGGCGTGCCGGACTCGAAATTGTCGCGGATCTGCTTGTCGGTGAACGCGTGGTTGCCGAGGATGTTTATCTCGCGGACCTTGGCGGCCTTGCCCTCGCGGATCTCGATGTCGATCGAAACGCGGTTGCGATCGAGCCGGGTTACGTGCGGTTTGACCGAGACGTTGTATTTGCCGCGGTTGTAGTACTGCCGGACCAGCTCCTGCTGCACGCCGTCAATGGCCAGCCGGTCGAAGGTCTCGCCTTCGGCGATGCCGGTCTGCTTGAGTCCCTTCTTCAGGTCGTCGGTCTTGATGTCGTGGTTGCCGCGGATCGTCAGTTTGGCGATCGATGGTCGCTCGACCACCTTGATCACCAGGATGTTGCCATCGCGGTCCAGTTCGACGTTGCTGAAGAACTTGGTCTGATACAAGGCCCGGATCGCACGCTGGGCCTCGTCATTGGTGAGCCGATCCCCCTTGTTCACCGGCAGGTAGTTGAATACCGTGCCGGCCGAGATACGGCTGAGGCCGTCGATACGGATGTCGGAGACCACGAAGGGCTCAAACGCCAACGCATTGATGGAGAGGGAGGCAAGCAGGATCAGCGCGGCGATACGCTTCATCGTCGGTTCCGTTGGGTTATTTCGATGCAACGGCCAGCGCGGCCGCTCCATCAAGGCATGCAGCAGGTACGAAGCCTGCCGAGAAAGTAAGCAATACGCTGTCCACCGTGCCCACACGTACACACGCCGCTGGCGCAGGCCGAGGGATCGCCGGGTCGAGGACGATCGTGATTCGCATCACGATAGCAAGGTACGCTGGATGTCGTTGAACAGCGTCCACCCGACCAGGCTGAACAGCAACACCAGTCCGATGTATTGGCCGATGACCATCACCTGCTCGCTAACCGGGCTGCCCTTGACCAGTTCGATCACATAATACAGCAGGTGCCCGCCATCCAGCACCGGAATCGGCAACAGGTTCAGGATCGCCAGGCTGAGCGAGACCATCGCCAGGAACTGCAGGAACCAGGCCAGCCCCATGTGCGCCGAGGCATTGGCGTACTGGGCGATCCCGATCACGCTGGAGAGGTTCTTGGTCGACGCGTGGCCGCTGAGCATTTCGCCGATCATGCTGAAGGTCTGCCGCGTATTGCGCCAGGTGCTGGTGAGCGCCGCGCCGAATGCCCTGAGCGGGCCGTATTGCACCGTGGCTGGCTCCGGTCTGGGCGGTGCAATCCCGAGCATCCATTTCGCCGGTTGTGCGCCCATCGACTCCCACTTGGCGGTGACGTCAAGAGTCAATGGCTGACCATTGCGCTGCACGACAATGGCGAGCTCAGGTGACTTGGCAGCACTGGTCTGGACCCGTTTGCCGAGGCTGTCGAAGTCCGTCACCGGCTGGCCATTCACGCTGGTGATCCGGTCACCGCCCCGGATACCTGCCAGGGCAGCGGGCTGGCCCGGCTCCACCGTGCCGGCAACCGCCGGTGGCGGTGCCAGATGCAGGCCGAGCTTGTCGAAGTACTGGTCGATCGGCTTGCCGGCAGGCAATTGATTCAGGGGCAGCAGCACCTGGCGTGTCTGCCCGTTGCGATCACGTACGGTCAGTGGCGTCGGGGTCAATGCGAGCAGGGCGTTGCCGATCGCGTCCATCGAGTCGCTCCAGGTCGAGACATCGCGCCCGTTCACGCTGAGGATGCGGTCGCCCGGCTGGATGCCAGCCGCGGCTGCGATGCTCTGTGGCGCGGCGGTCACGATCGGTGCGAAGTCGCTGCGCCCGAGCATGAACATCAGCCACAGCGCCGCGATCGTGAAGATCACATTGAAGCCGGGCCCGGCCGCCACGATGGCGATGCGTTTCCATACCGACTTGCCGGTGAACTCCTGGTCGCGCAGCGCCGGATCGACCTCGCCTTCGCGGGCGTCGAGCATCTTCACGTAGCCGCCCAGCGGAATTGCCGCGATCCAGTATTCGGTGCCGTCGCGGCCGACGCGTTTCCAGATTGCCTTGCCGAAGCCGATCGAGAAGCGCAACACCTTGACCCCACAGCGGCGCGCGACCCAGTAGTGGCCAAATTCATGAAATGTCACCAGCACGCCAAGCGTGACCAGCAACCAGAACACCGAGCCGAAAAAGGAAGTCATCAAGTACCGCAGCGGAAAGACATCAGGACAAGAATATCAGCAAGCATTGCGCAACATGCGCCGGGCGGCCTCGCGGGCCAACTGGTCGCGCTCCAGTAGGGTCTGGATATCGACCACGGCCTGCGCCGGCAGTTCCGCAAGCACGGCCTCGACCACGTCGGCGATCGACAGGAACGGCAATGCACCGGCCAGAAACGCCTCGACTGCGACTTCGTTGGCGGCATTCAGCACCGCCGGGGCATCCCCACCGGCGCGCAGTGCCTGGTAGGCCAGCGCCAGACAGCGGAAGGTAGCCAGGTCCGGAGCTTCGAACTGCAGGGGCGCGCAGGCGGTCAGGTCCAGCGATGGTACGCCGGATTCGATCCGCTGCGGCCACGCCAGCGCATGGGCGATCGCCGTGCGCATGTCCGGGTTGCCCAGCTGCGCCAGTACCGAGCCGTCGATATATTCGACCATCGAATGGATCAGGCTCTGCGCGTGCACCACCACGTCGATGGCCTCAGCCGGCGCGCCAAACAGATGGTGCGCCTCGATCACTTCCAGACCCTTGTTCATCAACGTGGCCGAATCGACCGAGATCTTGCGCCCCATCACCCAGTTCGGATGCTTGCAGGCCTGGGCCGGACTGATGTCGGCCAGCTCGGCCCGCGAGCGACCGCGGAACGGGCCACCCGAGGCAGTGAGGAGCAGCCGGCGCACGCCGCTCCGGCCCAGCTCGGAACGGCCTCCCGGCAGGCACTGGAAGATCGCGTTGTGCTCGGAATCCACCGGAATCAGCGTGCCACCGCCGACAGCCACGGCCTCCAGCAAGAGCGGGCCGGCCATCACGATGGATTCCTTGTTGGCCAGCAGCAGGCGTTTGCCGCTGCGCGCCGCGGCCAGGGTGGATTCCAGCCCGGCGGCGCCGACGATTGCGGCCACCACGGTATCGCACAGGCTGCCAGCGGCAGCGGTGGTCAGTGCGGCCGGGCCGCTGGCCACTTCGCAGCACACCCCGGCGGCGGCCAGTCGGCGCGAAAGCTCCCGTTCCAGCGCCGGGTCGGCGATCACGGCCAGTTCCGGTCGGTGCTGTGCGCACAACGCCGCCAGTGCCTCGACCTGGCGGTGCGCGGTCAGCACGGTGGCGCGAAAGTGCTCCGGGTGGCGTGCGATCACGTCCAGCGTGTTGCCACCGATCGAGCCGGTGGCGCCGAGAACGGCAACCGTATGCATCGTCAAATGTCCATCAGCAGCAAACCGGCGGCGAAGATCGGCAGCGCGGCGAACACGCTGTCCAGTCGATCCATCAGGCCGCCGTGGCCAGGAAAGATGCTGCCTGAATCCTTCACCTGGGCTTGCCGCTTCATCAGGCTCTCGATCAGGTCGCCGACGATCGACACCGTCACGGTAAGCGCCGCCAGCACGGCCAGGGCCAGCATCGCGATGCCGCGTACGCCGAGCAGCCAGCCGCCCACTTCTGCGACCAGGATGCCGGCGACCAACGCACCGTAGGCACCGGCCCAGGTTTTGCCGGGGCTGATTTGCGGTGCCAGTTTGCGCTTGCCGAAGGTGCGACCACTGGTATAGGCGCCGATGTCCGAGGCCCACACGATCAGTACCGCCAGCAAAGTCCACCAGTGACCGTGCGGCTCCCGGCCGTGGATGCTGACCAGCGCCACCCAGGCGGGGAAGATCACGAACGCGCCGGCGATCAGCTTCAGTACCCGATTCTCGTGCGTCGGCGCGGCGGCATAGGCGAAACGGCGCAGCCACAGGCATGCCAGCAGCCACCAGGCCACGCCGGCCGCCAGCAGCCATGGCGTCCAGGCCGTGTCGTGTACCAGCCAGAGCATGATGAACACGGCGGCGGTCACCACCAGCAGCGCGATGCATCCGCCACGGCTGCGCAGGCCGCTGAGCTGCGCCCATTCCCACCATGCGGCCAGGAAGGCCAGGGCGACGATCGCGCCGAAGATGCCGGTACTCGGCAGTAAGATGATCAGGATCACCAGCGGCGCGAGCACCAGGGCGGTGAGAATGCGCTGAAGCAGCATGGGGATCCTCTAGGGGACGGTGATGACCTGCGCGCTGGTGCGACCGTAACGGCGCTCCCGGCGGGCATAGTCTTCGATGGCCTCGCGCAGGCAAGCCTGGTCGAAATCGGGCCACAAGGTGTCGGTAAAGTACAGCTCGGCGTAGGCGACCTGCCACAGCAGGAAGTTGCTGATGCGGCGTTCGCCGCCGGTGCGGATGAACAGGTCCAGTGACGGCAGCTCGGCCAGGCTCATCCATTGGCCCAGCCGCGCTTCATCGATCTCTTCGGCACGCAGTTCGCCACGGGCCACGGCGGCGGCGGCCTGGCGGGTGGCCTGCACGATGTCCCAGCGGCCGCCGTAGCTCACCGCCACGTTCATGTGCAACGCATCGTTGCCCGCCGTGTGCGTCATCGCCGCGCGCATGCGCTGGCGCAGTGGTTCGTCGAATGCCGCCAGGTCGCCGATAAAGCGCAGGCGCACGCCATGGCCGTGCAGTTCGTCCACTTCCTTGTCCAGCGCGCGCAGGAACAGGCTCATCAGCGCCCCGACCTCGTCCTCTGGCCGGTGCCAGTTCTCGCTGGAGAAGGCGAACAGGGTCAGCACCCGCACACCCTCGCGCAGGCAGGCTTCGACTACCTCGCGTACCGCCTTGCGGCCGGCGTTGTGACCAAAGCTGCGTGGGCGATGCCGGGCCTTGGCCCAGCGCCCGTTGCCGTCCATCACGATGGCGACGTGACGAGGAACCCTGACCGTTTTGGCGCCTGGCATGTGGGGCGTGATGGCGCTCAGAGCGCCATCAGCTCCTCTTCCTTGGCCTTGACGACCGCATCGACATCCCTGACTGCGCGATCGGTGAGTTTCTGGATCTCGTCGTCGAAGCGGCGGTCGTCGTCCTCGGTGATCAACTTTTCCTTGAGCAGGTCCTTCATCTGCTGCAAGGCGTCGCGACGTACATTGCGGATCGCGATCTTCGTGTTCTCGCCTTCGTGGCCGACGTGCCTGGCCAGTTCGCGGCGGC
>SCRO01000038.1 GCA_004298505.1 Rhodanobacter sp.
ACCAGCGCCAGCGGACACGCCACGCCGGCGGTACGCAGCGCATCGGCGATCCGCCCACCATTGGCGCCCATGCACACGATGGCGTGCACCGGAGCCGTGCGCATCGTCTCGACGAACGACGTCCAGTCCAGTCCACGATCGTGCCCGCCAAGCAACACGGTCACAAGGCGACCATGCACGCTCTCCAGCGCCGCCAGCGTCGCCAGCGGCGTGGTGCTGATCGAATCGTTGATCCAGTGCCAGCCGTCGTGTTCACCCAGCGCTTGCAGGCGATGCGGCAGCGGACGGAAACGGGCCAGTCCCGGAGCAGCCGCGAGCGCGTCCATGCCGATCGCCTCCAGCACGGTGAGCGCGGCGCAGGCATTGAGTGCGTTGTGCAGGCCCGGTGCGGCCAGTTGCGCGATCGGAAACACCTGCTGCGCACCACGACAAATGAAGTCGCCAGCCACGTGCCAGCCATCCGGCTGCCCGAACAACAGGCGCTGTAGATGGGCTTGCGTGCGCTGCAGCAGCACCGGCTGCAGTGCATTGACCAGCAGCCGGCGCGAGACATCGGCCAGGCGCAGCTTGTCGGCGACGTAGCGTTCGCGCGAGCCGTGCCAGTCCAGGTGTTCCTCATACAGGCTGGTGATTACGCCCAGTTCCAGCGGGCCAGCTTCGCCGGTCTGGAAGCTGGACAGTTCGATCACCCACAACTCTGCCGGCTGAGCGCGCAGCTCGAGCAACGGCAGGCCGATATTGCCAGCCAACGCAGTGCGCACGCCCTGGCTCCGGGCCAGATGCGCGATCAACGCGCTGGTGGTGCTCTTGCCCTTGGTGCCGGTGACCGCGATCACGCGCACGTCCGGATTCTCGCCAAACCACAGCGCCGTGCCGGAAGTGAAGACCGTGCCCTGCGCCTGGGCCGCAAGCAGGGCCGGCTTGTACGCGGAAATACCGGGCGATTTCACCACCACATCGAACTGTGACAGCGCGTTGGCATCCGGCGCGCCAGCCACCACGTCCAGCGCGGGATCGAATGCGCGCGCGACCTCGACTTCCGGCGGCTGACAGAACAGCGTGAAGCGCTGTGCCGCAAGCCGCTCACGCAACGCGGCGAGCGCGGCGCGACCCTCGCGACCGAAGCCCCACACCGCGACGCGGCGCTCGCTCAACTCAGCGATGCGCATGGCACTCCAGGCGACCTCGTAGGAGCCCGCTGGCGGGCGATGCTCCTGATCGAGTCCGCAAGAGCATCGCGCGCCAGCGGGCTCCTACAGAGATGGATGCGCGTCGCCCGCCAGCGGGCTCCTGCGGCGATGGACGCAGGGCGCGCCATCAGCCGATGGTTGCCAGCGCAGGCTGCAGCCGTGCCGGCACGCGATGCTCGGGTGACGGCTGCAGCCACGGCTCCAACGCCAGCCGTGAAGCATCCAGCTGCGGCAGGATCTCGCTGCGGAAGCGCGCAACCAGTGCATCCTCCTGCCATTCCGGCCGCTGGCTCAATGCGTACATCGCGGCGCGCGCCTCGGCACCCTCGCCCACGCATTCAAACGGCTTGTGGTCCTGGTATTCCAGCAAGGCATCGAAGCCGGGGGCCTGACTCTCATCGTCCAGCAGGTTGCGCCCGAAGATCGACAGCAGCCGCGGCTTGGGCAGGAACGGCGCCAGCGCGAGAAACACGAAGTGGCATTTCGGGCATTGTCCACACCAGCGGTCGGCCGGCTTCGGCCCGAGCAGCCTGAAGTTGCGGTTGCAACTGGAGAACGCGTCGAAGTACGGGGTCAGCCTGGCGAACGCACGGGTGATTGCCAGCTCCGAATACGGCCGCAGCAGCGAGCAATAATCCAGGTCGCTGGCGACGTGCGTGTGCAGCCAGTCGCCGAGCAATTGCTCGAAGGCGTAACCCTTGCTCCACTGGTGGTTCACCGGCTGGCCTTCGTACTCCAGCGTGGCGGCCGAGGCGGAACGTTCGTTGGCGAACGCGATCGAGTCGAAGCCGTACAGGATCGCCGCCACCGCGAGAATCGCCGAGTTCACCGCGGTCACCGGGATATGCCCGTTCCACGCACCGAGCCGGTTCATCTCGAACAGTGCCGGCGCCAGCTCGCGTTGAATGTTGAGCGTGGGCAGCCCGGTGCGCTCGGCACAGGCGGCAATCAGCGCGGACTTGCCCACCCACACCGCAGTCGCCTCGCCGTCGATGGCCTTGATCGCCTCCACCGCCACCAGCGAGTCCTTGCCGCCGCCAATGGGAACCAGGGTGCGCCTTGGAAGGTTCAATGCCGACGCGGCAGGCGGCGCCTGCGCGCCGCGCGCAAAGGCCACGCGATCATGCAGGTCCAGCCCGTTGCGATACGCAAACTCGGCCAGCCCATGCAGGTAGAGCGCTTCCAGCAGATCGGCGGTGGCATCATCCAGCGGGCCGTCGGTCAGCTCGATCCTCGGCGGCACGCCAGCCTTGTAGTAACTGACGCCGGCAGTCAGGTGCAGCAGCTTCAACGCCGCATCGAACGCTGCGCGCCGCTCGGCAGTAACCGCCGGCGCCTGTGGAAAGCGAATCGTCTCGATCAGCTCCGCGCCATCGTCGAACGCATACGCCAGCTCCGCCACGCCATCGGCGTAGCTCGCACGGGTGAAACGGAACACCTGGGTCAGGCGGGGTTGCATGGTCTGTGGCACATCATTCTCCAACCGGTTGCCCATTATCGCCATTCTTTCACCCGGACAAGCAGCCGGCTCACTCGATGATGATTTCCTCGGCCTCGTCACGCATGTTGTACGGGCTGGACATCACCTTGCCGTAGGCACCAGCCTGAGCGATCAGCACCACGTCGCCCTCCTGTGCCTCGGGCAGGCGGCGATCGCTGCCGAGCACGTCGCCGCTTTCGCAGATCGGGCCGACGATCTGGTACAGCGCGGTGGCCGGTTCATGCAGCCGGGTCAGGTTGACGATCTCGTGCCAGGCGTCATACAGCGCCGGGCGAAGCAGGCTGTTCATGCCGGTGTCGAGGCCGAGGTAGCGCAGCGCGCCCTTGCCCTTCTGCTGGGTTACTTTCGCCAGCAGCACGCCCGCGTCGGCAACCAGGTAACGACCCGGCTCCATCCACAACTGGTAGTGCGGATAGGCGGCCTTGACTTCGCGCAGCACGCGGTCGAGCCCGGGAATGTCCAGCCGCGCCTCGCCCGGATGCGAGGGCACGCCGAGCCCGCCGCCGATGTCAATGAAGCCGACGCTGCCGATGCGCTCGGCCAGGCTGGCCAGCTGAGCATGCACCTCGCCCCAATGCGCCGCATCGAGAATACCCGAGCCCAGGTGTGCATGCAGGCCGCGCACGATGACGCCATGTGCGTCGGCCAGACGCAAGAATGCATCCAGCTGCTCCAGCGGCAAGCCGAACTTGCTGCCGCTGCCGCCGGTGCGCACCTTTTCGTGGTGGCCGAGGCCGCGGCCCAGGTCCACTCGCAACACGATTTCGCGACCGCGGAACAGCTCGCCCCAGTGCTCCAGCGGATACAGTGCATCCAGTGATACCGTGGCGCGGGTGGTCAGCGCCCAGGCGTAATCCTCGCGCGGCGCGAAGTTCGGTGTGAACAGCAAGGGCGCCGACGCAGGCACATGCGCGATCACGAACTTCAGCTCGCCCGGCGACACGCACTCGAAGCCGAAACCCTCCCCGGACAGCACGCCGAGGATTGCCGGATGGGTATTGGCTTTCACTGCGTAATGCAGGCGGTCGACCGCAGCCAGCGACTTCAGCTCACGCGCCTGATGGCGCACGGAGGGCAGGTGATAGACATAGCGCGGGGTGGCTTCGGTGCCGATCGCCAGCAGGCGCGCGCGCGCTGTCTCGTACCACCAGGCGGCTGCCGCGTTGGGCCGTTCGCCGCTGCCGTACAAGGCCTGCCAGCTGGCACCGAACAGCGCGCTGTCGTCGGTGCGCAGGGCGCCGGCGCTGATCAGCAGGTCATGCAGATGCGGCAACAACGCATCGACCACTTCCTCATCCACCACGAAGGTGAGGTTCAAATTGTTCGACGACTGCGAAATCATGTGCACGCGCAACTGGCCGAACTCGGCCAGTACGCCGGACAAGGTATGCAGCAACGAGCGCATGCCGCGTCCGACCAGGGTGATCGCCGCACACGGCGCGATCACCTTGACCCGACATACCTTGGCCAGATCGGTAGCCAGCGCGGCAATCGCGTCGGAGTCGAGCAGGTTTTGGGTGGGGTCGAGCGATACTGTCACGTTGGTCTCGGCCGAACCGATCAGGTCCACCGACAGCCCATGCGTCTTGAAATGCGCAAACACATCGGCGAGAAAGCCCACCTGTTGCCACATGCCGACCGATTCCATCGACACCAGGGTGATCCCCTTGCGTGCGCTGATCGCCTTGACACTGGGGGCGTGCGCGCGCACCTCGGGACCGATCACGGTGCCTTCGAGCTCGGGCCGGTTGGTGTCCTTGATCAACAGCGGCACACGCGGCTCGCGCAATGGCGACAGACAGCGCGGGTGCAGCACCTTGGCGCCAGTTGAGGCGATTTCCTGGGCCTCCTCGTAATCCAGCCGTTGCAGCAAACGCGCGCCCGGCACCTGCCGCGGATTGGCGGTGAACATGCCGGCGACGTCGGTCCAGATCTCCACCCGCGCGGCCTTCAGCAGCGCACCAAAATACGCCGCCGAGGTATCCGAGCCACCGCGACCGAGCAGCACGGTGCGGCCCTGGCTCTCGCGGGCGATGAAACCTTGCGTGATGAACACCTCGCCCAGTGCGCCCAGGCGTGCGTGCAACGCCGGATCGGGCCGTGTCTCGACCATCGCCGACAGCAGCCGGGTGCGCTCATTCTGATTCGGCAAGGCCACCGCCGCGAGGCAGTCGCGCGCGTCAAGCCATTGCGTGGGCAAACCGCTATGGCTGAGGAAGGCCGCACCGAGCGCGCTCGACAACAGTTCGCCGTGGGCCTGCACTTCGGCCTTCCAGGCCAGCTCGCCGTGAGCTGCCGCGCCCTCCCCCGCCAGGCGAACCAGGTCGCCGAGTCGATCATTGAAGGTATTCGGCAACGCCAGATGCATGTGCTCGAGCAGCTCGTAATGGCGTTGTGCGATGGCGTTCGCCGCGTCGTGGCGCGCGGCACCATCGGCATGCCGGCACAACTGCTTGAGCGCATCGGTAATGCCGGACAGGGCGGAGACCACCACCAGCACGCGGGCGCCCTCGGCACGGCGGCTGGCGACCAGCTCGCGGATGTTCTGCCAGCGCGGCAAGGTGGCGACACTGGTGCCGCCGAACTTCATCACGATCCAGGGGGCGTCTGCGGGCAAGGGCGCGGAGGTTGGCGAGGTCACGGGCATCCAGTGCGATCAAAAGGCGTCCCTCCAGTGTTGCGCTGCGCCAAAACAAATGCAACGCCTTTCACAAAATTGACCTTTGGCCGTTTAGACTTCCAATTGAACAACGAATTGCCTGTAACGCACAATTATTCCCTCTCCCGCCTGGGGAGAGGGTTGGGGTGAAGAGACACCCCATCCCAAACCCCGAACCTCGTAGGGCGGGCACTGCCCGCCGCTCCTGTGCGGCCCTGTGTACAAAAAGCCGGCGGGCAGGGCCCGCCCTATGGCGCGGCAAGTCCGCCTGGAGCCTGCTCAGGTGTGCCTTGTCGACAACGGCCCGCTCTGGATCCTCTGCCACCTTGCAGCGGTTGCCGGATTGCGCCACCTTCGGCGACTGGCTGGCCTGTGCGGTCGGTGTGGCCACGCTGTTCTGCTATTGCCGCCACGCGCTTCCGCGTGCCGGGCCGCCATTGTTCTTGACATTGTCGCCTGGCCTGGCGGTGACAACCATGCGCGACAATCCGCGCAACGCCGGCATCGGCCTGCCGCTCCTGCTCGCCAGGGTGCCGGGGTACTTGTTCTCGCGATGGCTGTTCAGCCGTGCACGTCCCACGCCGGGGCCGGCAATGCCACAATGGCCAGATTGACTCCGCGGAGATGATGGATGGCGCAAGTGCAAGCCCAGATCCTGCCGACCAGCCAGGCCGGCAACATCGTGCCTGAGCCCGTGCGCGAAGGCATCGATCTGCACATCAACGGCGAGCACTATCGGCACACCGGGGATCCGCAGATGCCGCTGCTGTGGTACCTGCGCGACATGCTGCGCCTGACCGGCACCAAGTACGCCGGCGCGCATGGCGAGAACGGCGCGGACCTGGTGCTGGTGGCGGACAAGGCGGTTTCCGCGATCACGCTTTCGATGAGCTCGCTGGCCGACAAGTCGGTGACCACGGTGGAGGGCCTGGCCGCCAATGACGGCACCCTGCATCCGCTGCAGCAGGCCTTCATCGACGAGGACGCGATCGGCTGCGGCTACTGCACGCCGGGCTGGCTGATTTCCGGCGTGGCCCTGCTCCGGCGCAAGAAAAAGCCCGGCGACGACGATATCGATCAGCTGCCGAACCGGTGCCGCTGCGGCTGCCAGACGCGGGTACGCCGCGCGATCATGCGCGTTGCCGCCGACAAGGCGGGCCAGCCATGAGCGCAGGCAAGACACGCGATGCGATCCGGCTCGATCGCCGCCGCTTCTTGCAGGTCATGGCCGGCGCCGCCGGCGCGCTGGTGGTAGGCATCCGCGCGGCCGACGCCGCCGACGCGCCGCTGCCACCAGCCCTGCTGGGCGACAATTTTCACGACCTCGGCGCTTATGTCCGCATCGACGGCGACGGCAATGTGCTGATCGGCGCCCGCGATCCGGATACCGGCACCGGCGTGGCCACCTCGCTGCCACGCATCATCGCCGAAGAACTCGACGCCGACTGGAACCGGGTCAGCGTGATCGCCCTAGGCCTGGGCGTCGGCAACGACAATGGCCAGCCGCGCTGGACCTACGGCCGCCAAGTCGGCGGCACCGGGGGCTCGATCCCCGCGGCATGGCGGGATCTGCGTCAGGTCGGCGCACTGGCCCGCTGGTTGTTGATGCAGGCCGCAGCACGCCGGTTGGGTGTCTCGGCCAATCGGTTGCGCTGCGATTCCGGCACGGTGATCGCACCGGATGGACGTCGGGTCACCTACGGCAGCCTCGCCGCGGACGCCAGCCAGGTTGCACTCCCCGCACGCGCGCCAGCGGTCAAGATCGCCGCAAGCTACCAATTGGTTGGTTTTCCGGCAGGCGATGTCGACGCCCACGATATCGTCACCGGCCAGGCGCGCTACGCGCTCGACCAGCATCTCGGCGATGCCCTGGTGGCCGTGCTGGTGCACTGCCCGTGGCCCGATGGCACGCTCGCGCGCATCGACACCAGCGCGGCGCTCGCAGTCAAGGACGTGGTCAAGGTCGTGCAACTCAAACCCGAACCGGAGCAGCCGTGGGGCAGCACGGTCATCGCGCCAGCAGTCGCCGTGCTGGCGAAGAACACCTGGGCGGCACTGCAGGGGCGCACGCAACTCAAGCTGGAATGGAAACCCGGCGCCAGTCAGGACGAAAGCAGCACCGCGCTGGAGCAGCAGTCACTCGCCACGCTGGGCAGCCACGCCGCGCCCACCACCCGCGTGCGCGACGACGGCGACTTCGATGCGGCCAGCAAGCAAGCCGCGCGCCGGTTCGAGGCCACCTATTTCCAGCCGTGGCTTGCGCATGCCAGCGCCGAACCGATGAATTGCCTGGTACGCCTGGACAAGGATCGCGCCCGCCTCGTCGTGCCGACCCAGGCGCCGCAAAAAGCCTGGGCCGTGGTGCAGCGGCTGACCGGCCTCGCCCCCGACCAGATCGACATCCGCGTGCCGCGTGTCGGTGGCGGCTACGGCCGCCGGCTCGATCACGACTTCGTTGCCGAAGCGGTGATGCTGGCCCAGGCCGTCGACGTACCGGTGCGCCTGTTGTGGACGCGTGAGCAGGATTTCAGCCACGATTATTACCGCTCCGGCTGCGTGCACCAGCTCAACGCCATCGTCGATCGCAAACGCCGGCTCACCGGCTGGCATCAGCGCATGGCGAGCGCCTCGGCGCTGGCCCATCGCGGCGGGTCCGAGGATCACCTGTGGAGCTCCGAACTGCGCGCCGACCAAATTCCCGCAGGACTCGTGCCGAACTATCGCAGCGACTGGTACGCGCAACAGTCGGCACAACCGCGCGGCCCGTTTCGCGGCATGCCGCATCTCAGCAATGCGTTCGCGGTCGAAAGTTTCATCGACGAGATCGCCCACCAGATGCGCGAGGACCCGCTGAAAACGCGGCTGCGCATCCTCGGCGAGCCACGCCAGCTGCCGTTGGGCAACGGCGTGACGCTGGACATCGGCCGGCTGCGCAATGTGTTGCAACTGGTTGCTGATCGCATCGGATGGAAGAACTGGTTGCGCAGTGTCAACGGCCTCGGCATCGCCTGCTGGCATGTCGACGGCGCCTATGTGGCACACGCCATCGAAACGGCGATGCAGGGCGAGAAACTCACCATCCAGCGCGTCGTCTGCGCCGTTGACGTCGGCCGCGTGATCAACCCGCTGGGGCTGCATGGCCAGGTCGTCGGCGCCACCCTCGACGCGCTGTCCACCGCGCTGGACCCGGCGATCACCTTCAAGAACGGCCAGATCCAGCAGCACAGCTACAAGGACTACCCGCTGGCCAGCATGGCGCAGTTGCCCAACGACGTCGAAGTCATCACCGTGCCCGGCGACCGCACACCCACCGGCGCCAGCTTCCTGGCCATGCCCACCGCCGCCCCCGCGCTCGCCAACGCCGTGTTCCGTGTCAGCGCCGTGCGCGTGCGTCGGTTGCCGCTGATGAAGGAACTGCTGCGCATGCTGTGAGCCCTGCTCACTGGAACTGATCGCTCGCCGGCACCCATGAGCTGGACGACGAGGCGGGCGCATGGATCGGCCGGGCTGGTAGTGAGTCGGTCTCACAGCCTGGCGGCAGGGGGCCGCCGGCGACACGGGCGGCGGCACATTCGGCGCTGTTGTCGAACCTGAGCATCGGGGTGGGTGCCGGCGCCGCCGCGCGGCTGGCCGCAGGCATCGGCGCCAGTGGCTTGGCGGGCGCCAGGTTCAGCTGCTCGTAGACCCTGGCGGAGACCGGCGCCGCAGGCGAGTCGGGATTGGTGCAGCCGAACAATGCGATCGGCAGCAGTGGCTTGACGGCGCACTCGACGCGCACGCCACGCGGCAGATGGAAGATGTGCTCGACGGTAGTTTTTTCCACCGCGTGGCGCAGCGCCGTGTCGATCGAGCTTTCGCCCTCGGGGGTCCAGTTCTTGTCGAAGCGGGTCGGCTGGTAGCCAATGTTCGGTGCGCCGTGACGCATGATCTCGGTATCGCCGTGCGGTTTCAGTTGTACGTAATCGCCGAGGGCGCCGTGCGGCTCGCCCTGCCTCGCCCCAGGCTGCTCGCCGCCGCTTTTGCCCGCGCCTTGCAGCTTGACTTGCTTGTCGGCGGATTTGCCAGCACCTGGTGACGCTGGCGCTGTGCCGGTGCTGGTGGGTGCGGTCGTCGGTGGCGCCGTGGCGACCCCGGCAGGCTCGCCCACGGTCGCGTCGTCACGGCCCTGCGCAATGGCATCCGGTGCGCGACTCACGTCGCTGGCAGGGTCGACCACGCTGGTCGCCGCATTGTTCGGAGTCGGTGCCGCGGCTTCGACGCCGGCCGGCGTAGGCGCGGGTTTCGGCTCGCTGGCCGTACTCGGCATCGCTGCTGGCGTGGCGACATTCGCAATCGTGGTGGGCACGCTGAGGGACGGCCGCAGGAGGGGTGGCGGCGGCGCGGCCATCGGCTTGGGCGTAGGTGCGCGCGACGGCCGGCCCTGCGCGATCAGCGCCGGTGCGGGCACCGGTGGCGACGCGCTGGCCACAGCCGCCTCAATGTTCGCGCGCGGTTCGGTGCGTGGCGCGGACGTGCTGCGCCGTCCCTGGTGGCGCGGACCACGCTCTCTGGGCGGGGTGCCGCGCACCGGCGGCGGTGGCGGCGGCTCGGACGGTTCGATCAGGCGCACCTGCAGCGCCAGCTCCGGCGGAGGTGGCGGCAGCGTGGGCTTAAACGCGGGGCCCAGCACGAAGCCGAACAGGAAGAATAGATGCACCGCGAGCGTGCCCGCCATCGCCAGCACGCGCCGGCCGCGTTCGTGTGGCTGCGAACGTGCGTGCTGCTGGTAAACCCGGCCGCGGGTGGCCGCGGCCAGCGGCGAGTCCGGCACGATCCGCGCGGGGTCGGCGGCACGACCTGCGGGGGCGGAATCCGGCGGCGGCAAGGGCATGCGGCCAGTGTAACGGGCACGCATGGGCTTGCGTCGAGCATGGCCCAGAGCGGCTAGGAGCCCTTCGCGCCACGTTCGCGCAGCCCGGCGTCGACCGCGCGCTCACGCGTGTCCACCGGGCAACCGTAGGCCAGTGGCTTGCCGGCACGATACATCGCGATGCACGCCTGCACACTGGGCGGCTTGGGCGCGTGCACACGGTCGTCGAGCGATTGCGCCGGTGCCATGTTGAGGCGCTCATCGCCATCCTTGGCCGATGGTGGCGGTGGAGGGTCGCCGCCGCAGCCACCGGCAAGCATGGCCAGCGAGATGGCGCAATGGATACGCATGCCGCCAGGCAGATGGATGGTTTTATGCACGGTGGTCTTGTCCACCAGTTTCTGCAGGGCCCTGTCGATGGCATCGTCGCCCCGATCCCAGTCTTTCTCCAAGCGCGTGGCGCGATATGTGACCGGACTGTCGTGCTGCATGATCTGCGTATCGCCCTGCGGCATGCGCTGCACATAGCCGGGCATCGGCGCGCTGGCGGCGGTCGCCGGCAGCAGCGGCTGGCCGTACTCGTCAAACAGCCTGGGCGCAGGCGCGGGTGGCGTTTGCACCACCAGCGCGTTCTTCGCGGGTGGCGCGGGCTGTTGCCGCGGTCGCGGTGCAGGCGGTGGCGGTGGCGCAAGTGGTGGTGGCGGGGCGTACGCAGCGCGCGTGCTGTTGCTGATCAGACGCACCTGCATGATCTCCTCCGGCACGGCCGCCTGCGGCGCAGAGGCGGCCGGCCGCATCGCATGCCACGTCAGCAGCGCGAACAAGCCGTGCAACAGCAGCGCCAGGACCCACGCCAGTCGCCGCTGTGCCGGCTCGACCGGCGACTCATGCCAGTGCCGTTGCGCCCGCGCGATTCGGAGCGCCCCATCGAGCACGGCCAGCCCGTGACACGGACTCGCGGGGGGCACGCGCTGACTCGACGATGACCGAAGCGGCTGGGAATGTGGCGCGGGGGCGATGATGATGCCTCGAGGGGGAGCGAAAGATGGTCGCAGGATGCCGGATGGGGGTTGAACCTCGCTCGACCATGCAGTCAGCCGCCACGGCTCCCTGAACAAGCAAAGACCGCGGGCTCGACCGCCCGGTTCCCCGCAGTGCAGCTTGACCACGCCGGCACTTGGCACAAGGCTAGCAACGGGTCGGACTTTGGTTGGCCGGGTTGCGAATCCGTCTGTGCGGTCCATCCACCGCCGATTCTTTGGCCCATGGAACCACCATGACGGCCCGCCACTATCAGCCGCCAACGCGCGACCTCATGCGGCGCCGTTCATGCCACGAGGCCACGCCCTGCATCGAGGAGGGTCGCATCGTGCCATACACCACGGAAAGCATCCGCAACATCGCGCTCGCCGGTCACGCCGGCGCCGGCAAGACCACACTGTTCGAGGCGCTGCTGCATGCCGGCGGGGCGATCCAAAGCATGGGCACGGTCGAGCACGGCAACACCGTTTCCGATACCGACGAGCAGGAAAAGGCGCGCGCACATTCGATCGACACCTGCGTGGCGCAGATCGAGCATGGCGACTGCCGCCTCAACCTGATCGACACCGCCGGCTACAGCGATTTCCGCGGCGCCACGTTGGCCGCGCTGGCGGCGGTGGAAACCGTGGCGATCGTGGTGAACGCCATCAACGGTATCGAACACAGCACGCGCCGGATGATGATGCATGCGCGCGAACGCGGTTTGGCGCGCATGCTGGTGATCAACAAGATCGACTTCGACGGTGCCAACCTCGCGGGCCTGGTCGACGCACTGCGCGAGGAGTTCGGTAGCGAGTGCCTGCCGGTAAACCTGCCTGGCAATCGCGGCAACCGCGTGCTGGACTGCTTCTTCCAGCATGAAGGCAGCACCGATTTTTCCTCGCTGGCCGAGGCGCACCAGCAGATCCTCGATCAGGTGGTAGAGATCAACGAGGCGGTGATGGGCCGCTACCTCGACCAGGGCGAGGACGCGCTGAGCCCGCAGCAGTTGCACGACGCCTTCGAGCAATGCCTGCGCGAGGGACATCTGGTGCCGATCTGCTTCGTCAGCGCACGCACCGGCGCCGGCGTGAAGGAACTGCTCGACGTCGGCGCCCGGCTGTTGCCGAACCCCGCCGAAGGCAACCCGCCGCCGTTCAAGCGCGGCGACGGCACGCCGCTGCATGTGGCCAACGACCCTGCCGCCCATGTGATCGCCGACGTGTTCAAGATCGTCAACGACCCGTTCGTGGGCAAGCTCAGTGTGTTCCGCGTCTGGCAAGGCACGGTCCAGCGCGACAGCGAGTTGCTGATCGACGACAGCCGCAAACCGTTCAAGGTCGGCCATCTGTTCCGCCTGCACGGCAAGAACCGGGTGGAGATCGACGCGGCGATCCCGGGCGATCTGGCCGCGGTGGCCAAGGTCGAGGACATCCACTTCGACGCGGTGTTGCACGACTCGCACGACGAGGACCGGATCACGCTGGCACCGCTGAAGTTTCCCACGCCGATGTACGGCCTGGCGCTGGTACCGAAACACAAGGGCCAGGAGCAGAAGCTCTCCAACGCGCTGGCGCGGCTGGCCGAGGAAGACCCCTGCTTTCGCGTCGAACACCACAAGGAGCTCAACGAGACGGTGGTGCGCGGCTTGTCCGACCTGCACCTGAAAGTGATGCTGGAACGCATGCGCGAGCGTTACGGGGTGGAGGTGGAAACCCGCCCGCCGCGCATCGCCTACCGCGAAACGATTGCCGCCCATGCCGAAGGCCACCATCGGCACAAGAAGCAGACCGGCGGCGCCGGCCAGTTCGGCGAGGTGTTCCTGCGCATTGAACCGCTCGACCGTGGCGCCGGTTTCGAGTTCGTCGACGCAATCAAGGGCGGCGTGATCCCCGGCCAGTTCCTGCCGGCGATCGAGAAAGGCGTGCGCCAGGCGATGGAGCACGGCGCGGTGGCGGGGTACCCGCTGCAGGACCTGCGCGTTACCGTCTACGACGGCAAATACCACGCAGTCGATTCGAAGGAGGTCGCCTTTATCAGTGCCGGCAAGAAGGCGTTCCTCGACGCGGTGGTCAAGGCGAGCCCGACCGTGCTCGAGCCGATCGTCAATGTCGAGGTGGCGATTCCCGAGCACAACGTGGGCGACGTCACCGGCAGCCTCGCCGGCAAGCGCGCGCGCATCCTGGGCACCGATACGCAGCGCGGCGGCGAACTGGTGATCAAGGCGCAGGCGCCGCTGGCCGAACTGATCGACTACCCCACCGAACTCAAATCGATGACCGGCGGCCGCGGCCGCTACAGCCTCGACCTCAGCCACTACGAGGCGGTGCCGCCGCACGTGCAGAAGCAGCTGAGCGAAGCGTGGAAGCCGCGGCTGGAGGAAGATTGAGCCTTGAACGGCCCCGGAAGTGGTCAAGCCACTGGCCACACACCATTCATTGCTGGAGAGCTGGATCAACGCGGCGCGCCGCTGCTCAATGTCTTTGGCGGAAAGCTGACCACTTACCGCAAACTCGCTGAGCAGGCCATGGCACAACTGATGCCGCTACTGCCGCCAATGTTGCGAGCGTGGACCGCCAAGGGACACCCGCTACCGGCGGTGAGCGCGCCGACCTTGAAGCCGTGCAGCGCGAACTGCAGTCAGCGCGCCCGTAGCTGCCCGTGCATGGCGTAGGGCGGGCACGGGCAGCTGGCCCTGCCCAGATCGTCATGACGAAGAGCGGCGGACGGTGCCCGCCCTACGCGGCGGAAGAAAACGTGCCTCCTGATTCCCCACATGTAGCATCCTCAATTTCACGAACCCTCAGCAGATAGGTAATCGGGACGCTCCTTGTCACGAACGCCTGGCGACGCTCTCACTACGGCGTTCGATATTTTCCCAACCTCTGAGTGTTCCCTGGCGACAGCTGATCTTGACGAGAGCAGACCCATGAACAAGAAGTACATCCTGGCGATCGACCAGGGAACGACCAGCTCGCGCGCCATGCTGTTCACTCACGAGGGACAGGTCGCCGGTGTGGCACAACGCGAGTTTGGACAGATATTTCCCCAGCCTGGCTGGGTCGAACACAACCCCCGCGAAATCATGACCAGTGTGCTGACCACCATCACCGAGGTCATGAACAACACACAGGTCGATGCCAGTGAGATCGCCGGCATCGGCATCACCAACCAGCGCGAAACTACCGTGGTCTGGGACAAGGCCAGCGGCCAGCCCATCTACAACGCGATCGTGTGGCAGTCGCGTCAAACCCGGGAGATCTGCGACCGCCTCAAGGCCGCCGGCTATGAAGACATGGTGCGGTCCAGAACCGGCCTGCTGATCGATGCCTACTTCTCCGGCAC
>SCRO01000039.1 GCA_004298505.1 Rhodanobacter sp.
CTCGATCGCGACCTTGCGCTTCCGTCTCGCCCGCGTCATCGCTCGACACCTGTCACGATGCCCTTGCTGCGGAAAAGCGCATCGGAGAGTCATGCGTATTTAATAACACAGTAGAACTAGGCGCCCGGCTGGGCGTCGGCGACGGCGTCATCCAGCAACGCCAATACCTGCGCCTCGGCCACCCCACCAACGATCTCGGCACGACTGATGCCGCGCCACAGGATCAGTCGCAGCTGGCCGGCGCTGTTCTTCTTGTCCAGCCGCATCAGCTCGAGCAGTTGCTGCGCAGCCATGCCGGGCGGGAACGCCACCGGCAGGTCAAGCCGGTGCAGTAGCTGTCGTAGGCGCGCGGTATCCGCGGCCTCGCTCATGCCGAGCCGCTCGGACAGTTGCGCGGCCAACAGCATGCCGATCGCCACCGCTTCGCCGTGCAGCAAGGCGGTGTAGTGGCCGGCCGTTTCCAGTGCATGGCCGAATGTGTGGCCGAAATTGAGCAGCGCACGCTCGCCCTGTTCGGTTTCGTCGCGGGCGACCACGCCGGCTTTGTACTCGACCTTGCGCGAAATCGCCTCCAGCACGGTATCAACATCGCGTGCGACCAGCGCGTCGGCGTGTTGTTCGAGCCAGATGAAAAACGCTTCGTCGCCGATCGCCGCGCCCTTGACCACTTCGGCCAGACCCGCGCGGTATTCGCGCGCCGGCAGCGTTGCCAGGGTGTCGATGTCGGCGATCACCGCGCGCGGCTGGTGGAACGCGCCGGCGAGATTCTTGCCCACTGGCAGGTTGACCCCGGTCTTGCCGCCCACCGACGAATCCACCATCGCCAGCAAGGTGGTCGGCATCTGGATGAAATCGATGCCGCGCATCCAGCACGCCGCGCTGAAGCCGGCAAGGTCGCCGACCACGCCGCCGCCGAGTGCAATCACGCAGGCATCGCGGGTGGCGCCGAGCTGGCCCAGTGCGTCAAGCGCATGGCCGACGTTGGCGAAGCTCTTGTGTGCCTCGCCGTCGTCGAGCAGGAACGACGACCAGTGCAAGCCTTCAAGTCCCGCCTCGATCCGTGGCAGGTACAGCGGCGCCACCGTGGTATTGCTGATCACCAGCGCATGCCGGCCGCGCAACAGCGGGCGCCAGTGCGTGTGATCGGCGAGCAGGCCGGCGCCGATCCATACCGGATAGCTGCGTAGACCGAGCGCGACATGGATGCTGTGCAGTGTGGGTTTGCTCATGACTGATGCAGTGACGATGGAGTGGCAGCACGTTGCCAGTGCTGGTCGATCAAGGCGATGCAACGTTCGCTGGCGGCGCTGACGGTACCATCTTGGCCAGGTACGGCGAGGTCGGCAAGTGCGCGGTAGATCGGCTCGCGCGCGGCAGCCATCGCCTGCAGCCGCTCACGGCGGTCAGGCACGGCCAGCAGCGGGCGGCGCTGGTCGCGTTGGAGCCGTTCGAGCTGCTGCTCGAGGCTGACCTGCAGCCACACCACGAAGCCGCGCTCGTTGAGCCGTTGTCGGTTGGTGGAGGCAAGCACGGCGCCGGCGCCGGTGGCCAGTAGCACGCCGGTGTGTTGGCTCAGCGCGTCCAACAACGCGCTTTCGCGCTGTCGAAAGCCGGCCTCGCCCTCGATCTCGAACACCGTGCTTACGTCCACCCCGCAATGATGTTCGACCTCCTGGTCGAGATCGACAAACGACAGTCCATAATGATCAGCGAGCCGTCGCCCGATCGAGGTCTTGCCGGCGCCGGTCGGGCCGATGATGAACAGGTTGCACGACGGATTCATGGGTAAATGCTAACAGGCACTGAAGGAGGGCTGCAGTGAGCGAACAGGTGTTGCTGGCCGGTTGCGGCGATCTGGGCCTGCGCGTGGCGCGCTTGCTGCGCCAGCGCGGCGACACGGTGTACGCCTTGCGGCGCCATCCGCCTGCGTCCAGTGATGACGGTATCGAATGGCTGCGCGCGGACCTGACCCAGCTGCAGTCGCTGCGCGATCTGCCGACTGGCATCACGCAGCTGGTCTATCTGCCGACGCCGGATCGGCGCGACCCGGCGGCGTATCGCGCCACCTTTGTCGACGGCTTGCGCTGCCTGCTCGATGCGCTGGGGCATGTCACGTTGTGCCGCGTGCTGTTCGTTTCCTCCGGCGCGGTTTACGGCAACCATCGTGGTGACTGGGTGGACGAGGACACGCCTGCGGCGCCAGCCGGCTTTAACGGGGCGGCCTTGCTGGAGGGTGAGCAATTGCTGGCCGCGTGGCCAATTCGCGCCATAGCGTTGCGCCTGGCCGGGTTGTACGGGCCCGGTCGCCTGCAGTTGCTCGATCGTCTTCGCGCCGGTACCGCGCAGGCTCCACGCGACCCGCCACATTGGGCCAACCGCATCCACGTCGATGACGCCGCCGCGGCGATCGTGCATCTGCTGCGGTTGGCCGATGCGCGATCGTGCTATCTCGGCGCGGACAGTACGCCGCTGCCGCTGCACGTGCTGTACGCCGACCTTGCCCGCCAGGTCGGCGCACCGCCGCCACGCGACGGCCCGCCGCCGGCCGGCATCGGCAGCAAGCGACTCAGCAATGCGCGGTTGCTGGCCAGCGGTTTCGCGCTGCGCTGGCCGGACGCGCGCACGGGTTATGCGGCACTGGCGGAAGCCTGGTCTGCAGACGCACGCCATCCATCAACCCAGGTCAACTTTGTGGTGGATTGAAAGGTGGGGCGGGGCCTTCGCTGTTCAACGTTCGGTGTTCAGTTGGGCAGGCTCGAACCTTGCGGAACCGGGCCATGATATCGGGCGCTTCCACAGCAGGCTCCGCCCATAACTTTCCCGGGCCCCTCCTAGGAGCCTGTCGGACTTTGGTTGGCCGGCCTGCGAATCCGCCTGTGCGGTCCATATTTCCGCCGATTCTTGGCCCATGGAACCACCATGGGCCGGCGAACCGTCGAAAATCTGTCCTC
>SCRO01000040.1 GCA_004298505.1 Rhodanobacter sp.
GACCAACGCATCGGCGTCATTGCCGCGCTGATCGCTGCGGGCTGGATGCTGCTGCCGATCAACCTCACCGGGGTGCTGTACGTGGTGCAGCGCATGGAGAGCATGGCCAACCTGTTCGTGCTGCTCGGGCTGCTCGGCTATGTCGCCGGGCGCCGGCGCATGCTCGGCATGACCCAGGCCACCGGGTGGGGACCGGCGCCAACCTGGGATCACACGGTTACCCGGCGCAAGGCCTGCGTCTGCTCGATCATTAGCGGCAAGTGCAGAGTCACGCCACGCCGCCGGGGTTCGGCATGCCGATGCTGCACCACTGGGTACTCCTGCGGGAAAACTACTGGCCACACGAACTGACCCACCTCCGCCAGCAACTGAACCTCGACGCCAAGGCCGGCAACACCAATACTGCACATCCAGTCCCCGACCCGAACTGCACCCGCTAGTGCGCCTATCAGCCCGACGCTCTACCTTGCCATGGTGGATCCTGTTTGCCGCGTTCGCTGTGACCCTTGCCGTGTACTGGCCCGGCCTCTCCGGCGGCTTCCTGTTCGACGACTACCCCAATATCGTCGACAGCCACGGCGTGCAGCCGGGCGATGCCAGCATGCCGTCGCCAATGCGTGTGATATGATGAATACACGCATTCACATGGATCTCGCACCGATGGCTACCTCAATTCGGATAGCACCTGAAACTGAAAAGCGACTGGACGCCCTGGCCGCACACACCGGGCGCACCAAAGCGTATTACCTGCGCGAAATCATCGACCGCGGGCTGGAGGACATGGAAGATTATTACCTTGCCGCCGACGTCCTGGAACGTGTCCGCAAGGGTCAGGAAGCCGTCTTCACGCTGGACGATGTGGAGCACGAGCTTGGCTTGGCAAATTGAACTGACCGCGTCCGCCAAGAAAGAGCTATCCAAGCTCGACCGACAAGCCGCCAAGCGCATCACGACGTTTTTGCGTGAACGCTTAGCCAGTTCGACGAACCCGCGCAGCACCGGCAAGGCGCTGACGGGGCCGCTGGGTGGCTTGTGGCGTTACCGAGCAGGTGACTTTCGCATCGTGTGCGAGATAAAGGACGATGTGCTGCGCGTACTCGTGATCAAGATTGGCAATCGGCGCGAGGTGTATCGCGCAGGCCGACTACAAAACAAGTGACCGTGACTCGAATGACACCCCGCATTCGCCTATGTCTGTCCGAGCGCATTGACATGACCCGCATTGACCATGACACCCAGCGCGCCGTGCGCCGTTTTCTCGGGCTGATCGCTGTCGACTACAGCACGGCCGGGGCGATTCTCTGTGGCAGCCGCGCGCGGGGCACCCACCACCCTGACAGCGATGCCGATGTCGCCGTGCTGCTGCGTTGCTCGCATGCGATGCCTCACTGACATCAGACGTCGGCAACGACGACAGGCGCGAGATGTCGTGAGCTGCGACTTTTGACAAACGGCGTCGCCGAACATCCCAATGAGCTCGCTTAACTGATGAAACGAACCGCAAGACGTAGTCGGCTGGGTGGCTGGTGGCTACTTGCCGCATTCGCCGTGACCGTCGCCGTGTACTGGCCCGGCCTCTCTGGTGGCTTCCTGTTCGACGACTACCCCAATATCGTCGACAACCACGGCGTGCAACCGCATGACGCCAGCCTCGCCTCGCTGGTGGGCGCCGCACTCTCCTCACCCTCCAGCGAGTTCAAGCGGCCGCTGGCCTCGCTCAGTTTCGCCGTCAATTACCTGGCCAGCGGCCTCGACCCGTACTGGATGAAGCTGACCAACCTGGTCATTCACCTGCTGAACGGCC
>SCRO01000041.1 GCA_004298505.1 Rhodanobacter sp.
TCGCGCTCGCACGCCACCCAGCGCGAGCGCTTCCACCTCAGCGAGAAGGGCAAGGTGCTGGCCGAAGGCCGCTCGATCGGCCAGAAAATCGGTGCCGGCAAGGCACGCGTGATCCGCTCCCTGTCCGACATGAACAAGGTGCAGATTGGCGACGTGCTGATCGCCGACATGACCGACCCCGATTGGGAGCCGGTGATGAAGCGCGCCTCGGCGATCGTCACCAACCGCGGTGGCCGTACCTGCCACGCAGCAATCATCGCCCGGGAACTTGGCGTGCCGGCCGTGGTGGGTACCGGCAATGCGCTGGAGCTGATCCCGGACGGTACCGACGTCACCGTTTCCTGCGCTGAAGGCGACACCGGCACGATCTACGAGGGCATCCTGAAGTTCGAGCGGACCACCACCGACCTCGGCGACATGCCCGAGGCACCGCTGAAAATCATGATGAACGTGGCCAACCCCGAGCGTGCATTCGACTTCGGCCAGTTGCCGAATGCCGGCATCGGGCTGGCCCGCCTGGAAATGATCATTGCCAGCCACATCGGCATACATCCAAAAGCTCTGCTGGAATACGCCGGGCAGGACGCCGAGACGAAGGCAAAAATCGATGCACGCATTGCCGGTTATCCCGGCCCGGTCGAGTTCTACGTCAACCGTCTGGCCGAAGGCATCGCCACCATTGCCGCCTCGGTGTACCCGAAGACCGTGATCGTGCGTCTGTCCGACTTCAAGTCCAACGAATATGCCGGCCTGCTGGGCGGTTCGCGTTATGAGCCACACGAAGAAAACCCGATGCTCGGCTTCCGCGGTGCCAGTCGCTACGTCGACCCGGGTTTCGCCGCGGCATTCGCCCTGGAGTGCAAGGCTGTCAAGTACGTGCGCGAAGTGATGGGCCTGGATAACGTGTGGGTGATGATCCCGTTTGTGCGCACCCTCGCGGAAGGCCACAAGGTGATCGAGGTACTCGCAAAGAACGGCCTCAAGCGAGGCGAGCACGATCTCAAGGTCATCATGATGTGCGAGGTGCCGTCCAATGCCTTGCTGGCCGACGAATTCCTGGACATTTTCGACGGCTTCTCGATCGGCTCCAACGACCTCACCCAGCTCACCCTGGGCCTGGATCGCGACTCCAGCATCGTCGCCGGCCTGTTCGACGAGCGCAACCTAGCGGTGAAGAAGCTGCTGTCGATGGCGATCAAGACCGCTCGCGCCAAGGACAAGTATATCGGCATCTGCGGCCAGGGCCCGAGCGATCACCCGGATCTTGCCGAATGGTTGATGGAGCAGGGCATCGAGTCGTTGTCGCTGAACCCGGACACGGTGGTCGACACCTGGTTGCGACTGGCAAAGAAGAAGGCCGGCTGATGCCGTCAGGCTGAATGGCCTGTGTACCATTTATGCTGCAAGGCACCAAAAGTACTGGATTCAGCCGGCTCTTTCTTTTGCGCCAGGATGTGTGGCATCGCTCTACATCGCCGGCTGGACAACACTTGCACCCGGCAAAACACGAGTGCAAGGCACCCGGCTCACTCTCTCTCTGACCTACCTTGCGCTGCAGCTTGCCTACCATCAGCACCACAGCTACCGTTCATACAGGTGTTTCAAGTTTGTATTTGAAGCGGTTGCAAATATTTTCTCCGCTAGCGGTCACAGGGGTAGATCGTGAGCAGGACTCAGCGTACCGGCCATAACGACACGCGCAATCGACTGCTCAGGGCCACCGAGTGGCTATTCATCGAGAGCGGCTACGAAGCCATGTCGCTGCGCCATATCACGGCACGGGCCGGCGCCAACCTGGCCGCGGTGAACTATCACTTCGGCAGCAAGGAAGCCTTGATGCAGGAGGTGCTTTCGCAGCGCCTGGACCGACTCAACCGCGAACGACTGCAACTGCTCAGCGCCTGCGAACTGGAACAGCCAGCCGGGTTGGATGCCGCCGCCGTACTAGCCATGTTGTTCATTCCTGCGTTTCGGCTCAGCCACGGTGGCGCCTCCGGTCCCGCATTCATGCGCCTGCTCGGACGCGTCTACAGCGACCCCTCCCCGTTCATCCGCAGCTATCTCGAGGCGCACTACCGCCCGATCTCCGGACGATTCTTCGAGGCCTTCTCCCGCGCCCTACCCGCACTGCCACGGCGGGAACTCGGCCTGCGCCTGCATTTCGCGCTGAAGGCGCTGTCCGGCATGCTGGCCGGTGAGGACATGCAGGCACTGATCGCCAGCATCAGCAACGGTGAAAAAATCAACGATACCGAACTGCTGGCAAGGCTGGTTTCGCTGCTGGCACCCATCCTCACGGCACCTTTCGGCACGCCGGAGCAGATCCACGTGATCGAACGGGTGCTGCAACTCGACAGCGCCACGGCCCGGGCCGGCACCGGGTCCGCGGCACCACCAGAGCACGAGCCACACCACCATTCCGCTGCCTTGGCGTGGCTCAAGCAAGGGAGGCTGGCCCCCTGAAAAAAGCAATCCGAAAAGCAACTCCAGCCATCAACGATTCCGGCTTCGCCGATCAACGCCCCACCTCGAGTCCGACCACAAGAACCCGAATCGGACCCCAGTCACAGGAGAAACCACGCGAACCGTCACTCTCACCAACGCCTTATTCGATTCACAACCCACGCCAGCCTCGCCCTGGCCATTGCCGGCGCGCTGGCTTTGCCCCTGCGCGCGCAAGCCGGTTCGTTCCAGCTGCCCACCGACAATGCCGCCGGCTGGGCCCGCGCCAACGCCGGTGGTTCACTGTTCGCCAATGACCCCACCGCGGTCTACAACAACCCCGCGGCGATGGCGTTCTTCACTGCACCGGTACTCCAGATTACCGGCACCGCCATTCGTCCCAGCGCCAAGTTCGAGGGCGAGTTCAAGGATCAGCAAGGCAACCCGGTGACGGGTGGCAACCCGAACGGGTTCGCCAAGTTCAAGCCATTTCCGAACGTGGCGTTTGCCGCGCCGATCAACGACCGCCTGACCCTGGGTGGCAGCGTCACCGTGCCCTTCGGCCTGGTCAGCGTGTACAACCCGACTTGGCAAGGCCGTTATTTCGGCACCAAGACCAGTCTGCAGTCGGTCGCCGTAAGCTTCTCGGCCGGCTTCAAGGTCAACGACCAGTTTTCGCTGGGCCTGGGCGTGGTCGGCCAGCAGACCAAGGCGCAGCTCAACACCATGCTTGACCCGACCGGCACGGCGGCGGCCCTGTTCGGCGCACCCATCCTCGGGGCTCCGCAGAGCGAGGACGTACAACTCAATGTGACACTCAAGAAGTCGATGGCGTTCGGCTATTTCGTCGGCGCCGAGTTCAAGCCTACGTCACAGGACAGCATCGGCCTCAGCTTTCACTCGCGCATCAACCAGACTCTCGGCGGCCGCTACCGGTTGTACGGCAGCGCTGCAGGCATGGGCTTGATCGAGTTGGGGCCAACGGTATTTCCGGATGCCGGCCTGCCCTCGCTCAACCCCAATGGTAACAGCGCCAAGGCCGTGCTGAACACACCGGCGTTTGCCACCGTCGACTGGGTGCATGACTTCAACAACAAGTTCAGCCTGGCCGCATCAGTCAAATGGACCCAGTGGTCCAGCTTCGACAATCTGGTGTTGATCTCGAACGGCAATGAGCTGGTCAAACTGCCGCAGAAGTACAAGAACTCGTTCATCTACAGTGTGGGCGGCGACTACCACTTGAATGACCAGTGGACGCTGCGCGCTGGTATCGGCTACGACCAGACGCCGACCAACATCATCAGCCGTGACCCGCGCATTCCCGACGGCGCACGTCGGCTGCTGGGGCTGGGTTTCGGATATCAGGCCAGCGAGCATCTGGCAGTGGATTTTGGCTACCAGCATCAGTTCGTGAAGGATACCCGCGTGAAAATGACCAACCAGATCGGACTCGGAGCTGGCACCATGGATGGCAAGTTCAAGGATCATGGCGACGTGGTCAGTCTGACGGGTACGTACAAGTTCTGAGCGTTGTGTGATTTGCGGGAAGACGAGGGCCGCGTGAGCGGCCCTTGTTTCTTGGGAGCAGTTGCGAGCCTCACCCTTGCGCGCTGCGCGTTCCAGGGCCAGCCTACGGCTGTCCAATTTTGTTCCAGACGAATTTGTGTTCGGCCCATCCTTGGGCCTCACCCTTGCGCGCTGCGCGCTCCAGGGCCAGCCTGCGGCTGTCCAATTTTGTTCCAGACAAAATTGTCGACTGCGGAGGCAGGATGCCGGAACGAACATCGGCGTAGCCGATGGCCCGAAGGGCGAGGCACAGGAGGTGCCGAGTAACCAAGTGGGTTCGTCCACACCACCCTCTCCGCCATACGCGCGAAACGCCCTGCTTCGATGGAGCTTTTGGCGACGTGATGGGTGGTGGGATTGTTCGGCCCATCCTGGGCCTCACCCTTGCGCGCTACGCGCTCCAGGGCCAGCCTGCGGCTGTCCAATTTTGTTCCAGACAAAATTGTCGAACCAAGTGGGTTCGTCCACACCACCCTCTCCGCCATACGCGCGAAACGCCCCATTTGGGGCGTTTCGCGCGTATGGCGGAGAGGGTGGGATTCGAACCCACGGTAGGCTATTCACCTACGCCTGATTTCGAGTCAGGTACATTCGACCACTCTGCCACCTCTCCGGTGGAATGCATGGTGGCGCATGCGAGCCGGGAATCATACGCGAGCCAAGGTGTCGTGACAATAAGCCGAGCTTGCGGCATGCTGCGGCAGCTTGCCTTGACTGAATCCCCATGATCGAACTCGGACACGGAACGCATGTCGGCCTGCGCCGCACGCGCAACGAGGATACCTACCACGCCGATGCCTCGCTCGGTTTGTTCCTCGTGGCAGATGGCATGGGCGGGCATCAGCACGGCGAAGTGGCGGCGGCACTGGTGCGCGATACCGTGGTCGAGCTGGTCGGCTCCGGACGCGGGTTGATCGAAGCGGTCAACGGTGCCGCTGATCGTTTGCTCGCGCGCACCCGGCCGAGTTTCGACATCCTGCCTATGGGCACCACGATCGCCGCGCTGCGGATCATTGGCGACAATTACGAAGTCGCATGGGTCGGCGACAGCAGGATTTATTTGTGGCAGCAGACGTTGCGTCGGATCAGCCACGACCATTCGCTGGTACAGGCCCTGGTCGAAGCTGGCCAGCTCGATCCGGCGCAAGCGTCGCGCCACCCCCAACGCAACCTGCTCACCCAGGCGCTGGGGGTAACCGCGACCGAGCAACTGCAAATCGGTATCGCCCGCGGCACGCTCGAACCGGGCATGACATTCCTGCTGTGCACCGACGGGCTGACCGAATGCGTCGATGACGCATCGATCGGGCGAACCATCGCCCGTGCTGATCTGGCCGCACAGGAATGTGCCGATCAGCTCCTGCTGGCTGCACTGGATGCCGGCGGCGACGACAATATCACCGGCGTCATCGTGCGTTGCCGCTGATGGCGGCCCGGGACTCACGCCCTGGTCAGTCCAGCCGCCGCCAAAGGCTCTGACCGCCCGCACTCTTGTCCAGGGTATCCAGACGCTGCTCGTGCAGCTGCAATTCATCGGCCGAGGCACGCAGCACGCGCGGGCGCACCTGCAAGGATGCCGGCACCACCACGAGCACCTCGGGTTGCTTCGTAGCGACGTCAAACCCGAGCTCGAAACCGACCTGTCCGGAAGTCATGGCCAGGTAGACATCCGCCAGCAACTGGGTGTCGATCAGGCCACCGTGCAGGTCGCGGCGCGAGTTGTCCACGCCGAGTCGCTTGCACAGAGCATCGAGGCTATTGCGCTGGCCCGGATAGCGTTGTCTGGCCATGGCCAGGGTATCGAGCACACCGCAACGATCACCAACTCGACCTCGGGCCGGACCCAGTCGCGCCAGCTCGGCATCCAGGAAGCCAAGGTCGAAACTCGCGTTGTGGATGATCAGCTCCGCACCGTCAATGAAGGCAAGAAATTCTTCCACCACCTCGGCGAAACGCGGCTTGTTGAGCAGGAAGTCGTCCTCGATACCGGTGACCTGGCGGGCCCCTTCGTCGATCGCCCGGTCCGGGTTGAGATAGGTCTGATAATGCCGGCCGGTGAGTCGGCGCTCCACCAGTTCGACACAGGCGATCTCCACCAGCCGATGTCCCTGGCGGACTTCCAGGCCAGTGGTTTCCGTATCGAGCACAACCTGCCTCATGCGCCTTTCCTGATCAGCTCGGCCTGCTCCCGCGCGGCCTGGTCGACGCGCTCGTTCTCGACGTGGCCATTGTGGCCCTTTACCCACTGCCAGCGCACCCGATGGGCGCCGACGGCGTCGGAGAGGCGCTGCCACAGGTCCTGGTTTTTCACTGGCTTCCGGTCAGCCGTGCGCCAGCCGTTGGCGCGCCATTTCGGTATCCATTGCTCGATGCCCTGCATGACATAACGCGAGTCGGTGGTCAGGGTCACTACACACGGCCGCTTCAATGCCTCCAGTGCACCGATTGCCGCCATCAACTCCATGCGGTTGTTGGTGGTGGCCGCCTCGCCACCGGCCACCAGGCGTTCGCTACCCTGTACGCGCAACAGCGCAGCCCAACCTCCCGGGCCGGGATTTCCCAGACAGGCACCATCGGTAAATGCTTCCACTTCACTCATCGTTGCTCACGCATCCCGTGTTGTTTGCAAAGCCGAACTGCGGCGCGTACCCGGCGACAAGCGACCGCCGGCCGGCACCGCCACCGTGGTCGGCACGATCCGCCGCGGCAAGGCCAGGCGCGGATGCTTGCGCGCAATCAGCACGTAGCCGCCACCGAACACATTGGCTGCCTTCCTGTCCAGCGCAGGCAGCCAAGGCCAGCTGCGTCCGACTCGCTGCGCCAGCTCGATCCCCAACCCCTCCTGTCGCAGGACTCGCTGCAGTCGCAAGGGTAGTTGCAGTCGAAGTGACCGCCCCCCGGCCTGCCAGCGCAACCATGGCATCCAGCCACTGAGTGGATGAACGCCGGTGAGGGCAAGCACGCCGCCAGGTGCCAGCACGCGGATGGCCTGGACCAGCAACCCCGATGCCGCCGGCGACACTTCCAGCGCGTGCCGGAGCAGGACCAGGTCGAATACATCATCCATGAAAGGCAACGGCTCAAGTGCCGCTGCCCGCAAGTCGCCCAGGTAACAGCCGTCGTGCAGATAGAGGCGAACCCAGCTGCCAAGCATCGGCAACGCCGGTGGCCTGGCACCCTTCGCCGCACCCAACATCAAGGCGTGCGTGCCGAAGCAACGTTGCAGCTCCGGCATCAGCGCACGCATCTGCGCATCCTGCAACCGGCGCAGCGGCGCACTGACATAGATATCGTTGTCACCATGATGCATGCAACCGACCCCGGGTCTCTTTGCCTGTGCCCAGTTTAACGGCTGCAGGCACCAGATCGCCGTCGACATGGCACTGTTGCACACAGCTGAACGCCACAACCATGCTTTAACACCGCCCTAACGAACGCTTGAAAGAGCCACTCTATAGTCAACCCCCTGCGCGCGCCCGACACGGACGCGCCAGTCATTCATGCACAAGGCGGCATCGAAGATCCCGCCGATTCCGCTCAAGCGAAGCGGGGGATTGCCTTTGCACCTGATTCCACTACCGGCGTTGGCCGACAACTACATCTGGCTGCTGCACGATGACCAGGGCGATGCCATCGTCGTCGACCCGGGCGACGCGCAAGTCGTAGAGCGCGCGCTCAGCGCGCGACATTTGCGATTGCGCGCCGTGTTGCTGACCCACCACCACCTCGACCATGTCGGCGGCGCTTCCGCGCTGCAGCGCCATCACGCCGTCCCCGTTTATGCCCCGGCCGACGAGCGCATCACCAGTACCACAAAGAGGGTAGGCGACGGCGACCGGATCGAACTGACATCACCCCCCGTGCGATTTGACGTGCTGGCCATTCCCGGACACACGCTCAGCCATGTCGGTTACCTCGGCAACGGATGGTTGCTGTGTGGCGATACGTTGTTCAGCCTCGGCTGCGGCCGGCTGTTTGAAGGCACGCCGGCACAAATGCTCTCCTCGCTGGACCGGCTGGCGGCACTCCCTGAAGCAACCCTGATCTGTGGCGGCCATGAATACACCGAAGCAAATGGTCGCTTCGCAAACCAGGTGGAGCCGGACAACGAGTTGCTGCAGGTGCGTCGGCGGGAAGTCACTCAGTTGCGCACAGATCGACAACCTACGCTGCCGGCGACCTTGGCCAACGAGCTGGCGACCAACCCGTTCCTGCGCGTCGACACTGAGGCCGTGATCGCATGGTGTCGCCGACACGGCGTCATCGGGAACCGTATCGCGCGGTTTGCCGCGGTGCGTGCGGCAAAAGATGTATTCAACGCATGAACAGCGCTCTTCGACGCGTCGTCCCGCTGACTCTGTCCGCCTTGTTGGCCGCTTGCGCAAGCGTACCCTCACAGCCTCCGCTGGCACCAGCCGCTTCAGCGGCCACGTCGACCATGGTGCACCCGGCGCCGACCACCTCCACGATCGCGGCACCTGCGCCAGCGGAGGACATGTGGGACAAATTGCGCAGCAGTTTCGCCATGTCCGATTGCAACGCCGGCCCGGCGGTGCTGCGCAGGGCCAAAAACTATACGCGTAGCCCGAAGCGGTTCGAGGAACACCTGCAGTCGGTGTTGCCACGGCTGGCCTACGTGCAGCAAGTCGCTGCCCAGTACGATGTCGCTGGTGAATTCGTGCTGTTGCCGTGGGTGGAAAGTCACTACCGGCCCGCTTCAGCACACCGGCAACGCTCTACTGGCATGTGGCAAATCATGCCGATCACCGCGGGCTCCATGGGTTTGCGCGTCGACCGCCACTACGATGCCCGGCTCGACATGCCCGCCGCCACGCGCGCTGTAATGAAGCTGCTGGAGCGTTACCACGCTCAATTTCACGACTGGCGCATGGTCGATTACGCCTACAATGCCGGCGCATTCAGCATGCAAAAACTCGTTCGCAAGCATGGCCTGCCGACAGACCAGCCGGTGATTCCTGCGTGGCCGGTGCGCCGCGTCACGCGCGAACATCTGGTCAAACTGCTCGCGATCGCATGCGTGATACGCGAACCTGAGCGATTCGGGGTCAACCTACCCATCCTACCGGATGCGGAGCAGCTGGTGCAGACGCAAGTCACCGCTTCCATCCCGATGGCAAAAGCTGCCGATCAGGCGGGCATGTCGGTGGTCGCGCTGAAGCATTTAAATCCAGCCTTTGGCGGCGACACGGTCGACGTCAGTGCCGCTCCGTACCTAATACTTCCGGCCGGTCACGCCGAACAATTTCGGGCGGCTGCACGTGAAGCGGCGACCGCAGCGACTGCGGCAGCTTCAACGCGAATTGCATCCTCGAACAGCGCGGATGGCGCACGCGGACACCGGCGCCGAACCCATGTCGTCAGTCGTGGCGAGAGCCTCTGGCAAATCGCCCGCGAATATTCGATGAATATCACCCGCCTGCAACAGCTGAACCATTTGCATGACGACGCTATCCAGCCGGGGGAAGTACTGCAGGTGGATGCTGTCGACTGAGTGCCTGGCTTGGCCAGGCCCGCGCTTGCCGGATCGCAGCCGGAACACGCAGCATATTTCGACGCAGGGCCGAGCCACGCTGCCAACGACTACCCCGGCTGATTCCGCCGAGGTTCCGGTCATCGTGAGAGCCGGCAGACCCGGACGAAGCGGATTACATCAGGCTCTTGTTGATCTTGATCTTGGTCCTGGAGCGGAGCATCTCGAGCAGTTCACGGGTTGCCTCGGAACCATAGGCCTGCACCATCTGATGGCGTAATGCCTCACGCTGATCCGGGGTCACCTTGGACAGGTCGCCACTTTGCACCTTGTCCACCGCCAACAGCGCGAAGCCGCCATGGCCCATATCCACTGCGGCGAATTCCGGCTTGCCTGCCGCGCTTGGATGCGGCATCAGGAACGCCTGCTTAAGTAGCGACGGCGGCACCTGCAGCGAGTGCTCGCGCACGGCCGCCGGCACGTTGACGACCGAAGCACCCATTGACTTGGCCACCGCCGACATGGCGGCGCCCTTGCGCAGGCGCGCCAGCGCCGCATCCGCCTGCTTCTTCGCGGCCTCGGTCACGCGCGCCTCGAGAATGCTGTCCTTTATCCTGGCGCTGACCTCCGCCAGCGGCTTGACCGCTGCCGGCACATGCTTGTCGACATGGATCACCACCGAGTGATCATTGCCCAGATCGATCAGCGCCGAGTTGTTGCCCTGAACCAGCACGTCGTCGCTGAACGCAGCGGCGACAAACTTCGGATTGGCGGTCAGGCCGTGCCCATCCGTGCGCGAGAACAACGGTGTCGTCTTGATCGGCAGACTCAGCGCCACTGAAGCCGGTTCCAGCGAGCTCGGGTTCGAATAGGTGTTGTCGGCCATCTTGCCGGCCAGTGCGTTGTACTGGCGATCACGCTGGGCCGTGGTCGCCTCCTTGATCAGCTGATCACGCACGTCGGCGAATGGCTTGGACTCGCCGCTGCGGATATCGCGCAGCCAGATGATGTGATAACCGTCGGGCGACAATACCGGCTTGGAGATCTGACCCTTCTGCAACGAGAACATCGCCGAATCAAAGGCTGGATTGGTGACGCCTTTTTCCAGCCAGCCCAGGTCACCGCCGTGCCGCTTGGAGCCCAGATCCTGTGAATCCTTTTCCGCCAGCTTGGCAAAATTGGCGGGCGTGGCCTCGGCCGCGATCCGGTTGGCCTCGGCCAATGCAGCCTTCTGCTGCTCCGGCGTGGCATTGGTCGGCACATTGATCAGGATGTGCGAAACCTCACGCTGCTCTGGTTGCACGAAACGCTGCTTCTCGTCCGCGTAGCGCTTCTTCAAATCCTCGTCACTGGGCACAGCTTCAGGCTTGAGCGTAGCGCCGTCGACCTCAATGTACTTCACCGAAACCTGTTCGGGATTCATGTACTCGGCCTGGTGAGCTTTATACCAGGACTCGATCTGGGTGTCGGTAACCCGCTGGTCGGCTGCCGCGGGCTTGGGCAGCAAGAAGTAGCGAAGGTCGCGGCGCTGGGTGAGCAAACCGAGGAAATCGTCGATTTGCGCATCACTGACGATCGTGCTGTCGGTTATCGCCGACGGCAACAATTGACCCGCCAGCGACGAACGTATTTCCTCCTCGAACATGTCTGCCGTCTTGCCATTGCTGGCCAGCCACGCGCGATAGCTGGTGGGATCGAACTGGCCGTTCACCTGAAACGCGGGAATAGCCGCGATCGAGTCGCGCAGCGCCTGGTCGGACACGCGCAGGCCCCAGTCTGCATTGGCCTGCAGCAGCAGTTGCTCGTCGATCATGGCGTCGAGCACGCGCAACTTGGTCTCCGGCTTTTCCAGGACAGTGGGGTCGAAATGCTCGCCCTGCTGCGTACTGGCCTGCTGGCGCAATTGATTCATGCGATTCTGGAAGGCGTTCTGGCTGATCTCACGCTTGCCCACTTTCGCCACGAACGTATCGCTGTGCGAGGTGAAATAGCTCTCCATGCCGAACAGCGACATCGCCAGGACAGCGAGGCCGAGCACGATGATGGAAGGCCACCCGTGCATCTTGTTACGTATTGCCTGCAGCATTGCCTACCTTCCCGCGACGTGGTTGAAAGCGCGCGAGGCGCGGTGCACACAAGGCACTTGCCGCCTCACCGGTGCGCGTCAGGTTGCCGGTTGCACACCCCGAAACGCCTACTCAAATGACAAGGGCGCCACACGGGCGCCCTTGTGAAATGTGGCGGAGTGGACGGGACTCGAACCCGCGACCTCCGGCGTGACAGGCCAGCATTCTAACCAACTGAACTACCACTCCGCACTGTCTGGTGGGTGCTGTAGGGATCGAACCTACGACCACCGCCTTGTAAGGGCGACGCTCTACCGCTGAGCTAAGCACCCCGAAACCAAGCGCAAGCCGCTTAGTTTAGGGCATCCTTGAGGCTCTTGCCAGCCTTGAACGCGGGCACTTTCGAGGCCTTGATCTTGATCGTTTCGTTGGTACGCGGGTTGCGGCCGGTGCGTGCAGCGCGCGTGCGCACCGTGAACGTACCGAAGCCGACCACCGAGACATCCTCGCCGTTTTCCAACGACTTCTGCACGGCCGCCAGATAGGCTTCCAGTGCGCGGCCCGCATCAGCCTTGGTCAGCTCGGCCTTTTCGGCGATGGCATTGATCAGATCGGTTTTGTTCATTGAAAAACTCCCTCATTCGGATTTCACCGGCGATACCCGTCCCAGGACAGGTATCGCCGGCATGGATGGTTGGCTGTTGCCAGGGCCGTAACGCAACCCCGCATCGCTGCGCCGTCAGGCAACACAGGTGCTGCGGTATCGCCTTTATACCAGTGCCTTGCCGCAAACCGCAACACAAGCCCCAGCAACGTTTCCGCCAGTTCGGCAACATGCAAAACCGCTTGCAAAAAGGACGCCGGAGGACTACGCCCCAACTTCGTCGACCCACGGCGAAAAGTGCAGATACGCTCCCATCACGCCCAACCGGCTGGCATGATCGCGCCAGCTCGACTGCATCGGATCAATGGGTCAGCGAGTGACCCTCCGCCGGCTCACTCGGGACGGCCGCCGGAGGCGTGTTGCTGGCGGGCTTGGGTTGTAACGGATGCTCCAGGGCGATATCCAGCACCTCGTCGATCCAGCGCACCGGGTGGATCTCCAGCGACGACGTGATATTGGCCGGCATGTCGACAAGATCCTTCTTGTTGTCCTCCGGGATGATCACCGTGGTGATCCCACCGCGATGTGCCGCCAGCAGCTTTTCCTTCAGGCCGCCGATCGGCAACACGCGACCGCGCAGCGTGATCTCGCCGGTCATGGCCACTTCGGAACGCACCGGCACCTTGGTCAACACCGACACCAGCGCCGTGCACATGGCAATGCCTGCGCTGGGACCGTCCTTCGGCGTGGCTCCTTCGGGCACATGGATGTGCACATCCAGCTTCTGGTGGAATTCCGGATCGATGCCCAGCCGTTCGGCGCGCGCGCGCACCACCGAAAGTGCCGCCTGGATCGACTCCTTCATCACATCGCCCAGTTGACCAGTATGCACCAGCCGGCCCTTGCCGGGAACGACGGAACCCTCGATGCTGAGCAGCTCACCGCCCACCTGGGTCCAGGCCAGCCCAGTCACCAGGCCGACTTCGTTCTGCAACTCCTTGCGCCCGAAATCGAAACGGCGCACGCCGAGAAAGTGGTCAAGATTCGCCGAATCCACCTTGACACTGGCTGGGGCGGCCTTCATCTTGCTGCGGGAAACCCTCGCGGAAACCTTCGTGGGAGATGTCTTGGCCTTCTTCACCTGCCCCAGGGTCAGCTCCTTGACTACCTTGCGGCAAATCTTGGAAATCTCGCGTTCCAGGTTGCGCACGCCCGATTCGCGCGTGTAGTAGCGCACGATGTCACGCAAGGCGTCTTCACAGACGCTGAGCTCCTCCGCCTTCAGGCCATTCGCCTTGAGCTGCTTGGCCACGAGATATTTCTCGGCGATGCCGAGCTTCTCGTCCTCGGTATAGCCGGGAATACGGATGACCTCCATGCGATCGAGCAAGGGGCCGGGAATGTTCAACGAGTTCGCGGTGGCGATCCACATGACCTCGGACAGGTCGAGGTCGACTTCCAGGTAGTGGTCGTTGAATGCCTGGTTCTGCTCCGGATCGAGCACCTCAAGCAGCGCCGATGAAGGATCACCGCGAAAATCCATCGACATCTTGTCGATCTCGTCCAGCATGAACAGCGGGTTCTTGGCACCGGCCTTGTTGATGTTCTGCACGATGCGGCCCGGCATCGAGCCAATATAGGTGCGCCGATGGCCACGGATCTCGGCCTCGTCCCGTACACCACCCAGGCTCATGCGCACAAATTTGCGGTTGGTCGCCTTCGCAATCGACTGCCCGAGCGAGGTCTTGCCCACGCCGGGCGGTCCGACCAGGCACAGGATGGGGCCTTTCATCACCGACACGCGCTGCTGCACCGCAAGGTATTCGAGGATGCGATCCTTGACCTTTTCCAGGCCAAAATGATCCGCATCAAGCACCTCCTGTGCTACTTGCAGATCCTTGCGCACTTTGCTGCGCTTCTTCCATGGCACGCCGACCAGCCAGTCGAGATAGTTGCGTACCACGGTAGCTTCGGCCGACATCGGCGACATCTGCTTGAGCTTGTTGAACTCCTGCCGCGCCTTCCCGAGCACCGCCTTGGGCATCCCGGCCGTGTCGATCTTCTTGTGCAGTTCCTCGATCTCGTTCGGGCCATCCTCGTTGTCGCCCAGTTCCTTCTGGATCGCCTTCATCTGCTCGTTGAGGTAGTACTCGCGCTGGCTTTTCTCCATCTGCGACTTGACCCGACCGCGAATGCGCTTTTCCACCTGCTGCAAGTCCATCTCGCTGTCGACCAGGCCGATCAACAGCTCCAGCCGCTTGCCGACGTCAGCCGTCTCGAGCACCTTCTGCTTGTCGGTCATGCGCACCGAAAGGTGCGCCGCGATGGAGTCGGCGACGCGCGAGGGGTCATCGATGCCCGACAGGCTGGACAGCACCTCTGGCGGCAGCTTGCGACTCTGCTTGACCAACTGCTCGAAAAGCGAAATCAGGGTACGCGAAACCACATCCAGCTCGCGTTCCTTGGCGTTGTAGGCCGGCTCGATCCGGCGCGATCGCGCCATCAGCATGCCGTCCGCGGCGTGAAAGTCCTCGACTGCCACGCGCGACTGGCCCTCGACCAGCACCTTGACGGTGCCGTCGGGCAGTTTCAGCAGCTGTAGCACGCCAGCCAGGGTACCTACCTGATGCAGATCGGAAATCTCTGGATCATCGATATCCGGGCTTTTCTGGGCCACCAGCAGGATCTGCCGTTCGCCCTCCATCGCCCGCTCCAACGCCCGCATCGACTTGTCGCGGCCGACAAACAGCGGAATGACCATGTGCGGATAAACCACCACATCGCGCAAGGGCAATACCGGCAAGGCATCGAGCGCAACGGGAAGAAGGGCTTGCTTGGCCATGAAAAAACGATTCCTCGAATTTGGATAAGGCTTCGTCCCGACACTGCGCCGGGCCTGTCTACACGTCAAGTGGAGGCGAATGGCGGCTGCTCAAGGTGCAGGGTATGCGGAAAAGCGACGCGGCCCCGATGCTGTCATCGGAGCCGCGCGGGTTTCAGGCGTGAAGATGAGTCAGGCAGCGGCGTCGCCGCCATCGCCTGCGACCCGCTGCTGCAGGTTACCCCGATAGATCAGGTAGGGCTCGGCCTGCCCGTCGATCACCGCGTCGTCCACCACCACCTTGCTGACATGCTCCAGCGACGGCAGCTCGTACATGGTGTCGAGCAATACCTGCTCGAGGATCGTGCGCAGGCCGCGCGCGCCGGTCTTGCGCTTGAGCGCCTTCTTGGCAATGGCCTGCAATGCCTCGGGGCGGAATTCGAGTTCCACCTCCTCCATCTCGAAGAGCTTCCTGAACTGCTTGGTGACGGCATTCTTCGGCTCCGTGAGGATCTTCACCAGCGCGCCTTCGTCCAGTTCGTCCAGCGTGGCCACGACTGGCAAACGCCCCACAAACTCGGGAATCAGGCCGAAACGCACCAGATCGGCGGGCTCCACGTCGGCCAGCACCTTGCCCAGATTTTCAGTGCGTTCCTTGCTGCGCACCTCGGCCGAGAAGCCGATGCTGGTGTTCTCGGAACGCTGCTGGATGACCTTTTCCAAGCCGGCAAACGCACCGCCGCAGATGAACAGGATGTTCTTGGTGTCGACCTGCAGGAACTCCTGCTGCGGATGCTTGCGCCCGCCTTGCGGCGGGACCGAGGCCAGCGTGCCCTCGATCAGCTTCAGCAGCGCCTGCTGCACGCCTTCACCGGAAACATCGCGCGTAATCGAGGGGTTCTCGCTCTTGCGCGAGATCTTGTCGATCTCGTCGATGTAGACGATGCCAGACTGTGCCTTGTCGACGTCGTAATCGCACTTCTGCAGCAGCTTCTGGATGATGTTTTCGACATCTTCCCCCACGTAGCCGGCTTCGGTGAGCGTGGTGGCGTCGGCGATCGTGAACGGCACGTTGAGCAAGCGCGCCAGTGTCTCGGCCAGCAGCGTCTTGCCCGAGCCGGTCGGACCGATCAGCAGGATGTTGGACTTGCCCAGCTCGATGTCGTCACTCTTCTGGCGCGACTCAATCCGCTTGTAGTGGTTGTACACCGCCACCGCCAGCGCCTTCTTGGCGCGGGTCTGGCCGACCACGTATTGATCCAGCGACTCGCGGATCTCGCGCGGTTTGGGCAGCTGGGTGCGGCCGGAAGCGGCTTTCTCCTCGAGTTCCTCGCGGATGATGTCGTTGCACAGCTCGACGCATTCGTCGCAGATGAACACGGACGGACCCGCGATCAGCTTGCGCACCTCGTGCTGGCTCTTGCCACAGAACGAGCAATAGAGAATCTTGCCGCTGTCGCTGGAACGCCCCTGCCGGTCGTCGCTCATACTCTCGATCCCGCTGGTAAATCTGGATGCAATGCGAGAATACCACAGGCCTCCGCGTCCGCCTGCAGACGCAGAGCCCAGCTCGCAAACTTTGGGTAAAACAGGTTGCTCAGGCCGACTTGACCGTCTCGCCGGCACGCCTGTCAAGCACTTCGTCGATCAGACCGTAAGTCTTTGCGTCATGCGCGTTCATGAAGCGATCACGCTCCATGTCCAGCTCGATCTTCTCCATCGGCTGGCCGGTGTGTTCCACGTAAAGCTTGTTCAGCCGCTCGCGGATATACAGGATCTCGCGTGCCTGGATCTCGATATCGGTGGCCTGACCCTGCGCACCACCTGAGGGCTGGTGAATCATGATGCGCGAGTTCGGCAGTGCAAACCGCTTGCCCTTGGCGCCAGCCATCAGCAGGAACGACCCCATGCTGCAGGCCTGGCCGATGCACATCGTGCTGACCGCCGGCTTGATGAACTGCATGGTGTCGTAGATCGCCAGCCCGGCAGTCACCGCGCCGCCGGGACTGTTGATGTAGAAATTGATGTCCTTGTCCGGATTCTCCGACTCCAGGAACAGCATCTGCGCCACGATCAGGTTGGCCACCTGATCATTGACCTCACCGACCAGGAAGATCACCCGCTCCTTGAGCAGGCGCGAGTAGATGTCGTAGGAGCGCTCGCCGCGAGCCGTCTGCTCGACGACCATCGGCACCAGGTTGAGATTCGTGATGGTATCCATGGTCATGCTCGCGCCTTCAGGAGTGGATGGGCCTGGCATTCGTCAGTCGCTGGCTGGTCGCATCACGTCGTCGAAGCTCAAGTCCTGCCGGGTGGTGTTGGCATGCTCGGCCACCCACTCGGCCACCTGGTCTTCCATCACGCGGTTCTGCAGCCCTGACATCAACTGGGGGTCGCCATTGTAGAGTTCAATGACCTGCTCGGGCTCCTCGTAGGTCGAAGCGAGCGCTGCCAGTTGCTCGGCGATGCGCTTGCGATCGACCTTGAGCTCCTGCTTGCGGGCGATTTCGCCCATCAGCAAGCCGGCAATGACGCGCTTGCGGGCCATCGGCATGGCCGCGTCGACCAGTTGCGGCGGAGTCTGCTGGCCCTGCGAAACACTGCCGGCGGCCAGTGTACGTGCCTCGGCCTGCACCATCATCTTCGGAACATCCAGTTCGCCGTGGGTAGCGGCAAGTTTTTCCGCTACCTCGGACTTCAGGCGCGCCATCAAGGCCGCCTTGAGCTCGCGCTCCAGGTTCGCGCGGACTTCCTTGCGGAACCTCTCCACGTCGCCGTCCTCGATACCGAAAAGCTTGGCAAACTCACTGTCGATCTCGGGCAGCTTCGGCTCCTGCACCTTGACCACGTGAAAGCTGACGTCGGCAGTCTTCCCCGCCAGGTGCTCATTGCGGAAGTCTTGTGGAAACGCGATCTCGGCATTGAATCTGGCGCCGGCCTGGTGGCCACTCAAGGCCTCATCCAGCGCGGCAAACAAGGTGCCCGAACCCAGCACGCTGCCGGCGCGTTCCAGGCCCTCGGTCGGGAAGCGGTAGTCGCCGACCACGGCGGCGTATTCGAACATCACGAAATCGCCTTCAATCGAGGCACGCTCCACTTCATCGAAACTGCGCCGCTGCAAGCGCAGCGTTTCCAGCATGCGGTCGATGTCGGCATCGGTGACTTCCGCGGTCGCACGGTGGATTTCCAGCGCAGAGACGTCGATCTCCGGGAACTCCGGCATGATCTCGAACGTTGCGGTGTAGGCGATCTCGCCGTTCTCGGGCTTGCCGGTCGTGTCGATCGCCGGATTCGCGATCGGCTGCAGCTTTTCCTGCGCCACCGCCTCGCGCAGCGTGCTGCCGATCAGGTCAGACAGGACTTCGCCGCGCACCTGTTCGCCGAAGCGCTGCTTGATCACTGTCGCCGGCACCCTGCCTGGCCGGAACCCCTTCAAACGAACCGTGCGCCCCATTTCCGCGATCCGCGCGCTGACCTGCGTCTCGACCCGCTCCGCGGGAAACTTCACCGTGAGCTTGCGCTCAAGCGAACCGACATTCTCAACCGAAACCTGCATGACGTCTCCTGGTGCTGCTTGATGTTGTGGCCCCGCCACAAGCGCCACGGCGGGATTGCCGCCTGCAAAGAAAACCATTTTTTGGACATGGTGCGAAAGGGGGGACTCGAACCCCCACGGGGTTACCCGCTGGAACCTAAATCCAGTGCGTCTACCAATTCCGCCACTCTCGCGTTGCCGCCATGACCAGACTGCACGACGACAGAGTACCGGCCAAGCCAGCAGACGCCGCTGATGACCGCCGCCAGCACCTCGCCGCCAGCATCATCCAAGTCGGTGATTCCGTAGTACCAAAGCGGGTCATTTTACGGTCGCACGGCCTTCCAGCACAAGCGCCGCCACCGATCCGCGAAGCGCAAAGCAAAACGCCGACCGCTGGTCTGGCGGTCGGCGTTCTGCCTTGTTGGTGGGCCGTGAAGGGTTCGAACCTTCGACCAATTGATTAAGAGTCAACTGCTCTACCAACTGAGCTAACGGCCCATTGACTGGGATATACCCGGAAACCGGGGTGAAACTGGGGTGGATGATGGGATTCGAACCCACGACAACCGGAATCACAATCCGGGACTCTAACCAGCTGAGCTACATCCACCATCGTTTGATACTGGCGCGCCCGACAGGATTCGAACCTGCAACCCTCGGCTTAGAAGGCCGATGCTCTATCCGGTTGAGCTACAGGCGCAGTCATGACCGGTAGAACGTGTTGCTGGTCGGGGTAGAGGGATTCGAACCCCCGACTTTTGCGTCCCAAACGCAACGCTCTACCAGACTGAGCTATACCCCGCTTTCTAAACCCTCGATCGCATTCGCCACCGAAGCCTTGGAATGTTACGGGTGACGCCTCGCTCAGTCAATCCGTATGATGCACACCATGTCGTTAGAACCCGTCTCCACCGCCACAGACAACTCGCTGTGATGACAACAAAACGCGGTGCAAGCGCCCCGCTTCGCTGAATGAAAATGGTGCGCCCGGAGAGATTCGAACTCCCGACCACCTAGTTCGTAGCCAGGTACTCTATCCAACTGAGCTACGGGCGCACTGAGGAAACTTCCACTTCATGCGTTGATGCCTTGGCATCGAGGCGCTGAAGCAAGAGGCGGAATTATTCAGACTCCGCACGCAGGCGTCAACCCTTTTCGTCAAATTTCTCCATCCAAGCATGCAATATCATCCGGACACGGCATGCCCCTGCCCGATCCGCGACATGGGAAGGGCAGCCAATGGTTGCCCTTCCCATGCTTCGATTCTCCGCTGCACGAGCTGAAATGGCCGTCCAAATTTCTCAACCGTCCAAACCCGCGCGACTCTGGGCTGCCGGGTCGCCGACCTTGCCCACCGGCACCCCTGCACCGCCCTTCGGCGGCGGCGGCGGGGGTACCGAGCCAGCCGCTGCATCCTTGATCCAGTCCGCCGGCGGTCCCGGTTCACGCCCGTCCATGATGTCGTCGATCTGGTGGGCATCGATGGTTTCGTACTGCAGCAGGGCTTCGGCCATGGCATGCAGCTTGTCGAGATTCGCCGTCAGCAGTGTCTTGCTGCGCGCATAGGCGCGATCGAGGATGCTGCGTACCACTTCATCAATCTTGCTGGCGGTCTCGTTCGAGATGCTCTTGTGCTGGGTCACCGAGCGGCCCAGGAACACTTCGTCCTCATCCTCGCCGTAAGTGATCGGACCGAGTTCATCGGACAGACCCCACTTGGTCGCCATGTTGCGCGCCATCTTGGTGGCCCGTTCAATGTCGTTGGAAGCCCCGGTCGTGACCTTGTCCGTACCGAAGATCAACTCCTCGGCCACGCGCCCGCCGTAAAGCGAGCACAACTGCGATTCGATCGCGACGCGGTTGATGCTGTACTTGTCGCCCTCGGGTAGATACATCGTGACGCCCAGCGCCCGCCCGCGCGGGATGATGGTGACCTTGTAGACCGGGTCATGCTCGGGCACCAGCCGGCCGACGATCGCATGACCCGCCTCGTGAAAGGCGGTGAGCTTCTTCTCGTCCTCGCTCATCGCCATCGAGCGGCGCTCGGTGCCCATCAGGATCTTGTCGCGCGCATTGTCCAGATGGCTCATGCGCACCTCGCGCGCATTTTCGCGCGCGGCAAACAACGCAGCCTCGTTGACCAGGTTGGCCAGGTCCGCACCGGAAAAACCGGGCGTACCGCGTGCAATCGTCATCGCATTGACATCGCTGGCGGTCGGCACCTTGCGCATGTGCACCTTCAGGATTTGTTCGCGGCCGCGAACGTCGGGCAGCCCGACCACCACCTGGCGATCGAAGCGACCCGGGCGCAACAAGGCCGGATCGAGCACGTCGGGACGGTTGGTCGCGGCGATCACGATGACACCCTCGGTGCCTTCGAAGCCGTCCATCTCGACCAGCAACTGGTTCAGCGTCTGCTCGCGCTCGTCATGGCCACCGCCAAGCCCGGCGCCACGATGACGGCCGACCGCGTCGATCTCGTCGATGAAAATGATGCATGGCGCGTGCTTCTTGGCCTGCTCGAACATGTCGCGCACGCGGCTGGCGCCGACGCCGACGAACATCTCGACGAAGTCGGAGCCGGAAATCGAAAAGAACGGCACCTTGGCCTCACCCGCGATGGCCTTCGCCAACAGGGTCTTGCCGGTGCCGGGCGGGCCCACCATCAATACGCCGCGCGGAATCTTGCCGCCAAGCTTCTGGAAGCGGCCCGGATCGCGCAGGAACTCGACCAGTTCGCCGACCTCCTCCTTTGCCTCGTCGCAGCCGGCGACATCGCTGAAATTGACCTTGACCTGATCCTCACCCTGCAGCTTGGCGCGCGAGCGGCCGAAGCTCATCGCGCCACGACCGCCGCCACCGGACTGCATCTGGCGCATGAACCAGATGAACACGCCGACAATCAGCAAGACTGGCAACCAGCTCACCAGCAGGCCGATCAGCGAGAAACCTTCGGACGGATCCTGGCGTACTTCCACGCCCTTGTCTTGCATCTGCTTGACCACCGCGTTGGTGGAGGAGCCCAGCACCGGAACGACCGTACGGAACACACTGCCGTCTTTCAGCTTGCCGCTGATGGTCGCAGGTTGGTCGGCGCTTATCGTGGCGCTGGAGACATTCCCACTATCCACGTTCTGCACAAACGTGCTGTACGCCAGCTTCGACGCGTCCGCGCCACGGGGATTGAAGCTCTCGAAGACGGTGAACAGCACTACCGCAATGATCACCCAGAGCAACACGTTTTTCGCTGTTTCATTCATGCAAGGTACTCGCCAGTGGCACCGCGAAGGGCTTGCGGCCGGTCGCCAGTGCGTACACCTCGCGCGAACGGGCGCGCGAGGCCTTGGGTTTGCGCATCGTCACGCGACTGAAGTCTGCACGCAAGCTGCGCAAATAATCGTCAAAACCGACTCCCTGAAACAACTTGATCAGGAACGCGCCGCCTGGCTTGAGCCATTGCCGACTGAAATCCAGCGCCAATTCGGCCAAGCCCATTGCGCGGATCTGGTCGGCCAGCGCCACACCACTCATATTGGGGGCCAGATCGCACAGTACAAGATCCAGCCGATACCCTTCCAGCCTGGCCTCCAACTCGTGCAGAACCGACTCCTCGCGGAAATCGCCCTGCAGGAAATCCACGCCCGCAATACTCGGCATGGGCAGGATATCCAGTGCGAGCACCTTGCCGCTGTCACCCAAGCGGTTACGCACCAGTTGCGACCAGCTGCCCGGAGCCGCGCCAAGATCCACCACGTTGATGCCCGGCTTCAGCAGCCGGTCGCGCTCGATCAGCTCCTCGAGCTTGTAAACCGCACGCGAACGCAAACCCTCGGCCTGGGCTTTCTTGACGAACTCGTCATTGAAATGTTCACGCAGCCAGACTGCGCTGCTCTTGCTGCGGGCCATATCGGGGAACGCAATCTGAATGGGGCGGGTTGGCACATGATACCCTGTGCAGTCAATTGATCGTGAACCTGGCCCCACATATGCCACTTACCCCGTCGCAGACCCGCTACCTGCGCCGCCTCGCCCATGACCTGAACCCGGTGCTACTGCTCGGCAACAAGGGCGCCACCGCGGCCGTGGTGAAGGAACTGGGCCAGGCACTGGATATCCACGAACTGGTGAAAGTGAAACTCTCCGCTGGCGACAAGGACGCACGACAGGCGCAGATCGACGTCCTCGCCGGCGGCACGCAAGCAGAAACCATCCACCAAATCGGCCACGTCGTGGTGCTATTCAGGCGCAACACCGACGAGCCAAAGATTGCGCTGCCCCGCTGATGGACCTGTCACTGGAGCAATTCGAAGGCTATCTGCTGGTGCGTCGTGTCGACGCGCACAGCGTCACTCTGCTCGACCGCGTGATCGATCACAGCTTCCTGCTCACACCGGCTGGTATCACCGAAACGTGGCCAATCGACGCGGCGCAAAGCCTGCACGCCGGACATGTCGAGACGCTGCTCGCGCTGCAGCCGGAGCTGGTGATCCTGGGTACCGGCGAACACCAAGTCTTCCCGGCGGCGGCGTTCATGGCCGGTTTCCTGCGCAAGGGCATTGGCATCGAAGTCATGGACAACGCGGCCGCGGCGCGTACCTACAACCTGCTGGCTGGCGAAGACCGCCAGGTGGTCGCCGGATTCATCCTGCCGCCGACCTGATCGTGTCCGACCTGATCGGGTCAGCTCGGGGGCTGCACATTTGCTCAGCGCGACGGCAGATAGCTCAAGGGATCGACCGGATTGCCATCCTTGCGGATCTGGAACTCAAGTTCGTTGCGGGTGGCACCGGTGGAGCCCATCTCGGCAATCGGCTGCCCTGCAGTCACCTGCTGGCCCTCCTTGACCAGGCGCTTGCGGTTGTGCCCATAGGCGGACAGGAAACTGTCGTTGTGCTTGATGATCACCAGCTCGCCATAGCCGACCAGGCCATTGCCGCTATACACCACCACGCCAGCGGCGGCAGCGCGTACCGGCTCGCCGGGCTGGCCCGCGATCTCGATGCCGGGTATGGCGTCGCCGCGGTTGAACCGGCTGATCAGGCTACCGTTGACCGGCCAGCGCCAGTTGACCCCGCCGGCAACGCGCACGGCGCCAGCGGCCCCCGGTCGGGAAGCGGGTATGGCGGGCGGCGACCGGATGGTGGAGACACCGGCCACCGGCACCGTTTCCACGGAGGCTGACTTTGCCGGAGACGGCGGTGCAGGCGCGGTGGGCACGGCACCTGTTGCATGCGCCGACGAGGGTGCTGTTGATGAGGCGGATTGGGCGCCGTCAACCGACTGGAATACCGGCGCCGCCGGGGCTACGGAATGGGATGACGCAACCACCTTGCCGCTCGCTGCTACCAAGCTCGGCGGCGACAATGTCAGGCGCTGGCCTGGCCAGATCGTGTAGGGCGCGGCGATGCCGTTCCACTGCGCCAGGTCGCGAAAATCCACACCCTTGCGAAAGGCAATCGAATAAAGCGTATCGCCCTTTGCCACTACATAGCTGCCACCCGGAATCGGCGTGCGCGCTGGCATGGCCGACCGCGCCTGGCTGCCTGCCCCGCCCCCATTCGTCGTCGGTTCGACCACCACCGAACTGCGCATAGTGCCGCAGGCGGCAAGCGCTATCGACACGAGGAGCAGGGAAAACCAGCGAAACGATCGATCCATACGCGTCAGCATACCGAGGCCGGCGGGCTTTTTCATGCGTGGAACTTCCTCGACCCGAATCATCAGCGCGGCCACACCCACCAGGCCAGCAAGAGTCCCAGCAGCGCCAGCGCGACCCACCCGATCCATTCAATATGCCGGTGCAGCATGCGCTCTGCGCGCTCGCCGAACGCCCGGATCAACAGCGCCAGCAGCCACACCCGCTTGCCGCGGCCCACGGCGACGCAAGCCAGGAATGGCAGGATCGGCACGCCGACGATGCCAGCCGCCCAGGTTACCAGCTTCATCGGGATCACCGGCTGCAGCGCCGCCAGCGTCAGCGCTCCGAGCATGGCCAGCCAATGCTCGTTCATGTCGGCGCGCAGGCTTCCCACCCAAATTGTGATGACCTCTTGCATGTGCACGCTCAACAAGGGCTTCACCGCTTCGTAAGCCCAATGGCCCAGCGCGTAGCCGACCAGCGCACCAAGCAGCGAAAACAGCAGCGATATATTCGCGTAGAAAAATGCCCGGTGCCGTTTGCCCAGCATCATCGGCGCCAGCATCACTTCCGGCATCACCGGGAAGATGAACGCCTCGACAAAACTCAACGTGCACAGGTAATACAGCGCGCGCGGCGCGCGCGCCCAGGCCAGTGCGCGGGCATAAAGCGTCCCGAACAGGCGCATCAACCAATACCGCCAAGCAGCGGCACGAAGCTGACCGCGCCGAGTTCTTCCAGGGCGAAGTCGCCCTGCCCATCGCCGCGCATGCGGATCAGGTTCTGCCGGCTGGGCGAACCCACCGGGGCCACCAGCACGCCGGTGGGACTGAGTTGATCGACAATCCGGCTGGGAATGGTATCGCCGGCCGCGGTGAGGATGATCGCGTCGAACGGCGCTTCGTCCGGCCAGCCCAGCTTGCCGTCGTCATGGCGCGAGCGCAGGTTGGTCAGGCCCAGCTGGCGGAACCGGCGGCGCGCCTGGCGCAGCAAGGCCTCGATCCGCTCGATGGTGAACACCTCCCCGGCCAGTGCGGCGAGCACGGCTGCCTGATACCCGGAGCCGGTCCCGATCTCGAGCACCTTGCGCGGCATGCCCCGCTGTCCCTCGAAATGCTCCAGCATGGCCTCGGTCATGCGCGCCACCACCCACGGCTGCGAGATGGTCTGGCCATGCCCGATCGGTAGCGCGTCGTTTTCATAGGCGCGCGAATGCAGCGCCTGGTCGATGAAGTGATGGCGCGGCAGGTTGCGGATGACCTCGATAACCCGCAGATCGCGGATGCCTGCCTCCTGCAGCACGGCGGCAAGCCGGTCGCGCGCACGCTGCGAGGTCATGCCCTCGCCCTTGAGTTCGGCCGGCGGCAACGGATAGGGACTCATCGGTCAGGCCGCCTCGTCGTTGCCGGCCCGGGTCCTGGCCATGCCGTCGCTCAGAACCTGCATCCAGCTGCTGACCTTTTCCAGCGCCTGGAATCGCGTCAGGTCGACATGGATCGGCGTGACCGAGACGAAACCCCGCCGCACGGCGTTGAAATCCGTGCCGGGGCCAGCGTCATCCACTTCGCCAGCCGGGCCAATCCACCAGATCGGCCGCCCCCGCGGGTCAGTCTGCGCGATGCACGGCCCCGAGCGATGGCGCCGTCCCAACCGGGTAACCTCGAAACCCTCGATCTGCGCCCATGGCCGATCTGGCACGTTGACGTTGAGGATAGTGTCGGCAGGCAGCGGATCGACCAGCAGGCGCTTCATCAGCAGCAACACCGCCTGCGCCGCCGAGTCGTAGTGCACGCCCTTGTGATCCTCGCTGACCAGTGACACGGCAATCGCCGGCAGACCCAGGAAGCGCCCTTCCATCGCTGCGGACACGGTGCCCGAATAAATCACGTCGTCGCCCAGGTTGGCGGAGTTGTTGATGCCGGACACCACCATGTCTGGTTCATTTTCGAGCAGCCCGGCCAACGCCAGATGCACGCAATCGGTCGGCGTGCCGGCCACCCGGTAATAACCATTGCCCATCGGCAACACCCGCAGTGGCGCGTCGAGCGTGAGCGAATTGCTGGCGCCGGAGCGATCGCGATCCGGCGCCACCACGGTAACCTCCCCCACCGCGCGCAGGCGCTCGGCCAACACGCGGATGCCTGGCGCATCCACGCCATCGTCGTTGCTGACCAGAACTCGCATGATGCTCCATCGAAAACTGACTGCCTGTGCCACCGAACCGTCTGTGGCTACTACAGAATGAGCGCAAGTCTACCGTAGCGTACCCACTTGTTTCACTTGGATTGACCCCACACAAGGATCGCTTCTGGCTGGGAGACTGTCAGACTTTGCCGGTTGAGGCGAGAATTCAGCTGTACGAGGACAGATTCTTGACGATTTGCGGACCCCATAGTGGTTCTATGGGTCAAAAAGCGGCGGGTAGTGGACCGCACCGATGGATTCGCAGACCGACCGAGTAAAATCCGACAGACTCCCAGGATGTCTCCATGAAGAGGCGCAGCCCTGCCCAGATCACCGACGACGACCGGCGCCTGTTCCGCGAGGCGATCGGCGATGTGCAGCGTTTCGACCCGGTCGCCCCAGCGCCGGCTCCTGGCAAACCGGCGCCACACCCGCACATGTTCGAAGCGGACGAAGCGGCCGTGCCCGGCGAACTGCTGGACATGGCGTTCGACCCGGCCAGTATGGAAGTGGGCGAGGAACTCAGCTACCTGCGCGACGGTTACCCACCGAAACTTTTGCGCCGACTCAAGCGCGGCCAGTTCAGCGTGCAGGACGATCTCGACTTGCACCAGATGAATGCCGCCGCCGCCCAGGCAAGCATCATCGAGTTCCTTGCCGAAGCCCGCATGGCCGGCATTCGCTGCGTACGCATCATCCATGGCAAGGGTCTGCGCTCGAAGGCAGCCGGGCCGGTACTCAAGACGCTCACCAATCGCATGCTGCGCCGGCGCGACGACATCATCGCGTTCGCCTCGGCGCGACCGGCACTCGGCGGCACGGGTGCCGTGGTGATACTGCTCAAACGCTGAACCGCCGGTCACCGGGTAGAAGCCCGCTGGCGGGCGATGCTGTTGCTTTGATCTCCGCTCATGCATCAGAACAAGAGCATCGCCCGCGAGCGTGCTCCTACCGACGGGACGTGGGGTCGGCGCACGACCACCGTACGGCACCGCCGCACGCATCGCCGAGTTGCGCAGTTGCATCACAAGAGTCGAGACGGTATCTACGGCGCGGTCAGGGCGAGTTCGCGCACGACTACCGTGGCATACGCGCCGGCCGGCAGTTCGAACGACAACTCCAGCGTCGCATCATCCAGCCAGTGCCAGCGCAAATTTCCGGGCAACAAGCGCAGCGGGCGGCGTTCCTGGTCCATCCGGGCGGCAACCAGGCCGACAACCAGATCGTCATGGGCTGCACCGATCTCGCGCTCGAGCATTCCAGCCTCCGCCTGCGTCGGCGGTTCGCCCTGCCCCCACAAGGGCCCGGAAGGATGGATGTCGCCGCGTGCCAGCCGTTCGGCCAGGGCATCATTGAAGGGCTCAGGACCAAACCACGAACGTGAGCCGGCCAGACACCAGACCTCGCCCTCCAACGGCGTGTCCCAGCAACCGCGTTCGACCCTTGCCGCGAGCACCTCATTGAATATCTGCGAACGCGCCGCCGACAGCAGCATCGAACGCTTGTCCCGCTCGACCCGACGTCCACCGAACATGGCCCGCGCCTGCGCCACGTTGCCGCCCTCGCGACCGAAACGCTGCTCGCCGTAGTAGTTGGGCACCCCGCGTGCGGCGATCTGCTGCAACACGCGCTCGGCCAGCGCGCGATCACCACGCACTTTGTGCAGGACGAGCACGAAACGGTTGCCACGCAGCGCACCACGCTTGAGCTTGCGCGAGTGCCGCGTCGCCGCCAGTACCTTCACTTCCGCATGCGGAAAGTGCGACCAGTCCGGATCGGGTCTGCCGGCCAATTGCACCGAAAAAGTCTGCCGGGTCACCGCGTGGCGATCCTTCATGCCGGCGTAGCCGACCGCAACCGGTGGCACACTGGCGAACTTTGCCAGTTCCCGCGCCACCCAGTCGGTATTGGCGCCACGTTTTTCCACCCACAGCAACAGGTGTTCACCGGCGCCGTCGGGGTCGTAACCGAGAATTTCCTCGACCTGGAAATCCTCGGGGCTGGCACGCAATCGCGCGGTCAATGGCGGTTCGCCGCAGGCACAGGGAAGCTCGGACATGGGAATCTCGTTACCTAAGGAATGGAACATACGACATCGTGACAACTGGCCCAACGGGCAGCGTCATGGGTTTGCCGCTACAACAGGAAAATCGTGGCCAGCCCGAGGAAGATGAAGAAACCGCCACTGTCGGTCATGGCCGTGATCAACACGCTGGAGCCCAGTGCGGGGTCGCGCCCGAACCGGATCATGAACATCGGGATGCCGACGCCGGCGAATGCCGCCAGCAGCAGGTTCAGCGTCATCGCGGAAGTCATCACCAGGCCCAGCGGAACGCTGTCGTACAGCAGCCACGCCACCACGCCGATCACGCCACCCCACACCAGTCCGTTCAACAACGACACGGTCAGCTCCTTGCGCCACAACCGCTTCGCGCTGTCGGGGCTGATCTGGTTAAGCGCCAGCGCACGCACGATCATGGTGATGGTCTGGTTGCCCGAATTGCCGCCGATGCCGGCCACAATCGGCATCAGCGCCGCGAGCGCTACCAGCCGCTCGATCGAGCCCTCGAACAGGCTGATCACGCGCGAGGCGATGAAGGCGGTCATCAGGTTGATCGCCAACCACATCCAACGGTTTCGCAGCGACGCCCATACCGAGGCGAAGATGTCCTCTTCCTCGCGCAGACCGACGCGACCGAGCGCCTCGCTCTCGCTCTCTTCGCGGATCACGTCGACCATCGCATCAATGGTGATACGCCCGACCAGGTGGCCACGCTGGTCGACCACCGGCGCGGTCACCAGGTCGTAACGCTCGAACGCCTGCGCCACTTCATTGGCGTCGTCGGTGGGAAAGAAGGTGTTGACGTCCGGCGCCATCACCTCGCTGACCATTTTCTCAGGCGAGTTGACCAGCAGCCAGTGCAGCGGCAACACACCGGTGAGCAGATTGTCCTGGTTGACCACGAACAGCTTGTCGGTCTGCGCCGGCAGCTCGTCCCAGCGGCGCAGGTAGCGCAGCACCACTTCCAGGCTGACATCCTCGCGGATCGTGACCATCTCGAAATCCATCAGCGCGCCGAGCTGGTCGTCCGCATAGGACAACGCAGACTGCACCTGCTCGCGTTGCTGCGAGTCCAGGCTCGCCATGAGTTCGGGCAACACCGCGCTCGGCAGGTCCTCGACCAGGTCAGCCAGCTCGTCGGCATCGAGATCCTCGACCGCAGCAAGGATCTCGTGCCGATCCATGTCCGCGATCAACGAATCGCGCACCGCGTCGGAGACCTCGAGCAGGGTCTCACCGTCGCGATCGGCCTTGACCAATTGCCAGAGGGCAAGGCGGTCGTCCAGCGGCAGCGACTCCAGAATGAAGGCGATATCGGCCGGATGCAGTTCGTCGAGCTGCTCACACAAGGCCGACGTCGCCGACGCCGTCAGTCCTTCATCGTCGTGCTGGCGCAGCAGTTCGACGACGGCCTCGAGCTGGTCGTGCAAACGCTCCGTGGGACGTCGGGCCGCGGTCTCGTTCACGCACGCTCCAGCAGTACGCAGGCCTGTGCGGCGATGCCTTCGGCGCGACCGCAGAAGCCCAGCTGCTCGGTCGTGGTGGCTTTCACGCTGATCCGGTCAACCTCGCAACCCAGGTCGGCGGCCAGGTTTTCCCGCATCGCTTGCGCGTGTGGGCCGACCTTCGGCGCCTCGGCGATCACCGTAACGTCCGCATTGCCCAGCACATAACCGTACTGGGCCATCAGCGACGCCGCATGACGCAGGAACTGGCGGCTGTCGGCATCGCGCCAGCGCGGATCGGTGGCCGGAAAATGCCGGCCGAGGTCGCCGAGCGCCAGCGCACCGAAAATCGCATCGCACAGGGCATGGATCACCACGTCGCCGTCGGAATGCGCAACAACGCCGCGCGCATGCGGCACACGCACGCCGCCGATGACGAGGTGATCGCCTTCGCCAAAGGCGTGTACGTCAAACCCGGTGCCTATGCGCATCATGCGGTTCTCTCGAGCAGGAATTCGGCAAGCACGAAATCCGCCGCCGTAGTCACCTTGATATTGTCCTCGGCACCTTCGACCAGCAAGGGTGCGAAGCCGGCCAGCTCCATCGCCATCGCCTCGTCGCTGACATTCACGCCGCGCCGTGCCGCCTCGCGCAGCGCCGCCGCCAACGGGCCACGCCGGAACATCTGTGGCGTGAACGCGCGCCAGCGGCGCTCACGCGGCTCGGTCCGTTCGACCCGATCGGTCGCATCGGCGTGCTTGAGCGTATCCCGCAGCGGCGCGCCGAGCAGGCCGCCGTCGGTGGCCGCAGCGAGCTCGATCAGCTTGCCGATGTCGGTCAGTCGCACGCACGGGCGCGCCGCGTCGTGCACCAGCACGAAGTCATCCGCGCCTACCGCAGCAGGCAACGCGTCGAGCCCGGCCAGCACCGAATCGCTGCGCTCCACGCCGCCGACTGCCGTGAGGACGGGCTTGCCATGCAGCGTGTCCAGGCCAGACCAGTGCCGGTCACCGGCGGCCAGCGTCACCAGCAGGCCGGCAACCTGCGGATGCGCGGCGAGACGCGCCAGGGTACGCTCGATCAACGACCTTCCTGCCAGCGTTTGATATTGCTTCGGTCGATCCCCGCCAACCCGCGTGCCGCGACCCGCCGCCGGCACCACGCACCACAACGCCGGGGCCGTCATGGCGACCCGCTGGACGCTGCCGGCGCCGGTGCACTGGACGCGTGCGCCGGCGGTTCGACGACCTGGTAGAACACCTCGCCCGGCTTGATCAGCCCCAGCTCGGTGCGTGCACGCGCCTCCACGGCCTGGTCGCCATGCTTGAGATCATGCACGTCGGCAGCCAGCGCCTGGTTTCGCTTCAGCAGCGAAGCGTTCTCCTGCGACTGCTTCTTCACCGCCTGGCGCAAGCTGTCCACCTCGCGCATGCTGCCGTTGCCGGACCACAGCTTCAGTTGCAAACCGATCAGCAGCAGGAGCAGAAGCAGGGCGATCCAGCGCAGCATGGGCAGTCAATGATCCGTCTCAGACAGGCAGGTGCTTCAGGTTGGGAAACGCGTTGCAACCGGCATAACGGGCCGCGCTGCCCAACTGCTCCTCGATCCGCAGCAGCTGGTTGTACTTGGCCACGCGGTCGCTGCGGCACAACGAACCGGTCTTGATCTGGGTCGCCGTGGTGGCCACCGCGATGTCGGCAATGGTGGTGTCCTCGGTTTCGCCGGAACGGTGCGAAATCACCGCGGAGTATTTCGCGGCAGCGGCCATCGCGATCGCTTCCAGCGTTTCGGACAGCGTGCCGATCTGGTTCACCTTGATCAGGATCGAGTTCGCAATGTGCTTTTCGATGCCTTCGCGGAAGATCGCCGGATTGGTCACGAACAGGTCGTCGCCGACCACCTGGATGCGGTCGCCGATGGCGTCGGTAAGCAGCTTCCAGCCGTCCCAGTCGCCCTCTGCCATGCCATCTTCGATGGTCACGATCGGATATTGCTTCGCCCAGCTGGCCAGCAGGTCGACGAACTGCTCCGGGCTGTACTGCTTGCCTTCACCAGCCAGGTCGTATTTGCCGTCCTTGTAGAACTCGGAGCTGGCTGCGTCCAGACCCAGCAGGATCTCGCCGCCGATCTTGTAGCCGGTCTTGCGAACCGCCTCGAGAATGGTGTCCAGTGCTTCGATATTCGAGCGCAGATTGGGCGCGAAGCCGCCTTCGTCACCCACCGAGGTGCTCAGTCCGCGCCCTTTAAGCACGCTCTTGAGCGCGTGGAAGATCTCCGCGCCAGCGCGCAGCGCTTCGGCGAAACTCGGCAACCCGACCGGCAACACCATGAATTCCTGCACATCGATATTGTTGTCGGCATGCTCGCCACCGTTGATGATGTTCATCATCGGCACCGGCAGCACACCGGGCCTGCCGTTCGAAAGGTAACTCCACAGCGGCTCACCCCGCGAAGCCGCCACTGCGCGTGCTGCTGCCATAGAGACACCGAGCAGCGCGTTGGCGCCCAGCCTGCCTTTGTTCGGCGTGCCATCAAGTGCGATCAGAGCCCTGTCCAGACCTTCCTGGTCAACAGCGTCGAAACCCTTGACCGCTGCGGCGATCGCACCGTTGACGTTGGCCACGGCCTGCTTCACGCCCTTGCCGCCATAGCGTGACTTGTCGCCATCACGCAGCTCCACCGCCTCGCGCGAGCCAGTCGAGGCGCCGCTCGGCACCGCAGCCCGGCCGAAGCCGCCGTCGGCCAGGGTGACTTCGGCTTCCAGCGTGGGGTTGCCGCGCGAGTCGAGGATTTCACGGGCATGAATGTGAGTGATCGTCGTGGTCATGATTATCCGCCGTTTGTAGTTGAATCTTCACTGTAGGAGCCCGCTCGCGGGCTCCTAAGGAAGCAGGTCCTGTTCGAGAAAGGGATGCCGCTTGGTCACGGCGTCCAGTTCCATCAGCGTCTCCAGCAACGCCTCCATCTTGTCCAGCGGCCAGGCATTGGGGCCATCGGAAAGTGCCTTGGCCGGATCGGGATGCGTTTCGGCGAACAAGCCCGCCACGCCGACGGCCACCGCCGCCCGCGCCAGCACCGGCACGAATTCACGCTGGCCGCCGGAGCGGGTGCCCTGTCCGCCCGGCAACTGCACGGAATGGGTGGCATCGAATACCACCGGGCAATTCGTCTCGCGCATCACGCTCAACGAACGCATGTCGGAAACCAGGTTGTTGTAGCCGAAGCTGGCGCCACGCTCGCACACCATGATGTCATCGTTGCCGACGGTCCTGGCCTTGGCCACCACGTGCTGCATGTCCCACGGCGCGAGGAACTGGCCCTTCTTGATGTTCACCGGCTTGCCGGCACGCGCCACCTTCTGGATGAAATCCGTCTGCCGGCACAGGAATGCCGGCGTCTGCAGCACATCGACCACCGAGGCGACCTCGTCCATCGGGGTGTACTCGTGCACGTCGGTAAGCACCGGCACGCCGACCTGGCGCTTGACCTCGGCGAGGATACGCAGCCCCTCTTCCAGCCCAAGACCACGAAAGCTTTCGCCGGACGAACGATTCGCCTTGTCGAAGCTCGACTTGAAGATGAAATTCACCCCGAGCCGGCCAGTGATTTCCTTCAGCGTGCCGGCGGTATCCACCTGCAGCTGTTCGGACTCGATTACGCAGGGACCGGCAATCAGGAACAGCGGCTGGTCGAGGCCGACTTCGAAACCACAAAGCTTCATGCCGTCGCCTCTTTCGCGAGCTTCTCGCCGTCGCGCACAGCCTTGTATTCGCGCGCGGCACGCACGAAGCCGCTGAACAGCGGGTGGCCATCGCGCGGCGTCGAGGTAAACTCCGGATGCGCCTGGCAAGCCAGGAACCAGGGGTGTTGCTGTTGCGGCAGCTCGACGATCTCCACCAGCAGGTCGTCCATCGACTTGCCGGAAATGACCAGGCCAAGATCCTCAAAGGACTGCCGGTAGCGGTTGTTGAACTCGTAGCGATGCCGGTGCCGTTCGCGCACCACGTCCTGGCCGTACAGCTCGCGTGCCAGGGTACCGGCCTTGAGGCGGCATTCCTGCGCACCCAGGCGCATGGTGCCGCCGAAGTCGGAGCGATCACTGCGCTGTTCGATCTCGCCGCTGGCCGTGGTCCATTCGGTGATCAGGCCGATCACCGGATTGGCGGTGTTGCGGTCATTTTCGCTGGAGTCGGCGTCGGCCAGGCCAGCGACATTCCGGGCGAAGTCCACCACCGCTGCGTGCATGCCGTAGCAGATGCCGAAAAACGGCACGCGATGCTCACGCGCGAACTTCGAGGCCAACACCTTGCCCTCGAAACCGCGCTTGCCGAAACCACCGGGTACCAGGATCGCATCGGCGTTGCCCAGCACGTTGGCAGCACCTTCGGCCTCGACCTGCTCGGAGTCGACCCAGTCCAGATTCACTCGCGTCTGCTGCTTGATGCCGCCATGGCGCAAGGCTTCGCCGAGTGACTTGTAGGCGTCCTTGTGCTCGACATACTTGCCGACAATGGCGATAGTGACCTCGTCCCGGGGATGTTCGACGGCATCGACCGTGCGCTGCCACTCGGAGAGGTCGGCCGGCTTTGCATTGAGCCCCAGCTTCTTCACCACGATCTCGTCCAGACCCTGCTGGTGCAACCACAGCGGCTGCTTGTAGATCACGTCGACATCGGCGGCACTGATCACCGCGTTTTCCGGCACGTTGGTGAACAAGGCGATCTTGCGCCGCTCACCCTCCGGCAGCGGTTGTTCGCAGCGGCACAACAGGATGTCGGGCTGGATACCGATCGAGCGCAGCTCCTTCACCGAGTGCTGGGTTGGTTTGGTCTTGATCTCGCCGGCGGCCTTGATGTACGGCACCAGGGTGAGGTGTATGAACACCACTTTCTCCGGGCCATGCTCGATGCGCAGCTGGCGGATCGCCTCCAGGAACGGCAACGATTCGATGTCGCCCACGGTGCCGCCGATCTCCACCAGCGCCACGTCAAAACCGCGCGTCGCCTCGTGGATGCAGTGCTTGATCTCGTCGGTGATGTGCGGAATCACCTGCACAGTGGCGCCAAGATAGTCGCCGCGGCGCTCCTTGCGGATCACCGCCTCGTAGATCTTGCCGGTGGTGATCGAGTTCTTGCCGGACAGGCGGGTGCGCAGAAAGCGCTCGTAGTGGCCGAGGTCGAGGTCGGTCTCCGCACCGTCGTCGGTCACGTAGACCTCGCCGTGCTGGAATGGGCTCATCGTGCCCGGATCCACATTAATATAGGGATCGAGCTTCATCATGGTGACCGAAAGGCCGCGCGCTTCGAGGATGGAAGCAAGCGACGCCGCAGCAATGCCCTTGCCAAGCGAGGACACCACACCGCCAGTGACGAAAATCAGGGGGGTCATGGAAAGCAGCCGTGCTGGAAACAGGCATTTTAGCGGCAGAAGTGCCGCACGGCGAGATGCAAGGCCGAAATTTCCTCCGGCCGGTTCATTTTCAGCGACCGGTTGCGGGTGAAACCGCCGGGTCCCGCCTGCTAGCATGCATGGATGAACAACCCCGTCCCCGCCCGTCTCACCGCCCTGCGCGCCCTCATGCAGGAACATCGCGTCGCTGCCGTGCTGGTTCCCAGCGCAGACCCCCACCTGTCCGAATACCTTCCGGCGCATTGGTCGGCGCGCGCGTGGCTGTCCGGCTTCACCGGCTCGGCCGGTACCCTGATCGTCAGCCGCGACCAGGCCGGACTGTGGACCGACTCGCGCTATTTTGCCCAGGCCGAACAGCAACTGACCGGCAGCGGCATCAGCCTAATGAAGCTGCGCGTAGCGCACACCCCCGAGCATCTGGAATGGCTGCAGCAGCACCTGGGCGAAGGCGAAGTGCTGGCCGTGGCCGGCGACAGCGTGGCTGCGACCACCTGCAGGGACATCGAACACCGGCTGGCGGATGCCGGCGCCACAGTACGCACGGACCTGGACCTGCCCGGTGCCATCTGGTCGGATCGCCCGCCCTTGCCGCTGGCGTCAGTATTTGCGCATGATCCGGCGTATGCCGCCACCCCTCGCGCCGACAAGCTCAAACGCGTCCGTCAGGCGATGCGCAAGCTCGGCGCCACCCATCACCTTCTGTCCAGCCTCGATGACATCGCCTGGCTGACCAACCTGCGCGGCAGCGATGTCGAATGCAACCCGGTCTTCCTCGCCCACCTGCTGCTGCAGCCGGACGATCGCGCCACGCTGTTCATCCAGCGCAGCAAGCTCGATGATGCCCTGGTCGCGGCGCTGGCCGCCGACGGCATCGCCATCGCCGACTATGCATCGACTACCTCAACCCTGGCCGAACTGGGTGAATCGGACAGATTGTTGCTGGACGAAAACCGTGTCGTCAGCATAATCTGCGCGGCCATCGCACCCACCGTGAAGCGGATCCAGGCGGCTAACCCGAGCACCGCGTTCAAGGCCGTCAAGACCAGCGCCGAACTGGACCACATCCGCGAGGTGATGCGTCGCGACGGCGCTGCCTTGGTGCGCGGCTTCCGTCGCCTGGAACAGCGCCTTGCCGCCGGCATGACGGTCACCGAACTGGATGTAGACAGTCTCCTGCATGAAGAGCGCTCGGCGCAGCCCGGATGGGTCGGCGAGAGCTTCGCCACCATCGCCGGCTACCAGGCCAACGGCGCACTGCCGCACTACCGCGCTACGCCCGAATCGCACAGCACGCTGCAGGCAAAAGGCCTGTTGCTGGTAGATTCGGGCGGCCAGTACCTGGGTGGCACCACCGACATCACCCGCGTGCTGGCACTGGGCGAAACCACGACCGAACAACGCCGCGACGCCACCCTGGTGCTGAAAGGCATGATTGCGCTGTCGCGCGCACGCTTTCCAAAAGGCGCCAGTGGTCCGCAACTGGATGCGTTGGCACGTGCGCCGCTGTGGGCGGCAGGCATGGATTACGGGCATGGCACAGGCCACGGCGTCGGCTACTTTCTGAACGTGCACGAAGGCCCACACAGCATCCGTCCACCAGTGGCCGACGGCGCCCTGGTGGCGCTGGAACCGGGCATGATTAGCTCGATCGAGCCGGGCCTGTACAAGCCCGGTCGACACGGCATCCGCCACGAAAACCTGGCGGTTGTGGTGGAAGCGGAACAATCCGAATTCGGCGAATACCGCGCGTTCGAGACCCTTACCCTTTGCCCGTTCGATCGCCGCGCGCTGGAACCGGGCCTGCTCAACCCGGCAGAGCGCGCCTGGCTGGACGATTACCACGCGAGCGTGCGCGCCGCGCTCAGCCCCTTGCTCGAAGACGCCGACCTGGAGTGGCTGGTGCGCCACTGCGCCCCGCTGTAAGTCCACTGGCCAACGCAGGCGGCACCCGACAAGCCGCCTTGGACTTGATGCCCAATACTCTCGCCGTTCAAAAACCTGTTCCACAGCTCACGACGCGACCCCAGTCGCACGCCGCGACCGAGCCGAAGGCGCGCACCCACCAAACGCACCGCTCGGTACGCCGAGGAGACGGGCGCGACGATCACTTGGTCGCTACCGCACTGCCTGACAGGGTCTTCAGATACGGTGCGATCTCTTCACCCGACACACCGGCCGAGCGCATTTCCCGAACCGCCTCCCGCATTTGCGGCAGGCCTTCCGCGCGGCGGCCCAGGCGCAGCAGGATTTGCGCCTTGAGCGCCTTCAGCACCGCCGCGCGCCCGGGATCGGAGGTGCTGGCCTGATAGGCGACCGGATCGACGTGCTCCGCCAGGGCCAGCGCCTCGACATTGCGACCCAACTGACTGAGCACATCGGCACGCGCCGCACGCGCCGCCTGCACGGCAGGGCTTTGCTCGCCGGCCACCGCGAGCAGCCCGCGCTCGGCCGCCTGCAGGTCGGCCAGCGCGGCCTTCAAGTCGCCTGCCGCCTGCTCCTGCGAGCCGAGATTGAGCTGCTCGACCAGGGTGTATTGGTTGGCGTTGCCCCAGCGTGCGCGTGCGCGCTGGTAGACCTCGCGCTGACTGCTCAGCGACTTCGCCACATCGCCATCGAGCGCGTACAGGTAACTGAGCGCGCTCAACGCACTGATCGTGCCCTGTCCGCTGGCTCCCTGCGCCGCCTCGTAATCGGCTACTGCCTGGCGGGTGGCGGCAATCGCCTCGGCGTAATGGCCTTGCGCACGCAGCGCGTCGCCCAGCCGCGAAGACGCCAACGCCAGCACGGCCAGGCCCACCCGCTGCTGCGTATAGGCCGGCCCGGCCAGCACCTCGCGGGCAATTCGCGCGGCCGCGGCCGCGTGATCCAGCCGCAGCTCGCAGCCGGCAATACCCAGCAGCAGGTGCGCCGACATCAGCGCGTCATCCGGATGCAGGATCTTCTGCATGGTCTGTGCCGCTTGATAATTGTCCAGCGCCACCTGCACCTGCATTTGCTGATAGGCCAGGTCGCCGCGCGCCAGGTGCGAGCGCAGGCTGATTTCCGACACCGACTGGCGGCGCGCGCCGGCAGCGGCATCGGCGCGATCGAGGCGCTCGCTGGCCTGCTTGAATTGCGACAGGTGCGCCTGCATCACGGCCAGCTCGTATTCGGCCAGCAGGCTGCGCTCGTCGCCGTCGCCCAACGTGCGGTCCAGCAGGTCGGCGGCCGCCTGCAATTGCACCATCGCCTTGCCGTAGTTGCCGGTGCTGCGGTACGCCCGGCCCAGAGTCTGGCGCAGGCTGGCTGCCAGCAGCGGTGCCTTGCCGAAGCGTTGATCCAGCCGGCGGGCGGCGGCGTCGAGTATCTCGCTCAGCCGGGGATTCTTTTCATACCAGGCAGGCGAATCGCCGCCAATACCAGCCCCGAGCAGGTCCTCATTGAGAAAGCGGTTGGTGGCGGTGGCGAGCGCCGCCTGATGCTGCGCATCGTCGCGTGCCACCCGGGCGCGCTGGAACTGCCACGGGCTCATGCCCAGGCCAACCAGCAGCGTCAGCAGCGCGGCCGCGATCCAGGGTCGCCGCGCCCGAGCGCGCTCCAGCCGGTGCTCGGCGCGCTGTGCCCGCGCCTCGGCATCGTGCAGGCGCGCGCGTTCGATCCGCCGTGCGTCCCGACGGCGCAGCCGCGCGCACAGCTCGCCGACGCTGCCCAACCGGCGGGCCGGCGCGCCAGCGGTGGCTGCGGCAATGTCCTCGCGCAGCAGTTCGTCCTCGATGTCCGCCTACCACCCCGGGGCCAGCGGACGACGCAGGTCGCCGACCATCAACTGGTACAGCATCAGGCCCAGCGCATACACATCGCTTTGCACGCTGGGCGCGTGACCGGCCAACAGCTCCGGCGCGAGATACAACGGGGTGGCGCTGGAATCGCCCATCGCCTGGGTCATGGTCAAGCCCAGCGCGGTAATGCCCAGCTCCTGCAGGCGCTTCGGTTCCAGCAACCGACTGGAACCGAAGTCCGCCAACCGCGGCTGCCAGCCCTCGCCTTGCGGCTGCATCAGCACATTGGCCGGCTTTATGTGCCAATGCGCAACAAGCCTTCGTCACCGCCACTCACCATAGAGGACCAGCCATGTCCTGCGCGCGTCCACCGGTTAAGGAAAAAGCCGCCGAACTCGGCGGCAAGCTGGGCACGCTGCTGCACAAGATCCCCACCTCAATGCCGTCCTCCGGCGGGACCACGGCCGCCGACACGCGCGCGCCCACCGGCGCTGCGGCCGCCGACACAGTGGTGGCCGGTTCGATCGTCGAACGCTACGGCAAACCGATCCTGCTGGCGTACCTGCTGTTTCTGCTCGGCACCCTGGCCTTCAACGCCATCTCGGTGTCAATGCTCGGTCAGAGCATGGGCAAGTCGCTGTTCGACATCTCCAGCGCAATGAGCCAGTTCGGCAGTAGTGGCGGCGGCAGCATCAAGGCGCTGTTGCTGCTGGCCTACGCCAGCATCGCGACGCCGCTCGCGTGGCACGACCGCCGCGCCTGGTTTGCCTTGGCGCTGCCGCTGCTGGCCTTGCTGTGGGCGATTTTCAGCGCCGTGCATGCGCTCAGCTCACTTGGTGGCGACATGGCGCAAGGCATGTCCGACTTCTTCAGCATCGGCTTCGGCTTCTACCTGTCGCTCATCGCCGCGCTGGCGCTGGCGGTACTCGGCGTGAAGCGGGCGCTGGGCACACCCTGACCGGCCTGTCTGCGCGCCATCGCGGCAACTCACCCATCCAGATCGGAGAAACCCCATGAACACTCGCGGAAAAATCCTTTCGACCCTGCTTGCCACGCTTCTGCTTGCCGCCTGCAGCGGCGGCATGAGCGGCACCTACGAAGGCGCCTACGGAATGGTGACGCTCGCCTTCCACGGCAGCAAGGTCGACGTCACCGTGATGAACCAGACCCATGAACTGTCCTACAGCACCGATGGCGACAAGCTCATCCTGGAATCGTCGCAGGGCAAGCTGGTGGTCCCACGCAACAAGGACGGCTCGCTCGACACGCCATGGGGCACGTTGAAGAAGAAGCACTGAGGCGATGCTCGCCATGCCTGCCCATGCCATCCACCAGAGGAATTCGATCATGCATACAAGATATCTACTGCTCATCGCGCTGGTCGGCGGCACGCTCGTGGCCTGCGGCGGCGACAAGCAAATCGGACAAGGTTCGAATCAGGCACGTGCCAGCCAAGCGGCAGCGGCCACGGGCAACGCCAGCGCAGCGCAGATCGCGGCGCAAGCCCGCGGCGACGTGGACTGCCCGGCCGCGGTCAAGACCTCGAATCCACCGGGTACGCCGGTGGACGATGTGGTCGGCGTGCGTCCAGGCATGACTTACCAAGAAGCCGCCAACGTGGTGATGTGCAGCAACCCGCTGCTGGTGGTCACGCCCGAGACCGGCCGCGGCTTCCAGATCCAGACCTACGGCCAGACCATCCGCCAGGGTTTCAGCGCGCGCTTCGCCGAGCCGCGCGTGCACAAGACCGGGCGGCAGATCGTGCAAGAAATGGAGCGCGACGCCATGGACCACGGCATGAACGCCATGCGTCACGAGCAGCGTGTCCGATCCGGATGACGGCATGAGCTTGTCGGCGCACTGCGGCGTGATCGTCGAGGCGATGATCCAGCCGCTGCGCAGCAATCCGGCGCTGGCCCAGTACCTGCAGGTCGGCGTGGTCGACGAGGCTGGCGGCTACCAGGCACTGACCGACACCAAACAGGCTCTGCAGGCAATGGATGCGGCGCGCCGTGCAAAACAGGTGCAGGAAGCCAGCAAAACCGCGCAAGCACCCCAATTGTGAGGAGATCGTCATGCGCATTCGTTCGATCATCGAAGTCGCCGCCTGCGGGTTCGGGCCCGGGCCCGAACCCGCATTTGAAGGTAGACGAGAACGAATGCCTGTACGGCGACCTCGGCGGCATGGATCCACCTGAGAAGGTGTGCATGAGCAAATAAGGGTACGCGCCACGGCGACCCGGCAACGACCGAGCCGGCAGCCTTAAGCTCGGCGTGACATCTCCCAGCCGAGCGCTTTCACGACGTCATGCAGGAGGCCGTTGACCGTTTCGTCAGTGACTCCCCGGCCAAGACATGGCTGCGTCCGCCTTCTTCGAGGTTGAGCGAATAGGCTATTTTCGTGGTGCGTTTGACGCCCGCAACTCCGCCCCTTTATTTTGTTCTTTTCCCCCGCTTACGACCCCGAGTTCGACTTGGTCAGTGTTCCGCCCCGACCGTTGAGGTGGAGCGTGCCATCCTTGTCGCGGGTGAGCACGAGATGATAGTGGCCGCTCGAGTCGACGGTGATCTTGTCGCCATCCACCTTGTAAGTACCCTCACGCGACGGGCGCGAGTCCGCTGCGACTGGATCGATGTGGAGGCTGGATTCGTTGCATGGCGTTGTCTCGCCGGTCAGTAGCGGTAGCAGGTGCCGAGCGCGGCTTGCGTGGCGGCGGTCGAACCTTTGAGGGAAATCTCGCCCTGCGTACCGCCGTTGATGCGCAGGTATGACTGGGTGGCGGTGCGTGTACGGCCGCGGTGGGCGAGCCACAGCGGCACCTCCGAGCCGGACAGATCGGCCAGCCACAGGGTCGCGTCGCGATTGCCGCGGCTCATCGGCACGTTCACCGTCCAGCCGTTGAACACCCAGGTGAGCGTCGTCGCAGGGGCGGCTCGCGGTATTTTCAGTAGCATCGCCAGCACCGGCTTGCCCTGGTCGCAGAACACGCTCAACGTCTTGATGACCGAATCGATCGGCACCACCAGCGCCAGCGTGCGGCCGGCGGCGTTGCGGGTCTGCCAGGCCGGCGCGCTCGAACCGGGCAAGTCGGCCTTGTCGATGGCGTATGCCTTGCCATCCCACTTCCAGACCGGGCTGTCGCCGTATTGCAGGTCGTGCATGCCGTGGTGCTTGCTGTCGAGGATGTCGACCTCACCATAGAAGTTCGGCAGGCGGTCGATCGCCTTCCCGGCGTAACCGCGCGGCGTCGCCATCACGATGATCCCGCTGCAACCCGCCGAGCCGCAGAAGCCGGTGGCATAGGCGTACTCGACCAGCAGATCGGGGCGTCCGTCGCCATTGAGGTCGGCCAAGGCCATGGCGTAGCAGTCCTTGTTTTGGCGCTTGCAATCGGCGAGGTCTCCAGCGGCCGCGCGCCGAATCGCGGCGTTCTGGGCCGGGGTCGGCTTGATTGCGTCCTTGTCGAAATCGATCTTTACCGGTGGGATTGCCGCCTTCGCCGCGGCGTGGATGGCCACAGGCGGCGGCGCGTGCAAGCGGACACTGCGGGGCTGCGCGAGATTGCGCGGTGGCTGCGCGGGGAAGCCCATGTCGGCCCGCACTGCCCATTCCCTCATGGTCTTCGGCAACGCTTCCCAGCTTGGTGCTGCCGCGACCTGATCGGCGAGCACGTAAACGTCGATGCGCCCGCCGCCGTGGATCGCCGCGATCGCCACACCCGAGGCGAGATCCACCTCGAGCATCGCGTCCTGCTCCGTGCCCATATGCGGCGCATTGCCGGTGACGATGAGATGGCAGGCGTCGAGTCTGGCCGGGCCCGACACATCGAGGTTGCGCTGGAGGTGCGCGCGCTCTTTCCCCGGCAGGCGCGCGAGGCGCGCGGCGAGCGTGGGGGCGTCCAGCAGGTTGTCGTCGGCACGGTACTTGCCGGCATACGACTGCAGGTTTGCCCATTTGCCGCCACAGGTCGCCGACGCGGCGAACGGGATGGCGGCGAGCACCAGCAGCAGCTGCACACCACGCCGTGCGCATGCAAGGGTACCGCAAGTTGCGTTCATCTCCAGGCTCTCCTCACCGCGGCGGTGCCACGCCCAGGCCCGCCAGTCTGCCGTCATCAGGAACAGCACGGCGCCCACACCCAACAGCGTCAACCATGCATCAATCATGTCCAGGAGCCTGTCGGACTTTGCCGGTTGAGGCGAAAATTCAGCTGTGCGAGGACAGATTTTCGACGATTTGCAGGCCCATAGTGGTTCTATGGGTCAAAAAGCGGCGGAAATATGGACCGCA
>SCRO01000042.1 GCA_004298505.1 Rhodanobacter sp.
TGGTGTGGATGTCGCCCGGGTGAAATTCATCAAATCCGCGCAACGGCTGGGTTTCAGCCTCGACGAAATCGCGCAGCTGCTCACGTTGGAGGATGGCACCCATTGCAGCGAGGCGGCGGAGTTCGCCGCGCGGCATCTGGTCGACGTGCGCGCGCGCCTGAAAGACTTCAAGCGCATGGAGACGGTTCTGTCCCGACTGGTGGCTCAGTGCGACTCGCATCACGGCACGATTGCCTGTCCCCTGATTGCCTCACTGCACAGTGGCTGAGATGAGTGCTTCTCCGCCACCGCCGTCGATCGATCGGTACCTCGCGGCCGCCACGCGCGCCAATACGCGACGCAGCTATGCGTCGGCGGTGCGTCATTTCGAAGTTACCTGGGGTGGCCACTTGCCGGCCACTGCCGACAACGTGGCGCGCTATCTGGCCGCCTATGCCGGCACGCTGTCGATCAATACGCTCAAGCAGCGCCTCGCTGCACTTGCGCAATGGCACACTGCGCAGGGCTTTGTCGATCCGACTGGCGCACCCGTCGTGAAACAGGTGCTCAAGGGAATCCAGGCCCTGCATCCAGCGATGGAAAAGCGGGCTGAGCCTCTGCAACTGACCCAACTGGCCAAGGTTGTCGATTGGCTCGACCTGGTCATCGAAGGTGCGCTTGGACGGAGCGACGGTGCCGCCGCTCTTCGGTACCGGCGTGACCGCGCCCTGATTCTGCTCGGCTTCTGGCGAGGCTTCCGCAGCGACGAGCTGATTGGCCTGCAGGTCGAGCATCTTCAGCTCGTGCCGGGTCAGGGCATGACCTGCTTCCTTCCACGCACGAAGGGCGATCGTCAGCACGCGGGCACCACGTTTCGCGTTCCGGCGCTGTCGCGCTGGTGCCCGGTCACGGCCACGATGGAGTGGATTGCCGCCGCGCAGCTCATCCAGGGGCCGTTATTTCGCCAGGTCGATCGCTGGGGACACGTGCCGGAACGCCCGCTACACGCCAACAGCATCATTCCGCTGTTGCGACGCTTATTCACTTTGGCTGGCCTGTCCGCCCCGGACCTCTACAGCGGTCACTCGTTGCGCCGGGGCTTTGCCGGCTGGGCCAATACCAACGGCTGGGATGTGAAAGCGCTGATGGAATACGTCGGTTGGAAAGATGTGCACTCGGCCATGCGCTACATCGACGGAAACGATCCGTTCGCGCAGGGTCGCATAGAACGTGGGCTGGCCGACATAGTTACCTTGCACGTGAGACACGATGACGGCTAATACCCATCGCCTGGCGATCCTGACCAGCGAAGAGATCGACGATCTCTACGGACGGCCGCGTTTCACCGACGACGAGCGCCTGCTGTATTTCGACCTGAATGCCTCCGAACAGGCCGCGGTCGCGGCGCTCCGTGGTTCGACCGGCGTGTACTTGGTGCTGCAGCTGGGTTACTTCAAGGCCAAACGGCAATTCTTCGATGTTGAGCGGGACGACGTCCGTGGGGATGTGCTGCACATTCTCACACGGCATTTCCCGGGCAGAAAGCACTGAACTGCGGCGAGGCCTATCATCGCTTCCGTCGCGCGATCGCCTACGTCAACAGCGGGAAATTCCGCGTGCAAACGGAAGCGGACTTGCATGCGGAAGAGGACGCGCGCCACGCCAGTACAACGAAAACGCGAGCCGATGCCTCGCTGCAGAAATAAGTGACGTGCCATCCCTGTTGGCAAGCGGCCAGGCTGGATGTAACGCGATAGGCAGTAGGGCGACGGCGAATCAGGCCTTTCGTCTGCAATGGTCGCCCGTATTCGGGAGCGATGCTGACCGAAGCTAGGAATCACCACCTGCCGCTAGTGATTGGGCTTACCCCACCCAGATCAAAGCATACGTTTGACATGTCAAATGGGAATAGTTATCGTTTGCAAACTCTCCGCGGAGCCCTTCCCATGAAGCATCCCTTTCTTGTCGCGGCACCGATGCTGCTGGCTCTCGCCGGCACGGCGGCAGCCAACGACCTGCCGGAATACACGCTGGTCATCAAGAATCACGTCTATCAGCCCAGCAAGCTCAAGGTGCCGGCCGGCACCAAGTTCAGGCTCATCGTGAACAACCAGGACGCCACGCCGGAAGAATTCGAGAGCACGGATTTCAATCGCGAGAAAATCGTGCTGCCGAACAGCAGCATCACCGTCTATGTCGGGCCGTTGCGCGCGGGCAATTACGGCTTCTTCGGCGACTTCCATCAAAGCACGGCCCAAGGCCGGCTGATCGTGGAGTGACGCGATGCCTGGCGTAGCCTTGCTGGTGTTTCGTGAAGTGATGGAGGCGGCACTGATCGTCTCTATTGTCTGTGCCGCCACACGCGGTGTGGCGCGACGCGGGCTGTATGTGGCTACGGGCATCGGGCTTGGCATCGCCGGCGCCCTGCTGGTGGCGATGGGAGCTTCCCTCATCTCTCGCCTCGCGAGTGGTTCTGGTCAGGAGGTCTTCAACGCCTGCGTGTTGTTGTCGGCCGTGCTGATGATCGGCTGGCACGTGGTATGGATGTCCAGCCACGGTCGCGAACTGGCGCAGCAGATGAACGCGGTCGGCAGCGCCGTCAAGGCGGGCTCGAGCTCGCTGACGCTGCTGCTGGCGGTGGTGGCGATTGCGGTGCTGCGCGAAGGCTCGGAGATCGTGCTGTTTCTGTATGGCATGGCGATCGGCGGCATCGGCACGGTCGGATTGACTGGCGGCATGGCGCTGGGCGTCGGCGGCGGTGCGCTGCTCGGTTTCGCGCTGTACTTCGGCCTGTTGCGGATACCGATGAAGCATTTCTTCCAGGTCACCAACTGGATGCTGGTGTTGTTGGCGTCGGGGCTGGCCTCCACAGCCGCGCGCTTCTTCGTGCAGGGCGATCTGCTGCCGTCCTGGGGGACCCAGGTGTGGGATACCTCCTGGCTGTTGTCGAACGGTTCGCTGGGCGGCCAGACACTGGGCATCCTCGTCGGCTATGACGCCAGCCCGGCGGGGATCCAGCTGGTCTTCTACGCGACCACGTTGCTGCTGTTGGCTGGTGGCATGCAGTGGCTGAACCGCGCCGCGCCAACCCCCTCTTCACGGACGCGTTCACTGCTCCCGGATCCGGCTTCCGAGTCGTTGCGCTAACCCATCCCCTTTTGTTGCACGCTCCCGTCCGGCAGCTGCCGCCGGACGGGAGCGTGTGTCTTGAACCATCAGCCAAGGAACCATCCCGTGTATACATCCTTCGCTCGGAAATCTCCGGCCCTGCGACGTCACGGCCGCGCTCGGCATTCACGCACCCTGGGCGTGGTGGCCATCCTCCTGCTCGCCACTGGCGTCGTCCGGGCAGACGACTTCATCGTTTATTCGCCGCACGTCCTCGCCACCCAGTCGGAGATCGAGCTGCGCGGTTATAGCTATGGCGATCCACGCGCCGACTTCAACGGTGGCCGCGCGGCCGAACTATCGATTTCCCACGCGTTCACCGATTGGTGGAAGCCGGAGATCTATCTTGCGCGGTATGAGCGGGCACCAGGAAGCCGCGGGCGCTTGCTGGGCTACGAGTTCGAGAACACGTTCCAGTTCACACAGCCGGGTGAATATTGGGCCGACTTCGGGTTTCTGGCCTCGTACGAGCACCAGATCATTGCCGGCAAACCCGACGCCGTCGAGTTTGGACCGCTGGTTGAGAAAACGGTGGGGCGGTTCACCCACCGGTTCAATGCCATCTGGGAGAAGCAGGTCGGCGCGGGCGCCGCTGGCAAGTACGAGTTTCGCTACAGCTATTCGGGCACCTATGCAGTTTCCGCCGCTTTTCGCCCCGGCATCGAAGCCTATGCGCGGCCTGCGGATCGTGCGTATCAGGCCGGTCCCATCGTTGCCGGCGAATGGCATGTCCCCGGTACCACCAGCAGCCTCGAATACCGTTTCGGCGTGGTGCTCGGTCTCAATGCCACGGCGCCGCGGCGAACGTGGCTGGCCCAGGTGGAATACGAGTTCTTCTGATCACGATTGAATAGCGGCGTATAAGTGTCGATCCTCTATATGCGACCGCTGCGATCGCCGCCAGCCCATCGGGTCAGCGGTCAGTACAGATGCTCGGCGTCGGGATCGATCTTGCCGCGAAAGACGATGTACTGGTAGACGTTGTAGGTAATCATCACGGGGATCAGCATGCCGATGCCTATCAACATGAACACCAGCGTGCTGCTGTCCGCGCCGCCCGCGTCGATGGTCACGTAGCCCGGCACGATGTACGGGAACCAGGTGGCGGCCAGCCCCGCGAACGAGAACAGAAAAATCATCATGGTCCATACGAACGGCGCCAGTTCGTACTGACGCTTTAGTGCCCGCAGCAACATGAAGAAACTGAGTATCGATAGGGCCGGCAGCGTCGCGAAATAATAGATGTCGGGCGTGCTGAACCAGCGTTTGAATATGGCCGGATAGTGCAGCGGTGTGACCACGGTGACTACCCCGGCCACCGCCAGCATCAACCACGCCAGCCATTGCCCGCGACGATAGAATCCGTCCTGCATCTCGCCCGTGGTCTTGATGATCAGATAGGCCGAGCCCAGCATGCTGTAACCGGATGCCACACCCAGCACGACAATGGCGCTGAACGGTGACAGCCAGTCCCAGACGCCGCCGGCGAATTCACCGTTGACCACTTTGACGCCGTTGAGCAGTCCGCCCAGCGCAAAGCCCTGCGCCACGGCCGCCAGCAGGCTGCCGACGCCGAACATGGCGCCCCAGAACGACTTGCGTTCGGACAGTTCGTGAAACTCGAACGACACCCCGCGCAGCATGAAGCCCAACAGCATCAGCATGATCGGAATGTACAGCCCCTGTAGCACGGTGCCGTATACCAGCGGAAAGGCGCCAAACAGCGTGCCGCCAATCACTACCAGCCAGGTTTCGTTAGCGTCCCAGATGCTCCCCAGGCTGGACATCATCACCTTACGGCGGCGATCACCGACGAACAGCGAGAGCACACCGACACCCAGATCAAAGCCGTCGAGCATCACGTAGAACACCAGGAACAGGCCGATGATCAGAAACCATACGGTGGCCAGTACGTGGTGCAGGGCGGCCGGATCGCTGAAATCCATGTCAATGGTCTCTCTTGAGTTTCGCGCTGTCCGCTGCGCTGCGCTTGGGCGGTTGCTGGCCTGAGACCGAGCTGAGCAGGGTCGGTGGTGGATCAAAACTCGGCCCATGTTGCAGCGTGCGTCGCATGAACTTGAGTGCGGTAAAGCCGATTACGCCGTAAAACAGCAGGTACATCACCAGCGACCACAGCACCGCGTCGGCGGGAAGCTTGCTGACGCCCTGGCTGGTGCGCATCATGCCGTACGCGATCCATGGCTGGCGGCCTACCTCGCGCGTCAGCCAGCCGGCCTCCAGCGCGGTATAGATCGCCGGAATGGCCAGCATCCAGCCGCGCAGCAGCCATTTGTTTTCGCCGATGCGGGCGGCGCTCATGCTCTCGCGCTTGCGCCACAGCCGCCACAGCGTCCAGAACGCCATCAGCACGACAAACACGCCGGCCGCCACCATCACCCGGAATGCGTAGAACGGCACCATCACCGGCGGCTGATCCGCACGCGGGATGTCGTCCAGGCCGATCACCTTGCCGTGCAGCGTGTGCGTGACCACCAGGCTCAGCGCATCGGGAATACTCACTTCCCAGTCGTTCTTCTGCTGCGCCCGATTGGGCCACGCGAGCAACGCCCACGGCGCACTGGTGCCCGCGGCATTGGTCTTCCAGTGGGCCTCGATGGCAGCCAGCTTGGCCGGCTGGGTTTGTTCCAGCGCGCCGCCGGCGGAGTCACCGATAATGATCTGCAGCGGGGCCACGAAGAACAACGCCAGCACCACCCACTTGAACGCGGGCTGGAAAAATTCCTTGTGCCGCCCGGCCAGCAGGTAATACGCGCTGACGCCGGCCATCACCACCAGGCTCAGCTCGATGCAGGCCATGAACATGTGCCCGAAGCCGTGCGGCAGGTCGGGGTTGAACACCGCCGCGAACCAGTCGGTGATCACGAACTTGCCGTTGACCAGTTTGACGCCCGCCGGCGTCTGCATCCATGAGTTGGCCACCATGATCCAGAACGCCGACAGCGAGCTGCCGAACGCCACCATGCTGGTGGCAAACAGATGCGTCTTGGGGCCAACCCGGCGCCAACCGAACAGCATGATGCCGAGGAAGCCCGCTTCGAGCATGAACGCCATCGCCGTTTCGAAGCCGAGGATGTTGCCCATGAAGTCGCCTGATGAGGTGGAAAACGGCGCCCAGTTGGTGCCGAAGGCAAACTCCATCGGGATGCCGGTGACTACGCCAACACCAAAGTTGATCAGAAAGATCTTGGTCCAGAATCTTGTGTGGTGATAATAGAAAACATTGCGCGTCTTGACCCACGCCGTTTCGGTACCCAGCAGCACCAGCGCCAGACCTATCGTCAGCGGTGGCCATAGGATGTGGAACACGGCATTGACGCCAAACTGCACGCGAGAAAGCATTTCCGAGTCATGCAACCAGTCCACGACGGACCTCCGATGGATGCAGTGGATCATTGGCGGCCTGCGCAAACTGCCGCTGGTCGGGCTGCCGGCTGTGCGCGGCAGGATGACCTGGACGTTCGCGGCCTACAGCCGGTTCATGCGCGGGTTTCCTGCAGCTGCAACGCGCTGAGCGGCTCGCCTTCGGCGATCCGCTTGAGCCGGAAGCGCTTGTCCGCGGCGCAGGTGAAGCCGCCCAGCATCATCAGCAGGCCGCCGCCCCAGATCCAGCGCACGAACGGTTTGTAGTACAGCCGCAACGACCACGCACCCTCGATGTTGCCGGCATCCATCGGCTCGCCCAGCGCCACATACAGGTCGCGGAAGAAGCCGGCGTCCACCGCCGATTCGGTCTGCACCTGGCCGCGCGGGTAGGTGCGCTTCTGCGGCGTCATCACCGCCACCGCGTGGCCGTCGCGGGTCACCGTGATGGTGCCCTGGTCGGCGCGCCAGTTGGGCCCGGTGGTGCGCTGCACGCCGTCGAAGCGGAAGTCGTAGCCGCCGATGTGCTGGGTCTGGCCCGGCGCCATGCGCACGTCGCTGGTCACGCCGAGCGCCTCGGTCAGCAGCACGCCGGCCACGAACACGCCCACGCCCAGGTGCGCCAGCAGCATGCCGGCCAGCTCGGCCGGATAGCGCTTGCCGCGCGGCATTTCGCGCCAGCGCTTGAGCGCATACAGCAGCACGCCGACGCCCAGCCACACCAGCGCGGCCACGCCGGCGATCGCCTTGAGCTTGCCATCCACGAAGAACGCCGCCACGATCGCGCAGGCTGCGGCGGCGATGCCGGCGCGCAGCAGCACCGGCTTGAGCAGCGATGCCTCGCCCTTGCCCCAGCGCAGGAACGGACCGAACGGCAGCAGCAGCACCACCGGCAGCATCAGCAGCGGAAACAGGAAGCCGAAGTACGGCGGCCCGACCGAGATGCGACCCAGGTGCATGGCATCGCCGATCAGCGGAAACAGCGTGCCCAGCAGCACCATCGCGGCGGCTACTGCAAACATCAGGTTGCCGATCAGCAGCACGGTCTCGCGCGACAGCAGCGCAAACGGCTTGCCGCCGGCCACCTTCGGCGCGCGCAGCGCGTACAGCAGCAGCGAGCCGCCCACCACGATGGTCAGGAAGGCGAGGATGAACACGCCGCGGCGCGGGTCCGAGGCAAACGCGTGCACCGAGGTGAGCACGCCCGAACGCACCAGGAACGTGCCCAGCAGGCTCAGCGAAAACGCGAAGATCGATAGCAGTATCGTCCACGCGCGCAGGCTGCCGCGCTTCTCGGTGACCGCCTGCGCGTGGATCAGCGCCAGCCCCACCAGCCACGGCATGAAGCTGGCATTTTCCACCGGGTCCCAGAACCACCAGCCGCCCCAGCCCAGCTCCGCGTAGGCCCACCAGCTGCCGGCCACGATGCCGCAGGTGAGAAAGCCCCACGCGATATTCGTCCACGGCCGCGCCCAGCGCACCCAGGCCTGCTCCATCTCGCCGCCGAGCAGTCCGGCGATCGAGAACGCGAACGCCACCGAGAAACCGACGTAGCCCATGTACAGCACCGGCGGGTGGAAGGTCATGCCGGGGTCCTGCAGTACCGGGTTCAGGTCCGCGCCGTCGCCGGGCATCGGCAGCAGCCGCCCGAACGGATCGGAGGTGAAGATGGTGAAGGCGAGAAAGCCCACCGCAATCAGGCCCATCACCGCCATCACGCGCGCGGCGAACACCTCGGGCAGCTTGGTGCTGAACGCCGCCAGCGCCACCGTCCACACGTTGAGGATCAGGATCCACAGCAGCAGCGAACCCTCGTGCGCGCCCCACACCGCCGCGATGCGGTAATACCACGGCAGCTCCAGGTTCGAGTTCTCGGCGACGTAGCGCACCGAGAAGTCGAAATGCAGGAACGCCCACACCAGGATGCCGAACGCCATCGCCACGAATACCGCCTGGCCCGCCGCCGCAGGGCGCGCCACCGCCATCAGCGCGCGATTGCCGCGCCAGGCACCGATCAGCGGCAAAACGCCCTGCGCGAGCGCCAGCAGCAGAGCAAGGATCAGTGCGAGTTGGCCGAGTTCGGGGATCATGCGGGCGCGCCGGGTGCGTGGAATGGGTGACGTGTAACGATGTAGTACAAGGTCATCAGCATGGCCTAGATCCAGCGAACCAAAGGCGATCAGAGATGACAGTCTTAGTGATTTCCCATCCCTCGCTCCCCGTTTCGTTGATCTTATTGTTGGCGGCCGCCTTGGCTGTGGCGTCATTCAGCTCTTCGGGCATATAGGTTTCATCTGTTCTGGTCATGAGAATCAAGTCAGGTCTCTGAAAGCGGTACATCATGGATTGGCTTATTGGCGTCTCAAACAACTGGATCAGCTCATAGGAATCGAATCACAGCACCGAGGCCGGCGCAGATGCCGAGCGTCCACACCATGCCGATGCGGAAGCGCAGCATGGCGATCAGGGCGCCTGCGGCCAGCAGCAGGACCGCAGGGTTCAGCCTGCTCCATCGCGGGATGTCCACCTGGATCAAGATGCATCACCGCGATCTGACCAGCGAGGCCGCTAAAACTCAGCCATCCGATCTTCGCCCACACCCGGGTGGCTTGCGCGAGGCTGACGCGTGGGATGGAGGCGACATCGATCGCTTCGGGTATCAAGAACCCGCTTCCTTGACGAGTGTGCGGTGCAATGTCTGCGCTTGCGCGAAGCGGTGGTTGACTTCGTCCCACTGCACGTTGGCAAAGAACGCATCGATGTAATTCAGCGCTGCGGCGCCGTAGTCCATTTGGTAGGAGTGCTCGTACATGTCCATGACCAACAGCGGCAGCGCAGTTTCGAGTACCTGTGTGTGATGGCCCGACCAAACCGTGCGTAGTTCACCCGTCATCAGTTCGAATGCCAGGATCGCCCAGCCACTACCACCACCAAGGCTGGCGCCGGTAAGGCGAAAGTGTGTTTCCCAAGCATCCATGCTGCCGTAAGCGGCCGCGATGGCCGAAGCGATATCGCCAGCAGCGCGACCATCGCCACCCAGGTTGCCAAAGTACGCTTCGTGCAACGTCATCGAGTTGCGATACATCAACTCGTGTTGACGCAGCCCGCCGACCACAAAAGCGGGGGTGTCTTTGGTGACCTGCGCCAACTGCTTCTCAAGGTTATTGAGGTTGCGTACCGCACCGCCGTAATTGTTTTCGTAATGGGAAACAATCAGTTTTTCTGACAGCCTTTTGAGCGCGGTCGGTGCAAACGGCAGGGGTTTCAGAACATGCTTTCCCGCCAGAGCGGGCATGGTAATCGTGGTCATGGACTGGCTCCTGTCAAGTTCATTCGCGAAAATCCCAACGCAGCTTGGCGGTCACGACGTTGGCGACCGGCAAGCTGCGCGCGTTCGGGTCGGTCACGGGCGCCTCGATACCGTGATTGACAACCAAGAAAAAATCCCGCCCCGGCGCAATGGTCCATTGCAGCCTTGCATTGACGCCGATGTGGCCGGCGCTGGAGTCGTACTGCGCGAGCGTGGAGACGACGAGGTCGGGGTTGAAGCTGTAAGCGGCCTGGAGCACGTACAGGCGCCGGATGAAATGGCCCTGCGGCAGGTAGCCGAAATCCGTCTCGTTGCTAAACTTGAGCGCGAGCTCGCCTTGCCAGGCGTTCCAGCTTATGAACGGCATGTACTGGGTCAGGCGGCCGCTGTAGAAACCGCCGATCTCGACCATGCTGCCGATGCGCCACGGTCGCGCCGCCGACGATTGCGCTTCAAAGTGATAGCGCTCGAAGTGATAGCGGCCGACCGGCAACGTAACGCCGGGCGCGATCTCGAAAGGCGCGGTCAGCGCTTCGTATTCTGGAATCCAGTCGAACTCGTAGTGCTCGCCTGATTGTGCGTCAACATTGAACGGTGCCGTGAAGATGCGCCGGGTCTGCGTGACACCATGCAGATCGTCCACCTGCAGGACTTCGAGTTGATAGAAGAACTGCCGCACCCAGTTCAGCGCAGGGCTGGTG
>SCRO01000043.1 GCA_004298505.1 Rhodanobacter sp.
GCGCGGCGCTTACCGAGTATCGATCTTTGCGAGAGGCTGTCAATCAGGCGGCTCCACTTCATCATGTCAGCCTAAAGCTCCCTGCGAAGCGCGCGATCAGCGCTATTGCCGTTGAACGCTAAGTAGATTTCAAAATGCAGTCTAGTACAGCAGCCTAGTCCCGACATCCGGTTCTCGGCTCACGCTGTCACCCTACACAAATCAATGGCTTGTCCCTCTTCGCGCAGCCTAATTCGGCAAGCTAATCCCGCCACACTGTTCACTGACCGCACCAAGCAAAAAGGGCAGCCTCCCGGCCACCCTTTCCGTGGTCGCCTCAACGCTCGCCCCACTCACCCACACTTCGAATACCCACAATTCAAACAAGTCTGACAATTATCCATCAGCACCAGCGCCCTGGTATTGCACTTGTCACACATCATCGACCCCGCCGGAAACGTCAGCGCCTCCCCCGCCCCCGACTCCGCAACACCCGCCACACCTACCTCAGCGTTTTTTCTAACCCCAAGCGCCTCATACGCCTTGCGCTTCTCCACAATCAACTTGCGCGTCCCCTCATCCATCGCCGGATCATGGATCAGCCCGATGTTCTTCAGGTGCTGCTCCAGCACCGAGCCGATCTCGGCGACGATGGAGGGCATGTAGACGCCGCCAGACTTGAAGTAGCCGCCGCGCGGGTCGAACACGGCTTTCAACTCTTCCACGATAAAGGCGACGTCGCCGCCCTTGCGGAACACGGCGGAGAGGATGCGGGTGAGCGCCACGATCCACTGGAACTGGTCCATGTTTTTCGAGTTGATGAAGATCTCGAACGGACGGCGCTGCTCGTACTTGGTACCGGCGTTGAGCACGATGTCGTTGATGGTGACGTACAGCGCGTGCTCGAACAGCGGCGACTTGATCTTGAAGGTGGAGCCGACCAGGGTTTCCGGGCGCTCGACACTCTCGTGCATCTGGATCACTTCGGCCTGCTTGGGCGCGGCCGAACCTGTTTGTTTCGATGCCGTATTGGCCTGGGCGGCGCCAGCCTTGTCTTCGGGCTTGACCACGTTGTAGCCGGTGATCTTCTGGTTGATCTTGATTGCCATGGGGTCGCTTCTGGTTGTCGTGATGGGCCGCGGCGGACGCGGCGTGTGGCATGGAAAGCATCCGGCCCGGCACGATGCCGGGCCGGACGGGCACGGCTTACTTCTTCTTGCGGGCAGCCTGCTTGCTGGCGGCCGCGGCCTTTTTGACAACGGGCCGGGTTGCCTTGACGGCTGCCTTCTTGCTGGCAGTGGACCTCTTGGCCGCCTTGGCGACGGCCTTCTTCTTGCTGGCGGGCTTCTTTACCGCCGCCTTCTTCTGCGGTGCAGCCTGCTGGCTGGCTGCCTTCTTGCTGCCGGCCTTCCTGGCCGGCTTGGCGGCTTTTCCTGGCGCCTTCTTCGCCACCTTCTTCGTAGCTTTCTTCACCGCCTTTTTCGCAGCGGCCTTTTTCTTTGGTGTAGCTTTCTTCGCAGCAGCCTTCTTCCTGGGTGCCACCTTCCTGGGTGCCACCTTCCTGGGTGCCACCTTCTTGGCAGCAGCCTTCTTCGCGGCCGCCTTCTTCCGTGGTGCCGCCTTCTTCGCCGGTACAGCGACCGCTGCGGCCGGTGCCACCTCGGGCAGGACCGGCAGCGCGATCGCGGGTGCCTCGGCGGCAGGCGCTGCGCTATTGCTCATTTCCACTTGGTTGTCGATGGACATAACTGGTGTTCCCCTCCGATGAATGTCAGAACGTGCCTTGGCCCTCGGGGATGGTCGGGCAGTCAGAACTTGCCGTAGTACCCCTCTTTCAAGGCATCGAAGAGGTTGGCGGCGGAGTGCATCTCGCCGTCGTATTCCACCTGCTCATTGCCTTTCAGTTCGACAACACTACCGTCCTCCAGCTCGAAGCGGTAGAGGGTGTTTTCCAGGTCGGAATCCTTGACCAGCACGCCCTGGAAAGCGGCCGGGTTGAAGCGGAACGTGGTGCACCCCTTCAGGCCCTGTTTGTAGGCGTAGAAGTAGATGTCCTTGAAGTCTTCATAGGGGTAGTCGGTGGGCACGTTGGCGGTCTTGGAGATCGACGAGTCGATCCACTTCTGCGAGGCGGCCTGGATGTCGACGTGCTGTTTCGGGCTGATGTCGTCGGCGGCCACGAAGTAGTCGGGCAGCTTGTTGGCCGCCTCGTCGGTGTACGCCTGGGCGTCGGCATTGATCAGGGCGCGGTAGGCGAGCAGCTCGAAGCTGAGCACCTCGACCTTTTCCTTCGACTTCTTGCCCTCGCGGATCACGTTGCGCGAGTAGCTGTGCGCGAAGCTGGGCTCGATGCCGTTGCTGGCGTTGTTGGCCAGGCTGAGCGAGATGGTGCCGGTCGGCGCGATCGAGCTGTGGTGGGTGAAGCGCGCGCCGGTTTCGACCAGTTGCTCGACCAGCTCCGGTGCCACCGTGGCGATGCGCTGCATGTAGCGGCTGTATTTGGCGTGCAGCACACGGCCGGGGATGGCGTCGCCGAGCTTGTAACCGTCGGCCGCCATTTCCGGACGCTTGCGCAGCATCTCGCCGGTGACGGTGTAGTCGCGCGCCAGCACCGGCGCCGCGCCCTTTTCCCGGGCCAGCTCCAGCGCCACTTCCCAGCCGGCGAGCGCCATCTCACGTGAGACCTGCTCGGTGAACGCGACGGCCTCGTCGCTGCCGTAACGCGTTTTCAGCATGGTGACGGTCGAGCCCAGGCCGAGGAAGCCCATGCCATGGCGGCGCTTGCCCATGATCTCGCTGCGCTGCTGCTCCAGCGGCAGGCCGTTGATCTCGACCACGTTGTCGAGCATGCGGGTGAACACCTTGACCACCTCGCGGTACTCATCCCAGTCGAAGCGCGCCTTGGGACCGAACGCGTCGCGCACGAACTTGGTCAGGTTGACCGAGCCGAGCAAACAAGAACCGTACGCAGGTAGAGGCTGTTCGCCACACTGCCCAGTGACCAAGCCATTGAAAATCACCGCATTGTGATCGGGTTGGGTGGTGTCGAACACGGCCTCTTCACCAACAAACTCGATGCGCGCGATACGCGAGGCGAAGCGCTGCGTCTTGAGCAACGCTTTCCCCTCACGCCAATCCAGATAGCGCTTCGTCTTGTTGGGCAGAAGAAAACCGACTTCACTCATGAATCGTTCGCGCGACTCGCCATCGATGATCAGCTCGTGATCTGCAGCGCAAGCGTAGCGGCGCATGCCGCCATGACCATCGGGCAACTTGCGCATGCCGCCGGCACGACGTTGCTTGACGCGGCAGAACACACCGAAGTTGGCGAGCAGCATCTGCACGTCCTTCAGCAGATCCGGTTGACTGGACGCCAGACGTATCGAGCAGCTCAGGCTGCGGCCTGACACATTTACCGTGCCGTCGCATTGGAACAGGGCGCGCAGGTAGCTTTTCACGCACGCTTCGCTGCCGCGCCAGATGACCTCCGGCACGCGCAACTTGGTGGTCGCACTGAAGCCGTAGTGCTCAAGCAATCGCGCCAGCAACACCGAGCGGATAAATACGTTGTTGCGCTCGGGTACCGCCACGGGCGACACCTTGTATTGGCGCAGATCACCTATCGCCGTATGCGCGATCATCGCGTTGATGACGGTGGCGACACGGTCGGCCAGCGCGCGCTCCTCACCCCACAGGCTGATGATGGCCGCTTGCTGATCCTTGCCGCGATGGGTGAAGTGGCCGTCGCCAGCGATCAAGCCCAGCAGCAGGCCAAGGTCTTCGCTGCCTTGTTGGCCAAATTGGCCTTTGCCGGATTGCACCAACATGCGATCGCCCACCTTGAGGTCACGCAATTTGATCTTGCCGCGTTCGACGTAGAAATCATGCCATTCGGTGGCCTTGATCTCGTAGCCGTCCTCGGTCGTCACGCGATAGACGAGGGCACGAGGCGCCGTCATGAAGGCGGGTTTTGCCGAGCGCGTCTCGACGCCGCGGCCTTCCAACTCCAGCGAACGACGATCGACCGAAACTTCCAGAGCGGCACCGCTGGCGTGAAGCTCGCCGATCGGCACCATGCCGTACTGCGTTGCCAGCCGGGTATCCGCAGTGACGCACGGGTTGGTCGCGCGAATATGCTCGCACCACCAGTTGTTGTTCATCTCGTTGACCTTGTCGATCAGGATGAACCCCGGCTCGGCATAGTCGTAGGTGGACACCATGATCATGTCCCACAGGTGCCGCGCGCGGATCGTGCTGTAGATCTTGCAGGCGACCAGGCCGTCCTCGCGCACAATGTAGTTTTCGTGGACGGGCCATTCGCGCCACACCACCTGGGTCGGGTCGGCAAGATCGACCTCGTCCTTTTCCTTGACGTGCACCGGAAACACCTGCGGCCAGTCCTGGTCGTGCTCGACCGCTTCCATGAAGTCGTCGGTGATCAGCAAGCTGAGGTTGAACTGGCGCAGGCGCCCGTCCTCGCGCTTGGCGCGGATGAACTCCTTGGCGTCGGGGTGGCTGATGTCGAAGGTGCCCATCTGCGCGCCGCGGCGGCCGCCGGCGGAGGACACGGTGAAGCACATCTTGTCGTAGATATCCATGAACGACAGCGGCCCGGAGGTGTACGCACCGGCGCCAGAGACGTAAGCGTTGCGCGGACGTAACGTACTGAATTCATAACCAATCCCACAACCGGCTTTTAATGTGAGGCCGGCCTCGTGCACCTTCTGCAAGATGTCGTCCATCGAATCGTGGATGGTGCCGGAGACGGTGCAGTTGATCGTGCTGGTGGCCGGCTTGTGCGCCAGTGCACCGGCGTTGGAGGTGATCCGCCCGGCCGGGATCGCGCCGCGGCGCAGCGCCCACAAAAAACGCTCGTACCAGTGGCCGCGCAGCTCATCGGTGGTTTCCACTTCGGACAGCGCGCGCGCCACGCGCTGGTAGGTTTCGTCGATGGTGGCATCGACCGGCTCGCCGGATTTCGCCTTCAGGCGGTACTTCTTGTCCCAGATGTCTTGCGACGCGGGTTGCAGCGGAATGTCCACGATGGCCTCACGACCGGTGGCAGGATGGGTGGCTGGCGCACGCATTGTGCTCATCTTTTTGCTGACCTCTCGGTGTGGCCTTGCGGCCCCCGTTGATTTTTATTGGAATGCGACGACGTTGCTCGTGTTGCGCTTGCGCCGGCGACGGCTGCGGCTGGCAGGGATGGGCTTCCAGCCTGCTTGCCACAGGGTTTCCGGCAACATTGACTCCCCCTCAAGAGTATCGTGACTGGCACCAGTGCTAGTTTTGACCTTGGTGCCGGAACACAAGATGTTGTGGTTACTACCGTAGGAGAAAGGTAAACCTGCCACCTCGGGAAGTAAAGTCCCATGACAGGCATTCGATCGGATGGAACCCAACTGCCGCGGATCGGTCGAAGCAGCGCCGCCTTTATCTCGCCCAAGGAGAGCCCGATGTCACCACGCCACGTCCACTTGCCGTCCTGGCTGACCGGCCTGCTCGCCGCCGTGCTCGTCTTCGGCCTGCTGCCGGCCGGTGCTCGCGCGGCCACCTTGCCGGCCGCGGTCGAGGGCCAGCCGATGCCCTCGCTGGCACCGATGCTGACCCGGGTGACCCCGGCGGTGGTGAACATCTCCAGCACCACCCGGGTACCGGTGCGTGATGCGTATTTCGACGACCCGATGGTGCGCCAGTTCTTCGGCCTGCCGGCGACCCCGCGCGAGCGGGTCGAGCAGAGCCTGGGCTCGGGCGTGATCGTGGATGCGACCAAAGGCTACATCCTGACCAACAACCATGTGGTCGCCGGCGCCGACGACATCAGCGTGACCCTGCAGGACGGGCGCACATTCAAGGGCAAGCTGATCGGTACCGACCCGGCCACCGACGTGGCGGTGGTGCAGATCCGCGCCGACCACCTGCATGCGTTGCCGATGGCCGACTCCTCCACCCTGCGCGTGGGCGACTACGTGGTGGCGGTGGGCGAACCGTTCGGGCTGGGCCAGACGGTGACCGCGGGCATCGTCTCGGCGCTGGGGCGTTCGGGCCTGGGCGATTCAAGCTACCAGAACTTCATCCAGACCGATGCCTCGATCAATCCGGGCAATTCCGGCGGTCCGCTGGTGAACTTGCGCGGCGAGCTGGTCGGCATCAACACGATGATCTTCTCGCCCTCGGGCGGCAACGTGGGCATCGGCTTCGCGATCCCCAGCAACCTCACCAGCGAGGTGATGAAGCAGCTGATCGCGCACGGCAAGGTGGAGCGCGGCAGCCTGGGCCTGCAGGTGCAGGCGATCACCCCGCGCATCGCCCAGGCGCTGAAGTTGAAGGATAGCAAGGGCGTGGTGGTGACCGGCGTCAGCGATGGCTCGGCCGCCGCACGCGCCGGCCTGCAGCCGGGCGACGTGCTGACCCTGCTGGACGGCAAGCCACTGCAAAGCGTGCAACAGCTGCGCAACAGCGAGGGCTTGCTGCCGCTGGGCAGCACGCTGCAACTGGGTATCATGCGCCATGGCCAGCCACGCGAGGTCAAGGCCACCCTCAGCGCGGAAAAACTGGCCAGCGTCGATGGTGCACAGCTCGATCCACGCCTGGCCGGCGTGCGCTTCAGCGAGCTGAGCCAGAACCAGCGCGACCAGGGCTGGTACGGCGCGGCGATCAGCGCCGTGCAACCAGGCAGCCGCGCCGCCCGGGCGGGCTTGAGCCCGGGCGAGGTGCTGATCGGCGTGGGCAACCAGCGCATCACCAGCCTGCGCATACTGCGTGGGCTGGCCGGCGTGCACCTGCGCCAGTTGGTACTGGTGGTGGCCGATGCCGATGGCAGTCACTATGTGCTGTTCAATTGACGGCGCTGGCAGGCGCGGATTCCCGCAACGCGTTGCGCGCGAAAAGCGGACGTGGCTCGCCTGGCAGCCGTGTCCCCGTGCACCACCCGAGCCTGATCGTGGGGCAAATGCATGAAGGTGCTTGATGTTTTGTGTTCAGGCCGATGAAATACCCTATGTCGACTGCCGTCCAGCCACGCCGGCCGGCGATCCGCTCGCCTCACGCCATTGTTGTTCTTATCACGCCGGGGTTTCCCACGATCATGTCCGTTCGTCTTGTCCGCTTGCTGCCAGTCGCCGTGTTCGGGGCCTGTCTCTCCACTGTTGCGCTCGCAAAAACCCACCACCCGGCACATCCGGTCTCGAAGCCGGTGCACAACACCGGCAGCCTGATCTGGCGCGGCGATGACGCCACCGCCAATGCGGTGATGAGCGAAATGGGCAAGGCCTGGGCCAAGGCCGGCCACGGTCAGATCGAGCTGCAGCCGTTCAACACTGCCTCGGGCATCGACGCGGTAAGCAACGGCGCAGCCGACCTGGCCGGCTGCGCGCGCCCTTCCGACGGCAGCGCGCAGAATACCCGGCTCACCTTCACCCCGGTAGCCTGGAACGGCCTGGTGATCATCACCCAGGCATCCAACCCGATCAGCAACCTCACGCTCAAGCAGGTGCACGACATCTACTACGGCAAGATCCACAACTGGAGCGAAGTCGGCGGCCGCAACGCCCCGATCGACGTGTATGCGGTGGCCAGCCCCGGGGATGGCGTGGAGTACAGCCTGCGCAGCCTGTTGTTCGGCCGCGGCAACCAGCCGGTCGCCGCACCGCGCCTGTACATCAATACGCGCAAGCTGGAGGAAGGCATCGCGCTGAACGCGAACGGCCTGGGCGTGGCCATGCTGGCGGGCATCCAGGGTAACCCCAAGCTCAAGGCGATCCCGATCGACGGACATACGGCCACTGCCGCCAATATCGCCAACGGCAGCTACCCGTTGTTCATCCCGCTGTACCTGGTGACCAACCCGAACAACGCGAAAGCGGCCCAGGCGCAGGCATTCGTCAAGTTCGTGCAAACCGGGCCGGGCCAGGCCACATTGCGCCAGCATGGCGTGCTGCCCTACCAGGACGGCATGCAACTGGCGGCGAAGGACGCCGAGCGCCGCCGCAGCATCCTCGCCGAGGTCGGTGCGCGACCCAGCCACGGCACGCCGATTGCTGCACCGGGGGCGACCTATGCGGCCGGCCTTGCCGTGGCACCCACCCCGCCGCGAACCATGCAAGCCGGGATGGCGCCGGAACAGCGTCATCCCAAGGAAATCGAGGGCGCGCGCCTGAGCAAGGTGCAAGGCAGCGTGAGTGACATCGAGGTCACCAGCCTGGCGCATGCCAGCGGCCATGCCACCACGGTCAACCAGACCGAAGGCAAGGATTTCGGACACGTCAGCGCGAGCGCCAGCCGCGTCCCGACCGTGTACAAGGTGGTCCGCGGCGACACCTTGTCCTCGATCGCCCGGAATCATTCGCTCGAGGTGAGGCAGCTGCGTACCTGGAACCATCTGAGAAATGACGAGCTGCGGCTCGGCCAGGTGCTGCGCGTCCGCAACCAGTAAGCGGGCCCGGAGCGGTGCCGATTCGTGCCCTCACGCTGGACCTTGACGATACCCTGTGGCCCGTCCTGCCGGCGCTGGAACGCGCCGACCAGGCGGTCGACGCCTGGTTGCAGCAATACCACCCCGAGGTAGCACGCGCGTGGCCGATCGCGGCCATGCGCGAGTTGCGCGCCCGCGTCGCGGTCGAACGGCTGGATCTGGCGCATGACTTCACCATGCAGCGCCAGCTCACCCTGCGCCAGGTGTTCGCCGACAGCGGCATCGCCGAGGCGCCGATCGACACGCTGTGGGAGATCTACTTCGCCGCGCGCAACCAGGTGGAGCTGTATCCAGACAGCCTGCCCGCGCTGCAGCGGATCGCCGCACGCTGGCCGCTGGCCAGCCTGACCAATGGCAACGCCGACCTGCAACGCGTCGGCATTGCGCAGCACTTCCGCCATCACGTGTGTGCGCGCGACCGTGGCGTGGCCAAGCCAGACCCACGTATCTTCCTGGCCGCTGCCGATGTGCTCGGGGTCGCCCCGGCGCAGGTGCTGCACGTCGGCGACGACCCGGTGATGGACATGCGCGGCGCGCGCGAAGCCGGCCTGCGCACTGCCTGGATCAACCGCGAAGGCCGGCGCTGGCCCGACAATATGGGGCCGCCACCCGAACTGGACCTGCCCGACATGGCCGCGCTGGCCGACTGGCTGGACGCATAAAGCTTCCGACGGTTGAAACGCAGCGCGGATTGTTCTTGCGCGCACACGCCCTCATCATGGGCAACCACTTCGAAGGATTTCGCATGTCCGCCCTGATCGAACGCCGCGCCGACCAACGCCACGGCATCGCCATCGAGACCACCGACGCGGCGCACCTCGGCGCGAGCCGACGTCGGCTCACCGCGGCGCAACGCCGCTGGCTCGGTGAAAGCGGCTTCGACGCCACGCCGGGTTCGTTCACGCTGCTGCCGGATAGCACCGGCAAACTGGCGCGCGTGCTGGTCGGGGTGAATCCACACGACCCGCTGAGCGCGCTGGCCAGGTTGCCGTACAGCCTGCCGGAGGCGGACTACCAGCTCGCCAGCGAAGGCGTGCTTGCAGATTCCTCGCTGGTGGCGCTGGGCTGGGCGCTGGGCGCCTATCAATTCACCCGCTACCGCAAGGCGAAGCGCGCGCCAGCGAAACTGACGCTCGACGCCGACGAAATGGCTGTGCTGACACCGCTGATCGACGCCACCTATCGGGTGCGCGACCTGGTCAACACGCCGACCGAGGACATGGGCCCGGAACAACTCGGCGATGCCATCAAGGCTTTGGCCAAGGCGCACAAGGCGAAGGTACGCGACTGGGTTGGCGAGGAACTGCTCAAGGCGAATTTCCCGACCATCCACGCGGTGGGTCGGGCCAGCCATCGCGAACCGCGGCTGATTGAGCTGGGCTGGGGCAACAGCGACGATCCCAGACTGGTGATCGTCGGCAAGGGCGTGTGCTTCGATTCTGGCGGCCTGAACCTCAAGGGCGGCGAAGGTATGCGCTGGATGAAGAAGGACATGGGCGGCGCCGCGCACGCGATCGCGCTGGCCGGTCTGATCATGCAGGCGCAGCTGCCGGTGCGGCTCACCTTGCTGGTGCCGGCGGTGGAGAACGCGGTGGCCGGCAACGCGCTGCGTCCGGGCGAGGTGATCACCACCCGCGCCGGGCTTACCGTCGAAGTGGACAACACCGATGCGGAAGGCCGGCTGATCCTGTGCGACGCGTTGGCCTACGCCGCCGAGCAGCGACCCGGCCTGATCATCGACTTCGCCACCCTCACCGGCGCCGCCCGCGTGGCACTGGGGCCGGAGCTGCCGGCATTGTTCGCCAATGACGATGCGCTGGCCACGGCGGCACTGCAGGCCGGCGCCGCGGTTGCCGATCCGCTGTGGCGGCTGCCGTTGTGGCGGCCGTACCGGCGCATGCTCGACTCGTACCTGGCCGACTGCGCTAATGCCGGAGCTTCGCGCCACGCTGGCGCGATCACCGCCGCACTTTACCTGGAACGCTTCGTGCCCGACGGCATGCCGTGGCTGCACCTGGACACCTACGCCTGGAACGATGCCGACCGCCCCGGCCGTCCGCGCGGCGGCGAAGCGATGGGCTTGCGCGCGATCTTCGCGCTGCTGCAGCAGCGATACTCCTCTCAAGACGCTGGTTAAGGTACTGGGTTTTTGTGTTAAAAAGACAGCGCCCGGGCGCTGTTTTTTTGGGTGTGGTCGTGGGATGCTCCACCCCGACCTGCACCTCACCGAATACTTAACAAGTCGCCAGCGCGCTGACGACTTTCATCGGGGACCACCAGGCCAATGTGCCTGCTTTTGCCGTCGGCTCAGGTCACTAGTTCATGGCGACGAGCACGCCTTTTGAGCAAGGAACGCCAAGCGCTCAACACCAAGTTCAATTCGGCGGGCAACTTCGGCTTTCCGCCGGACGGCAGTGGCGTCGGCTCGGGTTCGGCCACGCTTGACCTGCGCAATCTTGGCGCCAAGCGCGTGCTGATCCTGGTGGACGGCATCCGCTGGGTGGATGAAAGCTCCGCCTCGGGCGTGTCGTCACCGACAACACCGGCAACACGGTAAGCGTCACGCCGAACGGCGCCTTCCCCAACGGTGGCCCGTCCTACCCCGGCGACTTCCATCATTTCACCAGCGCCGACCGTTACAATTTCGCGCAACGCAACCTGCTGCTGACACCCAGCAAGCGCGATGCGATCTTCGCGCAGACGCGTTACAAGGTCACCGACAACGTCACCTGGTACATGCGCGGCCTATATAACACGCGCAAATCGACCAACCAGGCGGCACCTGAGCCGATCTTCCTCGGCCCCGGCGCCGGCACGGGCGGCCTGGCCGACAATGTCGGGGTGGATGTCACCAATCCGTACAACACGCTTGGCTTCACCCTCAACCCTGATCCGGTCAATGGCAACCTGGTGCTGATCGGCCGACGCCCGATCGAAGGGGGCCCGCGCATCTTCCGGCAGAGTGTCGACACCTCCTACTTCGCCACCGGCCTGGAGGGGAGCTTCAGCCTCGGCGAGCGCGATTTCTACTGGGACGTGAACCTCGCCCACGGCGACAACAGCGCGACCCAGACCGTCACCGGCACCTACAACATCGCGCACATCCAGCGTGCCCTCGGCCCGATCGCCAACTGCACCGACAGCTGCGTGCCGCTGAACATTTTCGGTGGCCCAGGCACCATCACGCCGGCAATGCTGCAGTACATCCAGTTCGTCAAGGCGCTGGATCTGTCCGGTGCTACCCGTTATTCGGACTATTCCACCTTCGGCGGCACCACCAACAGCAAACTGGGCCTGCGCTGGCAGCTGTTTGACGACCTGACCCTGCGCAGCACCGTGTCGCAAGGCTTCCGCGCGCCATCGATCGGCGAGTTGTTCGGTTCGCCGGCCCGTTTCGACGCGACCCTGCAGGACCCGTGCTCGGCACCGATCGGCAACTCGCAGACCGCCAGCAACTGCGCGGCACTGGGCGTGCCGGCCGGCTACACCCAGCCGAATCCGCAGATCTCGATACGCACCGGCGGCAACACGGCTCTTCAGCCGGAAACCTCACGCAACCTGACCTACGGCGCGGTGTACAGCCCGAGCTGGGCCAGCAACACCGTATGGGCCAGCAGGCTGGACATCACCGCCGGTTACTACCGGATCAAGATCTCCAACTCGATCCAGGCACTGGATCCGCAAACCAAGCTCAACCGCTGCGTGGACAGCGGCAGCACCAGTTCGGAGTTCTGTACCGGCATCCATCGCAATGCCACCGGCAACATCGACGGTTTCGACGCCACCTTGCAGAACCTTGGCAAGATCGACACCCATGGCTGGGATTTCGGTGTCAACTGGCGCGGGCCGGAATCGGCGATCGGCGTGTTCCGTGCGAACCTGGCGGGCACGGTCGTGGGCAAGTATGTGGCCAGCAACAAGGCCGGCAACGTCGAGCCCCGCACGGTGGGTCTGGAGCTCAACAACAGCGCCATCCCGCGGCTGACCTCGAACCTGGATCTGGGGTGGTCGTACAAGGCCTGGGATGTCAGCTACAAGTTCCGCTACATCAGCGCACTGCGGGAAGATTGCGCGTCAGCCGCCGGTTATGCGATCTGCAACCACCCCAACGAGATCACGCCGGCTCGCCCGAACGGCACTCACTACCTGGGTGCGGTGACCTACCAGGATGTGCGCGCCACCTGGAAGCTGCCGATCAGCCTGGACATGACTGTGACCGCCGGCGTCAACAACGTGTGGGACAAGAAGCCGCCAATTTGCGTCTCGTGCTCATTGAACGGGTATGACGCGTCGACCTACGATACGCCCAGCCGCTTCATGTATGTGCAGGCCAGCGTGAAGTTCTGACCCGCCGCATGCGCGGGTTGCCATCGCGCAACCCGTGCATCGCCCGCACGGATCGGGCATGTCCGGCGTGAGGTACAACCCAAAAGGTAGCGCTTCGGTGCTGCCTTTTGGGTGACCGCTGCACGACCCCGGACTCAATGCGCTGGCGGTACCACGGCATCCGGTTTGGCCGCCGCGATCACGGCCGCCTCCTTGCCACCATAGGGCAGCACTTCGCTGGCCAGCCTGGGATCGGCCTTGATCAGGCCGACCGCATCGAACAGGATGTGCGCGGTTTCGTTGAGCTCGACGTCCTTGGCCTTCTTGGCATCCTTCTCTTCCTTCAGCTCGCTCTTCAGGCTGCGCTCGTTTGCGTTGAGGCCATCGTCGAGCGTGTTGTCGGCGTCGATCAGCGCGGCATCGCTGCCGTCGATGGCTACGTGCCGGGCACGGAAGTCGGCCTGGATCTTTTCCTGTTGCTTGCGCTCGGTTTCGCGCGTGGCGAGATTCAGCGAGATCGTGGTCATGTTGCGCATCTTCTTGTACTGCGCCAGCTCATCGAGCATCAGCTTCCACGCCGGCGACTGCGCGGTGCGCTCGTTGTGCAGTTTCACCAGCTGCGGCAAATAGCCGTTGAGATTGGCCACCGGCTTGTAGTCGGCCGGGGGGATCTGCGTCCACGGCAGGGCGTTGTCGTAGGTCGATTCACCGAACTCCTTCTCGTCGCCGTTCTTCGGATACCCGATGTCCGGCGTCACACCCTTGAGCTGGGTGGAACCGCCATTGATGCGGAAGAATTCCTGGATGGTCATCTTCAGCTCGCCGAGCTCGGGTTTTTCGCTGTTGCTCTGGTTGAACCGGTCGAGATCGACCAGGGTCTGCACGGTGCCCTTGCCGAAGGTCGGCTCGCCGATGATCAGGCCACGGTGATAATCCTGGATTGCCGCGGAGAAGATCTCCGACGCCGACGCGGTGCCGCGATTGACCAGTACCGCCATGGGGCCGCTCCAGGCCATACCGGCTTCGTCGTCGCCCTGTACCTGGACCTCGCCGTGCGAGCCGCGCACCTGTACCACCGGACCCTTGTCGATGAACAGCCCGGTCATCGAATCGGCCTCGGCCAGCGAGCCGCCACCGTTGTTGCGCAGGTCCACCACGATGCCTTGCACGCCTTCCTGTTTCAGCTCGCCAATCAGCTTGGCAACGTCGCGGGTAGTGCTGCGGTAGTCCTTGTCGCCGGCACTGCGCGCGCCGAAGTCGGAGTAAAACGAGGGCAGATCGATCACGCCGATCTTGCGCGTGACGTCGCCGTCCTTGATGTCGATGACTTTCTTGCTGGCCGCAGCGTCCTCGAGGTTGATCTTGTCGCGTACCAGCGTGATCAGCTCGTGCTTGCCATCCGGACCGGCGTCGGCCGGCAACGTTTCCAGCCGCACCACGGTGCCCTTCTTGCCGCGGATCAGCGCGGTCACGTCATCGATGCGCCAGCCGACCACGTCGACCATAGGACCCTTGTCGCCCTGGCCAACCGCCACGATGCGGTCGCCTGGCTTGAACTTGTGCGACTTCATCGCCGGGCCGCCGGGGATCAGCTTGACGATCATGGTGTAGTCGTCACGCGACTGCAGTTGGGCGCCGATACCTTGCAGCGACAGGCTCATCGCGATGTCGAAGTTCGCTGCCGCCTCGGGCCCGAGGTAGTCGGTATGCGGGTCGGTGGATTCGGCGTAGGCGTTCATGAAGCTCTGGAACGCATCGGCGCTGTTGAGCTGCCTGATCCGGTCAATGTAGCCGCTGTAACGCTTGTCCAGCGTCTTGCGGATGTCGGCATCGTCCTTGCCTGCAAGCTTCAGGCGCAACCAGTCGTTCTTGGTGCGCTTGCGCCATAGATCGTCGGCGGCGGTCTCGTCCTTCGGCCACGGGGCATTCTTGCGATCGACGTTGTAGCTTTCGTCGCGGGTCAGGTCGAAACCGTCCTTCAACAGGCTGCGCGCATAGGTCATGCGCTGCACCGCACGCTGCAAGTAGAGATTAAAAATCGAGAACGGCACCGACAGGTCGCTGTTCCAGATCGCATCGTCGAGCTTGGTTTTCAGCGGCGCGAACTTGTCCATGTCCTGCTGCGTGAAGAACACCTTGTCGCCATCGAGCTGCTTGAACCAGGCCTTGTAGATACGTGCCGACATCGTATCGTCGAGCGGTTGCGCGTCGTAGTGGAAGCGAGTCAGGAAACGCGCGGACAGCTGCGCGGCCTGCGCCTGCTCAGACGTTGGCTGCAGCGGCCAGGTGGCTGCCTTGCGCTGTTTGGGACCGGCGCCAAGGTCGGCGGCCGACTGCGCAAACACGCAACTGGCGGAGAGGGCAAACAGCAGGACCAGCGCGGGACGAAATTTCATGGATGTTCTCAGACTGACTCGGTGACACCGGCTGCGTGGGCTTGCAGATCGGCATGATAGGACGATCGCACCAGCGGGCCGGAGGCGACGTGATGGAAGCCCATCGCCTCGCCGGCGACGCGCAGCGCCTCGAATTCTTCGGGGGTCCAGTAGCGCACCACCGGATGATGGTGCGGCGTGGGCTGCAGGTACTGCCCGATGGTGATCATCTCGACGTCATGGGCGCGTAAATCGCGCAGCGTCTGCAGCACCTGCTCGCGCGTCTCGCCCAGGCCGAGCATGATGCCGGACTTGGTCGGCACCTCGGGGTGTTGTGCCTTGAAGCGCTTGAGCAGGTCCAGCGACCACTGGTAGTCGGCGCCCGGGCGCACCTCGCGATACAAATGCGGCACGGTTTCCAGGTTGTGGTTGAACACGTCCGGCGGGAAGGCCTTGAGCACCTCGAGCGCGCGTTCCATGCGGCCCTTGCCGCGGAAATCCGGGGTGAGGATCTCGATGCGAATGTTCGGGCAGGCATGGCGCACAGCGCGGATGCAGCTGGCGAAATGGGCGGCGCCGCCGTCGCGCAGGTCGTCGCGGTCGACCGAGGTAATCACCACGTATTTCAGACGTACGCGGATCCAGCTCGGCTTGCGCAGGGTCGGCACGGAAGTGTCGAAGCCGGCGCGGTTGAGCGCGATCTTGGCGTTGCCGACCTGCTTGTCCACGACCGCGGTACCCGCCACGACGCTGATCGGAATGGCTCTCGGGGAAGATGCGCTTGTTTTGCTCATGTAGACAGCTCAGACCCCCGTGCGCGCGGGGAGTTCGGGGATCAGGGGGGCGGCAGGCTCGGGGGCGAAGTCGAACTGCCGGCAAAATTCGCCGATCAGCACCTCTTCGACGTCTGCCAGCCGCGACGGACCACCCAAGTCTAGCAGCTGTGTGACCGCCAAACCCTTGTAACCGCAAGGGTTGATGCGCTGGAATGGCTCCAGGTCCATGGCCACGTTGAAGGCCAGGCCGTGAAAACTGCAGCCGCGCCGCACGCGCAGTCCCAGCGCGGCGATCTTGGCTTCGCCCACGTATACGCCGGGCGCGCCCTCGCGCCGGACCGCCGCCACATGCCAGTGCGCCAACGTATCGATCAGCGCCTGCTCGATGCGGCAGACCAGCTCACGCACGCCCACGCCGGCCCGGCGCAGGTCGATCAGCGGGTAGCCCACGATCTGGCCTGGCCCGTGGTAGGTGACCTGGCCGCCGCGATCGACCTGAAGTACCGGAATGTCGCCCGGCGCCAGCACGTGCTCCATCTTGCCGGCCTGGCCGAGGGTGAACACCGGATCGTGTTCGAGCAACCACAATTCGTCGGGCGTGTCGGCAGTGCGGTTATTGGTGAACGCACTCATCGCCTTCCAGGCTGCCGCATAGGGCTGGCGACCGAGGCGGCGAACGTTGAGGGGCCGGGATTGGGGAATCGGGAATCGGGAATCGGTATTCACGGCAGGACCAAGGCGACAGGAAAATTTGCAGGATGGTGGTCGGAGTACTCGTCACGGGAATGGATGCGCTTTCGATTCTCCATTCCCAATTCCCGATTCCCGTTCAAAGCGTATACCGAATATCAGGACTCTCGCGCAGCACCCGATGCGCCGCCTCGTACTGCTCGCGGTTCTCGCAGCGAAAGCTCACCGTGACCGAGACGAAGTTGCCGCCACCGGAATGCCGGTGCCGCACGGTTTCATGCAACACGTACAAGCCGGCACGCTCCAACCATTGCGGCACATGGGTCGGCAAGCTGGCGCTGGCATTGCCGACCGCGGTGATCTCGAACTCGCCGGGAAACTGGAAGCCCTTGCCCTCCCGCTGCGCCTCGCTGAAGTCGATCGGATGCATCACTTGCCGCCCGGGACCTGTTCGGTGTTGCCCTTGTCGTGGTGGAACCACAGCAGGATGCTGTCCCACAGGCGCGAGAAGAATCCGCCCTGCGGCGCGTCGTTCAGCGCAATCAGCGGCACCGACTGTACCGGCTGGCCGTCCAGGGTGACCCGCAGCGTGCCGACCTGCTGGCCCTTCTTGAAGGGCGCGATCAGGGTGGCGGGAATGTCCATGGTCGCCTTCAGCTTGTCGTACTGGCCGGTCTTGACCGTGACCAGCACGTCGCTCGCCACGCCGAGCGGCAGCTGGTTCGCCGCGCCCTTCCACAGTCGCGGCGTGGCCAGCGGCTTGCCAGCTTCGTACAGCTTGTGCGTCTCGTAGAAGCGGAAGCCATAGTTGAGCAAGGCCATCGCCGAATCCGCGCGCGCCTTGTTGGTGCTCGCGCCCATCACCACGGCGATCATGCGCTCGTCGCCGTGCCTGGCCGATGCATCCAGACAGTAGCCGGCGGCGGAGGTATGCCCGGTCTTGATGCCATCCACAGCCGGGTCGCGCCACAGCAACTCGTTGCGGTTCTGCTGCTTGATGCCGTTCCACTCATATTCCTTGATTGCCGAAATGGCGTAGTCGGCGGGGAAATCATGGATCAGCGCGCGTGACAAGATCGCGATGTCGTGCGCCGTGCTGTAGTGGTTGGCCACCGGGTAACCCGAAGCGTTCGAGTAGTGCGTGTTGACCATGCCCAACTGCTTGGCATACGCATTCATCAGGTTGGCGAAGGCATCCTCCGAGCCGGCGGTGTGCTCGGCCAGCGCGATCGCCGCGTCATTGCCTGACTGCACGATCATGCCCTTGAGCAGGTCCTCCAGCGGCACCTGGCTGCCCAGCTTGAGGAAGCTGGTCGAGCCGTCGGTACCGGCACCACCGCCACGCCAGGCGTGCTCACTGATGGTGACCATGTCATTGGGATGGATGCGACCGTTGGCGATTTCCGCGGACACCACGAAGTCGGTCATCACCTTGGTCAACGAGGCCGGCGCACGACGCGCATCCGGGTCCTTCGACGCCAGGATCTGACCGGTGGCGTAATCCATCAGCACCCAGCTCGCACCATCGACCTCCGGCGGTGGCGGCACCGGCGCGGGCGGCACCACCGGGCGTGGCACCGCCGATGGGTGGGGCGGCGCTGTCTGGGCGGCAGCAACACCCACCAGCATGACGGCAGCGGCGGCAAATGGCATCAGGATACGTCGAAGGAAATTCATCGTGTTTTCAAGTCCGGTTTCTGGAGTTCGGCGTTGCGGGCGCCGGGGTGATGGAGAAGCTTGCGCAAATGCTGCTCAGTCTACCGCGACCCGGGGTTGTGGCATGCCCATGTCTTCGATCCGGCGGCTGACCTGATCGGCACGCTCCACGCTGGCCAGCGGTCCGACCCGTACCCGCCGTACGTGACGGCCATTGACCACGCTGTCGAGGACCTGCACGGCGCCGAGATCGGCTTGACGCAGGCGCTGCGCCAGGCGCTCGGCATTGCCTGCATCGGCAAACGCGCCCACTTGCAGGTAGATCCCCGCATGTCCGCTTGTGACCATGGCCGGCGCCGGCAGTTCCTTGCCGGGATGGGCCGGATCGATGCCGCGCACTTCAACCAGGCCGGTGCCCTTGGGCCAGACGCCGATTTTCACTGCCGCGGCATAGGAAAGATCGATCAGCCGGTTGTCGTGGAACGGACCGCGGTCGTTGACCCGCACGATCACACTCTTGCCGTTCTCCAGGTTGGTCACGCGCGCGTAGCTGGGCAGCGGCAGCGTCGGACTGGCTGCGCTGAACGCGTACATGTCGTAGGTTTCGAGACTGGAGGTCTTGTAGCCGTGGAACTTGTTGCCGTAGAACGAGGCGATCCCACGTTCGTCGTAGCCGCGCGCCGTCGGCAGCACCCGATAGGTTTGTCCGAGGACCGTATACGGCGACTTGTTGCCGTACAGCGAGCGTGGCTCCACCTTCGGCACTGGCTCGGGCAATTTGCTAACATCGATCGGTGACGGCACGCTGTCATTGCCATCGCGGTAGCGGCTGGATTGTGGACGGCTGAGATCATCACGGAAGCGATCTGCGCGCGAGTCGGCGTGACCACGGCCCGCGCCGGCGCTGCCGCCAGCAGGCGCGGGCCGCGTCTTCGTTCCGCTGCAACCGGCTAGCAGCAGCATCGTCGCCAGCATCACCGCCGCGCCCGCCGCCTTCATCGTGGCGCGTCCGCCCGCGCCACACCGGCCGCAATCGCGCCGGCCAGCTGCTCGACCGCCATCGCATACAACGGACTGCGGTTGTAACGCGTGATCACGTAGAAATTCTGGAAGGTGAACCAATACTCCGGTCCGTTCGGCCCCTGCAGCGTCTGCAGGCTGGCCAGCCGGCCCGGCGAGAGTGGCTGCAGCGGCGCGTAGCCCCAGGCCTCGAATTGCTCCAACGGCCACTGCGGCGTGAAGTCCTTCACCTCGATCGCCTGTGCCGACGCATCCGGCTGAGCCCGCGCCACCACCGGCGCACCGCGCTCCCAGCCATGCTGGTGGAAGTAATTGGCGACGCTGGCGACGATGTCATCGGCGGAATCGTGCAGGTCGATACGGCCGTCATGATCCCCGTCGACCGCAAAGTCGCGGATGCTCGAGGGCATGAACTGACCCCAGCCCTGCGCCCCTGCATAGGAGCCCATCAGAGTATCCAGCGGACCCGCCAGCTTGCTGTGGGGCAATTCCAGCAGCGTCTTCAGCTCCTCGCGGAAGAACTTGCCGCGCGGCGGGTAATAAAAGGCCAGCGTGACCAGCGCGTCGAGCACCTTGTAGTGACCGACGATGCGACCGTAGTTGGTTTCCACCCCGATGATCGCCACCAGATATTGTGGCGGCACACCATACTCACCGGCGACCCGATCGAGCAACGCACGATGCGCCTGGTAGAACGCAACCCCGCCATCGATGCGCGCGGGCGTCATGAAGATCGGCCGGTAGTCCTTCCACGGCTTGCCCTCGGCCGGGCGGCTGATCGCATCGAGGATGCTCTGCTGCTTTTTCGCGCCATCCAGCAGCGCGTTCAGCGCCTGCGGACTCTTGCCGGTATCGTGCGCCACTTCACGCACCAGCTCGGTCTGGCCGGGGTGCCCCGCGGCCAGCACCACGCTTATCGCACCGATCCACAGCACTCCCGCAGCAAGCAGGTGCCGCAGCAGATTCAAGATGGAATTCTCGGTCATGCAGGTGCTTCGCTGGCGAAATGGCAGGGTCGCCGAGAGCCTACCATGCAGGCCACGGCAACTTCGGGCGAGCGGCGGGCACGGCGATGGCAGCGCTCAAATATGAGTCTTGCGATTGGCATGGATCGACATCAGCACGCCGAAGCCGGTCAACAGCGATACCGCCGAGGTGCCGCCGTAACTGATCATCGGCATCGGCACGCCGACCACCGGCAGCACGCCGGCGACCATGCTGCCATTGACGAACACGTAGACGAAGAAGCTCATGCCGATGGCGCCGGCGAGCAGGCGCGAATAAGTGTCGCGCGCCTCCATCGCGATCCACAGGCTGCGGCCGATGATGAAGGCATACAGCGCGATCAGCGCGCACACGCCGAGCAGGCCGAACTCCTCGGAAAACACCGCGAAGATGAAATCGGTGGTGTGCTCGGGCAGAAAATCCAGCCGCGACTGCGAGCTGTGCAGCCAGCCCTTGCCAAAGATGCCGCCGGAGCCCACCGCGATCTGCGACTGGATGATGTGCCAGCCGTTGCCGAGCGGATCGGACTCCGGATTGAGCATGGTCAGCACGCGATCACGCTGGTATTGATGCAGGAAGTGCCAGCCCACCGGAATCATCCCCACGACTGCGCCGACGAGCAGGCCGATGCGCCACCAGGCCATGCCCGCGAGAAACAGCGCGAACGCGCCGGCCGCGGCCACCAGCACTGCGGTGCCCAGATCCGGTTGCTCGGCGATCAGCCCGACCGGAATCGCGATCAGCAATGCGACCATCACGATGTCTTTCCAGCCCGGTGGCAACTGGCGCGGATGCAGGTACCAGGCCACCATCATCGGCGTGGTCAGCTTGAGCAGTTCGGACGGCTGGAAACGCATCACGCCCAGATCCAGCCAGCGCATCGAACCGCGACCCTCGCCGAGGATCGCCACCACCACCAGCAAGGCCGTGCTGCCCGCGTACAACCAGGGCGTCCAACCGCGCAACACCGAGGGCGGGATGCGCGAGACGAGTAGCAACAAGGCGCCACCGAGCACGAATCGCGCGGACTGCCCACCGACCAGGGCAAAGCTCTGATCGCCGGCGCTGTACAACGTGGCCAGACCGATCAGGGCGAGCAGGAACAGGCCTGCGGCCAGCGGCAGGTCGATCCGTGGCCGGGTCAGGATCCTGCGCAGGAAGCGGCGCATGCGTATATACAGAATCTGGATCATGGGTTGTCCCCGCTGGAAGCAGGCGCGGGCAAGCCCTCGACTCCAGGGCCGGCCGCGCCCCCCTGTGGCTCCCCGACGGCGACCGGTGCCGGGCGCACGGCCACCGGCGCCGCAGTCGGCAGCCGCGTAGCGCCCGCAATCACGCCATCATGCGTGGCCAGCCAGGCGTCGAGGATCTTGCGCACGATCGGGCCCGCCGCGGAGGCACCCCAGGCACCTTGCTCCAACACCGCGGCCACGGCGATCTGCGGGTTATCCGCCGGTGCGTAAGCGATGAACCAGGCGCGATGGCGCGCGGCCAGATAGGCCGTGCTGCGATTGGTGTTGTAGGCGTCCGTCGTGCGCGAAAAACGTTCGGCGGTGCCGCTCTTGCCGGCGATCGCGTAGGGGAATCCGACGTTCAGTCCCTTGCCGGTGCCGCCAGTGATCACGGCGCGCATGCCTTCATTGATCACCTCCCACTCGGCGGGATTGCGAATCACGGAGGGTTCCGGCGGGTTGGACAGCAGCTGCCGCTGATCCTCGCCCACGCCCTTGGTCGCCAGCACCAGCCGCGGCAGATACGGCACGCCATGGTCGGCCAGTGTCGCCGTTGCGTGCGCCAGCTGCAGTGGCGTGACCGCCCAGTAACCCTGGCCGATGCCGGCAATCACCGTCTCGCCGGGGTACCAGGGCAGCTTGCTGTGCGCCGACTTCCACGCGCGCGAAGGCAGGGTGCCATCCGATTCGCCGATCAGGTCGATGCCAGTCTTGCTGCCGAAGCTGAAGCGGGCCATCCACTGGCTCAGCCGATCGATTCCCATGTCGAGCGCAAGCTTGTAGAAATACGTGTTGGTCGACTTCTCGATCGCGGTGACCATGTCCACCGTGCCATCGCCACCGCGGGTGTCGTCGCGGTAGCAGCGCTTTTGTCCGGGCAGACAGAACTGACCGACCGACAGCACCGTATCCGACGGCTTGCGCAGGCCAAGCTCGAGCCCACCCAGCGCCAGGAACGGCTTCACCGTCGATCCGGGCGGATACACACCACGCAAGGCCCGGTTGTACAGGGGCTTTTCCGGATTCGTGATCAACGCGGCGTAGTCGACCTGGCTGATACCGTTGACGAACAGGTTCGGATCGAACGTCGGCACGCTGACCATCGCCAGCACCTGGCCGTTGCGCGGATCGATCGCCACCGCCGCACCGGGGCGTCCGTCGAAGGCGGCTTCGGCCGCCTTCTGGATGCGTACATCAAGGCTCAGGTACAGGTTCTTGCCCGGCGTGGGCGCATGCGTCTCCAGCACATGTTGAGTCCGGCCATCGGCATTCACCTCCAGCAGCTCGTAACCGGGTTTACCGTGCAACACGTCCTCATAGGAACGCTCGACGCCGCTGCGGCCGACGTGGCTGGTACCCTGATAGCGATCCGGGTCGAGTCGCTGCAGGTCGTCTGCATCGATGCGCCCGACATAGCCCACCACGTGTGCGAACAAGCCGCCGAGCGGATAACGCCGGGTCAGGTAGGGCACCACATCGACGTTGGGGAAATGCCAGCGATTGACCGCGAAGCGATCGATCTCGTCCTCGGTCAAGTGCATCTTCAGCGGCACGCTGTCGAAACGCCGGCTTTGCTTGAGCTGCTTGTTGAACGCGTCGATGTCGTCCTGGTCCAGCGGCACTACCTTGCCCAGGCGCGCCAGCAGCGCAGGCATGTCCTTGACCTGCTCGGGCACCACCTCGAGGCGAAACGCGGGCACGTTGTCGGCCAGCAGTACGCCGTTACGATCGTAGATCAGCCCACGCGCCGGAGGTATCGCGCGCGGTTTCACGCGGTTGTTGGTGGCGCGGGTGGCGAACTCGGTGTGACGGGACACCTGCAGCACGACATAACGACCGACCAACCCGCCCAGCCCCAGCAGGATAAGCACGAAGCCCACCAAGGCACGACGCCGGAACAGGGCGCTCTCGCCGCGGGCATCCTTGATTGTGTTGCGAATCTTCATCTCACTGGATACGCAGTCGTGCGCGCAGGTCGTCAAGCAGCAGGAACAGGAACGGCCACAGCGCCGCACCGACGAAAGGTGAAATCCACCAGCTTGCCGGCGGCAGCGTAGCGCCGGCCAGCATGCGCACGACAAGCAGCAGGATGCGATCGTTCAACAGCAAGGCCAGCACGGCCAGCGCCTGCTGCCACATCGGGAAGAAGCGCAGGCGCGAGCGAAAGCGCAGCGCGATGAAGGCGAGCGCGCACAGGCGCAAAGCCTGTTCGCCGAGGAGTACGCCATCGAGCAGGTCGGCACACAGGCCCACGCCGAAGGCCAGGCCGAGGCTCACCTGATCCTCGGACTCCAGCGCCCAGTACAGCAGGAGCAGCGCCGGCCAATACGGCTTGAACGGTTCCAGCACACCGGGCAACGGCACCAGCATCAACAGCAATGCGACCATCAGCGTGCCGACGAACCACCACTGGCTCCATCGTTGCCGATTCATCGCGGCACCCCAGCGTTGACCGACGGCTTGCCTGGCGGCGAGACCGAAGTCGCGGGCAAGCCTGGATTCTGCGAGGCGGGCGGCCCCGCCGGTGTGGCCGGCGCAGGCGGACCTTCCGGCTCGGCCTGGTCGTGTAGCAACAGCACATCGGCACTGCGGTCGATATCCGCGGCCGGGCGGGCCAGCGCCACCTGGAACATGCCAGTGGCAGCGGGCGACACTTGGTCGACCTGACCGACCGGGAAACCCGGTGGAAAGCGTCCGCCAATACCGGAAGTCAGCAACTTGTCGCCCACGCGAACGTCGGCGGCCAATGGCAGGTTCGGCAGGCTCAATTCATCGCCGTCGCGCGCGCCGTAGGCGACCGTGCGCAGGCCGGTGCGCGCGATCGTCACCGGGACTGCATGTGATGGATCGGTGATCAGCATCACCACCGCCGTGTGCGGCAGCACCTCGACCACCTGCCCCATCACGCCATGCGCATCGATCACCGGCTGGCCCTGCCGGACCCCATCGCGCGAACCCACGTTCAAGGTCAACCGGTAGCGGTAGGCCCCCAGATCCACCCCAATCACCCGCGCCAGCTGCACGTTGAGTTCCAGGCTGTGCTGGGTGTCCAGCAATTCCTTCAGGTGCTGGTTCTGCACGGCCACCGCCGCCATGCGGTTCAACTTGGCGTTGGCCAGCAGCAGGTCTTCGCGCAGGCGCTGGTTCTCCGAGGTTAGATGCTGGCGGTCGGCGAAGGCCACGCTGAGTGTGCGAGCACCCTCGGCGGGCAGGCCCGCCAGCCGGTAAACCGGCTCCACCACGGCGGATGCAGCCGAACGCAGGCGCCACAGCCAACCATTGCGCTGGTCCAGCACCATCAACACCACGGCCAAGGCCAGGTAGACGATCAGCCGCAGCGTGCCCGCCGCGTTGCCGGCGAACAGCGGGGAGGAATCGTCGCGTGCGCGCGCCATGGCGGCCCCGGCTGCCGCGCGCTATTCGGGTGCGAAGAAGTCGCTGCCGTGCTGATCGATCAGCTCCAGCGCCTTGCCGCCACCACGAGCCACACAGGTCAGCGGATCGTCCGCCACCTGCACGTGCAGGCCGGTCTCCTCGGAGATCAACCGATCCAGATCGCGCAGCAGCGCGCCGCCACCGGTCAGCACGATGCCACGCTCGGCGACGTCGGAACACAGCTCCGGCGGGGTCTGTTCCAGCGCCGATTTCACCGCCGCCACAATACCGGCCAGCGGCTCGTGCAGCGCCTCGAGGATCTCGTTGGAGTTGATCGTGAACATGCGCGGCACGCCCTCGGCCAGGTTGCGGCCGGAGATCTCGATCTCCTTGACGTCATCCTGCGGGAACGCGCAACCGATCTGCAGCTTGATCCGCTCGGCGGTGGATTCGCCGATCAGCGTGCCGTGGTTGCGCCGCACGTAGTTGATGATCGCCTCATCGAAGCGGTCGCCGCCGACGCGCACCGACTGCGAGTAGACAATACCGTTGAGCGAGATCACCGCCACTTCGGAGGTGCCGCCGCCAATGTCCAGCACCATCGCGCCACGCGCCTCGTGCACCGGGATGCCGGCACCGATCGCCGCCGCCATCGGCTCCTCGATCAGAAACACATCACGTGCCCCGGCGCCCTCGGCCGATTCCTTGATCGCCCGACGCTCGACCTGGGTCGAGCCGCACGGCACGCAAACCAGCACGCGCGGGCTCGGACGCAGGAAGCGCGACTTGTGCACCTGCTTGATGAAGTGCTGCAGCATCGCCTCGGTCATCGTGAAGTCGGCGATCACGCCATCCTTCATCGGGCGCACTGTGGCAATGTTGCCTGGCGTGCGCCCGAGCATGCGCTTGGCGTCGCCGCCCACCGCCGCGATCGTGCGCGGGCCGCCGGGACCACGATCCTGCCGGATCGCCACCACCGATGGCTCGTTCAGCACGATGCCCTGGCCCCGCACATAGATCAGCGTATTGGCCGTGCCGAGATCGATGGAGATGTCGTTGGAAAAGATCCCGCGAAACTTCTTGAACATGGGTCCGCCGTGGTCCGGCCTGGTTGAAAATCAAGCTCTCCAGTCTAGTCAGCGCACACCGCATCCGCAAGGAAAATAGCGTTAAGAAAGCCTTGTGCAACACGAACCTATGTACATTTCCTGAATTGCCGGTTGAGCTCCGCAGTCATCCTGGAAGTCGCCAACCGGGATGGTTGGCAGTAGCATGGCCCCCTTTGGTCGTCGCCTTTCGGGGCGGTGACGCACAACCGCGACCGTCGCGGCCTTTCTCAAACCTTGCCCGGGGGTCCCCGCACATCATGCCTGCCGTCATCTGCGGATCGCTGGCCTATGACACCATCATGGTGTTCCAGGATCAGTTCAAGAACCACATCCTGCCCGACCAGATGCACATCCTGAATGTGTCTTTCCTGGTGCCGGCGATGCGTCGCGAATTCGGCGGATGCGCGGGCAATATCGCCTACAACCTCAAGCTCCTCGGCGGCGATCCGTTGCCGGTGGCGGCCGTGGGCCAGGACTTCGGCCCCTACCGCACGCACATGGAGCAGTGCGGAATCTGCCTGGATGGCGTGCGCGTGTTCAACGATCAATTCACGCCGCAATGCTTCATCACGACGGATCTGGACAACAACCAGATCACCGCGTTCCATCCCGGCGCGATGTCCAGCGCGCAGGAAAACCATGTGCGCGACATTCCGCAGATCGATTTCGCGATCGTGGCGCCGGATGGCCGCGAGGCGATGTTGCAGCATGTCGATGAGTTCGCGGCGCGTGGCGTGCCATTCATCTTCGACCCGGGCCAGGCAATGCCGCTGTTCAGCGGCGACGAGTTCCGCTCGTTGATCGGCAAGTCCACCTACGTGATCGTCAACGACTACGAGTCGCAGCTGCTGCAGGCCCGCACCGGCTGGAGCGCCGACGAGATCGCCAGCCGCGTCACCGCCTACATTGTGACCCAGGGGCCGCGCGGTTCGGTTATCCACGTCGGCAGCGAGACCCATCAGATCCCGCCCGCACGCGAACGCGAGGTGGTGGACCCGACTGGTTGCGGCGACGCTTATCGGGCTGGTCTTATCTTCGGCATCATGCATGGCAAGGATTGGCCGACCATCGGCCGCATCGCCTCCCTGATGGGAGCGCTGAAAGTCGAGCATCCAGGCACCCAGAACCAGCATTTCAGCTACGCAGAGTTCGCCGCAGCCTTTCTCGACCAGTTCGGTTACGCGCTGAACTGATCGCCATGATGCTCCTTGCGCGTCGAAGCCCATCTTGCTCCAGATAGCGCAAGCCGCCGTGGATCAACCTGGTGCTGGCGCTCGAGGTACGCGCGGCCAGATCGTACTGGTCGCATAGCGTCACCGAGAGGCCACGCCCAATCGCCATCGCAACGCGGCGACACGGCACAAAGACGAAGGCCTCCCCGGGTGGGGAGGCCTTCTTGGATAAAGCCCCTGGCGGTGACCTGTTGCGGGATGCGATCTGCGATCGCCACCGCAACGCGGCGACACGGCACAAAGACGAAGGCCTCCCCGGGGGGGGAGGCCTTCTTGGATAAAGCCCCTGGCGGT
>SCRO01000044.1 GCA_004298505.1 Rhodanobacter sp.
CGCGATCGCGATGTTGCGCAGTACGCCGTTCGACCTGGTCGTGACCGACTGGAACATGCCCAACATGACCGGCATCGACCTGCTGCGCGCGATCCGCGCGGAAGAATCACTCAAGGGCATGCCGGTACTGATGGTCACCGCCGAGAACAACCGCGACCAGATCATCATGGCGGCGCAGGCGGGGGTGAACGGCTACATCGTCAAGCCGTTCACCGCGGTCACGCTCAAGGAAAAGCTCACCAAGATCTTCGAGCGGATCGCCGCCAGCCGGGTGACGGCATGAGCACCGTCAGCGCGCTCGCGCTCGACGAAACCCTGCCCACCGAACTGCGCGAACTGCTAAACAGCCCCGAGGGGGCGGCCTTCGAGCAGGCGCTGGACTCCATGGTGCGCCAGCGCGAGCAACACCTGTTCCGTGCGCTCGGCCAGCTGGCGCGCGACCTGCACGACGCGATGCGCCGATTGGGCGGCGAGCTGGCCCACGAGGGCTTTCCCCACCGCGTCGCCGATGCCCGCCAGCATCTGCAGGACGCCCTGGAGATGAGTGCGCAGGCCGCCCACCGCAGCCTCGATTTCGCCGAGCGCATGACGCCGCAGGCCGAGTCGCTGACCATCAATGCCGCCGAAGTGCTCAAGTGGGCACAGGGCAATGACCCGGCCGCGGTGCTGGCGCGCGAGTCGGTGATGTTTGCCGACAGTTGTCGCGAGGGGCTGGCCGACATGGTGCTGGCGCAATCGTGGCAGGATCTCACCGGGCAGCGCATCAAGAAAGTCGTCGATTTCATTGGCACGGTGGAATCGTCGCTGCTCGAACTGGTGCGCCTGACCGGCGCGCTGGCCGGCAGCGACCTGCCGGTCAGCGCGACCAAGGTAGCCAGCCAGGAAGACGCCGACCGCCTGCTCAGCGAATTCGGCTTTTGAGGGCAGCGCAGCGATGAACGCAGAATTCGACCTCGAGCTGCGCCAGGATTTCCTGGTCGAGGCCGGCGAACTGCTGGAGCATCTCAGTGAGCAGCTGGTGGCGCTGGAAGCGGCACCGCGTGACAGCGAGCTGCTGAATGCGGTGTTCCGCGCGTTCCACACGGTCAAGGGCGGGGCCGGTTTCCTGGCGCTCGAGCCGATGGTGCTGCTGTGCCACCACGCCGAAGATCTGCTCAACGAGGCGCGCAACGGCAAGCTTTTGCTCGAGGCCAGCCACATGGATGCGCTGCTGCAGGCGCTGGACCTGCTCAACGACATGATGGCTGGAGTCGGCGCGGACACGCCGCTGGAGAACCCACCGCCGGCGCTGTTGCAGTCGCTGTTGCCGCGTGCCGTTGCGCCGGTGGTGGCGCCACCACCGGCAGCGTCCGCGGGGGCAAGCGCGCCGATCGACGACGACGAGTTCGAGGCGCTGCTGGACAGCATATACGGCACCGCCGCACCCGGCACCGTCGAGCCGGCGCCGCTCACCCCGGCCGCGAACGCGACCATCGACGACGATGAATTCGAGGCGCTGCTGGATACGCTGCACGGCAAGCCGGCACTATCGGCACCGCCTGCCGCCGCCGCGGTGCCGGCAGCCCCGCCGCAAGCCGCGTCAGCGGCGCGGCATGCGGTGGCCGCGGAAAATTCGGTGCGGGTGGATACCGCCAGGCTGGACCTGCTGGTCAATCATGCCGGCGAGCTGGTGCTGCTGCGCAACCGCCTGCTCAGCCTGGCCGCGCGCCTCGGCGACGAAACCCTGGCCGCCGCCGCGGGCGAACTGGACCGGGTGACAGACGACCTGCAGGGCGCGGTGATGGGCATGCGCATGCAGCCGGTAGGGCGCTTGTTCCAACGCTTCCCGCGCATCGTGCGCGACCTGGCCCGACAGCTGGGCAAGGAGGTGGAGCTGGTGCTCGAAGGCGAGGGCACCGACCTCGATCGCAGCCTGGTCGAGGCGCTGGTCGACCCGCTGATCCACCTGCTGCGCAACGCACTCGACCATGGCGTGGAAATGCCGGCCGAGCGCGCGCAGGCCGGCAAGCCGCGCCAGGGCCGTATCTGCCTGTCGGCCAGCCAGCGCGGCGAACGCATCGTGATCTCGGTCAGCGACGACGGCCGCGGCATGGATCCGCAGATCCTGCGCCGCAAGGCGGTCGAGAAAGGCGTGATCGACGCCGCCCAGGCCGCGCGCCTGAGCGAGGCCGAATGCCATGAACTGATCTTCCGGCCCGGCTTCAGCACCGCCGCCGCGGTGTCGGACATCTCCGGCCGTGGCGTGGGCATGGATGTGGTGAAAACCCGCGTGGCCGAACTGGGTGGCACCTTGCGCGTGCAATCGCGGCTGGGCCATGGCAGTGAACTGGAGTTGACCGTGCCGCTGACGCTCGCGGTCTTGCGCGTACTGATGGTGCGCGTCGAGACCCGCCTGCTGGCGCTGCCGCTGGGCAACGTGGAAGAAGTATTCGAACTGGTCGAGGGCCAGGATCGCCCGCTCGACGGGCGCCTGGTGGCCGAGCATCGCGGCCGCGCCCTGCCGCTGGTGGATCTTTCGCTGTGGGTGGGCGTCGAGGCTGGCGGTGCCCGGCATGTGGTGGTGCTGCACATCGGTCACCAGCGGATCGGCTGCATGGTGCATGAGGTGCTGGGTCGCGAGGATGTCATCGTCAAGCCGCTCGGCCCGCTGTTTGCCGATACCTCGGGCATTGCCGGCGCCACCGTCACCGGCGATGGCCGGCTGGCCCTGGTGATGGATCTCGCGGGCCTGGTCGCGGGCACCGGCCAGCTGTTCGCTTTGCTGCAACGGGGACGCTGACGCCCATGGATAGAATCAGCACCAGCGGCACGATCCTGGGCTTCGTGGTGATCATCCTGGGTACCGTGCTCAAGGGTTCGACGGTGCAGGCCCTGTGGAACCCGGCGGCGTTCGTGATCGTGTTCTTTGGCACGCTGGCGGCGTTGCTGGTGCAGAACCAGGGCAAGGTGATGAAGCACGCGCTGTCGATGCTGAAGATGATCTACCGACCGCCGCAGCACCAGCCGCACGACCTGATCAGCCGCATCATCGGCTGGAGCGAGATCACCCGCCGCCAGGGCCTGCTCGGGCTGGAGCCGCAGATCGACGTGGAGAGCGACCCGTTCATCAGCAAGGGCCTGCAACTGCTTGTTGATGGCGGTGAACCCGACACCATCCGCAGCGTGCTGGAGGTGGACCTCGATACACGTGAGGCGATCGACCTGGCGGGCGCCAAGGTGTACGAGAACGCCGGCATCTATTCCCCCACCCTCGGCATCATCGGCGCGGTGATGGGCCTGATGGCGGTGATGCAGAACCTTGCCGACCCGAGCAAGCTCGGCCACGGCATCGCCGCGGCCTTCGTGGCCACGATCTATGGCGTGGCGCTGGCCAACTTGTTCATGCTGCCGATGGCGGCGCGCTTGAAGACCCTGGTGGGCAAGCAATCGCAGATGCGCGAGATCCTGATCGAGGGGCTGGTATCGATCGCGCAGGGGGACAACCCGCGCCAGATCGAGTCGCGCCTGCAAGGCTACGTCGGATGAGGAGGCGCCGGCACGAGGAGCCCCTGAGCCACGAGGCGTGGGCGATCCCGTATGCGGATCTGATGACCTTGCTGCTGGCCTTCTTCGTGGTGATGTACGCGGTATCCGTGGTCAACGAAGGCAAGTACCGGGTGATGTCCGAATCGCTGATCCAGGCTTTCAACGGCTCCAGCAGTGCGCTCGCCCCGCTGCCAGCCACGACCGGCCGGGTGAACACGTCCGCCGCCGTATCGGTGGATCACTCCGGGGCGGCGGTCAGCCCGGTCGCGCTGCCGATACCGCTGCGCCCACCGCCGGTGTCCGGTGCAGGGAGCCGTGCCGGAGCCGGGCAGCAGAACCTGGACACGATCGAGGACCAGGTGCGACGCGCGCTGCAGCCGTTGATCGAGCGCAAGCTGGTGGTAGTGCGGCACCAGCAGAGCTGGCTGGAGATCGAGATTCGTACCGACATCCTGTTCCCCAGCGGCGTGGCCCAGTTGTCGCCCTCGGCCGACACCGTGCTGCAGCGGCTGGCGACCATCCTGGCCCGCTTCCCCAATCCGCTGCGGGTAGAGGGCTTTACCGACAACGTGCCGATCAGCACCGCGCAATACCCGTCGAACTGGGAGCTGTCGGCGGCCCGTGCCGCCAGCGTGGCGCGCCTGTTTGCCGTGAACGGGGTGGCGCCGGACCGGCTGGGTATCATCGGCTGGGGCGAGGTGCGGCCGCTGGCTGACAACGCGACGGCGCAAGGCCGCAACCAGAACCGGCGCGTGCTGGTGGTGGTGATGCATGCGTCGAAGGCAGCCCGGCGCCAGCCCAGTGATGCGGCGCACCTGCGCGAGATCGCCGGCGCCCACGCGCCGGCGCCCGCGCTGGACCGCGCGCCCACGGTAGCGACCGTCCAGTCTGCCGCGGAACCTTCCGCCAACCGCGCTCGGCGGTCGGCGGTTGCCTCGATGATGGCGTCGGAATCGCAGGATTCCGGCGCGGCCCGGCGCGGCGCCGATGCGTCGCCCCGCGTCGTGCCACGACGTACCAGTGCGAATCGATGAGCCCGATGATGCCGTCAATCAATGGTGGGATGTTGCCATGAATGCCCCTGCTTCCGTTTCCGTGCCAACCAGCCAGCACTGGCTGTCGTTCCAGGTCGGCGACCAGCTCTACGCGGCCCCGCTGGCGGCGGTGAGCGAGGTGATCCGCGACGGCGACATCACGCCCGTGCCGGGCTCCGCCGCCGATGTTCTCGGGGTGCGGCACCTGCGTGGACGGATCGTGCCCGTCCTGGATGGCGGCCGGCGGATGGGCGTGCCGCCACTGCCGCCGGATCCGGCCCGGGTGCGCATCGTCATGCTGGCGCAGGCCGGCCAGCTGGTCGGCCTGCGGGTGGACGCGGTGGGCGAACTGCTGTGTACTGACGGCCTCGAGATCGAGCCGCCGCCACCCGGTCGCGCCCGCCGTACGGACGATCCGGTGACCGGCGTGCTGTCCTGGCAGGGTGGCTTCGTGGCCCTGCTTGATGTGTGTCGGCTGTGTCGACTGAGCGGAGAAGCTGGCCATGTGGCTTGAAATCGCGGTGGCGGTCCTGCTGGTGCTGGGATTGGCGCAGTCGGTGCTGTTGTTCCACCTGTGGCGAGAGTCGCTGCAGCTCAGGCAGCGCATCGAGCTGCTCTCGCATGGCGCCTTGCATGCCTTCACCGACGTGCCGACCTCGATGCTGGTCTCGGCGCTGGGGCGGCTGGAGCGGCAGTTGCACCTGATCGAGCAGCGCTCGCCGCCGGCGCGCCAGTCCTACGAGCTGGCCCAGCAGCTGGCGCGCGAAGGTGCCGACCTGGAACAACTGGTAAGTCGTTGCGGACTGTCACGCGATGAGGCCAGGCTGGTCATGCAGATGCACCCAGGCAACTCCTGAATGCTTTTGGCCTATTCCCCGGCGGCGTCGTAAATCGTCGCCAGCACCGAGGCGGCCGCAGCGTAGAGTTGCACCGGGATGTCGTCGTGCAGGCGCAGCGCAGCCAGCAGCGCGGCAATTTGCGCATCGTGGTGCAGCGGTACGCCCAGTTCCCTGGCGCGCGCCAGCAAGAGTTCCAGCGACTGGGCCGGCATCGGCTTGACCTCGGCGCTGCTGCTGGCCAGGCGCAGGCTGACCCGGCGCCGTGGTGGCGGGGTATTCATGCGGTCGCCTTGAGCAGCAGCGCGCCGCTGCCGTCCGGGGTGGGTGGCATGCCGACCTGGCAACTCAGCTGGTCGAGCAGTATGCCGCAGGCCGCCAGTCGCTGGCGCAACGGCGTGAACTGGCGTTCCAGCCGCTGTGTCGTTTCGATACGCTCGGCCCACAGGCGCACCGACAGCCGCGGTTCGCGCAACTGCAGCTCGCCCTGGACCGGCCCCAGCGGCGGCAGGTCCAGCGCAAAGCCCAATGTCCAGCCGTGGCTGCCAGCGAGAACATCGGTGCCGTATTCCAGCTTGATCTGCAGTACGTCGTAGCCATCTTTGCCCAGCAGCGGAATCTCGACCAACCAGGCCGAGGCCTGCTGGGTACTGGCGTCCAGCTGCGCCACCTCGATCCGCGCCAGCGCCGCTTTGATGTCACCGTGCAGGCGATCGAGCAGTGCCGCCACATCGTCGTCAGCGGGCAGCGCCGGCAACGGCAGCCGCGCTTGCGCCTGCAACCCGCGCTGCAGCAGCGGCGGGGCAATATCACCGCGAGCGGAGGGTGGCGCTGCCGCCGTGTGCTGGTGCAGCAGGCTGGCCAGGCGCAGCAGGGCACCTTTCCAGTCGTCGCCAGCCGGGGCCGGCTGCCCGCTGTGCGGGCCGAGCAGGTCGGATTCGAAAAACAATCCGCTGCGATGGATCGCCTCGCGCAAGCCGTCGCCACGGGTGATCTCCGCCGGCGTGCGCAACGCCTGCTCCAGCACCGCCAGGGCCGTACGCACGTCCGCCGGCAACTGGCGCAGGGCCGGTCGCTGCGCCAGCGCCGACAGCGTGGCCAGCAGCGGTGCGTAGCCGCTCTGCTGGGGCAGTCGTTCGCGCAGCATGCGTTGGAAGGTCGGCTCGGCCGTCTGCGCGAGCACCTCCAGCAGCGGTTGCGCGCCCAGGCTGAGCACGCGCACCTGGAACTGGGCCGGCAACTGGCTGTGCGCCACGTCGGCCTCGACCGTGAGGGCGCCGACCTGCAGCACCAGCAGCCCTTGCGGGTTCACCCCCAGCGGCCGCGCCGCCAGCACGGCACCGATACGCCAACTCTGGGCCGTGGTGCCGGAAGCGGCACCGGCCCAGGTAAGCGCGGCGAGGCTGATCGGTGGAATGTTCAAGCTTGGGTTCCTGCGCCGGGTGAAAGGACGCACAGGAAGGACATCGGCCGCGTCCGCAAATACTTGAGCCGGCATGTGCAACCATTCCGCCGGGGCGCGGCCGCGGCCGGGTTCCCCGTCAATTGATGCTAAAGCGATCCGCCCGGCGGCCGATAGAGCTGACGTGAAGCGCACAAGGCGTGCGCGGAGTGGACGGCATGGGCGGCACACGAACGGCAAAAAAACCCGGGGCGGAGCCGCCAGCGGGAGCGCCATCCCCCGCGCCGGCAAGTGCCGACGCCACGATGCTGGTGCGCCTTCCGGCAGATTGCCGCCTGGCCGCGCAGGCGGCGCTGAAAGCGCAGTTGCAGGAAGTACTGCAGCCAGGCGGGATCGTACTCGATGTTGCTCAGCTTGAGCGCATCGATACCGCGGCGCTCCAACTGCTGCTGTTGTTCCGCCGTGAACTGGAGCGTCAGGGCGGCACGCTGGGCTGGTGTGGCGAGAACGCGGTTTTGCGCGAAGCCGCCAGCCTGCTCGGGCTGGAACAGTTATTGAACCTGCCAGCGGCGACGCTGGCCTGACACGAGGTGGCAGCATGGCCAGGATTCTTGCGGTAGACGACTCGGCATCGATGCGCGGCATGGTGGCCTTCACCCTGCGCGGAGCCGGCCACGAGGTGACCGAGGCGGAGAACGGGCAACTGGCGCTGGACGCCGCGCGCGGCAGTGTGTTCGACCTGGTGCTGGCCGACGTCAACATGCCGGTGATGGACGGCATCGCGATGGTGCGCGCGTTGCGCACGCAGGATGCGTACAAGGGCGTGCCGATCCTGATGCTGACCACCGAATCGCATACCGAGAAGAAAATGGAGGGCAAGGCGGCCGGTGCCACCGGCTGGCTGGTCAAGCCATTCGATCCGGAACAGTTGCTGGCTACCGTCAAGCGCGTGCTGGGCTGAGTGCCGATGAGCACGGTCGACCTGAGTCAATTCCACAAGACCTTTTTCGAGGAAAGCCTGGAAGGGCTGGACGCAATGGAGGCGGCCTTGCTGGCGCTGGATTCGGGCCAGACCGAGCCCGAGCTGGTGCACACGATCTTCCGCGCGGCGCACTCGATCAAGGGTGGCGCGGCTACATTCGGCTTTGCCGACGTGGCGGCATTCACCCACGTGGCCGAATCGCTGCTCGAGGAAGTGCGCAGCGAGCGGCGTGGTGTGGACGAAAAACTGATCGATCTGCTGCTGCATGCGGTTGATTGCCTGCGTGCCATGCTGGCCCGATCCCGCCGTGGCCAGCCAGTGGCCGACGCGGACAGCGAGGCGCTGCGCGCCGAACTGGTCCGGCTGGTCGGCGGCGAAGCGGCGCCGCCAGCGCCCGCCGCGGCGCCGAACGCCGCGTCGGTGGCGGGCTGGGACATCCGTTTCACGGCGCTGCCGCACCTGCTGCAGAGCGGCAACGATCCGCTGCGCCTGTTCCGCGAACTGCAGCAGCTGGGCCGGCTGGAAGTACTGCGCGCCGTTGTCGTCGATGCCGCGCCCGCGCAATTGGCCGAGCTCGATCCCAGCCAGTGCTTCCTCGGCTGGGAGCTGCGCCTGCACGGCGCCGTGGCACGGGCTGATATCGACGCGGTGTTCGACTGGCTCGACGGCGATTGCGAGCTGGCCATCGAGCCGGTGGCCGATGTCACGCCGGCCGCGCTGGTGGCCGCGCCGCCGCTGCCGGTGGCACCGCTGGTCGCGGCGCCAGCGCCGAAGGTGGACCCCGGGCCGCGCCGGATCCGCGCGAGTGCGGCGGCCTCCGCCGATGGCGGCTCGATCCGCGTGAGCGTGGACAAGGTCGATGCGCTGATCAACATGATGGGCGAGCTGGTGATCACCCAGTCGATGCTCAGTGACATCGGTGAACACTTCGATCAATCGCAACTGGAGCGGCTGCGCGAGGGTCTGGTGCAGCTGGAACGCAACACGCGCGAGTTGCAGGAAAGCGTGATGCGCATACGCATGCTGCCGATTGCCTCGGTGTTCAATCGCTTCCCGCGGCTGGTGCGCGACCTGGAACACAAGCTGGGCAAGCAGGTCAGGCTGGAACTGCACGGCGAGCACACCGAGCTGGACAAGACGGTGCTGGAGAAGATTGGCGACCCGCTGGTGCACCTGGTGCGCAACGCGATCGATCACGGCCTGGAAACGCCCACGCAACGCCGTGCCGCGGGCAAGCCGGAAACCGGCACGCTGCGGCTCGAGGCCTACCACGAGGGTGGCAATATCGTGGTGCAGATCAGTGACGATGGCGCTGGACTCAATCATGCCGCGATCACCGCCAAGGCGGTGCAGTGCGGCTTGATTCGTCCCGAGCAGGAGCTCGATGATGCCGAGGTGGCCGCGCTGATCTTCCAGCCGGGCTTTTCCACCGCAGCCCAGGCCACCGATCTTTCCGGCCGCGGTGTCGGCATGGATGTCGTGCGTCGCAACGTGCGCGATCTCGGCGGCAGCATCGGCGTGCGCAGCCAGAGTGGCAAGGGCAGCGTGTTTACCATCGCGCTGCCGCTGACCCTGGCGATCATCGACGGCCTGGTCACCGCGGTGGGCGAGGAACGCTACATCGTGCCGCTGATCTCCATTGTCGAATCGCTGCGGCTGCGCCCGGACATGGTGCGCAAGATCGCCGGCGGCGGCGAGGTGTTCCATTTTCGCGACGCCTACCTGCCGATCATGCGCCTGCATCGCGCGTTCGGCTGCGCCGGGGCGGTCACCGATATCGAGCGCGGCATCGTGGTGGTGCTCGAGGAAGAGGGGCGTCGCGTGGGCCTGCTGGTCGACGACCTGCTCGGCCAGCAGCAGGCCGTGGTGAAGTCGCTGGAGGCGCATTACCAGCGGGTGGAAGGTATCTCCGGTGCGACCATCCTGAGCGATGGCGCGGTGGCGCTGATCGTGGATGTCGGCGGCGTGGTGCGGTTGGGCCAGCAGCGCAGCGAGGCTGCCTGAACGATATCAAGCAATGTGGCACGGCGCTACAAGGCCGGGCTCGACCCGTCGACGCGCCGAGCCGGTTGGCGTGCACGAACAAAGTTCACGGATCGATCACTCCTTCAACCCCCCCCCAAGAGGTTTGCCAAATGTTGTTTCCCAAGCGTTGGTCTTTCAACCGACTGAGCCTCAATGCACGCGTGGCGCTCGTCGTGGTGGTAGTGATGGTCGGGTTGGCCGGGCTTGCCGTGATGAATGCGTTCGAAAGCCGCGCCAGTCAGATGCAGGGGCTGGAAGCGACTTTGCGCAGCGAGATCGAGTCCGCGGTGTCAGTAGCCAACGACTTCCATGGGCGCGCCTTGAAAGGCGAGTTCAGCGAAGCGGAGGCGCAGAAACTCGCGCTGGCGCAGATCAGCCACATGCGATGGAATAACGGCGCGGGCTACATATTCGTGTTCGACAACCACTACGTGCTCAACGTGCATCCTGCATGGCCCGACAAGCTGGGCAAGAGCGTGCGCGAGGCGACCGACCAGAACGGCAAGCTGATCTTCCAGGCCATGCACGATGCTGACTTGAAGAGTGGCCACGGTTTGACCTACTACGACTGGCTCAAGCCAAACACCAAGGCCATCGTGGGCAAGCTCACCTATTCCCAGCTGTTCAAGCCTTGGGGCCTGCACTTCGGCGCTGGCGCCTACTTCGACGACATCGACGCGCAGTTCAGCCATCTCCTCATGTTGAACCTGGCCAAGGCTGGTTTCGTGGGCCTGCTGGTGATCTTGCTGGTGTGGTTGTCGATGCGCAGCATCCGCCGCAGCATTGGTGGCGAGCCGGATTTCGCGGTGGCCATGGCCGCACGCATAGCCAACGGCGACCTCGGCTCGCAAGCGGACGAGGAACGCTTTGCTGCCGGCAGCCTGCTCGCCGAGTTGGCGCGCATGCGGCTCAAGCTCACCGGTATCGTGGGTGAGGTGCAGCACGGTTCCGATGCCGTGAGCAGCGCTGCCCAGCAGATTGCCAAGGGCAACGACGACCTGAGCCAGCGCACCCAGGAACAGGCCTCGAGCCTGGAGGAGACGGCCGCCTCGATGGAGCAGATGACCTCTACCGTGAAGCAGAACGCGGAGAACGCGAGCTACGCCAACCAGCTGGCCAACGGCGCACGCGAGCAGGCGCAGCACGGTGGCGAGGTGGCGGCGCAGGCGGTGGCTGCGATGGGCGAAATCAATGCATCGAGCCGCAAGATCGCCGACATCGTGGGGCTGATCGACGAGATCGCGTTCCAGACCAACCTGCTGTCGTTGAATGCGGCGGTGGAGGCGGCGCGTGCCGGCGAGCAGGGGCGCGGTTTTGCGGTAGTGGCCAGCGAGGTGCGCAACCTGTCGCAGCGCAGTGCGGCGGCGGCGAAGGAGATCAAGGCGCTGATCACCGAAAGCGTGGCGCGGGTGCACGCCGGCAGCGAACTGGTGGACCAGTCCGGCGCGGCGTTGACCGACATCGTCGTCAGCGTGAAGAAAGTCACCGACATCGTGGCGGAGATCGCGGCGGCCAGCCAGGAGCAGTCGGCCGGCATCGACCAGGTCAATCGTGCGGTGATGCAGATGGACGAGGTGACCCAGCAGAACGCGGCGCTGGTGGAAGAGGCCGCGGCTGCGGCACGGGCGATGCAGGACCAGGCCGGCGAGTTGCAGCGGCAAATGAGATTCTTCCGGCTGCAAGGTGGCGTGCAGATGCCCGCGCCGGAGATCGCGTTGCCGGTAGCTGCCGCACGCGTGGCGTCGGGCCCGCGCAAGCCGGTGGCGGGTCTTGTCGAGCCGGCGCGACAGGCCGCCGCCGGAGTCTGGACCGAGTTCTGACCTGCACCCAAGCCGCTGCTGTGGAAAGGAAGCACTCCCTGCTTCCTTCGATCCGACTGGCCTTGCTCAAGTTTCGTGGCGGCGCGCCGACACAGTCAGGGAAATCAGTTGCGGCAAAACCCTTTCAAGAGGTAACCCTTCCATGTACCAGAACGACCAGGGCACGGCACCGACCGTGCAGCAACTGACGTTCAGCCTGGCGGGCGAGGAATACGGGGTCGACATCCTGTCGGTGCGCGAGATCCGCGGCTGGTCGCGGGTGACGCGCATTCCGCAGACGCCGGCCTACCTGCTGGGGGTGTTGAACCTGCGCGGCGCCATCGTGCCGATCATGGACCTGCGCCTGCGCTTCGGCCTGGAGCGCGAGGTCTATGGCGACAGCACGGTGGTGATCATCGTGGCCCTCGCCGAGCGCTTGTTCGGCATCGTGGTCGACGCCGTATCCGACGTGGTCGACATCGACCCGGCTGCCATCAAGCCAGTGCCCGACATGGGCGTGATCGTGGATACCCGCTATCTGAAGGGCCTGGCCACCCACGTCGAGCGCATGGTGATGCTGCTGGATATCGAAAATCTGATGCGACCGGAAGACGTTGAAACGCTGGATGCTGCGCTGTCGCACGTCCAGGAAGTCGAAGTTGCCGCCTGAACCGGGGAACCTGTATGCAAATTAAGAATATCCTGGCGCGCTTGGCCAAGTTGTCCGGCTTGAGTGTCAAGGCGCGCCTGATCGGCGTGTTCGGCCTGCTCGGTGTAATGCTGATCATGGGTGCGGTCCTCGGCCTCGGCACCATGCAGATGCAGAACGAGGGCGCCCGCGAGATCTACCAGGAACAGATGGTGCCGGCCAACCTGGTGTCCGCGATCGCGCAGCGTTCGTTGATGTCGTATATCGCCCTGGGTGAGGCCAGCGCGCTGATCGCCAAGCCCGACCAGATGAAGCAGAAGGTCGACGACTTCAACAAGGCGCAGCTCGAGATCGCCGCGTTGCGCAAGAAGCTGGCCGCGATCCCGATGCATGGCCCGGTGGTGAAGCTGTACAAGGACTGGACGGCCACCGATGCCGACCTGGATTCCAACAGCAAGGACCTGCTGCAGGCGCTCGCCGACAAGGACGAAAGCGCGCCCGACCTGCTGGACATGCAGCTGCGCCCGTTGATGCTGGACCGGCAAAGCCGGCTGGCCAAGGTGATCGAGCAGCAGCGCGCCGACGCGCAGCAGAACTTCATGCAGCAGGTGCAGCGGTACAAGGCCGTGCGCATGCTCACCCTGGTCGCCCTGGCGGGTGGGCTGTTGCTGGCGCTGATCATGGCGGTGGTGCTGATCCGCTCGATCACCGGCCGTCTGGCGCGGGCCGTGTCCTACGCGCATGCCATTGCCGAAGGGCGCCTGAGCCACGATATCCGGGTTGGCCGCCTTGATGAGTTGGGCAAACTCATCGACGCGTTCCGGACCATGGATGAACGGCTGAGCGAGATCGTGGGCGAGGTGCGCCAGGGTTCCGATGCCGTGAGTATCGCCGCGCAGCAGATCGCCCGCGGCAACGACGACCTCAGCCAGCGCACCCAGGAGCAGGCCTCCAGTCTGGAGGAAACCGCCTCGTCGATGGAGGAAATGACCTCTACCGTAAAGCAGAACGCGGAGAACGCCAGCCATGCCAACCAGCTGGCGCGCGGGGCCCGCGAGCAGGCCGAGCATGGTGGCGAGGTGGCCGGCAAGGCGATTTCCGCCATGGCCGAGATCGACGCCTCCAGCCGCAAGATCGGCGACATCGTGGGCTTGATCCAGGAGATTGCCTTCCAGACCAACCTGCTGGCGCTCAACGCGGCGGTGGAAGCGGCGCGTGCCGGTGAGCAGGGCCGCGGCTTTGCGGTGGTAGCCACCGAGGTGCGCAGCCTGGCCCAGCGCAGCGCCGGCGCGGCGAAGGAAATCAAGGGCCTGATCGCCGATAGCGACGAGAAGGTGCGCGCCGGCTCGGCGCTGGTCAACCAGTCGGGCAAGGCGCTGGCCGAGATCGTCGACAGCGTGAAGAAGGTCACTGACATCGTGGCGGAGATCGCCGCGGCCAGCCAGGAGCAGTCCGCCGGCATCGACCAGGTCAACAACGCCGTGATGCAGATGGATGAGATGACCCAGCAGAACGCCGCGCTGGTGGAAGAGGCCTCGGCCGCCGCCCGCGCGATGCACGAGCAGGCGGGTGAGCTGAGTCGCCAGGTGGGCTTCTTCAAGCTCAACGACGACGGCAACAGCCCGCGCAAGCCCGCGCACGTCGAGGCGGTGGCGAAGCAGACCGAGGCGGTGTTTGCCGCCGTGCGCAAGCCGCAGCCGGCACCTGCCGTGGCCGGAGCGGATGCGGTCGCCGCTGGTGCATGGAAGGAATTCTGAGATGGAGGCGGCGGCCAGCCAGGCCCTCGAAGACGCTTCTGCGGCTGGCGACGGGCCGCGGCTGGGCGACGCGGAATTTCAGTTCCTGCGCAAGTTCGTGCTCGAGCACTGCGGCATTTCGCTGGGTGAGCACAAGCGCCAGCTGGTGCAGGGTCGGCTGTTCCGCCGCCTGCGTGCGCTGGGGCTGAAGGAGTTCGGCAGCTATTGCGAGCTGTTGCGGCGCGAGCCGCACGGCGAGCTGGGCGAACTGGCCAGCGTGATCAGTACCAATGTCACCTCGTTCTTCCGCGAGGTGCACCATTACGACCTGCTGGCAACCGAGCTGCTGCCGCGCTGGCTCGAACAAAAGCGTGGCGCGGGCGACCGCCTGCGTATCTGGTCGGCCGGTTGCTCCACCGGCGAAGAGCCGTATGCCCTGGCGATGGTGCTGGCCGAGGCGATCGACAAGCATGGCGCCCGCGGCGTAGACGCGAAGATTCTCGCCACCGACCTGTCGCCGCAGGCGCTGGAGACGGCGCGCCGCGGCGTCTACCCGCTGGAGCGCCTCGGTGGGCTCAGCGACGAGTATCGCCGGCGCTGGATGCGGCGCGGCACGGGTGAGTACGAAGGCCTGGCCAGCGTGCATCCGCGGCTGCGCGAACTGGTCACCATTCAGGCGCTGAACCTGCTGCACGAGTGGCCGATGACCGGGCCGTTCGACGCCATCTTCTGTCGCAACGTGGTGATCTACTTCGAGCAGTCGACCAGGCAGCGGTTGTTCCAGCGCTACGCGCGGTTGCTGCCGGTGGGTGGCTACCTGTTCCTCGGGCACAGCGAATCGCTGCACGGCATCAACGATGATTTCGAGCTGATCGGCCGCACCGTCTACCGGAAGCGTCGCTGATGGATGTTCGCATGGCCGAGCGGCGGGTGACGCCTCTCGTTTCCCCGGCGCCACCTGGCTTCGAGCACCTGCGCCGGTTCTGGGACCCGACCCATGGCTGCATGACGGTCAAGCTGCTGCCCGGCGAGTTCTACGTCAGCGACCGGGAAGAAATGGTCAGCACCGTGCTTGGCTCTTGCGTGTCGGCCTGCATCCACGATAGCCGCCGCAGGCTTGGCGGTATGAACCACTTCATGCTGCCGGAGCCGTTCGGTGCACGCGACAGCTGGTCCTCTACCGTGGGGCGCGCGGCACGCTATGGCACAGACGCGATGGAACAGCTGATCAACGCCCTCCTCAAGGCGGGTGGCCAGCGTGCCGACCTGCGCGTGAAGGTCTTCGGCGGCGCCCGCGTACTGGCCCGGATGAGTGATGTCGGCCAGCGCAACATCGAGTTCGTGCAGCGCTATCTGGCCACCGAGAACCTCGCCGTGGTGGCCTCGGACCTGGGTGACGCGTATCCGCGCCAGGTGCAGTTTTTCCCGCACAGCGGCAGGGCCCGCGTGCGTCTGCTGCGTCGCCGTGACGACCTGAAGCTGGTCGCCGACGAGCGCGGCTACCTCAAGCGTCTGGCAAATGATCCGATAAAGGGTGAGGTCGAGCTTTTCTAGCCTGCCGGGCAGGCACGACATCGATGCAGCGGCAGCGGTTCAAGCGGGCTGGCGAGTTCATGGCAAGGTGAATTGGGACGGCAATGGAAAGAGTGCGAGTACTGGTGGTCGACGATTCCGCCTTGGTGCGCAAGCTGATGTCGACGATGCTTGCCTGCGATCCGGCGATCGAGGTGGTGGGTACCGCCGCCGACCCGCTGATCGCGCGCGACAAGATCAAGCAGCTCAATCCCGACGTGCTGACCCTGGACGTCGAGATGCCGCGCATGGACGGCATCACCTTCCTGGAGAACCTGATGCGACTGCGGCCGATGCCGGTGGTGATGGTGTCGTCGCTGACCGTCGAGGGCGCCGAGGTGACCTTGCGCGCGCTGGAGATGGGCGCGGTGGATTTCTTCGCCAAGCCCGACCACGATCTGGCCAGCCGCTTCGCGGAAAGTGCGCAGGAGATCTGCGAAAAGGTGAAGCTGGCCGCGCGCACCCGGCCGCGCGCGCGCACCGTGGTACGCAAGCTGGAAGCGCCGCCACGGTTGTCCGCCGATGCGGTGTTGCCGCGCGCGCGCAGCGCGGCCACGCGCGGGGGTGGCCCGATCATCGCCATCGGCGCCTCTACCGGCGGAACCGAGGCGGTGCGCGTGGTGCTGGAAGCGATGCCACCCGACGCCCCGCCGATTCTGGTGACGCAACATATTCCCGCCGCTTTCAGCGGCCCGTTTGCGCAGCGCATGGACCGCTGTTCGGCGATGCGTGTATGCGAGGCGCACGACGGCCAGCCGATCCAGTCCGGGCATGCCTACATCGCCCCCGGCAGCCATCACCTGCTGGTGATGTGGGATGGCGCGAAGTACGTCTGCCGCCTGCACGACGGCCCGCCGGTGAACCGGCACAAACCCAGTGTCGACGTGCTGTTCCGCTCGATGGCCGCCAGCGCCGGCGCGGCCACCATCGCCACCTTGTTGACCGGCATGGGCGACGACGGTGCGCGCGGCTTGCTGGAGCTGCGCCAGGCCGGCGCCGCCACGCTGGTGCAGGACGAGGGCAGCTCGGTGGTCTGGGGCATGCCCGGTTCCGCCTGGAAGCTCGGTGCCGCCGACGAAATGCAAGCACTGGACCACATCGCCGCGCGCCTGCTGGCGTTGGCGCGCCAACCCCTTGCCAGCGCCGTGCGCGGCTGAACCCAGGTAAGCCATCATGGTTTCCATCTCTACGCTCTTCGCCAAACATCCCCTTCGCGGTGGCATCGCCAGTGCCCTGGCCTTGCTGTTGTCGCTACTGTGGCATCCGGCCTGGCTGGCGCCGCTGCTGGTGGCGGTGCTGACCCTCGTATGGATCGTGGAGTTGCGGCAACGCCCCGAGGTGCCCGTCGCGTCTGCCGCGCCCAGCCATGTCGGGCCGGTGCGCGAGGCACTGGAAGACGTGCGCGGTGCGCTGGTCGACGAGCTCGGCCACGCCAGCCGCGAGCTGCACCAAGGGCTCGGGTTGTTGCGTGACGCCGTCTCCGAGCTCGGTGGCGGCTTCGATGGCCTGTCCAGCAAGACCGCACTGCAACAGTCGTTGCTCAAGCAGATCATCGAGGTCCAGGATGGCGGCGTCTCGATCCAGGACTTTGCCGCGCGCACCGGCGACCTGCTGCAACACTTCGTGGGCATGATCGTGCAGATGTCGCGCGAGAGCTTGCGCATCGTTTATCGCATCGACGGCATGGCCAAGGACATGGATGCGGTATTCGGCCTGCTCAAGAACGTCAACACGATCGCCGAGGAAACCAACCTGCTGGCGCTGAACGCCGCGATCGAGGCCGCGCGCGCCGGCGAATCCGGCCGCGGCTTTGCGGTGGTGGCCGGCGAGATCCGCAACCTGGCCAGCAACTCCAACCAGTTCAACGAGCAGATCGGCAGCCACGTCGAGCGCGCGCGCAGCGCCATGGAGCAGTTGCGCGGCCTGGTCGGCGCGATGGCCTCGCAGGATCTCAACGTGGCGTTGTCGGCCAAGGGCGGCATTGACGCGATGATGGCCCACGTCACCGAAAGCGATGCCCGCACCAGTGCGGTGGCCGACCAGGTGGTCGAGATCAATCGCGGTCTGGGCAGCGATGTGTCCACCACCATCCGCTCGCTGCAGTTCGAGGACATCCTGAGCCAGCTGCTCACGCAGACGCGTTTGCGGCTGGTGGAGCTGCAGGAAATCACCGCCGAATGCACCCGCGACATCGAGGAACTGGCCTGCGCACCGATGGACGCCGCGGCCCTGGATGAGCGCGCCCAGCGTGTGCGCAGCCGCCTGGCCGTGCAGCGCGAGAAGGCGCGCCTGCGTTCGGGTGGTCCGGCGTTGCAAAGCTCGATGGACGCGGGCGAGATCGAACTTTTCTGAGACCATAAACAAGCTCTGGGGACAACACCATGATCGTTCACCACGACAGCGAATACGATTGCCTCACCCTGCAACTGGGTGAGCGCTTCGACTTCAGCGTCCACCGCGACTTCCACGATGCCTGCCTCGGCGATGGCCAGGTGGCGCGCAGCTACCTCATCGATCTGGGCGAGGTCACTCGGATGGACAGCTCCGCGCTGGGCATGTTGTTGCTGCTGCGCGAGCACGCCGGTGCCGAGCGCGCCGACATCCGCATCGTCAATGCGGGAAGCGAACTGCGCAGCACGCTGCGCGTAGCCGGTTTCGACAAGCTGTTCACCCTGCACTGAGAGGCTGTGAAAAAATCGCCCGCCTACTGCGAACGCCGCCCGCCCGCCCGTGCCGGCGGCGCGCTGCGACTGCGCCATCGTGGTCGAGCCGCCATGCAGGTCACCAGGCGCGAACGGCCACCACGCTGGCGGTGTAGCTCGCCACGCCCAGCTGGTAGTGGAACAGGCGACCAAGGTCGAAGCGCACGGTCTTCCCGGGCGTGATGTTGGAGGTGCCGGCAGGCCACGCCTGCCTGGATTGCAGGACCTTGCCGGAATCATCCTTGAGCTCGATGCGGATCTGCGCCGCCGCCGCGGTGGTGCAGTTGTTCATCAGTTGGCCGCGCAGGCTGAGTCTGCCGGCCAGTCCGCTTGCCGCCGCAGGGGTAAATTCCGTAATCGCGAAATCCTTGACGGAGCACTCGGCGTGGACAGCCAGCGGTGCCAGCAGCAGTACGGAGGACAGGAGCAAGCGTTTCATGGGTCGAAGAGTTCCCGGGTCGTTTTGATGTGGGTATGACCCTGATCGACCGATCGGGTGAAATCTTTAGGACGCTGTCGCCTACAGCCAGCGGGCCCGCTTGAGTGCCACGAAGATGCCGCCCACGACACCGCCCATGATCACGATGATTGCGGGGTAGGCCCACGGGCGGCTGAGCTCGGGCATGTGCTGGAAATTCATGCCATACCAGCTGGTGAGCAGGGTGGGGGCGGCTAGCATCGCGGCCCAGCCGGCGAGCTTCTTCATCACTTCGTTCTGGCCGAAGGTGACCAGCGACAGGTTGACGTTGATCGCGGCGGTAAGCATTTCCCGCATCGCGGTGATCGACTCGTTGACCCGGAATACGTGGTCGTAGACATCGCGAAAATACGGTCGCAGGTCGTCGGGGATCAGGTTTGGATGCAGTCGCACCAGTTGGCTGGTGATGTCCTGCAGCGGCGCGACGGCGAGGCGCAGCGTCATCAGGTCGCGCTGCATGTCGTACAGCCGATGCACGGTGCTGCGCTTGAACGTTTCCGCAAAGATGTCCTGCTCGAGCTGCTCGAGTTCTTCGCGAAAGTCGCGCACGATCGGCAGCAGGTTGTCGACGATGAAGTCGAGTACGCCGTACAGGCCGTAACTGGGTCCGTGCGCCAGCAACTCCGGGGCATTCTCGCAGGCTCGCCGCGCCGGCGCGTACGACAACGATGCACCATGGCGCACGGTGACGAGATAGCGTTGACCGATGAAGATCTGCGTTTCGCCGAACTCCAGCTCGGCGTTCACCAGTTGCGCGGTCTGCACGACCATGAACAGCGAGTCGCCGTAGGTTTCGATCTTGGTGCGCTGGTGTGCGGTGTGGGCATCCTCGATGGCGAGGTCGTGCAGGCCGAACTCTTCCTGCAGTTTTTCCAGCAGCGGCTCGTCCGGTTCGTGCAGGCCGACCCAGACAAAGGTGTCCTGTTTCGCCATCGCATCGCTGATCGCGTCCAGGCTGATCTCGCCGATGCGATTGCCGTCACGCCGATAGGCGATGCAATTGACCACCATTGGCGGCTTGGCGATCGTCGGTGCGGTCGACGTCAGCGGGGGCAGGCTCATGTGCGCATGATGCCTTGCCGCGTGTGGCGGGGCAACGCGCAGCCGCGCGTCAAACCGGTTCGCTCGGCACGGCCCGAAATTAACGATTGCGCCGCAGGCTCCAGGCCAGCGCCAGCCAGCAGGGCAGGGCGAACAGCAGCCATGGCTGGTTCTGCTGCACCGTGCCGGGCAGCAGGTGCAGTGCCACCGCGGCGATCACCGCGAGCAACTGCACGACGATGACGCCGTCGCTGAAGCGCGACGCGGGCAACCCGCGGCGCGCCCGCCACAGCGTTGGCAACAACAGGAAGCTAAGCGGATTGAACAGCAACAGGTTGGCATTGGCCCAGGCGGCGTGGTGGCTGGTCAGCGTCCACAACCCCAGCAGCAACAGGCCAACCAGCCCGGCGGCGACCAGGTACGAGGCGCCGAGCAGCAGGTAGCCGGTCGGCCAACGGCGTCGGCACAGGACGATCAAGGCGCCCAGCGCCAGACCTGCCACGCCCAGCGGCAGGCGCAGATCGGGCGGCGATGCCGGTGGCGCCACCAGCCGGTTGGGCGAAACTGCCTGCTCGCTCCCGACCAGCGCCCGCGTGCCGTGGCCGGCTGCAGGAACCCGCGCCTGGCGCAGTTGCGCCTCCAGCACGGACGGCAGGAAGCTCTCCTGCCAGGCATTCAGCGGCTGATCGGCATACGGGCCCAGGCCCAGGTCCAGTACCAGCATCAGCCAGGGCTGTGCACGCATCAGGCGATCGGTTTGCTGACGATATGTCATGCCGCCCGGACGTGCGGCGAACTGTGCTTTCAGCGCGCCGCCCAACACCTTGTCCAGCGCATCGCGCACGCGGGTCGTACAGTTGTCGGCGTAATAATCGTAGTCGTAGCCGGCATTTTGCGGGCGCAGGTTCCATAGCAGGTTGTCGCGCAACTCGGCGGCCTGGTCCGCGCTCAACGCCAGTCGCTGGCGGGTTACCGAGCGGCCCACTCCTACGTAATACGCCACTTCCTGGTCTGTGGGCTCGGCATCCATCATGTAGTGCATGCGGCCGCGGGCGAAGTTCAGGAGGAAGTTCTTCTCGTTGAAATCGAACACGCCGTAGTTGAAATTGATCGCCTCGCCGGAGGCGCGGTCGCGCAGTTCGATCGCGTCATGGCCGAAGCGCTCCCAGTAGATTTCGCCAGGGCCGTAGGTGATCAGCGAGACCTCGAGGTCCGCACCGGGCGCGTCCGCGATGCCGGCGCGGACGGTCGCGGGCGCAACTGACGCCAGCGCCAGCAGAACCAGGGCGAGCACGCGCTGGACGCGATTCATCCGGCCGGCGCGTCGGAACGGCGCGTCACGCGGAACTGCTGCACGCGGCGATCATCCGCCGCGGTGACGTGGAACAGGTACTCGCCGATGGCCACCTGTTCGCCCACCTCGGGCAGATGGCCAAACTCGGAAGTGACCACGCCGCCGACGGTGTCGTATTCCTCGTCGGAGAAGGCCGCACCGGTGTGCTCGTTGAAATCCTCGATCGGGGTCAGCGCACTGACCAGCCAGTCGCCACCGGGCTGCTGGTGCATCAATTCGGGTTCGACTTCGTCATCGTGCTCGTCGTCGATCTCGCCGACGATTTCCTCGAGCACGTCCTCGATGGTGACCAGGCCGGCGACGCCGCCGTATTCGTTGACCACCAGCGCCATGTGGTTGCGCGTGAGCCGGAATTCCTCCAGCAGCACATTCAGTCGCATCGATTCGGGAATCAACACCGCCGGGCGCAGGATCGCGCGGATATCGAAGTGCTCGGCGGCACCGAAGTACTTGAGCAGATCCTTGGCTAGCAAGATGCCGAGGATCTCATCCTTGTCCTCGCCATGCACGGGGAAACGCGAGTGGCCGGATTCGACCATGGCGGCCAGCAGATCGGGCAGCGACGACTCGACGGCGAGCATCACGATCTGCGCGCGCGGCACCATCACATCGTCCACGCTCAGCTCGGTGACCTTGATGGCCCCCTCGACCATGGTGAGGGTATCCACGGACATCAGTCCGTTGGTCTGGGCGCAACGTAACTCCTCAAGCAACTCGTTGCGATTGCGCGGCTCGCCGGAAAACAGGTGGCCCAGTCGATCCCACCAGGTACGGTGAGCCGGGCCGCTGGTACTGCCAGGGTCGTCGTTCATCACTCTTTGCGATACAGCCCGGATGCGGGCGGAAGCCAGATTCTAACGGAAAATTCGTGACGGTTCAGGCCGCCCGGCCACCGCAAACCCCGTAGAAGCCCGCTCGCGGGCGATGCTCCATGCCTTCACCCCGAGCAGGATGAAACAAACGCCTATTTCGCGATGACCCGCACCATCTCCAGGCACTTGTTCGAGTAACCCCATTCGTTGTCGTACCAGCTGACCAGCTTGACGAAGCTGTCGTCCAGCGCGATGCCGGCGGTGGCGTCGAAGATCGAGGTGCGCGGATCGCCGCGGAAATCGGTGGCGACGACCTTGTCCTCGGTGTAGCCCAGGATGCCCTTGAGCGCGCCTTCGCTCTGCTTCTTCATTTCCGCGCAGATCTCGGTGTAGCTGGCGTCCTTCTCCAGTTCCACGGTGAGGTCGACCACCGACACGTTCGAGGTCGGCACGCGGAAGCTCATGCCGGTGAGCTTCTTGTTGAGCTGGGGGATCACCACACCGACTGCCTTGGCCGCGCCGGTGGAAGTCGGGATGATGTTCTCCAGGATGCCACGGCCACCGCGCCAGTCCTTGTTGCTGGGGCCGTCGACGGTTTTCTGGGTGGCGGTGGCGGCGTGCACTGTGGTCATCAGGCCGCGCTTGATGCCCCACTTGTCGTTGAGCACCTTGGCCATCGGCGCCAGGCAGTTGGTGGTGCAGCTGGCGTTGGAGATGATCGCCTCGCCCTGGTAGGTCTTGTCGTTGACGCCGTAGACGAACATCGGCGTGGTGTCCTTGGAAGGCGCGGACAGGATCACTTTCTTGGCACCGGCGTCGAGGTGCTTTTGCGCCAATTCCCTGGTCAGGAACAGTCCGGTCGATTCGATCACCACGTCGACGCCGACCTCACCCCACTTCAGGTTGGCCGGGTCGCGCTCCTGGCTGAGCCGGATGCGCTTGCCGTTGACCACCAGCCAGTTGCCGTCCACCTTCACGTCGCCCTCGAAGCGCCCATGCACGGAGTCGTGATTCAGCATGTAGGCCAGGTAGTCCGGCTCCAGCAGGTCGTTGATCGCTACGACCTCGATATCCTTGCTGAAGTTCTGCACGGCGGCGCGCAGCACGTTGCGACCGATGCGGCCGAAGCCATTGATGCCGACCTTGATGGTCATGAGGTGACGTCCTCCTGAAAGGGTGGAAACAATGCCGCGTCAGGCGGCGGATGGAACGCTTATTTTAACGCCAATCCCGCGTGCCTGTCTGACCCGCTCTCCGGCAGGGGGGGCGGCGTGCAGCGGGGCCAGCATGGCGCATGCGTGGGCTGGCGTCGGCGTGACAGGTGGCGGCAAAAAGTCGCAGCGGTCTGTGGCAGACTGCGTTGGCCTTCACGCCGGATCTTGCCGATGCGCTTCACCCGCCGCGCCGCCACCGCCTTGTCGGCCTGTCTGAGCATTGCCCCGGCCCATGCGTGGGGGCCACTCGGTCACCGCGTGGTCGCGGAACTGGCGCAGCAACGTCTGAGCCCGGCGGCCGAAGCCGAAGTAGAGCGCCTGCTGGCGCCAGAGCACACCAAGTCGCTGGCCGATATCGCCAACTGGCCCGACCAGCTGCAGGACGATCCGGCCATGGCGACCCTGTGGAAGCACACCCGCAGCCAGCACTACATCAACTTCCATGGCGGCAGTGCCTGCGCTTACGTGCCGCCGCGCGATTGTCGCAACGGCCGCTGCGTGGTGGCGGCGCTAGAGCATGACGTCGACGTGCTGGGCGATCAAGGCAAGCCCGCGAGTGCGCGCCGCCAGGCGTTGAAGTTTGTGGTGCATTTCGTCGGCGATATCCACCAGCCTCTGCACGCCGGCTATCGCGCTGACAAGGGCGGCAATACCTATCAGGTGCAGTTCGAAGGCAATGGCACCAACTTGCACAAGGTCTGGGATTCGCGCTTGTTGTACACGCGCCACCTGGATTGGCCGGCCTACGCGCAGCGGCTCGACTCAGCGGCTCCGGTGAAATTGCTGCCTATCGCACCGCTGGACAATCCCTACGCGCAATGGGCCGAGGAATCGTGCCGGATCACCGCCGAGCCGGGCTTCTATCCGCCGAACCACCGGATCACCCCGGCCTATGTCGACACTTGGCTGCCAGTGGCCGACAGGCGCCTGCGCGAGGCTGGTCGCCGCCTCGCGCAGGTACTCAACCTCGCCTTGGACCCGGCAACGGCTATGGCCACGAAACACTGAACACCGGACACCGAACCGCGGGCGGCAAATCGGTGCCTGTGATTCTGCTAGGCTCGGTAAATGGCCTCTTCAACCTTTCGCCGCACCAAGATCGTCGCCACCCTGGGTCCGGCCACCGATGCACCCGGCATGCTCGAAAAGCTGATCGCCGAGGGCGTCGACGTGGTACGCCTGAACCTCTCCCACGGCGAGCCGGATGACCATCGTGCGCGCGCCCGTGCGGTGCGCGCGGCGGCGGGCGCCGCTGGCCGCGAAGTCGGCGTGCTGGCCGATTTGCAGGGTCCCAAAATTCGCATTGAAACCTTTGCCAACGGGCCGGTTGAACTGGTTGAAGGCGCCGCGTTCGTGCTCGACTGCCGCGCCGACGTGCCCCCGGGCGACGCCACCCGTGTCGGGGTGAGCTATTACGGGCTGCCCGGTGATGTGCACCCGGGCGACGTGCTGCTGCTGGACGACGGACTCATTGCGCTGACCGTGCGCGAGGTGGCCGGCAGTGAAGTGCGTTGCCAGGTGCTGGTCGGCGGCAAGCTGTCCAATCGCAAGGGCCTCAACCGGCATGGCGGCGGGCTCTCGGTCACGGCATTGTCCGACAAGGACAAGGCCGACATCAAGCTTGCCGCCGAGATCGGCGCCGACTTCCTGGCCGTCTCCTTCGTACGTTCGGCCGACGACATGCACCAGGCTCGCCGCCTGCTGAACGAAGCCGGCGGTCGCGCCGCGCTGGTGGCCAAGATCGAACGCGCCGACGCGATCCCGCTGTTGTCCGAGATCATCGACGCTTCAGACGTGGTGATGGTGGCGCGCGGCGACCTGGGCGTGGAGATCGGCGACGCCGAACTGCCCGGCCTGCAGAAGAAGATCATCCGCGAAACCGTGCAGCGCAATCGCGCGGTGATCACCGCCACCCAGATGCTGCAATCGATGGTGCGCTCGCCGATCCCGACCCGCGCCGAGGTGCTCGATGTCGCCAACGCCGTGATCGACGGCACCGACGCGGTGATGCTGTCGGAGGAAACCGCCGCCGGCGCACATCCGGACAAGGCGGTGGCCGCGATGCGCCGGATCTGCCTCGGTGCCGAACGCCAGTTCGAGCCCAAGGACGATCTTTCCGCCGGGAGCCACCGGCTCGACCGCAGTGACCAGGCGATCGCGCTGGCGGCGATGATGCTGGCCGGTGAACTCGGCGTACGTGCGATCGTGGCACTGACCGAATCCGGCGCTACCGCGCAATGGCTGTCGCGCTACCGCACCGCGGTGCCGATCTACGCGCTGTCGCCGCTGGCCGATGCACGCCGTCGCATGCTGCTGCTGCGCGACGTGTTGCCGGTCGCGTTCAACCAGCAGGCGCATAGTTCGGCTGCCTACGCGCGCGCCGCGGTGCAGCAGCTGTTTACCCAGGGACTTCTGGTGGAAGGCGACCGGGTGGTGCTGACCCACGGCGATCACGTGGGCAAAGGCGGCGGTACCAATACCCTGAAACTGCTCTCGGTCGGTGCCGACGGCATGGTGGAAAGTCTGCGCGACCTGTAAGCCAACGTACAAGGAGCCCGCTCGCGGGCGATGCTCCTGCTGCATGCTCGATCTTCACTGCCGCCCTGCCGCCCGCCCTTGGCTTGTGAAACCCCCGCTGTCCGCCGCCGCGGTCATGACGGCCGCTGGACGAACAGCCCGCTACACTTGCAGCATCGTTCGCCGACCGGAGATCGCCATGAAAAGCTTGTTTCGTCCAGCGTGTCGGGCCCTGCCGCTCGTCCTTGCCCTGGGTTTCGCGGCGCCGGTGCTGGCCCAGGCGATCAAAGTCAACCAGGACAATTTGTATCGCTACTGGATCCTGCTCAACACCAAGGTGCAGATGGACGCGCCCAACAGCGGCCTGAACCTCACCAAGCCCGGCTGCGTGGCGGTGACCTACACGGTCGGCTCCGATGGCGTGCCGCTGGACGTGCAGGTGGCCAAGGTCGAGCCCAAAAGCGATCTGGGTCCGATGGCTCGCAGCGCGGTGGCCAATTTCCGCTACGGCCCGTCGTTGAACAACAGCATCCACCAGCCCGTCGCCACCTATTACATCGTGCCGTTCAATGCCCCCAGGGATGCGATCGCGCGCGCAAAGCTGATGCAGCCGTGCAAGCTGCCCGGCTACCCCTCCTGATCTGCCGGGCGAGGGTGGTGGCGTAACGCCGCCGCGTCGCGTCGCGCGCCCGATCTAGCCTATAATCGCCGCCTTGAACCATGCCGCTTCGACCCCGAGGCGGCGCCTACCATGTGTGGCCGGGCAGCGCCCCCGCCAGCGGAGTCATCATGAGCATTGAAGATCTCGAAAGCGTCGCCCTAGCGATGGTCGCGCCCGGCAAGGGCATCATCGCGATCGACGAGTCGACCAACACCATCAAGAAGCGCCTGGAGGCCGTCGGCCTCGAGAGCACCGAGGAGACCCGCCGTGCCTACCGCGAAATGCTGCTGACCACGCCGGGCCTGAACGAGCACATCTCCGGCGCGATCCTTTATGACGAGACGATTCGCCAGTCCACCCAGGATGGCGTGCCGTTCACCCAGGTCATGAAGAAGGCCGGCATCATCCCCGGCATCAAGGTCGACAAGGGCCCGCAGCCGCTGGCCGGCTTCCCCGGCGACGTGGTCACCGAAGGCCTCGACGGCCTGCGCCCGCGACTGCAGGAGTACGCCAGGCTCGGTGCCCAGTTCGCCAAGTGGCGCGCGGTGATCAACATCACCGAAGAGAACCCCAGCTCGACCGCGATCGAAGCGAACTGCCACGTGCTGGCCCGTTACGCCGCGCTGTGCCAGGAAGCCGGTCTGGTGCCGATGGTCGAGCCCGAAGTGATCATGGACGGCGACCACAGCATCGAAGTCAGTTACGAAGTGCACGAGGCCGTGCTGCGCAGCCTGTTCAATGCGCTGTACGAGCAGAACGTGATGCTCGAAGGCACCATCCTGAAGATCAGCATGGTCATCCCGGGCAAGGATTCCGATGAGCAGGCCGACGTCGAGGAAGTGGCCGAGGCCACCGTGCGCGTACTGAAGTCGACCGTGCCGGCGGCGCTGCCGGGCATCGTGTTCCTCTCCGGCGGCCAGACCGATCAGCAGTCCACCGCGCACCTCAATGCGATAAACCAGATCGGGCCGCATCCGTGGCCGCTGTCGTTCTCCTACGGTCGCGCCATGCAGCAGGCCGCGTTGCAGCTGTGGGCGAAGGACATGAAGGCGAACTATGCCGACGCGCAGAAGATCGTGCACGCCCGCGCCAAAGACAACGGCCTGGCGGCCCTGGGGCAGTGGAACGGCTAAGCCCGCCTCTCAAGAGCAGCGCCCGCAAGCTCTACGCCACCGCAAAAAACCCTTGACTTGGAACAGAGTGTCTACGGCAACGCGGCGCGGCGAGAGGCTTCAACATCATCCGGACCAGGCAAGAAAGAGGGCGCCATCGGCGCCCTCTTTGCGTATTGCCGGATATTCAACCGGAAATCAGAAGCGGTATTCGGCGCTGGCCGAGACCATGTCGGTGCTGAGGTCGATGTTGTGCTTCTGGGCGTCGAAGTAGTCGTAGTTCACGCCCACGCTGAGGTTCGGCGTGATGTTGTAGCCCACGCCAGCACCGGCGTACCAGCTGTTGCTGTCCAGACTCCTGCGCACCGGGTTCACGTCGTTGCTCAGGCCGTGGCCGGTCCAGCTGTACAGGCCTGCGCGGCCGCTGAGATACCAGTTCGGGCTCAGGTCGAGGTGAGCATTGGCGCCCACGGTCCAGCCATGCAGCTGCGACTTGTTGTCCGCCACCACCGGCTGGCTGTTGAAGATGTTTTTCGCATGGATATTGCCCAGGTCGTTGTAGCCCACCTCCGCACCTAGCGCGAAGTTCGGCGCGAGCGACCAGCGGTAACCGCCATTCAAGGCATAGCCGGTGTCATGACCGTCGTACGGGCCTTGGTTGATTGCGGTTCGACCGACGTTGCCGTTGATGAACCAGCCACCATTGTCGGCCGGTCCGTTCTGTGCAAACGCGGCAGGAACGGCCAGCAGGCCGGCGGCGGAGAGGGCGAGGGCAAGCAGTGTTTTCTTGGTTTTCATGGATGATGCTCCAATAGTCATGGCAATCAGCCGTAAAGGGGGTCGGCCGCTGCTGAAGTGTGTCGCCCGACTTGGGCAGCGACACGGAGACTTAGATGAGGCAGCTCCGGAAAGATTCAACACCTGTTAGTGCAGTATTAAGCGCGGGTTAAGTCGAGCCTGTCGGCGCGACGATGGTTGCGCTACCTCGAGCATGGCAGCGGTTGATGCATGGCCTGTCCGCCATCTCGATGGAACGAATTCAACCTAATACAGGACCGAATCGGTTCTGTTTTTTTCTTTGCTGCTTTCCTGCTACCATCAGATCGGGTTTCGGCATCGCGGATGCCACTTTGCTTCATCAGCGTTCGGCATGTGAGTCTCGGCGACGGGAAACTGCTGCCTCAGGCGATCGGCCACGATGCTGCCGCCGAGGATTGCGCAATGGGTCAGTTTCTCGAACGCCTCCGCTACTTCCGCCGGAAACGCGAGCCCTATTCGAACGGCTGGGGTGAGCTCCGGATCGAGGCGCGGCAGTGGGAAGACGGCTACCGCAACCGCTGGGCGCACGACAAGGTGGTGCGCTCGACGCATGGCGTGAACTGCACCGGTTCGTGCAGCTGGAAGATCCATGTCAAGCAGGGCGTGGTGACCTGGGAAACCCAGCAAACCGACTATCCACGCACGCGTGCCGACATGCCCAACCACGAACCGCGCGGCTGCTCGCGCGGCGCGTCGTATTCGTGGTACCTGTACAGCGCGAACCGCCTGAAGTACCCGATGGTGCGCGGTCGCTTGCTCAAGCGCTGGCGCGCGGCACGCAAGACGCTGGCACCGGTCGAAGCCTGGGCCGCATTGATGGCCGACCCCGAGGCCAGGGATTACAAGGCCACGCGCGGCCTCGGCGGCTTCGTGCGCGCGAGCTGGGACGAGTCGCTGGAAATCGCCGCCGCGGCCAACATTTACACCATCAAGGCCTACGGTCCCGATCGCATCGCCGGTTTCACGCCGATTCCGGCGATGTCGATGATTTCCTACGCCTCGGGCACGCGTTACCTGAGCCTGATCGGCGGTACGGTGCTGTCGTTCTACGACTGGTACTGCGACCTGCCGGCGGCGAGCCCGCAGACCTGGGGCGAGCAGACCGACGTGCCGGAGTCGGCCGACTGGTACAACGCGGGCTACCTGATCGCATGGGGCTCCAACGTGCCGCAAACACGCACGCCGGATGCCCATTTCTTCGTCGAAGCACGCTACAACGGCACCGAAGTGGTCGCCATCAGCCCCGATTTTTCGGAGGTCTCCAAGCTCTCCGACATCTGGCTGCATCCCAAGCAGGGTACCGACGGCGCGATGGCGATGGCGATGGGTCACGTGATCCTGCGCGAGTTTTTCCTCGACCGCCAGGTCGATTATTTCCAGAACTACTGCCGCCGCTTCACCGACCTGCCGATGCTGGTGACGCTGCGTCGCGATGGTGCGCGCTGGGTGCCGGACCGCTACCTGCGCGCCAGCGATTTCGAAGGTGCATTGGGCACGCCCGAAAACGGGGACTGGAAAAGCGTTGCCTTTGACACCGTCGGCAGCCCGGTCGCACCGCGCGGTTCGATGGGCTTTCGCTGGCCGGGCAAGGACAGCGTCGACCGCGAAAAATGGAACCTGGAGCAGAAGACTGCCGACGGCCGCGAGATCGAGCTCACGCTCACCGAAATCGAACGCTCCGAGGCGGTGCTCGACGTCGCCTTCCCCTATTTCGGCGGCGTGCTCAACGAACACTTCACGCCCAACGTGCAAGACGACGTGCTGCTACGCAAGGCACCAGTGCGCAAGCTCGCCACGAAAAACGGCGAGATCATGGTGGCCACCGTGTTCGACCTGCTGTGTGCCCATTACGGCATGGATCGCGGACTCGGCGGCACCTGTGCCACGAGTTACGAGGACAACGTCCCCTACACACCAACCTGGCAGGAGACGATCACCGGCGTGTCGGCCGCGCAAGTGATCGAGGTCGCGCGCGGCTTTGCCCACAACGCGGAAAAGACCAACGGCCGCTCGATGGTCATCATCGGCTCGGGCATGAACCACTGGTTCCACCAGGACGTCAGCTACCGCGCCATCATCAACATGCTGATGTTGTGCGGCACGGTCGGACAATCCGGTGGCGGCTGGTCGCACTACACCGGCCAGGAATGCATCCGCCCGGAAGTCGGCTGGGCCGCGCTTGCCTTCGCGCTGGACTGGGCGCGCCCGCCGCGGCACATGGCCGGCACCGACTACTTCTACCTGCATTCGGACCAGTGGCGCTACGAGAAGCTGAAACCCGACGATCTGCTCTCGCCACTCGCCGACCGCAGCCGCCAGAGCGGCTCCATGGTCGACTGCAGCGTGCGCGCGCAACGCATGGGTTGGCTGCCTTCGGCGCCGCAGTTCAACAAGAACCCGCTGGACGTGGCGCGCGAGGCCATGGCTGCCGGCGGCGACCCGAAGCAATATATCGTCGATGGCTTGACCTCGGGCAAACTCGCGATGGCCTGCGAGGATCCCGACCACCCGGCCAACTACCCGCGCAACCTGTTCGTGTGGCGCTCCAACCTGCTCGGCTCCTCGGGCAAGGGCCACGAGTATTTCCTCAAGCATTTCCTCGGCACTCGCTGCGGATTGCAGGGCAAGGATCTGGGTGAGGAGGGTGGCGACAAACCCGAGGAGGTCGTGTGGCGCGACCCGGCGCCGGAAGGCAAGCTCGACCTCGTGGTGACGCTGGATTTTCGCATGTCGACCACCGCGCTGTACTCGGACATCGTGCTGCCGGCCGCCTCGTGGTACGAAAAGAACGACCTCTCGACTACCGACATGCACACCTTCATCCACCCGTTCTCGGTGGCCGTGGACCCGGTGTACGAATCCCGCAGCGACTGGGAGATCTACAAGGCCATCGCGAAGAAATTCTCGGAGCTCGCCACAGGCCACCTCGGCGTCGAAAAGGATGTGGTGCTCACGCCGATCATGCACGACACGCCCGGAGAGATGGCGCAAGCTTTCGAGGTACGTGACTGGAAGAAAGGCGAATGTGCATTCCAGCCCGGCGTGACCGCCCCGAACATCACCTTCCTCGATCGCGACTACACTGCGGTGCACGCCCGCTACACCGCGCTAGGCCCGCTGATCGACACCCTCGGCGAAGGTGCCAAGGGCATCCACTGGGACATGCAGCCCGTGGTCGCGGCGCTGGCCAGGCTCAACCGGACCGTCGCCGATGGCCCGGCCAAGGGTCGCCCGCGCATCGCCTCGGACATCGACGCGGCCGAGACCGTGCTGATGATCTCGCCGGAAACCAATGGCGAGTCCGCGGTGCGCGGCTGGGAGGCGCTGTCCAAACACACCGGCATCAGCCACAAGCACCTCGCTGAGGCCCGCCAGGGCCAGCAGATCCGCTTTCGCGACCTGCAGGCGCAACCGCGCAAGGTCATCACCTCGCCGACCTGGTCGGGCGTGCAAAGCGAGGAGATCAGCTACAACGGCAGCTATCTCAACATCCACGAACTGATTCCGTGGCGCACGCTGACCGGGCGTCAGCACTTCTACCTCGACCATCCGTGGTTTCGTGACTACGGCGAAGCGTTCGCGATCTACCGCCCGCCGGTGGACACGCGCACGGTCCATGCCCTGCTGGGCAAGCAGCCCAATGGCCATGCGGAAATCGCGCTCAACTTCATCACACCGCACCAGAAGTGGGGCATCCACAGCACCTACACCGACAACCTGATCATGCTCACGCTCTCGCGCGGCGGGCCGATTGTATGGATCTCGGAGGTGGATGCGAAAAAGGCCGGCATCGAGGACAACGACTGGATCGAGTGCTTCAACGCCAACGGCGCGCTCACGGCGCGCGCCGTGGTCAGCCAGCGCGTCAACGCCGGCATGTGCATGATGTACCACGCGCAGGAAAAGATCGTGAATGTGCCCGGTTCGGAAATCACCGGCATGCGCGGCGGTATCCACAACTCGGTCACTCGCATCGTGGTCAAGCCGACGCAGATGATTGGCGGCTGTGCGCAGTTCTCGTGGTCGTTCAATTACTACGGCCCGGTCGGTTCGGACCGCGACAATTTCGTCATCGTGCGCAAGATGGAAAAGGTCGACTGGATGGACCGCGTCCAGCGCGCCGCGCGTGAAGCCGAACTCGATACCAACCTGGTGGGAGCACGCTGATGAAGATCCGCGGCCAGATCGTGATGGTGCTCAACCTCGACAAGTGCATCGGCTGCCACACCTGCTCGGTGACCTGCAAGAACGTGTGGACCTCGCGCAAGGGCATGGAATACGCCTGGTTCAACAACGTCGAGACCAAGCCCGGCATCGGCTACCCCAAGGATTGGGAAAATCAGGACCACTGGAAAGGTGGCTGGGAACGCAGGAAGAACGGCAAGCTGGTGCCGAAACAGGGCGGGCGCTGGACCGTGCTTGCGAAGATCTTCGCCAACCCGCACCTGCCCGAGATCGACGACTACTACGAGCCGTTCACGTTCGACTACGAGAACCTGCAGACGGCGCCGGAGCTGTCGACCGCGCCGGTCGCGCGCCCGATCTCGCTGGTCTCCGGGCGCACCATGGACAAGATTGTATGGGGCCCGAACTGGGAAGAGATTCTTGGTGGCGAATTCGACAAACGCAGCAAGGACTACAACTTCGAGAACGTGCAGAAGGACATCTACGGGCAGTTCGAAAACACCTTCATGATGTACCTGCCGCGCCTGTGCGAGCACTGCCTCAATCCGACCTGCGTCGCCGCGTGCCCGTCCGGCTCGATCTACAAGCGCGAGGAAGACGGCATCGTCCTCATCGACCAGGACAAGTGCCGCGGCTGGCGCATGTGCGTATCCGGTTGCCCGTACAAGAAAATCTACTTCAACTGGGTCAGCGGCAAGGCCGAAAAATGCACGTTCTGCTACCCACGCATCGAGGTCGGCCTGCCCACCGTGTGTTCGGAAACCTGCGTCGGGCGCATTCGCTACCTGGGCGTGATCCTGTACGACGCCGACCGCATCGAGGCGGCCGCATCCACGGAAAACGAGCATGACTTGTATCAGGCGCAGCTGGATGTGTTTCTCGACCCGTACGATCCGGAAATCCAGAAAAAGGCGCGGGCCGACGGCATGGCCGAGTCCTGGCTCGAGGCGGCGCAAAAATCGCCCGTCTACAAGATGGCGGTGGAATGGAAGATCGCCTTCCCGCTACACCCGGAATACCGCACGCTGCCGATGGTGTGGTACGTGCCGCCGCTCTCGCCGATTACCGCGCACGCCAACGCGGGCGCCATCGACAGCACGTCGAACGGCCTGCCGGATATCAAGTCGCTGCGCATCCCGGTGCGCTACCTCGCGAACCTTCTGACCGCAGGCTACGAGCCGCCGATCGTGAGCGCGCTGGAACGCATGATGGCGATGCGCGTGTGGTTTCGCGCGCGCCAGCTTGGCGAGCCGCAGGATGCCGGGCTTCTGGCCAGCGTGGGCCTGGATGAAGCCACCGCGAACGCCATGCATCGTTATCTGGCGATCGCCAACTACGAGGATCGCTTCGTGATCCCCACGGCACACCGCGAGCTCAGCCACGACGCCTACAAGATCCGCGGCGGCTGCGGCTTCACCTTCGGCAACGGCTGCGACGGCATCGACGCCAAGGGCGGCCTGTTCGGCGGCAAGATGGGGCGGCGCAAGATGATCCCGATCCGCACGCTGGACGACGCCGACTGAAGAGCGAGTACCCAGGCCCATGGCACGCAATCCCACCACCTTGCTCCGCGCCTGCTCGGCGCTGCTGGCGTATCCGGACACCGAGCTGTGCGCGGCGCTACCCGAAATCGCCGCGGCGATCCGCACCGACCGTGCGCTCAAACGGCGCTACCGGGACGCCTTGCTGACGCTGGTTGACACCATCGCCGGCGGCGACGAGCTCGACACACAGGGCCGCTACGTGGACCTGTTCGACCGCGGCCGGCGCACCTCGCTCAACCTGTTCGAGCACGTGCACGGCGACGGTCGTCAGCGCGGGCCGGCGATGCTGCAACTGCGTCAACGCTACCTCGACGCCGGCATGGAACCGGTCGGCGACGATCTGCCGGACCACCTGCCGCTCCTGCTCGAATACCTGAGCTGCCGCGACTTGGCGGAAGTACGCGACACGATTGGCGAAATCGCGCACATCCTGCGCCAGCTCGGCAACACGTTATTGAAGCGTGACAGCCCGTACGCCGCGGTCATGGATGCGCTGCTCGCCCTCGGTGGCGAGAAGGGACTCGACGCGCATGCCAAGGTCCCGCCGCCAGACGACTTCGAGCGCACCTGGCAAGAACGTCCCGCCTTCACGCCACCCGAACCCAACCCCGCGATCGCACCCGCGGACCGCACCGCATGACACGCACGACCCATCCGGAGAACCCACGATGAGCATCCCGCGCCTCGACTGGTTCCTGTTCGACATCTATCCCTACATCTGCCTTTCCGTATTGTTGCTGGGCAGCCTGGTCCGCTTCGACCGCGAGCCGTACTCATGGAAGAGTGACTCCTCGCAGACGCTGCGCAAACAGCAGCTGCGGATGGGTTCGAACCTGTTCCACTACGGTGTGCTGATCGTCATCCTCGGACACTTCGTCGGCTTCCTGATGCCCGAAGCGCTGGTGCACCTGCTGATGAGCCCGACCGAGCACATGTTGCTGGCGATGGTGATCGGTGGCCTCGCCGGCGTCGTGGCCCTCATCGGCATCTCGATCCTCATCTTCCGCCGGCTGTACTACGCGCGCGTACGCAGCAACAGCCGCAAGTGGGACATCACCATCGTGATCATGCTGTGGCTGCAACTCGCCCTTGGCATCGCGACCGTGCCGATCTCGGCCCAGCACTTGGCCGGCGCCGAGTTCGATCGGCTGGTCGCCTACGTGCAGTCGATCGTCTATTTCCAGGGCGGTGGCACGGTGCTGCTGCAAGGCATTTCGTGGGTGTACAAGACCCACATCCTGCTTGGTTTCACGATCTTCCTGGTGTCGCCGTTCACGCGCATGGTGCACATCTGGAGCGGAGTCGGCTCACTCGCCTACCTGGTGCGCCCGTACCAGCTGACGCGCAAGGACACTCGCGCCGCGAATCCCATGAAATGAAGGTCAACAATGTCAGCATTGATGCATCGCAGTGGCCAACCGCGCAGGTGGCCGCGGTGCGCGAGCTGTTGCGCCAGCGCGCGCGGGAACTCGGCCTGCTGGCCGACAACGCCGACGCGGAAGCCACCGCCGCCGCGATCGAGCAATTGCTTGAGGACGAGGTCGAGGTGCCCGAGCCCACCACCGAAGAATGCCGCCGATGGTACGACACGCACCGCGCACGTTATCGCAACGGCGAGCTGATCCATGCCCGGCACATCCTGTTCCAGGTCACGCCCGGCACGCCGGTCGCGGCGGTACGCTCGGTGGCCGAGGCCATGCTGATGGAACTGCGCGCCAATCCCGACCTGTTTGCCGAGCGCGCGCGCAGCAAATCGAATTGCCCCTCCTGCGCCCAGGGCGGCCAGTTGGGGCAGCTGGCGCGCGGCAGTACCGTGCCGGAATTCGAAAAGGCCGTGTTCGAAGGCGACACCATCGGTATCCTGCCGCAACTCGTGCACAGCCGGCACGGCCTCCATATCGTCGCGGTGGATCAGCGCATTCCCGGCGAACAACTGCCGTTCGAGGCGATGGCGGGCAAGGTGGCCGATGAGCTGCGCGCCGCCTCCGAACAACGTGCGCTGGGCCAATACGTGCGTGTGCTCGCCGGCCGCGCCGAGCTCGACGGCGTCGACCTCAACGCGGCTGCCTCGCCGCTCGTGCAATAGGGGCCATGGTCGCGCACGTCAGATGGTCTGGCATCGCTCTGTGCATCGCGCATGAAAGCGGCTGATCGTGTGGCGCGCGAAATGAGCTTGTTCGCACGGCCAATAATAGACCGCCAGCCATGCCTGAAAATGCCGGTGACGCCGAAGGTAGGGCGCCGAGCAGCCGGAAGCAGCCGATGCCGGCAACGGGTGCCGAAGTCAGCGCCATGGGAACCAGCCGGGACGCGGTCACGCTGCAGCGTGATTGTGTTGCAGTGATGATCCCGCAGGACGATCGGGTCACGCTGCTGTTCCGGCATGGAGCGCTATCGACCGATCAACCAGATAGCACCACCAGCTGGCCTGCGTACCCTGGATTTGGCTCTGGTTCTTGAGCACATCTTGCGTTGACGCAGAAGAGCCGGCGGGCGCTGCCCGCCGGCCCCTGCTGCTGATTTGAAAGAGTGGCCGGCGACCGGGCGAACTTTTGGTCCGACCCAAACAGACCGCCCTCACCGGCCGCCAGCTGCCGTGCACAGTACGCATCGATCAAGCCGACGGCAACGTCGTTGCATGCGCCAGCGTTCGCGGGCGATTCATTCCTACGAGTTCTTCAATGTGTTGACCGATGCGCGTCAAATTCTTGAATACCAGGAGAAACGGGCGCCGGAAGGCGCCCGAGTCATGGCGTGATGCAGATGTTGTGGAACGGTGCTTAGAAACGGTATTCGGCATCCAGCGAAACGATGCCAGTGGATCGACGCACCGCGAAGTCGGCGTTCGTCAGTACGTTATGAACGCTGCCGGCCGACACGTGATAGTAGTCGTACTTCACGCCCAGACCGAAGTGCTCGTTGATATCCCAACCGGTGCCGATGCCACCGTAGTAGCCGCCGCGGTCGCCACCGTGGAAGAGGACCTGACTCAGGGTGTTGTTGTACGCGCCACCGTCGTTATTGGCGTGGAAGTAGCCCGCGTGTGCACTGATGTACCACTGCGGTAGCAAGTTGATCCTGCCGTTGGCGCCCAGCATCCAGCCGCGCAGCGCGTTTTCCCTGCTGCTTTGATTGACCGCTCCGCTGTTGCCCAGATTGCTGAGCTTGTAGTTGCCCAGATCGGAATAACCCGCTTCCAGCCCCAGCCCCAGGTCCGGGCCCACCTTCCAGCGGTAACCGCCAACCACGCTGTAACCCGTGCGACGGCCATTCTTGTTCGTGAACAAGCTGCCTGAGCCACTGCCGAAGCCACTACCGAAATTGCTGTTCCTGCTGTAGCTGTCGGTGCGGCCGACACTGCCGTCGATCAACCAGTTGCCGCTACCCAGCGGCTGGCTGGACTGGTAGTTGCCACCACTGGCGGGGGCTGCCTGCGAATTGTCCTGGGCTACGGCAGGCAGCGAACAGGCGGCGCCCGAGGCGATGGCGATAGCGATGAGAACCTTTTTCATGGAGAAATTCCTACTTTCTTTTTTTGACTGCGCACGCACCGATGCGTGGGGACGAACCGGCACGGGGCGCACGGGGGTTCGTGCGCAATAGACATTGGAACCGCCCGAGCCTGAAGCGCACTGATATCTCCAGTCTCAAGTTAAGCGTGAGTTAATGACACCGCTCAGAAGGCACTCGAAAAACGCGAAAGAAATGTGAAAATCGGCGACAATTCGTGCTTTTCGAACCAAGGAGATGAATCGATGCCTACCCGCCGCGAACTCGCCAATGCCGTGCGAACCCTTGCCATGGACGCCGTGGAGGCTGCGAAATCGGGTCACCCGGGCATGCCGATGGGCATGGCCGACATCGCCGAGGTGCTCTGGAACGACTTCCTGAAGTTCAATCCTGCCAACCCGAAGTGGTCCAACCGCGACCGCTTCGTGCTGTCCAATGGGCATGGCTCGATGCTGCAGTACGCGCTGCTGCACCTGACCGGTTTCGACCTGCCGATGGAGCAGCTCAAGCGCTTCCGCCAGCTGCATTCGAAGACCGCCGGCCACCCCGAAGCCAGCGAAACGCCGGGCGTGGAAACCACCACCGGCCCGCTCGGCCAGGGCCTGGCCAACGCGGTCGGCTTCGCGCTGGCCGAGAAGATTCTGGCCGCACATTTCAATCGCCCCGGCCACGCCGTGGTCGACCATCATACCTTCGTTTTCCTCGGCGACGGTTGCCTGATGGAAGGCATCTCGCACGAAGTGGCATCGCTGGCCGGTACCTGGCAGCTCGGCAAACTGGTGGCGATCTACGACGACAACGGCATCTCGATCGACGGCGAAGTGCACGGCTGGTTCACCGACGACACGCCGGCGCGCTTCGAGGCTTACGGCTGGAACGTGATCCGCGGCGTCGATGGGCATGATGCCGAGACCGTGAAGCAGGCGCTCGCCGCTGCCACCGCGCAAGCCGCCAAACCCACCTTGATCTGCGCGAAAACCATCATCGGCTTCGGCGCGCCGCACAAGCAGGGAAAGGAGGAGAGCCACGGCGCACCGCTGGGCAAGGACGAGATCGCCGCCGCCCGCGCACAGCTCGGCTGGAACCATGCCTCGTTCGAGATTCCTGCCGACATCTACGCCGGCTGGGACCACAAGCAGGCCGGCAACGGCGCCGAGCAGGCGTGGAACGACGCATTCGCGAAGTACGCCGCCGCATATCCTGAGCTGGCGGCGGAATTCAAGCGCCGCATTGCCGGCGAACTCCCTGCGGACTGGGCGGAAGAGTCGCAGGCCTACATTGCCAGGCTGCAGGCCGAAGGTCCTGAAGTGGCCTCGCGCAAGGCCTCGCAAATGACCCTGAACGCCTTCGGCCCGCTGCTTCCCGAACTGCTGGGCGGCTCGGCCGACCTGGCCGGCTCCAACCTCACCAAGTGGAGCGGCAGCCTCGACGCCGCCACCGGCAACCGCGCCGACGGCAAGGGCAACTACATCCACTACGGTGTGCGCGAGTTCGGCATGACCGCGATCGCCAACGGCGTCGCCCTGCATGGTGGCTTCATCCCGTACGACGCCACCTTCCTGGTGTTTTCCGACTACGCGCGCAACGCGGTGCGCATGAGCGCGTTGATCCCCGCGCACGCAATCCACGTCTACACGCACGACTCGATCGGCCTGGGCGAAGACGGTCCGACCCATCAGCCGGTCGAACATATGGCCAGCCTGCGCTATATCCCGAACAACCAGCTGTGGCGCCCGTGCGACGCGGTCGAATCGGCCACGTCCTGGAAAGCGGCGATCGAGCGCAAGGGCGCGCCGTCATGCCTGATCTTCTCGCGCCAGAACCTCAAGCATCAGCAGCGCAGCGAACAGCAGGTGGCCGACATCATGCGCGGCGGCTACGTCCTGTCCGATCCGCTCGACACCCGGTTCCAGGCGATCCTGATCGCCACCGGCTCCGAAGTGGAACTGGCGATGGAAGCCGCCCGCGCGCTGGCCCAGCAGGGTGTGGCTGTACGTGTCGTGTCGATGCCGTGCACCGAAGTGTTCGATGCGCAACCACTCGAATACCGCGAAGGCGTGCTGCCGACCTGGTGCCGCGCGCGCGTGGCCGTGGAAGCCGGCACCGCCGACTTCTGGCGCAAATACGTCGGCTTCGACGGCGACGTCATCGGCATGACCACCTTCGGCGCCTCCGCCCCCGCACCGCAACTATTCGAACACTTCGGCCTCACCCTCGCCCACGTCGTCGACGCCACAAAACGCGTCCTCCCCCACCCATCGTAATCGCATGGACTCGCCCCGATCCCCGACACCAAAAGCATCACCTGCAAGCAGGCTCCTAGTGCGCCCGTGAAGGCGCGTACACGGCACGGTGGAAGTCCGTGTCAGGGCAAGCCAAGGCCCTGTAGTCGAGGGTAACTGCGTCGTCACGAGGCGGGGTGGAGGGCAACCGGAGACGAACTGGCGGTCCGCAGGATGACGAACTCGATGCTTTTCACCATGATGCAAGCCCGACAACTGGCGAGCCAATCCCGATGAGGAAAGCACCCACTGGAGAGCCGTGTGCGGGAGAACCGCATGTACGGTTCGGAGGGCGGGGAGGGTCAAGCCTTCCCGACCCCTATGGCAAGGCGGGGCGGCGAGGTCGCTGCAGGCGCCCGCTCGTGGGCTTCTACCGATCAGTTGACGGTATCTCTACCCACCCGTCGGCGGTGCGGATTTGCAAGGGCCTGAAGCGCCGCTTGTAATCCATCTTCGGGTGGCCGTCGATCCAGAAGCCCAGATATACCCACGGCACGCCGCGGCGGCGGGCCAATTCGACCTGCTGCAGGATCGCGAACGTACCCAGGCTACACGCGGTCTCGTCGGGATCGTAGAACGTGTAGACGGCGGAGATGCTGGTCGTGCAAACATCGGTGACGGCTACTGCGAGCAGGCGCTGTTCCAGTCGCAGCTCCAGGAACAGGGTGGGGCTCCATGGCGCGGTAAGGAAGCGGCGGAAGTCGCTGGCGTCGGCGTCGTCCATGCCGCCGCCAGGGTGCCGGGTGTGCAGGTAACGTTCGTACAGCGCGTGGCGCTCGTGGTTGTAACCGGGCATGCGCTCGCTGACTTCGAGGTCGGCATTGCGTTTCAGGCAGCGCTTCTGGGTGCGGTCGGGCTGGAAGTTCTCCACGTCGATGCGACATGGCGTGCATGCATGGCATTGCGCACAGTGCGGGAAATACAGGTGGCCGCCGGCGCGACGGAAGCCGCGTTCGAGCGCAGGGCCATACAGTTGGTCGAGCCGCGGCGCAGCGGGATCGAGGACCAGGTTCTGTGCGGTGCGCTCGGGGTAGTAGCCGCAGGCGTGCGGCAGGGTCTGGAACAGGCGAACGGGGTCGGAGCGGCGCATGGGCCGATTCTATGCCGGCACGGTGCCAGCATTCCAGCGCGTGCCCACAGGCTGGCTCAGAACACCCCCAAATAGCGCAGCATCTGCACCGCGAACACCAGCAACACTGCCAGCAGCAGGATTCTTCGCACCCGCGTGGCGATCAGCGTGCGGCGGTCGATCGGCGAGAGGTTGCGTGCGGCTGCCAGCTCTTCGCCGTGGCGGATGACTGGATCGATGCCGAGCTCGAGCAGCAGTTTGCGCGCCTTGCTGTAATCGTCGGCGTGGGTGATCCACACTTGGGCCCAGCGGCTCGGATCCTGCCGCCGCGCTGCGTAGCTGTGGCGTTGCCAGGTCGGGCGGTTGTAGTTGGAACGATTGGCCACCGTGGCCCTGATGCCGTGTTCGACCATCAGGGCAAGCACGGAATCGATGTTTTTCTGGCGGGGGGAGGTATAGATCTGGCGCATGCGGACAGTCTACGCGAACCCTCTTGAGCAGGCGTTCATGACGCCGCGGTGGAGCCGTTGCGTATGCGGATCAACCCTTCCTGCGCGGTGGAGGCGACCAGTCGTCCGTCGCGGCTGAAGATCTGCCCGCGAGCCAGCCCACGGCCGCCCTGCGCGGTGGGGCTGTCGAACGAATACAGCAACCACTCGTCGACGCGGAACGGACGATGGAACCATAACGCGTGGTCGAGGCTAGCCATCTGCACGTTGCGCGTCATGTAGGAGATGCCGTGTGGCAGTGTGGTGGTGCCGATCAGGTGGAAGTCGGACGCATACGCAAGCAGCGAGCGATGAAGTATCGCCGAATCGTTGATCGGCGCGACGAGCCGGAACCAGATGTGCTGGATGGGTGGTCGTTTGACCGGGCGCATTTCGTCGCGCGGCCACACCTCGCGAAACTCGAATGGCCCCTTGATACCCAGCCAGCGCTGCAGCTTTACCGGCAGTCGCGCCAGTTCGTCCGGTGGCAGATGACGCATCGGCTCCAGGTCCTCCGCGGCAGGCACCTCCGGCATCTTGGTCTGGTGTTCCACGCCTTGCTCCGGCTGCTGGAACGAAATCGAGCCGTTCAGTATGGCCTGGCCGTGCTGGATCGCCACCACTCGGCGCGAGGAGAACGAGCCGCCGTCGCGGGTGTGCTCTACGCTGTAGACGATCGGCGCCTCGATATCGCCCGCGCGCAGAAAGTACGCATGCAACGAGTGCGCCTCGCGGGCCGTGTCCACAGTCTGTTGCGCCGCCGCCAGGGCCTGTCCCAGTACCTGCCCGCCGAACACGAAGCGGGTGCCGATGTCGCGGCTCTGGCCGCGGAACAGATTGTCTTCCAGACGTTCCGGCTGCAGCAACTCGACCAGTTCGGCGACGTGGTTGGACATGGGGTGGATCCGGGAAGAAGGTGAAGCGGCCATTATAAGCGGCGCCACCGGTTTTTAGCCTTGGCTATGGCGGACAAGCCTGCTCTCGCGCAGCACCTCGTCCCAGGGAAACAGCGGACCCGGGTCAAGCTTGCGCTGGACCTGGCGCGAGGGGTCGTCGCTGGCCGGGACTTTTTCCGTATCCAGTTCTTCGTGGCCGGCAATCTCGCACAGGTTCGGAAACCGCTCGCGCAAATGAGCCAGCAATCCACGCAATGCTTCGAGCTGCGTGGCGGGGTAGGCCTCGGTCATCTGCTGATGGCGTGAATCCCACCAGTGCGGGTAGCGGCCCAGGTTGACCAGCTCGATGCCGATCGAGTCCGGGTTGCAGCCGCGCACATGGTGGGCCGTGCGGGTACCGGGGACGTAGCGGTGGAGCGTGCCGTCGCGGTCGATGTAGTAATGACCGCTGTTGCCGGTGCCACTGGCATGCAGCACCTTCTCGGCATATTCGCGCGCGGTGGCCAGGTCGGGCAGCTCGGTGCAATGGATCACCACCCGCCTAACCTCCCCGGCGTTGCGCTCGGGTAATGCTTCGACGTAGGGCAGCGGCTGCTCGCAAATGGACAGGTTCATGACTGGAAGTCTCGCATGCGATCCGCTTGGGCCCAAACGTCGCCTGTTACCATGAGCGCTTGTCTATCGCGCTTCAACGGGAACTGCCATGCGGGGCCAGATCATACTTTCGCACGGCTCGGACTCCGGTCCGGAGGCGACCAAGGTCAGCCTGCTGGCCAGGCTCGCCGAAGCGCTGGGTTGGCGCACGCAGCGGCCCGATTACCGCGCTGACGACGCACGCGGCCTGGTTGGCTCGGTGGCGCCGCGGATCGCCCGCCTGCGCGCCACCATTGAGGCATTGGATACGCCGCCGCTGCTGGTCGGCTCCAGCATGGGCGCGTTCGTCTCAGGGCTGGTCTCGCTGGATGTGCCGGTGGCCGGCCTGCTGCTGCTGGCCACGCCCAGCGCGATTCCCGGCCATGCGCGCAAGTTCGACCTGCGTACCGAAGGACCGACGATGCTGATTCACGGCTGGCGCGACGATGTCTGCCCGCTGGCCGGCATGCAGGCCTTTGCGGCACATCGGCGCCTTCCGCTGCTGGTGCTGGACGACGATCATCGGCTCGGCTCCAGCATCGACATGATTGCCGCACAGTTGCTGCACCTGCTCGATCAGCTGGCAGATGCTGCATGAGTGCGCTCTCGTCAGGTGCGTTCTTCGCGACCTGCCCGAAGGGGCTGGAATACCTGCTGCGTGATGAACTGGCTGCGCTTGGCGCCGACGACGTGCGCGAGGCGCTGGCTGGTGCCCATTTTTCCGGCACCCTGGAAAGCGCCTATCGCGCCTGCCTGTGGTCGCGTCTGGCCAGCCGCATCCTGCTGCCGCTGGCCGAGTTCGATGCGGCCGATGACGACGCGCTGTACCGCGGCGTGCAGCAGGTCGACTGGAGCGCCCACCTGGCCGTGCACGGCACCTTCGCCGTGGATGCGGGCACCGCGCTGAGTAAACTCACGCACAGCCAGTTCGTGGGCTTGCGTGTGAAGGATGCGGTAGTCGACCAGTTCCGCCAGCGTGACGGCAATCGGCCCGGCATCGATACCGACGAACCGGACCTCCGCATCAACGTGCGCCTGCGCCGTGATCGCGCCACCGTGTCGCTGGACCTGGCCGGCACGCCGCTGCATCGGCGCGGCTGGCGCGAGCTGCAGGGCGAGGCGCCGCTGAAGGAAAACCTCGCCGCCGCGATGCTGCTGCGCGCGCGCTGGCCCGAGGTGTACGCCGCCGGCGGTGCGCTGCTCGATCCGATGTGCGGCTCCGGCACGCTGCTGATCGAGGGCGCCTTGATGGCCGCCGACGTGGCACCCGGGCTGCGCCGCGAATACTTCGGTTTCCTCGGCTGGCAGCAACACGACATCGCGCTGTGGCGGGGGCTGCTGGATGAGGCCACGCAACGTGCCGAAGCCGGCTTGCGTGGCCTGCCCAGCGTGTTCTTCGGCAGCGATGCCGATCCACGCATGGTGCAGATGGCGAAACGCAACACGCAGGCGGCTGGCGTGGCCGGCTTCTTCACCCTGGAGAAGCAGGAGGTGACTCATGCCGCGCCGCCACCGGGGGTCGACTATGGCCTGGTCATCACCAACCCGCCGTATGGCGAGCGCCTGGGCGAGCGCGCAGAAATGCCGTTGTTGTACCGCGCGCTGGGCGACACCTTGCGTGCGCGCTTCCACGGCTGGCGTGGTGCGGTGCTGGCTGGCGATGTGGCGCTGGGGCGCGCCATGCAGGTGCATGCCGACAAGCGTTATGTGCTGTACAACGGTGCGCTGGAAACCGTGCTGCTGACCTTCGACCTGAAACAGCACGAGGCGAAGCCACGCGAGCTGAAGCCATTGTCAGCCGGCGCGCAGATGCTGAAGAACCGGCTGGAAAAGAACATCAAACACCTGCGCAAGCGGCTGGCCCGCGCAGGCATCCAGTGCTGGCGTGCCTACGACCAGGACCTGCCGGAATACGCTGCGGCGATCGACGTCTATGGTGACACGCATGGCGCGGACCACCTGCATATCCAGGAATATCGCGCACCGGCCGAGGTACCGGCCGAGGTGGCGCGCCTGCGCCTGCGCGAGATCGCGCGGGTTGCCGGTGAGGTGCTCGGCGTGCCACGCGAGCGCATCGCGTTGAAGACCCGCGAGCGCGGCAAGGGTGGTTCGAAGTACGGGCAGCTCGACCAGCGCAATGAGTTCATCGAGGTCGAGGAAGGCGGGTTGAAGTTCCTGGTCAACCTCACCGACTATCTCGACACCGGCTTGTTCCTCGATCACCGACTGGTGCGTGCGAAGCTACGCGAACTGGCTGCGGGCAAGTGCTTCCTCAACCTGTTCGCCTACACCGCCACGGCCAGCGTGCACGCGGCGGCCGGCGGCGCGCTGGAAACCACCAGCGTGGATCTGTCCGCCACTTATCTCGAATGGGCGTCGCGCAATCTGGTGCTCAACGGGTTCAGCGGTTCCAGCCACCGGCTGATGCAAGTCGATGCGATGGAGTTCCTCGCGCGCGATCGCGGCCACTACGGGCTGATCTTCGTCGATCCGCCGACCTTCTCCAACTCCAAGCGCGCCGAGGATTTCGACGTGCAACGCGATCACGTGAAGCTGCTCGACGCCTGCAACGAACGGCTGACCCGCGACGGCGTGATCGTGTTCTCGAACAACTTCCGCCGCTTCAAGCTCGATCGGGCGGAGCTCGAGCAACGCTTCGAGATCGAGGACTGGACGGCGCACAGCATCCCGTTCGACTTTGCCCGCCGCACCGATATCCACAGCTGCTGGCTGCTGCGTCGGCGCCAGTCCGACCTTGCCATAAACCCGTGGGACAGCGCCCGTATCAAAAAGTGAACCCTTCAGTGCATATTAAGCCTGCCCAGTCGAATATCGGGGCTGTACACCGGAGAACAATCATGACCAAACAACGTTTGCGTGGTGCAGGCAAGTTCGCCGCGATCAGCCTCGCGCTCGCGGCCGCCGTGGCGATGCCATTGAGTGCGTCGGCGCACGGGTGGGGTGGCCATGGTGGCTACCATGGCGGTTACGGGCACTACGACGGTGGCCGTCACGGCTATTACGGCGGTCACTATCGCCATAGCGGTTACTGGGGTGGTGGCCGCTGGATCGCCGGGGCCATCGTCACTGGCGCGGTGGTGGGCCTGGTGGCCGACGCGATGCGTCCGGCGCCAGTGTATGACGATCGCCGGGTCGTCTATGGTCCGCCACCGACGGTGATATACGAGTACGACCGGCCCGTGGTGACCCGTCGGGTGGTGCGGACGCGCACCGTGATCTATGACGATCCCTACCGCACCCGTTACATCCGCGACGATGGTTACGATCACGACGACGGCGACGATTGAAAACCGCGGGTTCCATGCGTGATCCAAGCGAGCCCGGCCCTTGGCCGGGCTCGCGCGTTTGCGGGAGGGTTCGGTGCGCTGCATAGATGGCCTCGCTCACAAAATGTGAACAACCGGCACGGCATGCTTGGCAACATGTTTTTTTGCACATCCCATGGTGCGCCCATGCATCTGTCCGATACGCTGGCCGCCATGATGGTGCAGCGCGCATGACCGCACGGGAACCTGCGGTTCAGGTGGGCGTTGCCTCGCGCTTTCGCCAAGTTCGCCAGCAGACGCTGGCGCTCTGTGCCAGCCTGAGCGCCGAGGACATGCAGCTGCAGGCCATGCCTGATGCCAGCCCCACGAAATGGCATCTGGCCCACACCACCTGGTTCTTCGAGCAGTTCGTGCTGGGTCGAGACCCGACGTACCAGCCCCGCGATCGCGCCTGGAATTACCTGTTCAATTCCTACTACCAGTCGGTCGGCCCCATGCACGCACGCCCGCGTCGCGGGATGCTCTCGCGGCCCGCACTGGACGAGGTGCGAGATTACCGGCGTCGCATCGATGACGCAGTGGTCGTGCTGCTGGAGCGCGAGGATGATGCCGAGCTGGTTGCCTTGGTCGAACTGGGCCTGCAGCACGAGCAGCAGCATCAGGAATTGTTGCTGACCGACATCAAGTACGCGTTCTGGTGCAACCCGCTGAAGCCGGCCTATCGTGCCCCGATCGCCTTGCCGGCGCAGTCGAAAATCGTGCCGCTGCGTTTCGTCGACGGTGGCGAAGGCATCGCGGAGATCGGTCATCGTGGCGAGGGTTTCGCGTTCGACAACGAGACCCCGCGCCATCGCGTGCTGCTGCATCCGCACGCGCTGGCGAATCGCCTGGTGAGCAACGCGGAATACCTGGCTTTCGTACAAGAAGGCGGTTATCGCGAACCTGGCCTGTGGCTGTCCGATGGCTGGGCAACCGTACAGCGCGAGGGCTGGCAGCATCCGATCTACTGGCAGGACGACCTGGCCCGCGAGTTCACCCTGGCCGGCGTGCGCGGGCTCGACCCCAGCGAACCGGTGTGCCATCTCAGCTACTACGAGGCCGACGCGTTTGCCCGCTGGGCCGGCGCACGCCTGCCAACCGAGGCCGAATGGGAGTCGGCGGCGCACGGCGTGGCCGTTGGCGGCAACCTGCAGGACGACGGGCGCTACCAGCCACAGGCGGCGAGTGCCGGCGACGGCTTGTTGCAGTTGTACGGCGACGCGTGGGAATGGACCGCCTCGCCGTACGTGAGTTATCCGGGCTTCCACCCGCTGCCCGGTGCGCTGGGCGAGTACAACGGCAAGTTCATGTGCGGCCAACAGGTGTTGCGTGGTGGCTCCTGCGTCACCCCGCGCGATCATTTGCGCGCCAGTTACCGTAACTTTTTTCCACCTCATGCCCGCTGGCAATTCGCCGGGCTGCGACTGGGACAGGATCGATGAGTAGTGTACAAGCCTGCAGTGCCAGCGACGACGAGCGTCGCCCGCCTGCCCATGACCTTCTTGAGGTGGCCCAGCGCGGGCTGGCGCGGGAACCGAAACGGCTGCCTTCGTGGCTGTTCTACGATCAGCGTGGTTCGGCGCTGTTCGAGCAGATCTGTGAGCAGCCGGAGTACTACCTGACACGCTGCGAGCTCAGCCTGATGGAACAGCACGCCGGCAGCATCGCCGATACCCTCGGCAGCGACGTGCGCCTGGTCGAGTACGGCAGCGGCAGCGGCGTGAAGACTCGCATCTTGCTGCGTCATCTGCACCAGCCGGTGAGCTATGTGCCGGTGGAAATCTCGCCCGAGCCCTTGCACCGGAGTGTGCAGCGGTTGGCGCATGAATTTCCCGGTTTGCCGCTGCAGCCGCTATGCGCGGATTTCAGCAAGCCGTTGCGCCTGCCGATTCCGCCACGCGCGCCGCGGCACACGGTGGTGTATTTTCCCGGTTCCACCATCGGCAATTTCGAAGCCCATGATGCGGCAGCGCTGTTGCGCAAGATGCGCAACGAGATGGGCGATGTCGGTGGCATCCTGATCGGTGTGGACCTCAAGAAGGATCCGGCGCGGATCGAGGCCGCGTACAACGACGCCGCCGGGGTCACGGCCGAGTTCACGCTCAACATGCTGGCGCGGCTGAACCGCGAGATCGGTAGCGATTTCGAACTCACGGCATTTGCCCATCGCGCGCGCTACAACCCCATGGCCGGGCGCATCGAGACGCATATCGTCAGTCGTTGCGAGCAGCAGGTGAAGATCGGGCGCAACAAGGCCCTCTTCCGTACCGACGAAGCGATCCAGGTCGAGTACAGCTGCAAGTATTCGCTGGCCGATTTCGCCGCGCTGGCGGAGAAGGCAGGGCTGGCGGTGCTGCGGGTGTGGACCGACCCGCAGCAGATGTTCAGCGTGCAATACCTGGCGCGCGCCAGCGTCGATCCGCACTGAGGGTGAAAGGGGCGGGTCCGGGCCAGCGTCGGTCAGCCACGCGCCAGCGCGCCCTGGATGAACTGCTCCAGTTGCGCGGCATTCAAGGCGCCGGACTGGCGTGCGATTTCGCGCCCTTGCTTGAACATGGCCAGGGTGGGAATGCTGCGAATGTTGAATCGTGCAGCCAGTTGCTGTTGCGCTTCGGTGTCGAGCTTGGCCAGCCTCAACTGTGGCTCGAAGCGACTGGCTGCGTGCGCAAACACGGGGGCGAAACCGACGCAGGGGCCGCACCAGGGCGCCCAGAAATCCACCAGCACTGGCAGGTCACCCCGGCCGGCGATGGCGTCGAAATTGGCGGCGGTCAGTTCCACCGGATGTCCGGTGAACAGCGCCTGGCGGCAGCGGCCGCAGATCGGTTTTTCCGCTACGCGATCGGCGGGCACGCGATTGAGGGTGTCGCAATGCGGGCAGGGAATCGCCAGCGGTGTATTCATTGCAAACTCCGGAAGCAGGGGGCGCTTGGCGCCATGACCTGCAGATGGCGGCGACGGACGCCGAATCCAAGGCGCGCGATTGGCACGCTTGCCCATTTCCAGCAGCGCGTGACCTGACGACCTCCGTGGGATTGGAGTTGAAATCAGCCGAAGGTGAAGGCATACGCCCGCACGCCCGGGTCGAGGAAGGTGATCTCGAACAGTCGCTCGCCGGTGCCGTTGGCCTGGCGCACCAGCTGGTACAGGCGCTGGCTGTCGATCGTGCCGTTGCCATCGACATCGGTATCCATGCCGTGGTCGGCGCCGGGCGGCTTGCCATCGATGCTGACGCGAAAGCGCACCGGCTTGCCGTCGGTGCCGGGGCCAAGCACCAGGTGCAGGTCGCGGCCGCGGAAACGGTAGGTGATGCTGCCGCCGGCACGGTCGAGTTCGGCGTACTCATCGTGCACGCTCCAGCGGCCGTCGAGTGCCCACTGGTTGGTGCCCAATGCCTTCGGCGCGTGGTAATTCCCGGCGTCGTCGCGGGAGACCCTGCCGCCCACAAAGTTCATCGCGCGGGCATAGCCGACATAGGTCTCCGGCGAGCGGGTGGAGTCGCTGGAAGGTGCGGCCTCGACATCACGGTGATCGTCGTTGACGTAGCCACTGGGAAGATTGTGGTTGCCGGCATCGGTCAGCAACTGACGGATCACGTCCTCGCTTTCGTGGTAGTTGCCCTCGCCGAAGTGGTGGTTGCGGATCCGGCCCCGCGCATCGATGAAGTAGTGCGCCGGCCAGTATTCGTTGTGAAAGCCCCTCCAGATGGCGTAGCCGTTGTCCAGCGCTACCGGATAGTCGACGCCCAGTTCCTTCACGGCCGTGGCCACGTTGTGCGGATTCTTCTCGAACGCGAACTCCGGCGAGTGCACACCGATGATCACCAGGCCGTGGCTCTTGTATTTGTCATACCAGCCGCGCACATAGGGCAGGGTGCGGATGCAGTTGATGCAGGAATACGTCCAGAAGTCGACCAGCACCACCTTGCCGCGCAGCGACTCGACGCTCAGCGGCTTGCTGTTGAGCCAGCCGGTGGCGCCGGCCAGCGAGGGGAACTCACCTTCCACCGGCAGCGGATCGCCGACGCGCAGTGGTGGCCGTGGTGCCGGTGCGGGGCGTACCGCGCCGATCAGTTTCTGTTCGATACCGCTGGTGCTGGCCAGCGAGATGCGGGTCAGCAGGCCCGTGTCTAGCCCCAGCGCGATGGCAGCTACGCCACACAGCACCAGCACGCCGAGTGTGCGGCGCACCCATTCCCCGGCGCCGAGCGAGCGCTTCATTAGTTCGAACAGCTTGCCGCCGATGAGCAGCGCAACGGCCAGCGAAGTGGCCGCACCGACAGCATAAGAGAGCAGCAACAAGGTGGTCTGCACACTGGCGCCGTTCAGCGCCGCGCCGGTCAGCAGCAGGCCGAGGATCGGCCCGGCGCAGGGCGCCCACAGCAGACCGGTGGCAACTCCGAGGCCCACGGCGCCGCAGATCGAATCGCCTTTGCTGGCGGAGCGGTTCGACAGGCGGTTGCCCAGCGCCACGAACGGACGACTGATCCAGTCGGCCAGATGGGTCGACAGCAGGGTCAGGCCGAGCACGGCCAGCACCACCATCGCCACGTAACGGCCATACTGGTTTGCGTGCACCGCCCAGCCGCCGCCCACGGCGGCCAGCGTAGCCACGGCGGCAAAGGTGATCGCCATGCCCAGCAGCAGCGGTAGGCCGTTGCGCATGAACGGCTTGTCCGAGCGCGCGAACACGAACGGCAGCACCGGCAGGATGCAGGGGCTGAGGATGGTCAGGAGGCCACCCAGATAGGCGAGGATCAACACGAGCATGCCGGAAGCGGATGGAACGGGTCAGTCGCGAAAGTTGTCAAACTGTAGCGGGAGCTCCACATCGGCCTTGCGCAGCAGCGCCATCGCTTCCTGCAGGTCGTCGCGCTTCTTGCCGCTGACGCGCAGCTTGTCGCCGTTGATCTGCGCCTCGACCTTGAGCTTGGCCGACTTCAACGCGGCCACCAGCTTCTTCGCCACCGGCTGCTCGATGCCCTGCTTGACGGTGATTTTCTGGCGTGAGCCGCCCAGGTTGGTTTCCGGGTCGCCCGCCTCCAGCGCGCGGATGTCGATCTTGCGCGCCACCAGGCGCCCCCGCAGGATCTCGAGCATCTGCTGCAGCTGGAACTCGCTGGGCGCAGTCTGGGTGATCACGAAATCGTCCAGCGCGTAGGAGGCATCCTGGCCCTTGAAGTCGAAACGATTCGACAGCTCGCGGTTGGCCTGGTCGACGGCATTGGTCAGCTCGTGCTTGTCGACTTCGGAGATCACGTCAAAGGAAGGCATGGCAGTACTCGTGCAACGCGGCAGACCAGTGTAAGCGATGCGGGCCTGGCTGATGGATAATGCCGCGTGGCAACATGCAGCGAGGCGCGCCGGGCGATGCTCGAATGAAGGTGGATGTCCTGATCGTCGGCGCCGGTGCCGCGGGCCTGATGTGTGCGATCAGCGCCGGCCAGCGGGGCCGCCGCGTGCTGGTGGTGGATCACGCCAACAAGGTCGGCAAGAAGATCCTGATGTCCGGCGGCGGGCGCTGCAATTTCACCAACCTCGGCGTTACGCCTGCGCAGTACCTGTCGGCCAACCCGCACTTCGCCAAATCCGCGCTGGCACGCTATACGCCGTGGGACTTCATTGCGCTGGTCGAGAAACACCGCATCGCCTACCACGAGAAGGAGCTGGGCCAGCTGTTCTGCGACGACTCCTCCAGACAGGTCGTGCGCATGTTGCTGGACGAATGCATCGCTGCCGGCGTCAGCGTGGAAGCGAACTGCGGCGTGCAGTCCGTACGCAAGACCCTGGAAGGATTCAGCGTCCATACCGCGCGCGGCGAGGTACATGCACAGTCGCTGGTGGTGGCCAGTGGCGGCCTGTCGATTCCCAGCATGGGAGCCACCGGTTTTGGTTATGCACTGGCGCGCCAGTTCGGCCACGCCGTGCTGCCGACGCGGGCGGGCCTGGTGCCGTTGACGCTCAGCGGCAAGCACCAGCAGCACTACCGGGACCTCGCCGGTGTGGCGTTGCCCACAGCAGAAGCCAGCGTCGGCAGGCAGGGCTTTCGTGCCGGTCTGCTGTTCACCCATCGCGGTCTCAGCGGACCGGCCATCCTGCAGATCTCCTCCTACTGGCAGCCCGGTGACGACTTGCGCCTCGACCTGCTGCCCGACCAGGACGTGGGCGGATGGCTGCTCGCACAACGTCTGGCGCGTCCCCCGGCCGAACTGAAGAGCGTGCTCGGCGAAGTCTTGCCGAAGCGGCTTGTCCAGCGTTTGTGCGAGCAACGCTTCGACAGTCGCCCGATGCGCCAGTATCGCGAGGCCGAACTCAGCGGGATCGGCGAGGAACTTCACGCCTGGCCGATCACTGCCAGCGGTACCGAGGGCTATCGCACCGCTGAGGTCACCCTGGGCGGCGTCGACACCGACGAGTTGTCCTCCAGCACGATGCAGTCGAAACTCGTGCCCGGCCTGTACTTCATCGGCGAGGTGGTCGACGTCAGCGGCTGGCTCGGTGGTTACAACTTCCAGTGGGCCTGGGCGTCGGGGTGGGCGGCGGGCGAGGTGGCATAGGATGTGGGGGAGCCCGGTTTTTGCAATCCGCCTGCGTACGCGGCAAGGCCATGAGCCGTTCACCTCGCGTCATTGTCGCGCGGCTGACGGTGCCGCTGATCGCCTGGCCAAGTGCCTTGACGCGTTGCCGAAGCTGCGCTGACCGGCAGACAACGCGGCCGGCGGGGCGAGATGCTTCAAAGCGGCGGTTGCAATCGCGCCGGCGTGGCTGGCGGGCGCGGCCCCACCTGCGCCGAAGTTGCCCAGTGAAGATGGTGCGGGTCGAAGTCGTGCTCGAGCAGTGGCTTGATGATACGGAAATACGGCGATATATCGAAATCACGTGGCGTGAACAGCTTGGAGCTGCGGATATGCAGGATCTCCCTGCGCGCGGCCTGCGTGCCGCGCAATTTGCGGTAGCCGGGATCGAGTATCGGCAGGATCGGATAGCACACGCTCTGGAATGCGGCGGCGATCAATGACGAACAGATCGCCTGGGTCGGTTCACCGCTGCCCAGCGCCAGCAGGCGCCGGCGCCAGCGCCCGGGTACCGGCGGCGCAGGCACCAGATAACGCATGAGGTCGATCACGTTGCGCATGTCGTAGCGCTGGCCAAGTCGACGCGAGGCGTGTTCAATCACGCGCGCGATGTCGCCAGCGTCGAGGCCAACCGGGCGACAGATCCGCGTGTGCGCCCCGCGATACACTTCCAGTGGCACGGCCCGCACGCCGTCGAGTACGTCGGCCTCGATCAGCACGTGGGCGCCGAGCTTGGGATACTGATCGCGCAAAGCATTACCCACGAACAATGCCGCGTGTGACCAGCTCGACTGGGTGATGTATTTGATCGCGCTGCTGATGCGGCTGCTGCCATCGACCAGCAGCACGTCGCCGGGCCGCAGTGATGCCTCCAGCAGGGCGAAGCCCGAGGTGCCGAAGTGCCTGGCGCCGGCGCGAGGTTGCGAGAGGTAGCGCGCCAACGCGCGGCCAAACCAACGCAGCGGATGGAACATCGTCGTACGCTCCTGGCGGTCAAGGGCAGGACGAGCTTAAGCCGTGGACGCGTCGATGTCAGCGTATCGGCGACGATGCACGTGTTTCACTGGCGCGGCGGATTTTCTCGAGGTGATGACCAATACCTTGGTTTGCGGCGCCCGCTTGCCAGGGCTACGCCAAGCTGATCGCCGAGCAGCGCTTCAAGCCGGCCGGCTTCCCGCTGCCGCTGAGATTCAAGGATGGGGGCCTGGCGCAGGCGGCCGCCGAGGCGCAGCGCGTGCCGTTGCCGTTTGCCGGCATACGCGCCGCGCAGGGCGCTGGTCGACAAGTCTGGTTCGACGCGCCAAGATGCCCACCTTTGCCTGACTGCTGCGGAACCATCCATGCCAATCACCCTGGCCATCATCGCCATTACCGCGATCGTCTCGTTCCTGGCGTTCAAAAACAGTCGGTTGATGAACGACCTGATCCTGTGGCCACCGGCGATCACCCGCCAGCGCGAGTACCACCGGTTGGTGACTTACGGCGTGGTGCACGCTGATTTCGGCCACCTGTTGTTCAACATGTTCACCTTGTTTTTCTTCGGCCGCGCGATGGAGCCGTTCTTCACCGGTATGCTCGGTGTGCTGGGCTTTGCGTTGTTCTACATCGGTGGCCTGGTGATCTCGATCCTGCCGACCTACCTGAAGAACCGCAACAACCCGAACTACCATAGCCTGGGTGCATCCGGTGCGGTATCGGCCGTGCTTTTTGCTTACATTCTGATTGCGCCATGGCAGCAGATCATCGTGCTGGTGATACCCATGCCGGCGATCGTCTACGCCGTGCTGTACACGGCCTATTCGATCTACATGGATCGGCGTGGACAGGGCAATATCAATCACAGCGCCCATCTGTGGGGAGCTGCCTACGGCGTGTTGTTCACTATCCTGGTCAATCATCGGGTGCTGCCGCATTTCATCGACGCATTGATGCACCCGGGTTTCTGATCTGCCGCGGCAATCTGTCGGGCAAGCTGCCGGTTCGCATGCAGGTGGATGAACGATTCGCGCAGTGCGTAATGCCACGTGTCGCCGAGGCGTGCATACTGGGGTCGGTTTCCACCGGTCACCGCAGGAGAACGAACGCATGGCTATGACACGCAAGTCGGCAGCGAAGAAATCCGCGGCAAAGAAAGCACCCGCCAAGAAGGAAGCTCCGAAGAGGAAGGCAGCCACCAGCACGGCATCCACCAGCAGCGCAGGCAAGTCGGCGCCGCGCAAGGCAGCGGTGAAAAAGTCGGCTGCCAAAGAGCCGATGGTGAAGAAAGTGGCATCACGCAAGGTCGCCACGAAAAAGACCGCGGCAAGTTCCGTCGCGAAGAAACCAGCACCGCGCAAGCAGGTGGCGCGGCAAGACGCACCGGTGCGGCACATCAGTCCGGAAGAGGCGGTAGTCCACATCCAGGCATTGCTCGACGCTAAGCACGAACGCGATCAGCGTGGGCCGGGCTGGCCGGGTGCCAACCTGCCGCACTGCGCGCCAGATGCCACGGATTTGCATCCGCCGGCATCCGGGTCGGGTGGCGGTGATGACCGCCTGCCGGCAGCCCAGCGCAACGAGCAGAGCAAGCGCAAGGACTGATCGCGACGGCTCGTGCGCCGCGTTGTTCTCTGCGCAGGCCGGAGTGCACGCACCGCACGGCCAGGCGACGTGCGCTCAGGGTGGGTTCAAGCGTTCGGGTCCACGGTAGGGTTGTCGTTCGCCGCGGAGGTGAATCATGAAATATCGTCTGGCCTGCGGTCTTGTCCTAGTTGTTGCAGCCACCGCCTTGGCGGGTTGTTATTACGATCCGGGCTACAGCTATGTGCGTGGCTCGGGATACGGCGGCGATGCCTACTATGGCAGCGGCAGCACTTACTACGCTGCGCCAAGCTATTACGACGGCTATTACCCCGGCTACTACGGTGGCTATTACGGGTGCTGCTATGCGCCCGGGGTGAGCATCGGCATCAGCAGCGGCTGGTATGGTGGCAACCGCTATCGGGGCTATCGGGATTATGATCATCGCGGCTACCACGGGCGCGATGACCATGGTCATTCCGGTTACCGGGGTCGCGATGACTGGCACGGTTCGGCGGGTCACGGCGGTGCGGGTCCCGGTGGGCACGAATCGGACGGCCATCACGATCATCGTCATCACTGAGCACGCCGGCGGACTCGATAGTTCGGGCACAATCGCGACATGTTCGGGTTCCGGTCGTCGCACGTCTCCCTGGCTCTGCCCCGGCTCATCGCCTTCGCGGCGATGAGCCTCCTGCTGTCGGCTTGCAGCAGCGTTCGCTATTACGCCCAGGCCGTGCATGGGCAGGGCGAGCTGATTGTCCATCGCCGTCCCATCGACAAGCTGCTGCACGATCCACACACCGATCCAGAGCTTGCCGCGCGCCTGCGGCTGGCGTTGCAGGCGCGCCGGTTTGCCTCGCGGCAACTTGGTTTGCCGGACAACCGCAGCTATACCGGCTACGTGCAGCTGGATCGTTCCTACGTGGTGTGGAACGTGTTCGCCGCGCCGCGCTACTCGGTGCAGGCCGTGCCACAGTGCTTTCCGATCGCCGGCTGCGTGGCCTATCGCGGCTGGTTCAGTGAGGCGGATGCGAAGGCCGATGCGGCACGACTGCACGCGCGCGGCGACGACGTGTGGGTCGGCGGCGTGCCGGCGTATTCGACACTCGGATGGTTCGCCGATCCGATTCTTTCCAGCATGCTGCGCTGGGACGACGATGAGCTGGCTGGCACGATTTTCCACGAACTGGCGCACCAGCTGATCTACGTCAAGAGCGACACCGCATTCAACGAATCCTTTGCCACCTTCGTGCAGGCGCAGGGTTTGCGTGCCTGGCGTGCCTCGCGTGGTCTGCCGCCGCAGGGGGATCAGCGGCAGGCGCTGGGTGATGGCTTCACCCACTTGGTGCTGGATCTGCGCGAGCGTCTGAAAACCTTGTATGCCAGCAGGGTCGACGAGGTGGCGATGGCGGCCGGCAAGCGGCGCGAGATCGACGATTTCCGCAAGCGCTACGAACACTGGCACCGGCGACACTGGCCCGACGACCACCGCTACGACCCATGGGTGGCGCAGCCGATCAACAATGCGCGGCTGCTGCCGTTCGGCCTGTACGACCAGTGGACGCCCGCGTTTGGCGTGCTGTTCCAGCGTGCGCAACGCAGCTGGCCGGTGTTCTACGCCAAGGTGCGCAAGCTGGCGCGGGAGCCGCAGGCGCAGCGCGACGACGAGCTGCAGATGCTGTCGCGCTCTGCCAAGGATGCCCGGCTTTAGGGCTGGATCACTGGCGTGATCTTGGGTCCGGCCCCGTGCCACAGATAGGCCAACAAGGCCTCGCTGCCGCGCTGGCAGTCGCCGACCGGGTCGGGCGAGCTTGCCTGTCGCCAGGCTGAACAGGATCCATCATGCACGTTGAACTCCCGCGAGCGCGCACACACTAAACAGGTGTATCGCCGCGATGGCGACAGGAAGTAGTGCAAGACAACGCGCTGCTGAGGGGCCGGCCTTACCTCCCCTGGAGGCCGCCTGACAAACCCCACCGGTCCTCCCCTGGCCGGTGGGGTTTTTTTTGTCACGCCCCATCTCCACCCAGAGTATGCCGCGTCGCGTGGATAATAGACGCGCAGGCACTCCTTCTTCCCTTGGGCTACTGATGATCATTGTCTCGCTGCTTGATACTGACCTATACAAGTTCTCGATGATGCAGGTGGTGCTGCACCAGTATCCGGCAGCCCAGGTCGAGTACCGCTTCAAATGCCGCACTCCGGACATCGATCTGGTGCCGTGCATCGACGAAATTCGTGTCGAGTTGGCCGCGCTATGCCGGCTGCGCTTTCGTGCGGATGAGCTTGACTACCTGCGCGGCTGGCGTTTCGTCACGAGCGACTTCGTCGACTTCCTGGGGCTGTTCCAGCTCAATGAAAAATACGTTCAGATCACGCCCTCGCCCGAGGTGCCGGGCGAGATCGAGATCCGCATCCGCGGGCCGTGGCTGCACACGATCATGTTCGAGGTGCCGCTGCTGGCGATCGTCAACGAAGTGTATTTTCGGCGCACCACGGCGGGGCTGGACCTGGCCGAGGGACGTCGGCGCCTGCACGGAAAGATCGCGCTGCTGCGCGACACGCCGGACTATGCCGACTGCCGGATCGCCGACTACGGCACCCGCCGGCGCTATTCGCGGCCCTGGCATGAGGAGGTGGTCACCGCCTTGCGCGATGGGCTGGGTGCGCAGCTGGCGGGCACCAGCAATGTCTGGCTCGCACGCAAGCTCGGCCTGACGCCACTGGGTACGCTGGCACACGAGTATCTGCAGGCGCACCAGGCGCTGGGACCGCGCCTGCGCGATTCGCAGGTGGCGGGACTGGAGGCCTGGGCGCGCGAGTACCGCGGCGACCTCGGCATTGCGTTGTCGGACGTATACGGGCTCAACGCCTTCCTGCGCGACTTCGACATGTATTTCTGCAAATTGTTCGACGGCACCCGCCACGATTCCGGCGATCCGTTCGAATGGGGCGAGAAGGTGCTGGCGCATTACCAGGCGAACCGCGTCGATCCGCGCAACAAGGTGCTGGTGTTCAGCGATGGCTTGGACATCCCGCGGGTGATGCAGCTGTACGCCCATTTCAGGGGACGCTGCTTGCTGGCCTTCGGTGTGGGCACTAACCTCACCAATGACGTCGGCCCCCTGCCACTCAACATCGTGATCAAGATGATCCGCTGCAACGGCCAGCCGGTGGCCAAGCTGAGCGACTCGCCGGGCAAGAACATGTGTGAGGACGCGGCCTACGTGGCGTACCTGCGCCAGGTGTTCGAGATTCCCGACGCGCAGGGTTGAACGTCCACGGCTCCTCTTAGGGCGTGCCGTCGAAGTCGTTTTCGCCGTGGCCGGCAGCGGCGTTGTCGGCAGGCGTCGCCGGCGTATCGTCGTCGGCACCCATGCCACGGCTAAATACGCCGGCCAGCAGCAGCAGCGAGAGGATTGCGGCAATCACCTGGAGCAAGGCACGATTCCGGGCATGGAAGATGGGCCTTGAAATTAGCCGTCCATACGACCGTGAACAAAGGAACAGGATGCATATGGATATGCAAGGTGGTGGTGAGCTCGGGCAAAACCGGCGCGGATAGCGTAGGCTGCCTGATTAACCTCTGCCATCGGACCACTGCCATGACCTGCGTCTACGATTTCACCGTGAACGACATTGATGGCAAACCGCGCTCGCTGGCCGAGTGGCGTGGCAAGACCTTGCTGATCGTCAATGTCGCCTCGAAGTGCGGCTTCACCCCGCAGTACAAGGGTTTGGAGACGCTGTGGCAGGACCAGCGCGACAAGGGGCTGGTTGTGTTGGGTTTTCCATGCGACCAGTTCGGCCACCAGGAGCCGGGCGACGAGGCCGAAATCAAGAACTTCTGCAGCAGCCAGTACGACGTGACCTTCCCGCTGTTCACCAAGATCGCGGTAAACGGCGATCACGCCGATCCGCTGTACAAGTGGCTCAAGAGCGAAGGCAAGGGCATCATTGGCAGCGAGGCGATCAAGTGGAACTTCACCAAGTTCCTGGTCGATGCCGCCGGCCAGGTGGTGAAACGTTATGCTTCCACCGACACGCCGCAGAAGATTGCCGCGGATACGCTGCTCAGGCTGGGTGGCTGATCGTCTGCACGTCGCCTGGGGTCATTCAGGCCGGTACTCGATCGATCAATCAGTGCCGCGGTCGTCGGCCAGCAGCACGGCGATCGCGTCCAGGCTGCCTGCCGGGCGGGATCAGCCATGGCCAGGCGGAAATGCGCAGGTGGCGATTGTGCCGGCATGTTGCCGAACAGGTACAAGGTGTCGCCGCCAGGCACCCGGTACAGGTTGATGCCGCGGGCGTGCAACTGGGACGCCAGTTGTTCTGCCCAGTCGCTGCTGCCGGCCGTGCCCAGGGTCGGGTCACCCATGCCATACAGGATCAGATGGCCGTCCAGGCGGCCATGGCGTATCGCGCCACGGGACAACAGGCGGGTGGGAAAGCGGTAGTCCGGCCCCAGCGTGGCGAGACTGACGGCGGCGGTGAACAGTTTCGCGGTGGAGCCGGGTTGACCGAGTCGATCGGCACGGTGCGCATACAGTGTGCGTCCGCTGTCCAGCGAGACCACTGCGATGCCCCAACTGGCGTGCGCAAAGCGCGGCTGTTCGATCAGCGCATCGATCCGCGCAGCGAGCCCGCTTCGGGGGTGCGTCGTTGCGATCGACGTGACGGCAACAGACGTCGTATCCAGCCAAAGTCCGACGGGCTCATAGAGTATCGCCAATCACGCTCGTCCGTGCAGGGCGCGATACGCTGTTCTGATAGTCTTGCAGCCTCGTGCCGGCGCTGCCGGCGGACCCGAACCCTCCCAAAGAGACCCCATGATGCAGATTGCCCAAAACGCCGTTGCCGCCTTCCATTACACGCTGACTGACGACCAGAACGAAGTCATCGACAGCTCCGCAGGCCGTGATCCGCTGACTTACCTGCACGGCAGCGGCCAGATCGTGCCGGGCCTGGAGAAGCAGATGGAAGGTCGTTCGGCGGGCGAGAAGTTCAGCGTCGACGTGGTTCCCGCAGAGGGCTACGGCGTGCACCATCCCGAGTTGATGCAGGAGGTGCCGCGCACAGCGTTCCAGGGCGTCGAGGACATCCAGCCCGGCATGCAGTTCCAGAGTCGCGGCCCGCAGGGCGAGATCAACGTCAGCGTGACCAGGGTCGAGAACGACAAGGTCTTCATCGACGGCAATCACCCGCTGGCCGGCAAGACCCTGCATTTCGATATCGAGGTGACCGCTGTGCGCGAGGCCAGCGCGGAAGAGCTGGCGCATGGGCATGTGCATGGCGCCGGTGGGCATCACCACTGAGCATCCATGCGTATGGATAATCCATGCAGGCCCGGTGGTGGCGAATCGCCGGGCCTGTTTCATTGACGGTACTCAATACCAGTCGAGCAGCGACACGCCCAGGCCCAGGTAGGTGGCGTTGTGGTTGTAGTCGATCAGGCTTTCGCCGTAGCCCTTGAACACTTCCGCATAGCCGCGCAGGTTGCCGGCGATCGGGAAACTCCAACTGAACCGGGCCGAGCCGTGTTGCTGGCTGCCGCCGCGGAACGAGTCGCGCAGGGCCAGACCGAACTCCTGTCCGTGCCATTCATGCACGACCTGCACTTCGCCGCGGCCCATGTAGTTGCTGATGTCGGGGTTGTCATCGGTGCTTCTGGACTCGGGTATGCGCCACCACGGTCGCAGCATCACTGTCCAGCCGTCGCGCTCGAAGCCGACATTCGCGATGATCCGGTTCCAGCCGCGTGACAGCGGGTTGCCGCGTCCGTTGGATTGGTGGTCCAGGCCGATGCCCAGCAGCCGGCCATCCCAGCCCAGCACGTGATAGTTGGTGTTGAAGACCAGCATCGCCTCGGGTTCGTAGTCGGTCTCGCGGAACGGGCGCGACTGTTTCGTGTTGTAGACCTGCCAACGCGAGGATTGCGTGTAACCCACCCACACGTCGCCGGCGTCGCCAAACACACCCTGCCAGACCTTGCTCTTGAGGCTGAGCTGGAACTTGGCCTCGATATTCTCCAGCCCTTCATCCGCGGACGCGGTATTGTCGGGATTGGGACTGCGTGCCCGGTTGTTCTGGTTGCTGCTGGCGAAGATCGGCAGCACGTAGACGGGCTTGTAGCCGCGGACATTGAAGGTGCCGAGCTTGCTTTCCGGTGACAGCTCCCAGCGACTGTCCAGCAGCGACAGCGGAGTGGCCACCTCGCTGTTGCCCGGGGTACTGATTGCCGGCGTGCCCTCGTGCTCATGGCCGAACACCCCTGCGCTCGGCACGGCTGCCTGCCGTTTCTGCGCGGCAGGAAGGTTCACGCGTCCCGTGGCGTGGTCGTAACAGGCCAGTCGTTGCGCGTCGTTTTCGATCGCGGTGCAACCCCGGATATCGGTAGGGTTGGGGTTCTGGGCGCGTGCCGTCGTGGCAATCACGCACCATGCCAGTGCCGCACAGGCGGCGACGAGGTGAAATCTCATGGATACATCCGGTTCCGGGGTAGGCCACTCACCGGATACAGCAGGTTCGGTTCGGGCATGGCGGCGAGATTGTCCAAGACCGTGAAGACAAGTTTTACGCGAATCCTTCGCGCCACACCAGACGGGTCATGCCGTAGCTGGCGTGGCCCGTCGCCCACAATGCCGGTTACTTCATCTGCTTCACCCAGCGTTGGTACTCGGACTTGCTGATCTTGCCATCCTTGTTGCGGTCGGCATTGAGGAAGTCATTGGCCAGCGGGGGGTAGGAGACGGCCTGCTCGGTGGTGATGCCCTTGCCGCCAGCTGCCAGCTGCTTGAAGTCCGGAGCCGGTGCGATCGTCGGTGCCGGCGCCGGCACGCTGTTGATGACGACCTCGCCTTGCGGTGTCTGGTAGGTGACAGAGCTGGTGGGAGAACCGGCCAGCGCCGACGATTCCGCCGGAGCCGGGGCATCCTGCGCGGTCGCGGAGCCTCCGAACAACAGGGCGCTGGCCACCAGGCCAGAGAACAGGGGAGTGCGTAGTTTCATGATCATTACTCCATGCCAGAATGTGGGGGCAGAATGCGTACCCGACTTGCCGGAAGCCCGAAGCGGCTTTATCGCGTCGCGTCCAGGCCGATTGCCCAACTCAACTCCGCGCAGGCTAGCAACTGTTGTGTATAGGCCAGCTCAAGATGAAAGTCATGAATCCGTGAAGGCGCCATGTCGTTGAGCGGGGCTTCAGCTGCGCAGCCGTCGTTGAGTCTGCATCCGTACCCCGCCGCCGACGCCGGCGAAGCTGTTGCGCGCCGAACTACGCCAGCTCGATTGACAAGCGCCTAAGAGCCTGTCGGACTTTGGTTGGCCGGCCTGCGAATCCGCCTGT
>SCRO01000045.1 GCA_004298505.1 Rhodanobacter sp.
CGCCCAAACCTTGATGCTAGCAGCCTGTCGGACCTCGAATGCCGAAACGGCGTGGTTCGCCAATCAGGTGAGCTTAATCTTAAGACGATATGCTGACACCTTTTCTGCCAAGGATGTCCGTGATGCGTGCAATGCGTTGTCTCGTCCTGACCTGTGCATGGTTCATGCTTGCCACTCCGGCACTGGCGGGGAAGACTCCGCCGGTCGCAAAGGCCCCGGTCTGGCGAGGCCAGACCTCGCCCAGCAAGGCTGCACTGGCCCGCGACAAGGCGCAGCTGGCATTCCAGCGCGACCTGGTCAGCGTGCTGGCGCCGCGCGCGGATGCCATGCCGCTGCTCGGTGCCGCCCTGCTGGCCCGGCCCTTGTTCAACCAGCCGCCGAGCAACAGCTTCCACAGCTTGATCGAGCGCGCCGCGCAAGCCGATGGCAACGGCCCGGCGGTGAGCTGGATACGCCTGGCCGATTGCGACGCCAGGGCGGCGACCTGTCCGAATCCCGACGCCCTGGATACCCTGCTGAAACAGGCTCCGGACAACGCTGCCGCGTGGCTGGTCAAACTCGGCGTGGATGCACGCAACCAGAAGGAAGATGCCGCGCGCGAGGATCTGCACGCGGCTGCGGCGGCCAAGGTCTATGACGACTATGCCGGCACCAGCCTGAAGGCGCTGGCTGATTCGGTGGGTGTACTGCCGCCGCCGGCCGCCACCTTCGACCATACCCACGCCGCCGGTGCCGTGGGCATGCAGACGGTAATGATCTTCGGCCTCGCCAGCACGCAACCGCAGCCGAGCCTGCAACTGGTGGCCAAACTGTGCGAAAACGCCGGCAAGGATGACTCGATCAAGGCCGACTGCCTGCGCCTGGCCAAGCTGCTCGAATGGGGCTCAAGCCCGCTGGCACGCTCGCTGGGTCTGCACCTGCGCGACGTGCTGGTCGACGACCCGGCCCAGCAGCAGCAGGCGAAAGACGCCCGCCGCAACCTGATCTGGCAGGTGCAGAACTTCAACCAGCTACTGACCCGGGTCCAGGACGACTCCAGCCTGGCGCAGCACCTGCTGGCGCTGGCCCGCAACGGTGGCACCGAGATGAGCCTGCAACTGGCAGCGCTACGCGACGACAACATACCGATTGACCCGCCGACCGACTGGCAGCCGCGCAAGGCCGAGTAGCCGGGAATGGAGAATCGAAAAGTTCAAGATCAGTCATGCTGAAGCGGTGCGGGGAACCAGTCTTTTCGATTCCCCATTCCCGATTCCCGGCCTTTCGCCCATTCCCCTTTCGCGTCGCCCCCGCTAGGCTTGGGTCACCTTACGTGGCAGGGACGAACCGATGCTTACGACGCTGGTGGCAAGCAGCAAGGGCGGTTGCGGCAAGAGCACGCTGGTGACGCAACTGGCGTCGCATTGGGCCCAGGCGGGGCAGCACACGGCGATCGTCGACGCCGACCGGCAAGGCTCCAGCTTCCGCTGGGCGTCGCTGCGGCCGGACAACGTGCCCGGCGTGCTGGCCTTCGAGGGAGGCCGCCGAGCGCTGCAGAAACTCTCGCCGGATACCGGCCAGCTGCTGATCGACACCGCCGCCGGCTCGCGCGAGCACGACCTGGAACCCTACGTCGAACTGGCGAATGTGCTGCTGGTACCGGTGCTGCCATCCTCGTTCGACCTGTACGCCACGCTGGCCTTCACTGATGAGCTGCGCTCGATCAACCGGATCCACCGCGGCAAGCTGCCGGTGGCGCTGGTGGCCAACCGGCTCAAGCCATGGACCCACGCCAGCCAGGATGCGATCGCCCAACTCGCCGAACAGTCGCCATTCCCGATCGTGGCCCAGCTGCGCGACAGCCAGGCGTATGTACTGCTGGCCGCGCTGGGCAAGGGCATCTTCGATTACCACTCCGAACAGGTACGCAATCACCAACAGGACTGGAAACCCTTGCTGCGCTGGATCAAGCGCCACGCGTGACACGCACGGCTGGATGCCACCATGGCACACGCCGCACCACCCATCTGCCGGAGACCACCATGCACGAACTGATCCTGTTGCGGCACGCCGAAGCCGTACCCATCGATAACACCGGCGAAGACCGGCAACGCGCGCTCAGCCCTCGCGGCGAACAAGAGGCGCAGGCGGCCGGGTTGTGGCTGGCCGCGCACGGCATCCGCGCGGAACGCGTGCTCAGTTCGCCGACTCGCCGCGCCGATGAAACCGCGCGGCTGGCGCTGGCCGCGATCGAGCAGGCACCCGTACCGCAGCAGGCCAAGGAGATCTACGACGCGACCCCAGGCGAGCTGTTGGTCCTGCTCGACCAGCATGCCGACGCCGGCAGCGTGATGCTGGTCGGCCACAACCCCGGCATCGAGCGGCTGGTGGCCTTGCTGGTCGAAGGGCGCTCCGACGAATTCCGCGGCATGCCCCCCGGCGGACTGGCCGTGCTGCATCTGGACGGCGCGCTGGAACCTGGCCGCGCACGACTGGATGCGTTCTGGTCGCCTTGAGCCGCCGCGCACGCCGACCCGTGCGCGATTGAAGCAGCCTGTGTGGCGGAAGCGAGCCAGGACGGCCCGTCATCACGGGCAGCCGACGGATTACCCGTATCATCCCGCCATGTTCCGGTTCCTCTGCCGTGTTGGCCTGCCACTCCTCATCAGCGCCAGCCTGTTGCAAGGCTGCACCTTGTCGCGGGCGCAGATCCGCCGTGCCGATGCGGTAGTGACGGCCACCACCGATCGCGAGCTGTCGTGCCACCAGGCCGATCACTGCGCGGTGCCGTCGCCGCTGCTCGAAGCCGCCAACCACGCGCTGGCCGAGTCCACGGCGCAGCATCCGGTGCATGTGGTCACCCTGCTCGGCGACAGCGAACCGGCGCTGGCCGCGCGCGTCAACCTGATCCGCGCCGCACGCCGGACGATCGACGTGCAGACCTACATCTGGGACCAGGACGACGTCGGGCAACTGGTGTTGAACGAACTGGTGCAGGCGGCGCGGCGCGGGGTGCGGGTGCGCATCCTGGCCGACCAGCTGTTTTCGTTCGACAGCCTGGATCTGCTCGACGAGCTGGCGCGGGCCAGCCCCAATCTGCAGGTGCGCTTGTACAACCCCACCTTCCACAAGGCGCACACGCCGCCACTGGATTTCGCTGCCGGCCTCCTGTGCTGCTTCATGCAGTTCAACCAGCGCATGCACAACAAACTGCTGCTAGTGGACGACAGCATCGGCATCGCCGGCGGGCGCAATTACCAGGATCGCTACTTCAACTGGGACGAGCACTTCGACTACGTCGATCGTGACGTGATGATCGGCGGCCCTGCCGCCAAGCAGATGGCTGCCAGCTTTGCGCTGTTCTGGCAGCACAAGCGCGCGGTGCCGTTGACCCACCTACGTGACCTCAACCAGCGCATCCTGTCCGACCACGCGGTACCCGGCTGGCCGACACCGCACTACCGTCGACCCCAGCGCGTGGCGCAACTGCTGCAGGCCGCCGAGGATCCGGCGTGGCTGCATGCGTGGCTGGTTGCACCGAGCTTGCACGTGGGCAAGGTCGAGTACTTCAGCGACCTGCCGGCCAAGACCGACAAGCCGGACAAGAAGCTCGCGCTGAATTTCACCCGCCACATCATGGCGCTGATACATGGTGCGAAACGCGAAGTGCTGCTGCAGACGCCATACTTGGTGATGAGCAAGCGCGCGCAGCACATCTTCCGTGTGTTGCACCGGCGCGACGCCCCGCCACGGATCATCGTCTCCACCAACTCGCTCGCCTCGACCGATGCGTTCGCGGTGTATGCCATGTCCTACAAGCACCGCAAGCGCTACCTGAAGAAGTTCGGTTTCGAGATCCACGAGCTCAAGCCGCACGCCCCCAGCGCGGCGGTGGATTACGAACTGGCCAATCTCGAGGCCGACCAGGTGAAGCCGCCCGCGGATACTGCCAGCCCGGCCAGAGCCGCGCGCGCGCGGCTGCATCTGCTCGGCAGCAGTCGTGCCAGCAACCTGCCAGCGCCGCTGTTGAGCGGGGGTCGACGCTTCGGCCTGCACGCCAAGTCGATCGTGGTCGACGACGCCTTCGGCATGGTCGGCTCGCACAATTTCGATCCGCGTTCGGATCACTACAACACCGAGTCCGGCGTGATCGTCTACGACCATGCCTTCGCCGACGAGTTGCGCCGCGCGATCCTGCGCGACACCCAGCCGCAGAACGCCTGGGTGATCGCGCCGCGCCAGTCGGTGGTGCCGGTGCTCACCAACATCAACCAGGCCCTCGGCACGGTCTCCGCGCACCTGCCGTTCTTCGACCTGTGGCCGTTCCGCTATGCCACCAGCTACGACCTCAAGCCGGGCTGCCCGCCGATGCGCGCCAGCAACCCCCGCTTCCACGATTGCTATCTCCCGGTGGGCGACTTCCCCGACGTGGATCTGTCACCGAAGCTGATCATCACGCGACTGGTCACCGCCTTCGGGGTGGGCGCGAAAGGCATCCTCTGACCGCCGCGCCGGGGCCGCCGTTAGCGATGATCAGTGCGCCTCCTGCCGCACCGGTTTCACATAGGTGTTGAACAGCTCGTCGATGCGGCGGTATTCGTCGTGCCAGGAATCGGCATGTTCGAAACCGTGCCGTTCCATCGGGTACAGCGAGATCCAGAAGTTCTTCTTGTGCAGCTCGATGAAGCGCTGATACAGGCGGATCGAGTCGCTGGCCATCACGTTGTTGTCGATCAGGCCATGCTGGATTAGCAGCGGATCGCGCAGGTTGGCGGCATACTCGATCGGCGAGCTGGTCTTGTATGCCTGCGGGTCGAGCTGCGGGTCGTTGAGGATGTTGGAGGTGTATTCATGGTTATAGCTGGTCCAGTCGCTGACCGGGCGCAGCGCGGCACCGGCGGCGAATTCACCTGGGGCACGCAGTAGCGCCATCTCGGTCATGAAGCCGCCGTAGCTGCCGCCGTAGATACCCACGCGCTTCGGGTCGACGCCATGGTGCTTGACCAGCCACGCCTTGCCGTCGAGTAAATCTTCCAGCTCCGGATGACCCATGTGCTGGTAGATCGCGCGGCGCCAGTCGCGGCCGTAGCCGGCCGAGCCGCGGTAATCCATGTCCAGCACCACATAGCCCTGCTGCACCAGCAGGTTGTGGAACATCTGCTCGCGGAAGTAATAGGTCTCCTGTAGCGACACATCCTGCAGATAGCCCGCGCCGTGCACGAAGATCACCGCCGGGCGCGAGGCGGGCGTGTCGGCCTCGCCGGCCGGGCCGTAGTACTTCGCGTAGATCGCGCCGGCACCGTGCGAGGACGGCACCTCGACGATCTTCGGCGCAATCCAGTCACGCGAGCTGTACGCGCTCTTCATCGTGTTGGTGAGCTCTTCCGGCGCTCCGCCGGCGGCACTCTGCACGGCGAGCTGGTCGAACATGTACGGCGCCGAATGCAGCACCGCGAGCTGCGTGCCGTCCGGCGACAGGCTGAAGCCATCGGTACCCTGGTATTGCGTCAGACGGCGCAGTTCGCCACCCGCGGCAGGCACCCGGTAGACGTCGTAGCTGTACGGCGCCACCTTGTTCGCCAGCAGGTAGAACCACTTGCCGTCGGCACTGAGCTGCGGTGCGCTGACCTCGAACTTGCCGGCGCCGGTGAGCTCTCGCGCGGCGCCCTCCAGCGGCTTGGCGTACAGGCGGGAGTAACCGCTCTGCTCACTGAGGTACCACAGCGTGCGCCCGTCCTTGAGCCACCCGAAATCGTTGAAGCTCCAGTTGATCCAGGCCGGATCGGTCAAGCGTTGCTGGTTGACCAGGGCATGCTTGCTGAAATCGACGCTGGCGATCCAGCGATCCTTGTTGTCGATCGCGCGCAACTCGATCGCCAGCTGGCTGCCATCGTCATTCCACGCTACGCCGCCGCCACCGCCATCCTCGCCACCGGCGGCGATGCGCACCGGCCGTACCGCGGGCGCCTTCAGAGTCTTCGCCTCGTCGGTGTTGCCGGCCTTCTCCAGCCTGGCCACGGCCTGCTTGCGCAGTGCTGCCAGCGGATCGGCCTTGATGCCGGGCAGGCCATCCGTCTTCAGCGGCCACGATTTGTGCTGCGGCAGGTCGAGCAACAGCAGCGATTGCGGCGCCGGATCGTTGCGGCCGACATAGCTGCGTGCGTCTTCCGGCTCGGTGTAACCGCTGTCGGTGACGTAATGGTTGACCTGCGGCACCCGGCCTCCCTGGTAGCCCTTCGGTGCCGTCACCAGCAGCAGCCAGCGGCCATCGGGCGACAGTTTGCTGTCGACCAGCCTGATCTTGTCGCCCAGCCAGAACGGCCGTGGTGCGCGGCCGGCATCGGCCGCTTCGAGCGCCCGGGTGTGGTCGCGCATGGCCTGCTGGTCGGCCTTGATCTCGCGCAGCGTCTTGAACAGGCTCAGCTGCAGCTCGCCCAGGTCATCCGGCTTGTTGGTTTCCGGATCGTCGGCCAGCTTCAGCTCGGTCACGGGTGCGGTTACCGCGCTGACCAGGTCGTAGCGGAACCAGTCGTTGCCGGCTCGGAACTGCAGCGCGCGGCCATCGGCGGAGAACTGTGGCGAGGATTCGTGTTGCGGCGTCAACGTCACCTGCCGGCGCTGTCCGCTGGCCAAATCCACCACGAACACATCGCCATGCAGGATGTAGGCGGCGTGCTGGTGCGCGCGGTCGAACACCGCCGGACCATCGGCATGGGCCATCGCGGCTGGATCGAGTTTCACGCTGGCGCCGCGGGCCGGATCGACCCGGTACAAGTCACGCACCGGGCTGCCGTCACGCTGCACCGAGTAATACAGATTGCGCCCGTCCACGCTCCAGTACGGGCTTTCCACTGCATGCCCGATCCAGTCCGGATTGGCCATGATGGTTTCCATGTCCAGCGGAGCCGATGCCGCGCTGGTGCTCGGCTCTGTCGCAGCCACGGGCAGCACGACGAAAGCGGCAAGCGTAGCCATGAGCAAGCGACGCATCGTTCTTCCCCAGCAAAAAACACCAGCATAACCGAGCGAGCCGACCAGGCGCGGCCGACCGTGCCAAAAGTCAGGGTCCCTGCGCGACGATTCGCATACGGCTGAAACGGGGGAGTATTGCCCGCGAGCGGGCTCCCACCGACCACCCATCCCCGCGATGTTGTAGGAAGCCCGCTCGCGGGCGATGCCTTTTATCCTGGACGCTCTGAGCCCATTGCGCGAGCGCAATGGAAACCACCGGACCGGCTGGTACGATGCAACGTCCACCGCAACGCGAAGAAGCCATGACCCTGCCCGCCGTCGAACTCGAGACCGCTGCGAACCCGCAGCACAGCATCATCTGGCTGCACGGCCTGGGCGCCGACGGCAACGACTTTGCGCCGATCGTGCCTGAGCTGGTAGCGAAGGACTGGCCGGCGCTGCGCTTCGTGTTTCCACACGCACCCGTGCGCCCGGTGACGGTCAACAACGGCATGTCGATGCGTGCCTGGTACGACATCGCTGGTTTCGACCTGCGGTCGCGACAGGACGAGGCCGGCGTGCGCGCCTCGGTGCGCGAGGTGGAAATCTTGATCGACCGCGAACACAAACGCGGCGTGCCGAGCGAGCGGGTCGTGCTGGCCGGCTTCTCGCAAGGCGGCGCGATCGCGCTGGCCACCGGGCTGTGCCACGCGCACAAGCTGGCCGGCATCATGGCGCTGTCTACCTACCTGCCGATCGCCGAGGTGGTGACGCGCGAGCGCCACGCCGCGAACGCCGCCACGCCACTCTTCTGGGGCCACGGCAGCGCCGATCCGGTGGTGGCGATGCAACGCGGTGTCGACTCGCGTGACCTGCTGCAAGCGCTCGGCTACACGGTGGAGTGGCACACCTACCCGATGGCCCACGCGGTCTGCGCCGATGAAATCGCCGACCTGCGCCGCTGGCTGGGTGTGCGACTGGCCTGACCAGCGGCGCGCATGCGGCATACTTGCCGCATGCGCGCATCCTCGCCTTCCAGCGGCCCGCGCGGCCGCACCGAACACAGCCCGCTGCCGGATTTCTGCCAGCTGCCGGTGCTGTTCGCACTGTTCGTGGTCGGCGCGCTGACCGTCACGGTAATGTGGCTGGCTCGCGAAGACCGTTACGACTGGCCCGCCTACAGCGTCAGCATGTTCTTCGTGACCTGGCTGGCCATGGTCGTGGCGGTGACGCTGTGCAAGCTGCGCCAACGGTTGCAACGCCTTCCCGGGCATCTGCCCTATGTCGGCGTGTGGCTGCTGATCGTGCTGGTGGTGCTGCTCGCCAGCCTCGTCGCGCGCTGGCTCGATGGCGCACTGCAGACGAGGCTCATCGGCGCCGACATGGGTGTGTTCGTGGGCGACAACGTGCTGATCGCGGCCCTGCTCGGCGCGGCCATGCTGCGCTACTTTTACGTGCTGGCGCAGTGGCAGGCGCGGCTGGCGGCGGTGACCCGCGCCCAGGTCGAGGCGCTGCAGGCACGCATCCGCCCGCACTTCCTGTTTAACAGCATGAATACCGTGGCTGCCCTGATCCGGGTCGACCCGGCCGCGGCCGAACGCACGGTAGAGGACCTGTCCGAACTGTTCCGCGCCGCCCTGGGCCAGCACGACATTGGCGACGGCACGCTGGGCGAGGAGCTGGCCCTGGTCGAGCGCTACCTGGCGATCGAACAGCTGCGGCTGGGCGCACGCTTGCGTATCCAGCGCGAACTGCACGACCTGCCGGCGGAGTTTCCGCTGCCGCGCCTGCTGCTGCAGCCGCTGGTGGAGAACGCCGTACGCCACGGCATCCAGCCGTTGCGCGAAGGCGGCGAGGTGATCCTGCGCGGCGAACGTCAAGGGCAAGGCATCCGCATTGAAATCATCAACCCGTTGCCGACCGCGCCGCCCACCGCAGGCAACGGCCACGGCCTGGACAGCGTGCGCCAGCGCGTCGCCTGGCGCTACGGGCCGCAAGCCAGGGTCGAGGCCGGCGCGCATGGCGACCGCTTCGTGGTACTGCTGCAACTGCCCGGGATATCCGCCTGATGCGCGCCCTGATCGTCGACGACGAACCGCTGGCGCGCGCACGCATGGCCGCCTTGCTGGGCGAGTGCGCCGAGGTCGAGATCGTGGGCAGCATCGACGACGGCGAAGTGGCACTGGCCAGCCTGAGCGAATTGCAACCGGACGTGCTGCTGCTCGACATCAACATGCCCGGTCTCGACGGCGTGGCGTTGACCCAGCGCCTGGGTGGACGCGCGCGGCCGCTGGTGATCTTCTGCACCGCCTACGAAGCCCATGCGCTGAAGGCGTTCGAGCTCGGCGCGACCGACTACCTGCTCAAACCGGTGCGCCTGGAGCGCCTGCGCGAAGCGCTCCAACGCGCCCAGGGCCGCCTCGACGACAGCCCGCGTGAACCGGTTGCCTACCTGCACGGCCGCCTGCGCGGCGAACAGGTACGCATCGCACTGGACGAAGTGCTGTGCCTGCTCGCCGACGAGAAATATGTAGTCGTGCAACACCGCGGCGGCGAGTTGCTGATCGAGGACTCGCTGCGTCAGCTGGAGGAAGCCTATCCCGACCAGTTGATCCGCCTGCACCGTAACTGCCTGGTGCCGCCACCACGCCTACTCGGCATCAAGACCCTCACCGACGGCCGCGTGCTGGCCCGTCTCGACGGCACCGACAGCAACCCCGAAATCAGTCGCCGCAACCTTCCCGCCGTACGCAAATTGCTGCGGTTGAGTTGAACGGTAGCGTGGCCGCTACCGATTCCCGCATGTCGGCCAGCAACCTGCTTGCCATGCTTTCGGCAAGCTTCGCCACGAGGGATGCCGGCGCGCTGGCGTGCCGCCGCCCATGGCTTTGCGCCAGCTGGCAAACGCTGACTTCGCCTGCACATGCGCTGCTGTCCAATGGCCTCACAGCCATTGCCACAGCTGAGGCAAGCATGAGCCATGCATTCAAAGTCGGTGATCACGTGCGCTGGAATTCCGAAGCCGGTCGCGTCAGTGGCAAGATCACCAGGGTGCACACCAAGGACACCGAGTACAAGGGTCATAAACGGCACTGCACCGAAGACGATCCGCAGTACGAGATCAAGAGTGACAAGACCGATCACGTCGCCATGCACAAGGGCGCGGCACTGCACAAGATCGACTGAGCGATGTCCAGCGACCCCGCCACGATCTGGAGCATCGGCCACTCCACCCGCACGCTGGAGGAGTTCCTCGCCTTGCTCGGCGAATACGGGATCGAGGCGATTGCCGATGTGCGCAGCTTTCCCGGCTCGCGGCGCTACCCGCACTTCGCCCGCGCGGCAATGGCCACGTCGCTGCCCGCCCATGCCATCGCCTACCAATGGATTCCGAAACTCGGCGGCCGCCGCCGGGTGCAGCGGGATTCACCGAACACGGCATGGCGCAACGCCTCGTTCCAGGCATACGCCGATCACCTCGGCACGCCGGAGTTCGCCGAAGGGTTGGAGGAACTGCTCGAGTTCGCTTCACAAAAGCGCACCGCGATGATGTGCGCCGAGGTGGTGTGGTGGCGTTGCCATCGCTCGATCATTTCCGACGTGCTGAAGCTGCGCGGAATCGAGGTGATCCACATCATCGATGCCAAACACACGACGGTGCATCCGTATACTTCGCCGGCGCATGTCGTGGACGGGAAGTTGAGTTACGCACTGGCGCAGGACGAGTTGTTGTGATGTCCTTTGCCACGACACTCCTGGAGCCGAACGGGAGGTTCCGAGAACCTTCGAACGGTCACGAATCGGTCACTGATACAGATGGGCCTGGATCGCAATAAAAGCTTCGCGGATCGCAGGCACCGGACCCAGCAGGCGTTTGGCGTCGTTGGTGCCGCCATAGCGAATGCGCAGAAAGTCAGCGATCTTGCGTGAGGCCAGCTCGTCGACACCATGCCTTTCGTAAGCGCCCAGCACGTACTCCAGGAAATTGCGCATCTCGCGCTGATAGCCACCCAGCCCCTTGGCGCGAGCGACATCGGCACGTTCCACGCGCGACAACGGCGCCAGGGTGAATCGCACATAGGCCAGCACGTCAAAAATGTCGCTGTTCGGTGCGTCAATCAGGCGACGCATGTCGTCCAGCCGATCAGGGTCGTAGCCCAGCTCCACCAATCGCTGCTGAAACGCCTCACGCCGATCCGGGTCGCTCCACACCGCGCGCAGTTCGTCCTCCGAGGCAACGAGGTTGCCCAGGTCGCCGAACAGCTGCTCCATGAACTCCTGCGCGGTGATCGGGCGGCCGTCGTGCGACCAGTAGGTGGTTGCCGCGATATAGCGAATCCGGCGCTCCTTGCCGTCAGCCAGCTTCACCACAATCTTCGCTACAGGGTCGGGTTTGTCTCGGATACCGCCGGGCGTATCGCTCGTCTCCTCCGGATCGCCTTCGTCAGACGGACTCTTTGGCTTGCCGGGTTCATCCGGCGGCAGCGGCTCGCCATCCCATTCCGGATCGTTGAAGTGCTCATACGCCTTCACGAAATCGTAGATGGTGAAGAAGTCCTTGCCATCGAAGGTGCGCGTGCCACGACCGATGATCTGCTTGAACTCGATCATCGACTTGATGGGTCGCAGCAACACGATATGGCGCACGTTGCGCGCATCGATACCGGTCGAGAGCTTCTTCGAGGTGGTCAGAATGGTCGGCAGCGTCTTCTCGTTGTCCTGGAACTCGCGCAGGTACTGCTCGCCGAGCTTGCCGTCGTCGGCGGTCACGCGCTCGCAGTAGTGCGGATCGGGGTTGTCCTTGATCTGGTTGATGACGTTGCGCACGCGCGCGGCGTGATCCTGCGTGGCGCAGAACACCAGCGACTTCTGGCGCTGGTCGATCTGGTCCATGAATTCCTGCACGCGACTTTCCTCGCGCGCATTGATGATCAGCCTGGTATTGAAGTCAGCCTCGGTGTATTCCCGGTCCGGATCGATCTCGCCGCTGACCACCTCGTCTTCGTCGGAGAAGGTATAGGTGTCCAGCGTGCTGGCCATCTGGCGCACCTTAAACGGGGTCAGGAAGCCGTCACCGATGCCTTCCTTCAGCGCATAGGTGTAGACCGGCTCGCCGAAATAGCGATAGGTGTCGGTGTTGGTGTCGCGCTTGGGCGTGGCAGTCATGCCAAGTTGCACGGCCGGTGAGAAATACTCAAGGATGCCGCGCCAGGTGCTTTCGTCCCTGGCGCCGCCGCGATGGCATTCGTCGATCACGATGAAGTCGAAGAAGTCCTTCGAATAGCCCTCGAACGTGAACTGCGGTTCGTCGGAGCCGTCGCCGCCGGTCATGAAGGTCTGGAAGATGGTGAAGAACACGCTGGCGTTCTTCGGAATCCTGCCCTGCTTGCGGATCTCCTCCGGGCTGATGCGACACAGTGCATCGGGCGCGAAGGCACTGAACGCGTTATAGGCCTGATCGGCGAGGATATTGCGGTCGGCCAGGAACAGGATGCGCGGCCGGCGCACCGGGTCGCGGCTGAGATTCCAGTGCGCATGGAACAGCTTCCACGCAATCTGGAACGCGATGGATGTTTTGCCGGTGCCGGTAGCCAAAGTCAGCAGGATGCGCTGCTCGCCCTTGGCGATGGCTTCCAGCACCGCAGTGATCGCATTGTGCTGGTAGTAGCGCGGCTGCCACTTGCCGCCGCCGGTTTCGAACGGCACCGCGCCGAAGCGGTCGCGCCAGTCGTTGCCTTCGGGAAAGCAACTCTGCCACAGCTCCTGCGGCGAGGGAAACGGCAGCGAGATATCGCCTTCCGCACCGCTTTGCATGTCGATGCCGTACCAGCCCAGCCCGTTTGTCGCATAGGCAAAGCGCGCCTGCAGCCGTCCGGCGTAGTCCTTGGCCTGACCCACGCCCGCCGTATGTCCCAACCCCGCGCGCTTGGCCTCGATCACCGCCAGCTTGCGGTCGCGATAGCTCAGCACGTAATCGGCCGACAGCGGATTGGCGCGACCGCCACCGCCGGTGATGCGACCGGGGCAGATCATCTCGCGATTGACCTTCGAGCCCTCGACGATGCCCCAGCCGGCGTCGCGCAGGACCGGGTCGATGCGGTTGGCGCGCGTATCGGCTTCGGTCTCGTTCATGCTTGTGCGTAACCCCCCTCGCGTTGCGCACGAATGGCCAGTATCAAGGCTATATCGATCAACGGCAGATAGCGATACAGCGCGATGTATCCACGTGTTCCATGGCCAATGACCAATTCGCGTTTGTCGTCACCCGCCGGGCGGCCGATAAACGGGTTGTCGGCAAGTACGTCGAAGGCGCTGATGATTTCATCCGCTCGGGCCTCGGCGGCATCGCTCTCATGCCGGCGCAAGTGGTCAACGATGCGTTCGAGATCCTCGATGACTGCGGGCGCCAGTCTGACCCGCGTCACCTTATCGATCCAGCTTGCGGACCGCCGGCCGCTTCACAGTTTTTCCGGCGAGTCGATCCTTGAGGTACGCGCGCACTTCCTCCCACGGAATGCTTTTTCCGGATTCCAGGAATTGCGCGTATCGTTGATCGGCCAAAGCGTGAAACGCGGCGCGCTGCTCGGCTTGATCGGCCTTCTCGGCGATCGCCTCCAGAATGAAGTTGTGCGCGGTTGTGCCGGCCTGTTCCGCCGCCTCGGCTACGCGGGCTTTCAGTTCGTCGGGCAGACGGATGGTGGTGGTGCTCATGCAGTGCTCCGGGGCTGGCTCGGCTTTGCACGAATGTAGCACGTTTGTGTTACACAGGTGGACGGGCGATAGCGTTTACCAGATCGCGCAGGATGACGCGGGCCGTCGCTGGATCGCCGCTGGAGAACAGCGACTCGGCCTCGCTCAGCAGCGCCGCTGCGAATGCCGGCTCGCGTTGCACGCGCTCCACGACGGTCTGTTTGAAGTCTCTGGTTAGCGTCATGATTCACCTCGTTTGCGTGCCCGGAAAAAGCGTTGCGTCCTCCTGCGGAGGGCGCGTTACTTCTCTTGAGTCGCCAAGAGAAGTAACCAAGAGAAGGCGACCCTCCTCGGCGCTTGCCGGGCTACGCCCGCCAAGTCCGTGAGCCGCGGCCGGGCTTTTCGACAGCACATCCCTGTGCTGGCGAAAAGGGATCGGCATCGTGCCGATCCCCCTGCGGGCCTGTCGTCCACGGCTCACCGCCTCA
>SCRO01000006.1 GCA_004298505.1 Rhodanobacter sp.
TTTGGTCAAAAAGTGATCAAAACTGCCGGCGTAGGTCGCCTCAAATTGAGTTCGAGTCCTCAAGTTGCCGCAAATCGACGTACGAGGCACGTGTCTCATCCAAGTCCGACAGGCTGCTAGCATCGTAACATTTGTCGCTTGAAGGCTCGGCGGAACTCCCGAGAACAGGGTCAGCTTCATTTATCAAGCCGCCGCCAACGCCTTCCGCACCGTCTTCGGCGCCGCCACAGCCACCTTCAGCAACGCCTTCGCCGCACCACTGGGCTCACGCCGCCCCTGCTCCCAGTCCTGCAACGTGCGCACCGATACGCCAAGCATCGCGGCGAAATCTGCCTGCGACAGAGCGAGCTTGAGTCGTGCTTCGGTGGCCTGTGTAACTTCAACGTGAAATATGCGGCCAGTACGCCCTGCTTTGATATCGCGTACGGCCTGCAGCAGTTCTTCGCCAAGGTTGCGCCTGCTGTCACGCTCGGCCAATTGGGCCTCTGTCATTTTCGTCATGAACGAACTCCTCTTTCAGAGCCTTGAGGACATGCGCGGGAACATTCTCCTGCATGCTCTTGCCGTAAACAGCCAGTAACCAGATACGCCCATCGCGCAGCTTCACGTAGTAGATGACGCGAAGACCACCACGCTTACCGTTGCCCGGCAGATGCCCGCGCAACTTGCGGCATCCGCCCGAACCAGGGATCAGATCGCCGGCTTCCGGCCACTGCGACAATGTAGCCTGCAGCGCGCCGTAGCTTGCATCGTCAAGATAGTCATAGATCACTCGCTCGAAAACAGGCGACTCGATGAACTGAAACATGAGCAGACTCCTTTCCGCCTGAAAACTATACGGCATTGCCGGATGATCAACAATGCCGTGACTGGTGCCTCAAACCATCGGCAACCTCAACCCCATCTCCTTGGCGTATTCAGCAGCCACCTCATACCCCGCATCCGCATGCCGCATCACCCCTGAGGCCGGATCATTCCACAACACCCGCGCAATCCGCTTGTCGGCTTCCGGCGTCCCGTCACACACGATCACCAACCCCGCGTGCTGCGAATACCCCATCCCGACCCCGCCGCCATGATGCAACGACACCCACGTCGCGCCACTGGCCACATTCAACATTGCGTTGAGCAGCGGCCAGTCCGACACCGCATCCGAGCCGTCCTTCATCGCCTCCGTCTCGCGATTCGGTGACGCCACCGAGCCTGAATCCAGATGGTCTCGCCCGATCACCACCGGTGCCTTCAGCTCCCCGTTGCGCACCATCTCGTTGAACGCGAGCCCCAGCTTGTCGCGTTGCCCCAGCCCAACCCAACAGATGCGCGCGGGCAAACCCTGGAAGCTGATACGCTCCTTCGCCATGTCCAGCCAGTGGTGCAGGTGCTTGTCGTCGGGAATGAGTTGCTTGACCTTGGCGTCGGTCTTGTAGATGTCTTCCGGGTCGCCGGACAAGGCGACCCAGCGGAACGGGCCGATGCCGCGGCAGAACAGCGGGCGCACGTAGGCGGGCACGAAGCCGGGGAATGCGAACGCGTTGGTGAGACCTTCGTCCTTCGCCATCTGGCGGATGTTGTTGCCGTAGTCGAAGGTGGGGATGCCCTGGGCGTGGAACGCCAGCATCGCCTCGACGTGGATCTTCATCGAGTGCTTGGCGGCGTCGCGGGTGCGCTGTGGATCGTTCTTGCGCCGCTCGAACCACTGCTCGACCGTCCAGCCCTGCGGCAGGTAGCCGTTGACCGGATCGTGCGCGCTGGTCTGGTCGGTGACGGCATCAGGGCGCACACCGCGGGCAACCAGCTCGGGCAGGATGTCGGCGGCGTTGCCGAGCAGGGCGATGGATTTCGCTTCTCTGGCTTCGGTGTACTTCTGGATGCGTGCCAGCGCGTCGTCGAGGTCGCTGGCCTGCTCGTCGACGTAGCGGGTTTTCAGGCGGAAGTCGATGCGGCTTTGCTGGCATTCGACCGCCAGCATCGATGCACCCGCCATCACCGCCGCCAGCGGCTGCGCCGCGCCCATGCCACCGAGGCCGGCGGTGAGGATCCAGCGCCCTTTCAGGTCGCCGCCGTAACTCTGGCGACCCATTTCGACGAACGTCTCGTAGGTGCCCTGGATGATGCCTTGCGAGCCGATGTAGATCCACGAGCCGGCGGTCATCTGGCCGTACATCATCAAGCCCTTCTTGTCGAGCTCGTTGAAATGTTCCCAGGTGGCCCAGTGCGGCACCAGGTTGGAGTTCGCGATCAGCACGCGCGGCGCGTCGGCATGGGTGCGGAACACGCCGACCGGCTTGCCGGACTGCACCAGGAGGGTCTCGTCGTGCTCCAGCTCGCGCAGCGCTTTCAGGATTGCGTCGAAGCACTCCCAGTTGCGCGCGGCGCGACCGATGCCGCCGTACACCACCAGCTCAGCCGGGTTCTCGGCCACCTCCGGATCGAGGTTATTCTGGATCATCCGGAACGGCGCTTCGCTGAGCCAGCTCTTGCAGGAAAGCTCGCTGCCGCGCGGCGCGCGGATGGTGCGGGTGGTGTCGATGCGGGTGGGCGCCTTCATGATCGAATCCTGACGATACCGCTTGGCATGAAACCTGATTATGCGGCGCAGGTGCGCAGACCGCCAATTGCCAAACCGGGAAGACCGGCCACCCGCGCCGTTGGAATCGGCCGGCTCCGCACACAGCAGGCGTCACTCGCCCGCAGGCAGATGCAGGCGCGGGAATGCCATGGTCATGGTGGTACCGGCGCCGGGCGTGGATTCGACGTCCACGAAACCACCGGCCTGGCGCACCACACCATAGACCTGAGCCAGACCGAGGCCGGTGCCGCTGCCTTCGGGCTTGGTGGTGAAGTACGGCTCGAACAACCGCTCGCGCACGCTCGCGTCCATGCCGCTGCCGTTGTCGGTAACGGCCAGCGTGACGTAGTCGCCAGCCGGTCGCAGCGTGCTGCCCCGCTCCGGGCTCACCGTCAACTCACCCAGCCGCACCTCGATCGCACCCTGCCTGCTGCAGGCGTCGCGGGCGTTGATGCACAGGTTGACGAAGGCCTGCTCGATAGCGTGGCGGTCGCACATGGTCGGTAGTTCGGAGGCGAACGGCGCGACCTGGAAATCCATACCGGCACCAAGGCTGTGCCGTGCAAAACTCTCGATGTCACGCACGATGCCGACCAGCTCGACCGGCTCGGGCGTGTAGCTGTGCACGCGGGCGAATGCCAGCAGGCGCTGGGCCAGCCGCGCCGCATGCTGCACGCCGTCCATGGAGTAACCCAGCAGGCGGCGCTGGCTGTCGGTGAGGTTGGCCGGATCGTCCTGGATGCTGCTGAGCGCCACGATCGCGATCTGCAGCATGTTGGCAAAGTCATGCGAGAGGCCAGCCACCAGCTGACCGATGGCCTCGTTCTTCTGCGCCTGTTGCACGGCGTGCTCGGCAACGGCCTGGGCGGCGCTGGCAAGGCCCAGCTGCAGTTTCAGCGACTGCTCGCGGTCTGCTCCGCGCTGATGGGATACCCGTGCCCGCGCCAATTGGCGATCCAGCGACTCGTTGCGGGCAGTGCTGGTTGCGCCGGCGGATTCGCTGAGACTGAGCCGGCTGTGCAGGCCGACGATCGCCGCGTCCAGCGCCCGCTTCACTTCGACGGCTTCGGTGATGTCGTGGCTGATCACGGCGATACCGTCGACCCGATGGGCCGTATCCACACAGGGATGCACGCTGATCAGCCACCAGGCTGGCTCGCCGCTGGCGGATGGCAACATCTGGGCGAACTGCATGGATCGGCCAGTGCGCGCAGCGACCAGTGCCGCCTCGAGCTCGTCGTGGGCAGCTTCCGGCCAGAACGAGGCCAGCGCCTGGCCGAGCGCAGTGGCAGGATCGGTGACGCACAATGTGGCGCAGCCACTGGTATTGATGCGCGTGATACGACCGCGCAGATCGAGTTCGTGGACGCCGTCCACCGAGAACCCGAGCAACTGCCGATGACGCTCCAAATCGTTCATTCACGCACGCCGCAAGTGGACGTTGAGCATAGACCGAACCCGGCCTCACTGCCCGTTTACATGGGCCGGACCAAGGTCAGCGCATATCCTGCCCGGACTACTCATGACTTTCACGCAGAACAAGACCATCCTGCTGGCCGAAAATGACCGCAGCGCCCGTGAGGTCACGGCCCTGGTGCTGGAGGCCGAGGGTTATCGCGTGATCACCACCGACAACGGCACCAGTGCGCTGCGCGTCCTTCAGAACGACGCGACGGTCGAACTGTTGCTGAGCGACATCAACATGCCTGGCGGTATCGATGGCATCGAGCTGGCGCAGCGCGCGCAGATGAACCGGCAGATACCGATCGTGCTGACCTCGGCGGATCCGCGCAGCAGCTTCGCGTGGTTTCCGGACAACGTGACGTTCCTGCCCAAGCCCTATGATCGCCGCGCCCTGCTTGCCGCGGTAGGCGGGCTGCCGCAGCCGAGCGAAGCCTGAGGCGAGTTAAGTATCCGCTGCAGGCGCGGACTTCACTGCGCACACCTGCGCGCTGGCCGCCCAGGCGAAGGCGCTGTTCGGCGTATCGCACTTCCACGCAGCCAGCGCGGATCGGAACTCATGAGCCATCCGCCTCCCTGATTGTCCGGATCGACCTGACAACGGTTGACCCACCCCGGCAGCGATGTCCGAAAACGGCGAGTCTTCAGCTGTCGACGGTGCTAGCCTGCACGCATGTCCGACTCGCCGACCGCTATCCTACCCGCCCATGCCGTCTGCGAACAGGCACGACGCAGCCGTGATGCGCGCTTCGACGGGCTGTTCTTCACCGCCGTCACCAGTACGCGGGTCTACTGTCGTCCGATCTGTCCAGCCCCGACACCGAAACCGGCGAACATCCGCTATTACGCCAGTGCCGCTGCGGCGGAAACGGCCGGGTTCCGGCCATGCCTGCGCTGTCGACCGGAACTGGCGCCAGGCAATGCGATTTGGCATCGCGGCGAACACGTGGTGGCACGTGCACTCCAATTGATCGAGGCGGGCGTACTGGCCGGGCACTCGCTGGAACACCTCGCGACACGGGTCGGTGTCGGCACGCGGCAACTGCGCCGCCTGTTCGTTGCACATCTGGGTGCAGCGCCGATCCATGTGCATACGACACGCCGTCTGCTATTCGCGAAACAATTGCTGACCGAGACCGCACTGCCGGTGACCGAGGTAGCACTGGCTGCCGGTTTCAGCAGCCTGCGTCGGTTCAACGCGGCATTTGCGCAGGCGAACCGGATGCAGCCGCGTGAACTGCGCCGGCAGCCGCGCGCTGCGCTCGAAGCTGGCCTGGTGCTGCGCCTGGGCTATCGACCACCGTACGCTTTCGACGCGTTGCTGGCGTTCCTGCACACGCGTGCGCTGCCGGGCGTCGAGCAGGTCGACGACCATTCGTACATGCGCGTGTTCGGTACCGCCGAAGCAGCGGGATGGTTGCGCCTGAGTGCCTGGCCCGACAGCGGACATGCGTTGAAGCTGGAATTGCATGGCGTGCAGCCCGCGCTCTTACTGGCGCTGGTCACGCGCCTGCGCCGCATGTTCGACCTGGATGCCGACCCCCGCACGATCGCTGCCACGCTCGGTGCGAGCAAGCTGTTGAAGCCGCTGCTGCGCAAGTGCCCGGGCCTGCGCCTGCCTGGTGGCTGGGATGGCTTCGAGATCGCGGTACGTGCGGTGCTCGGCCAGCAAGTCAGCGTGGCGGCGGCCCGCACGCTGGCCACGCGCATCGTGCAGCGTTACGGCGATGCGCCAGGCACACCGCTGCCACTCGGACTGCAACGCCTGTTCCCCACGCCGACGCAACTGGCCGACGCAGACTTGCGCGCGATCGGCGTGACCACCGCGCGCGCCGCGACGATTCGCGGCATCGCGCAGGCACTCCTGGATGGCCGCGTGGATTTCCATCCCGAACGGCCGCTGGAGGATTTCGCTGCGCGCTGGGCGGCGTTGCCGGGCATCGGCGCATGGACGGCGCATTACATCGCGATGCGCGCACTGAGCCATCCCGATGCGTTCCCTGCCGCCGACCTGATCCTGCGCCGCGCCGCGGCCGGCGACGCGCCTGCGTTGCGCACGAAGGCGCTGACTGCGCTGGCCGAAGCATGGCGCCCCTGGCGCGCGTATGCGGTGATGCATCTGTGGCGCGCGAGCTCCAATACAGCACCTGCGCAGCACTTGCGCCACGTCGCATAAAACCGGAGAGCACTACATGACATCAGACATCATTTACTACGACGAGATAGACAGCCCGGTCGGCACGCTGCGATTGGTGGCCGACCGCGCAGGTCTGCGCGAAATCTGGTTCGAGCGCGAGCGCCACCCAAAGCACGCGCAGGCGAACTGGATTCGCGCCGAGGCACTGCTGCGGTTTGCGCGGGTGCAACTCGATGAATACTTCGCCGGCAAGCGTCAGCACTTCGAGCTGCCGCTGCACCCGATCGGCACGCCGTTCCAGCTCGAGGTGTGGGAAGAACTGCGCCGCATTCCTTACGGCGCGACGATCAGCTACGGCGAACTCGCGCGACGCATCGGCAAAGCGCAGGCGATGCGCGCCGTCGGCGCCGCCAACGGGCGCAACCCGCTGCCAATCGTGGTGCCGTGCCACCGCGTGATCGGCGCCGACGGCAGCCTCACCGGCTTCGGCGGCGGATTGCCGACCAAGCGCTATCTGCTGGGTCTGGAACAGGCGCTGCCCGCGGGCGATCTGTTCGCCATGCCGACGCGCTGAAGCGCGAACGTTGCTTGCAGATCACGCGATTGACGGTGTCAGCCACCGCTGCGCGAGGATGCCGGCGTGGCCTGTGGTATCACCCGCGGCAGCGAGGCGGCCCGCTCCCGATAGCGATCGACCAGGTCTTGCTGCGCAGCGCGATCGCGTTCGCGCTGCGCCTGATCAGCCTGGCCCAGCTGCCGCAGCATGCGCGGATCATTCGCGTTCGGTCGCTTCGCGTTGTCGGACACGGATTGATGCAGTTGCTGTTCCAGCTGACTCTGCTGCAACTGGTCGCGCACCTGCTGCTGTTGCACGGCCTGCTGGAATTGCATGTCCGGCGGCGGCGCCACCACCTGCGGCCTGGCGGCGGGCTGCGCGACGGATTGCCATGCATACGCGAAGCCAGGCGGCGCGAGCGCGAGCGTGGCGATCAGGAACGGCTGAAGCAGGCGACTGGGTGGGGCGGTACGTGTCATGGCGATCACTCTGGGCGATCATGTCGTTGAGCCAAGTCTGAGACTTCCTGCATGAATAGCGTGTTTCGTCTGCAAATCAAGGCATCGCCCCAGTGCTCATCGGGGTCGGCAGCGTTGGCACATCCACCAGCGGCGGCAGTCGGATCAGCCAGAGCGAGATGACCAAGCCTGCCAGCACCAGCGCCCCAACGAACAGCGCGACACCGTTCCACCCATGCGACGCGTAGAACAGCCCGCCGCTGGCACCGGCGATACTCGAACCCATGTAGTAGCAGAACAGGTACACCGACGCGGCCTGCGCCTTGGCCGGACCCGCGCGCCGGCCGACCCAACTGCTGACGATGGAGTGACCGCCGAAGAAACCGAACGTGACCGCGACGACGCCCGGCAAAACCAGCCACAGCGGCGCCGTCATGGTGAACGCCACGCCAACCAGCATCAACGCGAGCGCCATCCACAACACCTTGCGCCGACCCAGCTTGCCGGCCAGATGTCCCATCCAGGCCGAACTGAAAGTACCGACCAGATAAATACCGAAGATCAGTCCGACCACGGCCTGGCTGAGACTGTATGGCGGCGCCAGCAAGCGATAACCCAGATAGTTGTACACCGTGACGAACGCGCCGAGCAGCAAAAAGCCCTCGACGAACAGCCACGGCAGGCCGCGGTCGTGGAACATGCCGGTGAAACGCGCGAGCACTACGCGCCAGTGCAGCGGCTGCGCCACGAAGTGGCGCGACGGCGGCAGCGCACGCGCGAAGATCCACGCCGCCAGCAGGCCGATCACGCCAACCACGGCCACGCCAATGCGCCAGTCGAAGAAGTCGGTCAGCACGCCGGTGATCAGGCGCCCGCCCATCCCGCCGACCGCACTGCCGCTGATGTACAGCCCCATGCCCAGGCCAAGCGACTCGGCATGCATCTCCTCGCCGAGGTAGGTCATCGCCACGGCCGGCAGACCGCTCAGGGTCAAGCCGAGCACGGTGCGCACGACCAGCAGTGCGGGCCAGTTCGGCATCGCCGCCGACAGCAACACCAGCAGCGCGGAGGACAGCAGCGAGGCGACCATCACCGACTTGCGCCCCCACGCATCGGACAGCGCGCCGGCGAACAGCATCGCGAACGCCAGCACGCCGGTGGTCAGCGACAACGAGAGCGCGCTGACTGCCTCGCTCACTCCGTAGTGCTTACTGAACTCCGGCATCAGCGGCTGCACGCAATACAGCAGGCCGAACGTGGCAAAGCCGGCAGCGAACAGCGCCAGGTTGGTGCGCCGGAACGCCGGCGTTCCGTGGCGGATGCTCGGCGGAGGGGAGGCCTCCGCCGCAACGGGGATTGAAGCGTACGTCATGCCGGTGGCCTGGAAGAATACCAATCAACCGTAGGATAGCCTGCTGCGATCAGGCTCCACGGCGGTCAGCGCGACGCGAGTTTCTCCACGACCGTGCGATAACGCGCTGCAATGCGTGCCTCATCACGGTGCAGGAAATTGCGCACCACCCACTGCCCAGCGCACATCACATCGCGCACCAGCGGCGTGTTGCCGGCAAACAGGAAGCTGTCGAGTACGGATTGCTCATTGCGCGCAGCGAGCAGCGGCGAGGCGTCGTCCAGCACGATCAGGTCCGCGCGTGCGCCTTCACGCAGTTCGCCGATGGACCTGCCGCAGGCTTGGGCGCCACCACGAAGCGCCGCGCGCCACAGGGTTTCGCCTACGCTGTCCCCCGCATGCCGCGCCGTGATATTGCGGTGGCGCAGCTGCAGGCGCTGGCCGTATTCCAGCCAGCGCAGTTCCTCTACCGGCGAAACGGAAATGTGCGAGTCCGAACCAATCCCGAATACACCGCCGGCATCCAGATAATCGGTGAGCGGGAACACGCCGTCACCGAGGTTCGCCTCGGTGGTCGGGCACAAGCCGACGACGGCGCCGCTACCAGCGATCTGCGACGTCTCGGCCGCGGTCAGGTGCGTCGCATGCACCAGGCACCAGCGCGCGTCGACGTCGGCGTGGTCGAACAGCCACTCTACCGGCCGTGCGCTGCGTGTGGCGAGGCAATCCTGCACTTCACCGATCTGTTCGGCGATGTGGATGTGGATCGGGCAGGCGGCGGCCAGCGGACTGGCGAGCACCTCGCGCATGGCACGCTCCGGCACCGCGCGCAACGAATGCAGCGCGATGCCGACGTGCACGCCCTCGCCCGCATGCGCGCGCACTGCCTCCAGCAAGCGCAGATAGGCGTCCACGTCATGACCAAAGCGCCGCTGGCGCTCGCCCAGCGCGCGCCCGTCGAAACCGCCGCTCACATACAGCACCGGCAACAACGTCAGCCCGATGCCGGCCTCGCGCGCCGCCTCGATCAGGGCCAGCGACATCGCTTCGGGCGGCGCATACGGCGTGGCATCGGGCTGGTGATGCAGGTAGTGGAATTCGCAGACCTGCGTATAACCCGCCTTGAGCATCTCGACATACAGCTGGGCGGCGATGGCCTTGAGTTCATCCGGGCCGATCGCGGCGGCAAAGCCGTACATGGTTTCGCGCCAGCTCCAGAAACTGTCCTCTGCCTTGCCCTTGCGCTCGGCGAGCCCGGCCATCGCGCGCTGGAAGGCGTGCGAATGAACGTTCGGCACGCCGGGCAGGACCCATTGCCCGATCGGTTCGGCCACGGCGCCGACGCCGGCGAGCAGCTTGCCGGCGCCGCTCACGCCGAATTCCGCATCGACCTTCCAGCCATCGTCGCGCCAGAGCCGACCGGCCTTGTAGCGGCTACCGTGGCTGGGCTCATTCATGACGCAGGCTCCGATCCAAATATCGCTGAAGTGTAACCGCCCACGCGCACCTTCACCCGGCTCCTATTCCGACGATGCATAATGCGCAGATGGCCAGGAAAACCAGCGAAAACACCCCACGCCTGCAATTGCGCCAGGCAACACCCGCCGATGTCCCGCAGCTGGTCGAGCTGACCGGGCGAATCTACAGCCCCGAATGGGGTCACTCGGCCGAGATGCTGCTCTCGCAGCAGACGCATTTCCCGGAAGGCCAGTTCGTCGTCGAGTACGAGGGCAAGCTGGTGGGCTATTGCGCCACCTTCCGCATCGACGAGGAGACCGCGCTGAAACCGCACACCTGGACGCAGATCACTGCCGGCGGCATGGGCTCGCGCCACAAGGCCGACGGCAACTGGCTGTACGGCATGGAAGTGGTGGTGCACCCGGACTACCGCGGCATGCGCATCGGCCAGCGCCTGTACCAGGCGCGCAAGCGCCTGTGCAGCGACCTGAAGCTGCGCGGCATCGTGTTCGGCGGGCGCATCCCGGGCCTGGCCAGGAACATCTCGCGCTACGGCAGCGCCGAAGCTTACGTGCAGGCGGTGATCGACGGCCGGCGCCGCGACCTCACACTCAGCTTCCAGCTGCACAACGATTTTGAAATGATCGGCCTGCTGCGCGAGTACGTGCCATCCGACCACGACTCGCTCGGCTACGCGGTGCACCTGGTCTGGCGCAACCCGCGCCTGCTCGATCAACCGGACATGCCGCCGATCACCTCGCAGCGGCGCCTGCCCGATTCGGTGCGCGTGGCATCGGTGCAGTACTTCCAGCGCCGCATCGGCTCGTTCGAAGAGTTCGTCACCCAGGTCGAATACTTCACCGACATCGCCGCCGACTACAACGCCGATTTCGTCACCTTCCCGGAACTGATCACGCTGCAACTGCTGTCGATCGAGAATACCGAGCTGTCGGCGTTCGATTCGATCCGCAAGCTGAGCCACTACACGCCGCAAGTGAAGGAGCTGTTCACCCGCCTCGCCGTGCACTACAACATCAACATCATCGCCGGCACCCACCCCACCGAACAGGCCAACGGCGACATCCACAACGTCTGCTACGTGTGCCTGCGCGACGGCTCGATCCACGAGCGCGAGAAGCTGCACCCGACGCCGAGCGAACGCAACGTGTGGAACATCACCGGCGGCGAGAGCGCTGCCACGGTGCAGACCGACTGCGGCCCGATCGGCGTGATGATCTGCTACGACGCGGAGTTCCCCGAGGTGGCGCGGCACCTCACCGACCAGGGCGCGCTGATCCTGTTCGTGCCGTTTTGCACCGACGTGCGCGAAGGCTATCTGCGCGTGCGCTACTGCGCGCAGGCCCGCGCGATCGAGAACCAGTGCTACGTGGTGCTCTCCGGCAACGTCGGCAACCTGCCCGGGGTCAACAACTTCGACATCCAGTACGGCCAGAGCTGCATCCTCACCCCGAGCGACTTTCCGTTCGCACGCGACGGCATCGCCGCCGACTCCACACCGAACATCGAGACCGTGTTGTTCGCCGACCTGCGCCTGGAGAGCCTGGCCCGCGCGCGCAACGCCGGCGCCGTGCAAAACCTGAAAGATCGCCGCTTCGACCTGTACGAAACGCGCTGGCGGCCGCTGCCGCACTGACAGTGACGGGTCAACATCTGCGATACTGCGGAGATGACTGAACCTGCGCAGCCGTCTCCGTCACCGTCCGATTCCCGCCTGCGCGCCCTGCTCGGTCACGAGTTTTTCGCTCCCCATGAGTGGAGGCGGCGCCTGGCGCTGTGGGTCGGTGCGGTGGTGGTGGCACTGGCGGCGATCACCTTCACCAAGGCCAGCGTGCTGGCCTACCACCTGTTCCTGCGCATCCTTGACTACGGTGTGTGGATTCCGCTGCTGCTCACGCCGATCGTGTTTGGGTTGGTCACCTGGGGCACCGAAGGGCGCCTGCGTGCCACGCGTGGCAGTGGTATTCCGCAGGTGATCGCTACCTTGCATGTCGAGGATGAGGGCTTTCGCGCCAACATGCTCGGCTTGTGGATCGCGATCAGCAAGATGGCGCTGTCGCTGCTGGGACTGCTGGTTGGCGCCTCAATCGGGCGCGAGGGTCCGACCGTGCATGTCGGTGCCGGATTGTTCTACTGGATCGGGCGTCGCTTCGGCTTCAGCGATCCCAAGGCGGTGTCGCGCTTCATCCTCGCCGGCGGCGCCTGCGGCATCGCCGCCGCCTTCAACACGCCGCTGGCCGGCGTGGTGTTCGCGATCGAGGAACTGGCCGGCACCTTCGAGCACCGCTTCAGCGGTCTGCTGCTGACCGCCGTGATCGTCGGCGGCGTGGTGTCGCTGGGCGTGCTCGGCAACTACTCCTATTTTGGCGAGGTGCAGGCCAGCCTGCAACTGGGCCGCGCATGGCTGGCGGTGTTGCTGACCGGCGTCATCTGCGGCCTGCTGGGTGGCCTGTATGCACGCATCATCTTGCTCAGCCGGCACGGGCCGCTGGCGTACATCGGCCGCCTGCGCGCGCGCGCACCGGTGCTGTTCGCGGCAGGTTGCGGGCTCGCGCTGGCACTGATCGGGCTGTATTCGCACAACAATGTCTACGGCACGGGCTACGACCAGGCGCGTGCCTTCGTACAAAATGCAGCGGTTACACCTGGCGCGGGCTTCGGCATCGAGAAACTGCTCGCCAATGTCGTGTCCTATTGGGCCGCGATCCCCGGCGGCATTTTTTCGCCAGCGTTGGCCGTTGGCGCCGGGCTCGGCCACAATATCGCCGCGTTCCTGCCGGGAGTGCCGCCTGGCGCTGTCGTGCTGCTGGGCATGTGCGCCTACCTGTCCGGCGTCACCGGCGCGCCACTGACCTCAGCGGTGATCTCGATGGAACTGACCGACAACCAAGACATGGTGATCCCGATCATGGCGGCCTGTCTGCTGGCCCGCGCAGCGGCCTCGATTTTCTCACCGACGCCGGTGTACAAGGATTTCGCCGAACGCATGGTGCAGAACTTCGAGCAACAGCAGGCTGCGCACGAGGAAGACGCCGAAAGGCTGCGCCAGGAAAGCGAGCTCACACATCCCATCGGCAAGACCAGCGCTTTCGACGAGCCCGCCACACCCGAAAGCCACAGCGATGACAACGCGCACAAACACACCATTACCCCCCCATAACGACACGGGCCACCGCATGAATTCGCCACGTTGGGATCGGTTGCTGTTGAACGCCACGCTGGCGACCTTCGCCGACGATACGCCCTGCGGCCTGATCGAGCAGGCGGCGATCGCGATGCAGCACGGGCGCATCGCCTGGCTGGGGCGCACGAACGATCTGCCGGATGCCCCCGACCTGCTCGCTGACGAGGTGGAATCGCTTGATGGCGCGCTGGTCACCCCGGGTCTGATCGACTGCCACACCCACCTCGTGTTCGGCGGTGACCGTGCCGACGAATTCGACCTGCGTCTGAACGGGGCCAGCTACGAGGACATTGCCCGCGCCGGCGGTGGCATCGTGGCCACCGTCGCGGCCACCCGCGCCGCCCGCGAGGATGCGCTGTACGCGCAGGCGCTGCCGCGCGCGCAGACCCTGCTCGCTGACGGCGTGACCACGCTGGAAATCAAATCCGGCTACGGCCTGGAACTGGACAGCGAGCGCCGCATGCTGCGCGTGGCCCGCCGGCTAGGGCGCGAACTGGGAATCAGCGTGCGTACCAGTTTCCTCGGCCTGCATGCGCTGCCATCGGAGTACCGGGACCGGCGCGAGGACTACGTGACGCTGGTTTGCGACGAAATACTGCCGACACTCGCCGCCGAAGGCCTGGTCGATGCGGTCGATGCGTTCTGCGAGAACATCGGTTTCACGCTCGCCGAGACCCGCCGCCTGCTCGAGCGCGCCCGCGAGCTCGGCCTGCCGGTGAAGCTGCACGCCGAGCAATTGTCCGACCAGGGCGGTGCCGCGCTAATCGCCGAGTACGGCGGACAATCTGCCGACCATCTGGAATACCTGAGCGAGTCGGGCGCGAAGGCGATGGCTGCTGCCGGCACCATCGCCGTGCTGCTGCCCGGGGCGTTCTACGCCCTGCGCGAAACGAAACTGCCGCCGATCGACCTGCTGCGCAAACACGGCGTACGGATGGCGATCGCCACCGATTGCAACCCGGGCACCTCGCCACTGGTCTCGCTGCGACTGGCGGCCGGCATGGCCTGCACTCTGTTTCGCCTGACCCCGGAAGAAGCGCTGCGTGGTGTCACTGTGTATGCTGCCCGCGCGCTCGGTTACAGCGACCGCGGCACGCTGGCAACCGGCCAGCGTGCCGACCTGGTGATCTGGAATGCGCGCCGCCCCGTCGAACTGTGCTACTGGATCGGCGGCAACCTGGCGCGCCGGATCTATGTGGCCGGCGAAGCGGTCTCGCGGCGCAAGCCATCCAAACGCCCGGTCAACGCCTCGTAGAACGCCACCGGCAACTCCGCTCGCACCGGTACCCGCCACCAGTTCGGCCGGGCGAACTGGCGACACTTCACCGCGTCCTTGTCGGTCATCAGCACCGCCAGCTGATCGCCAAAATCCAGGTCGCTCGCAACGAAGGCGTGATGATCGGCGAACGCATGCCCGATCGGCTCGATGCCCGCGGCGCGCAGACTGGCAAAAAACCGGGCCGGATTGCCGATCGCCGCCACGGCATGCACGCGTTGGCCAGCAAAATCGGCCAGCGGCCGGCG
>SCRO01000046.1 GCA_004298505.1 Rhodanobacter sp.
GTCCATATTTCCGCCGATTCTTGGCCCATGGAACCACCATGGGCCGGCGAACCGTCGAAAATCTGTCCTCGCACAGCCGAATTCTCGCCTCGACCACCAAAGTCCGACAGACTCCTAGGTGGCAAAATCCAGACCGTTTGGAGCGATGACCAGCGTTTTGTCGACACCTACTACAGACGCTCATGCCGGCCCGGCTTCTCCGGAATACCCGTGGAAAACGGACCGCTAGCCCAGCCGGACGTCCGTACCGTAGCAAGAACCTGGTTCTACCGGGCGTCGCACTATGTATACTCGGAGCGGTACAAACGCCGCACAGATCCGGCGTGCCGCCCGTGGGACATCATGAACGCTACCGTCTCTACCCCAACTGTTACCGACATTCTGCTGCGCGTCGACCACGATGGCGTCGCGACACTCACGCTCAACCTGCCGAAGCAATACAACGTCCTGTCGAGGGCCATGCTCGCGCGCCTGCAGGAAGAACTCGACAGCATCGCCGGCGACCGGAGCGTCCGGGTCGTGGTCATCGCCGCAAACGGGAAGGCCTTCTGCGCTGGGCACAACCTCAAGGAGATGCGTGCCCACCCCGACAAGGCGTTCCAGAAAGGCCTCTTCGATCAATGCAGCACGATGATGATGAGCCTCGTGCGCCTGCCGCAACCGGTGATCGCCCGTGTGCAGGGTATTGCCACTGCGGCAGGCTGCCAGCTCGTCGCGACCTGCGACCTGGCCGTTGCGTCCAGCGAGGCGCGTTTTGCGGTTTCCGGCACTACTGTCGGACTGTTCTGCGGCACGCCTTCGGTGGCCTTGAGCCGCAACATTCCGCGCAAGCAGGCCATGGAAATGCTGATCACCGGCGAGTTCATCAACGCCCAGACGGCCCTGGCGCGCGGCCTCGTCAACCGCGTCGCGCCGCCGGATCAGCTCGATGCGGTGCTGCAACAGCTCATCGACAACATCGTCAACAAGTCTATGGCAGTGCTCGGCGCCGGCAAGCAACTGTTCTACCGCCAGCTTGAAGCCGGGCTGTCTGGTGCTTACGAACAGGCCAGTGAGTTCATGGCCTGCAGCATGCTGACCCACGATGCAGGTGAAGGGATCGACGCCTTCATCGCCAAGCGCAAGCCGCACTGGGACGACCGCTGACCCGTCTTCGCCGGTGAGTGCACGACGCTCGGCCCTGGTAGACCGTGCATTCACGCAAACAGGTGTTGTCCAGTACTGCACAGTGCATCGTTACGCAGGTTGACGATGACGTTGGCACACTGGACCAGCAGTTTACGCAGGTAAGGGTTCCCCGCGGGGTTACCGCACCGCACGCCGCTGCTGGCCCGAGGGGTGCTCGCTGGGTGTGATGCCGAGGCTGGTCGCAAACTGGCCGCTGCGTATTCACGCGGATTCTGCTCCCCGGCCGGCAGCGAGTGGCAGGGGACTGCCCGGCATCGTGGCGTTATTTCGACAGTGCGTCTTGCAAACAGGCTTCCATGATTGCCAGTCGGTCATTGCCCCAGAACATTCGCCCTTGGACGAAAAAGGTTGGCGCGCCGAATACCCCGCGTTTCAGAGCTTCATCCGTGTTTGCGCGCAAGGCATCCTTGGCCGGCGTCTCGCCAGCCTCGGCCAGCAGCCGGGTGGCATCGAGCCCCAGCTCTGAGCAGACCGCAGCGACCATAGCGGGCCTTCACCGGTACCGAGGCCGGACTCGCCGTGCCGCTGCTGCGAAACACCGCGCCGAGCAGAAAGGGTCGCCAGCGGAGCCGGGCACCCACACCCGTGGCCAGCGCCTCGATTCGGGTCGATGCGAGATACGTGTAGGGGCTTGCCGGGTCCCAGAAGAATTCGATGGTTGTGTCACCCATAATCGACTCCGACACGGGCAAAGGGATGACCGCAGTCCGGATGCCAGGGAGCGCGGCCGAAACGCTGCGCCGGGTGATCGTTGCTGCGCTGACAAGCCACTCGCTGTAGCGCGCTGCCGGCAGGTGACAATCCGGTGCACCCGGGTACGCAGTTTGTCGCGTAGCACGCCGCCACGCAACCGGCGCGCTCAGCGCAAGCGCGCTCATGCACGACTCGGGCTGCGACAGATGTACCTTGCGGCCGCAGGCGCTATCTACCCATTTGATCGGTATTGCCTGACTGAGCTGCAGATCATCGATCTTGCCAGGCAGTGGGACCGGCAGCGTTTCCACTTGGACAAGGGTGCGGACGTCTACTCCAAGGTTGTAGCCTTGATGAGGCGACCATGGTGTATGTGCCGAACGCGTGAAGCGCAGAGGTTGTTGCCCCTGCAGTAGTCCGGGTCGTTGCCGTTGCTTGGGACCCTCGCCGCGCGCCTTGAAATCCGCATGCCGCGGCACGTGAAAGCGCTCGCGGCGACACGTTCGCTTCCGCCCGCGTCCGTTGCCGTGTGACGCGGGGGAGTTGTGTCTTTCGGTTGGCTCCCAAAGGCGTTTATGTTTAGTGTAAAGTCGAAGTGTTGATATACATTCGCGCATGGGGGGAGGAGGCAAGGCATGAGCACTCTGAGCGTCGTTACCGGGGCGCGTGAACCCCCATTGAAAACCGAGACCCTTGGGCAATCGCTGGAAGCCGCGGCGCGAGCATCGCCGGACCTTGAGGCCTTGGTCTCTGTGCACCAGAGCGTCCGCCTCACCTATGCCGAACTCAATCAACGCGCCGATCGCATCGGTGCAGGACTGCTCGCCATGGGGGTCCAGCGCGGCGACCGAGTGGGCATCTGGTCGCCCAACAAGGTGGAATGGGCGTTGCTCCAGTTTGCCACCGCCAAGGCCGGAATGATCCTAGTCAACATCAACCCGGCCTACCGCGCGAGCGAACTCGAGTACACACTCAAGAAGGTCGAAATCCGTGTGCTGGTTGCGGCCGAGCGTTACAAGACCAGCGATTACATTGCGATGACCGAGTCCCTGCTGCCCGAGGTCGCGGGCCACACGGGTGAGCTGCATGCCGCCAAGGCGCCGCATCTGCGCTACGTGGTCAAGATCGGTGGTGACCCACGCCCGGGTTGGCTCCGGTTCGACGACATCGAGGCGCAGGCGACCCCTGAGCGGTTGAAAGAACTGGCTGCGATTGGGCGCAACCTCGACTGTCACGACGCCATCAACATCCAGTTCACCAGCGGCACCACCGGGTTGCCGAAAGGGGCGACCCTCTCCCACAGCAATATCCTCAACAACGGCTTTTTCGTCGGCGAGTGCATGGGTCTCAGGAAGGGCGATCGTGTATGCATTCCGGTTCCGCTTTACCACTGTTTCGGAATGGTGATGGGGAACCTCGGCTGCCTGACGCACCAGGCAACGATAGTGTATCCGTCCGATGGTTTCGACCCGTTGGCGGTCCTGCGCGCAGTCCAGGACGAGCACTGCAATGCACTCTACGGCGTGCCGACGATGTTCATCGCCGAGTTGAATCACCCCGAGTTCGCCAATTTCGACCTTACGTGCCTGCGTACCGGTTGCATGGCGGGGTCACCGTGTCCCGTGAGCACGATGACGCAAGTGATCGAGAAGATGCACATGACTGGAGTGACCAACGCGTACGGCATGACCGAGACCAGCCCGGTGAGTTTCCAGAGCGGGACCGACGAGCGTCTAGAAGACCGCGTCTCGACGATCGGCCGAGTCCAGCCCCACTTGCAGTGCAAGGTGATCGATGCGTATGGCAACGTGGTCCCGCGCGGTACCCCGGGCGAACTTTGCACCAAGGGTTACTCGGTGATGCTGGGATATTGGAACGACGAGGAGAAAACCCGCGAGGTCATCGACGCCGACGGCTGGATGCATACCGGTGACATAATCTCAATCGATGAACGCGGCTACGGAAACGTTGTGGGACGCATCAAGGACGTCGTGATTCGCGCAGGCGAGAACATTTATCCGCGCGAGATCGAGGAGTTCCTGTACCAGCATCCGGCAGTACGGGACGTCGCGGCGGTGGGCGTGCCCGACGACAAGTTCGGCGAAGAGTTGTGTGTCTGGGTGATCCTGAAATCCGACGTGCAACCAGGCTCGATCACGCCGGAAGCGATCCAGGAGTTTTGCCGCGGCAAGATCGCCCATTACAAGATTCCCCGCCACGTCCGGTTTGTTGCGGAGTTTCCGATGACGGTCAGCGGGAAGGTCCGCAAGGTCGATATCCGCCAGCGCATGGCAGCCGAACTTGGCCTGACCTGGCAAAAGACCGCGTAACGCCTGCGGACGCACCCCCTCCGCCCATGGCCTGCGCGACACATGTGTCGTGCGCGAGCGGCATGTTGCAGTCAAGCGTGCCGCTATCAAGCGGCCGCCGACGCGGCGCTGCTTTTTCTGGTGCGCCGCGTCAGCGTAGGTTTCAAGCCGGAGTTTTCAGCTCGGGAAAGTCTTCTTCCAGAAACTCACGCTCGCCGCGTTGCCTGGCCTCGCGCCGCTTGGTTTCTTCGGCCCGCAACTGCACGCGCCGGATCTTGCCCGAAATGGTCTTCAGCGGCCTCCACGTTCGAACAAACGACGGTTTGTAGCAACCGCAAGCGGGACACGACCAAGGTGCCGAGAAGGCGTGCTACCGTCTCCTTACCTCGTCGCGAACGTCGACCGGCACGACCACCGAACCAATTCCGAGCAGGCTCACGCCGCGCAGGATGAACGGCATCACGGTGGCCGTGAACCGGCTATCGGCGACCAGGCTGATGCTGGCGACGTTGTCGTTGGGCGTGGTGCAGGCCAGCAATTGTGCCAGCAGTGCGCCGCCCGCACTGTCGATGCCACCGTTCAGCGCGGGGCGGCGCAGAATTTTGCCCTTGCCGGTCGCCGCTAGTGCGTCCTTGTAATTGACGGAGGAGTACGCGACCTTGACCAGGACTTCACCCGGGGATAAATCGCTGGTTTGCATGGATTCGAAGCCGGCGCGATGGCCGGTCCCGTCATCGTGAATCCGGTACGCCCGAAAAGCAGAGATGTTCATGAATGCCACCTTCCGTCTGATGCCGCAGCGCGCTGGCAGGTGCGGTGATCGTTTGCCGGCGTCGTTTGCTTCGCCTCCGTGTAGCATAACGAGTGAGCCCCCGCGACCAACCTCGCGTCGGACCTAAACGTGCAGTGTCCATGGTTGCAGCGACGGCGTGACCACGAACGGCTCATGCAGGATAGGTGCAGTTTGTCGCCGGCTTGCCATAGCGGTCATCGCTGTGTATGGCGCGGGACCAACGGTGACAGCGCGACCAGGGTCGCCATCGCACGACGCGTTCTGTACCGCGGTCCTGGTCCCGGATCCCACGCGGCCATGCTGCTGGCAGGTGTCGGCGCGAACGTCCTCAGGGTCACGCGGCCGGGCGCGGCGCGGCGATGGGCCCACAATCCGGCGCTCGATCGTGGTCGTGCGGGCGAGGTCGCGCTCGACCTCAAGAGCCTCGCCGGCTGCGACCGGCGGTTGGAGCTGGTCGGGCAGGCCGACGTCCTGATCGAGGGGTCCGTCCAGAGGTCATGGAACGAGTGGGACTGGGGCCAGCCGAATGTCTTGCCCGCCAGGCGCGACTCGTTTACGGGCGCATGGAACGATCGGCGTGCAAGCAACCTGCTCGATGGCAGCGCGTATTTCTACACCTGCTACAGGTGCCGCGACAATGTTTTGTCGCGGTTGGCGCGATCGAACGGTAGTTCCGCGAGTGTCTGCTGCAGCGGCCCGGCTTCACGCGGCACTACGACCGTTTCTTCCAGGCGGCGTACGACGATCCCGGGCTCCGTGCCGAAGTCGCAGCGCGCTTCACGCAACGCGATCGCGACGAGTGTGAGGCGGTGTTCGAAGGCAGCGACGCTTGCGTGTCGCCGGTACTGTCGATCACGGAGGCCCCGACCCATCCGCAGATTCGTACCCTGGGGACGCTGCAGCGCATCAACGGAGTAACCCAACCCGCCTTCGCTCCGCGTTTCCGTGTCTCACTGCACAGCCATGGCGGCCCGGCCGCGGCGCAGCGCGAACTTCTGCGCCTTGCCGGGGGCGGTTTTTGGAAGCGCGTCGATAAGGTGAAAATCAGCCGGTACCTTGAAGTGCGCCAAGTGCTCGCGCGCAAAAGCTCGCAACTCGTCAGCGGTGGCGGTCTTGCCCGATGCCAGCACCACGAAAGCGTGCGGCGCCTAGCCCCACTTTTCGTCCGGGAGGCCCACCACGGCCACCTCCAGCACCGAAGGGTGCCGCAACAGGGCGCCTTCAACCTCGACGGAAGAAATGTTCTCGCCGCCTGACACGATGACGTCCTTGATCCGGTCGTGGATCTCGGCGTAGCCGTCTGGATGCACCACGGCCGCATCACCGGAATGAAACCAGCCATCCTGGATCGCTGCCTCGGTCGCCTGCGGGTCCTTGTAATATCCTTTCATGATGACGTTGCCGCGCGCGACGATTTCGCCCAATGTCTTGCCGTCTGCGGGGACATCGTGGCCATCCTGGTCGACCACTCGCAGCTCTCCCGTGCCGATCAACCCGACGCCCTGGCGCGCCTTGAGGTTGGCGCGCGCGGCGGACGACAGCTTGTCGTGCTCGGGCAGCGGCTCACAAATCGAAATGAACGGCGACGTTTCCGTGAGGCCGTAGATGTGGGTGATTTCCCAGCCAAGCTCACCTTCCACGCGTTCGATCGTCGCAGCCGCGGGCGGGGCGCCGGCGGTCAGTACCTTCACGCCGTGTCGCGCCTGTCGGCGCAAGTCCTCCGGCGCGTTCGCGACGCCGATCAGAATCGTCGGCGCCGCACACAAATGGGTGATGCGCTCACGGTTGCACGCGTCATACACTTCGGCCGGAACCACCTTGCGCAGGCAAACGTGGGTCCCGCCCGCCGCGGTCACGACCCACGTAAACGTCCAACCGTTGACATGGAACATCGGCAGCGTAGCCTACGGTGTGCGTCGTTGATCGCCGTCGACATCAGACCAACTCGCCATGAGCCAGACAGCCACAAACTTGGTACACCACTTGCGGAACCGTTGCAACAACATCCTCGGCAAAGCAAACGCGCCAACGCTACCGGCTTGACCTCGGATACCCTTGCATCCGCGGTCCGGTCGTCTTATAGCTGCAACAGCTTGTCAAGCCACAGTTGTTTCCCAGGCCCAGGACGCTTTTGTTCTCTGCTAATAAATGGCCATCCTGCTGCTCGAAACCTGCGACATGGCCGGGCGCGACCTCACAGCCGATGCCCTGCTGACGCAGCGCGCGCTGGCCGACTACCTCGTCTCACGTCACGCGCACTATCACTTCACGGTCAAAGACAACCAGAAAACCCTGGCCGCAGACATTCGCACATACTTTGCACGCCGTGGCGAGCCGGACGACGCCGAACCGATACAGATCGCTCATGGGCGCATCGAGCAACGGTGCATCTGGTGCTCGAATGCGCTGAACGACTACCTCAACTTCCCGCACGTCGGCCAAGTGTGGCTGATCGAAGGCGATCGCACCGACAAAAAGTCAGGGGCCTATAGCCGCGAGACGGTCGTGGGCATCACCCGCCGCACGTCACAGGAGATGACGGCGCAACAACTGCTCGCGATCAATCGCGGCCACTGGAGCATCGAATCCGTCTATTACATCATCGACTGGAACTACGACGAGGATCGCGGTCGCATCAGGCCCGGCCACGGGCCGGCCAATGTCACATGGCTGCGGCGCTTCGCGATCGGCCTGCTCAAGACCTTCCAAAAACCGCGGCAACACATCCCGCAAATGATGCGCGAACTTGCGCGCCGACCTCGCCAGGTGCTCGATTACCTGAAGCTGACCGCTAACTCAGCAGGCGTCGCCGGCGCTGCAGGGTGAGAACAAATTTGTCTTGTACATGAACATATAAAACTTGCATCTGCGGTTGTTGAGGAGTGGTCAAGTCTGGCGTTAAAATGGGCGCTTCACTCATGCAGGAGGGGGTGTCATGGCTGAGGCGGATACGGTTCCGGCAAGAAAATCGGTTATCGGTGACCCGGTGTGCGTCGGTGGGTTTGGAATCACCACCGTCACCTTGGGTCTTTACAGCATCGGTGTATTCGATCCCAAGGGTGCGGACGTCGTACTGATCTTCGCCACCTTTTACGGCGGGCTCATACAGCTGGTTGCGGGTTCCTTTGCGTTAGCCAAGGGCGAGATTTTCGCCGGGTCGTTCATGACAGCATACGGGGCTTTCTGATTGTGCTATGTTGCGCTCATCTTGTGGGGCGAGCCGCATACGGGAGCGGCTGTAGGCACTGGGGTTGCAATCTTCCTGATCATGTGGACACTCACGACCATAGGTTTCTGGATTGTGTCGTTCAATACCAACGGGTTCGTGCTGGCCACATTCACGGAGTTCGTCTGCACGTTGATCGCGCTCGACGTGGGTGCTGCAGGCGGCATCCATCTCGCCAGTTTCATCAGCGGCTATCTCACGATCCTGCTGGGACTGATGGGCTGGTACGTAGTGTATGCCGAGCTGATCAACGAGACGAGCGGTCGCGAAGTCGTCCCGATGTTCGCGTTCAAGAACGGCCCGTTGCTGGCACGCCGCTCGTGGGCCGATGGACCACCGTTGGGGCGGTTCCGCCTGCTGGCATCGGCAACTGAACGTACCGTCAGCACTGATCTGCTCATGGCGTCATGTACAACAACTGAAAACAACTGCGAGGAGGAGTCAATGAACGTGACTGACTGCATAACGATGCGAGTAAAACAGGTGATTTCGCAATCCAGAAACAATCGTGCGCTCCCGATTGCGCGGCGTGTATCTGGCGCACTCGTGGCGTTGGTGCTAACGGCGGTAAGCACCAACGCGTTGGCAGCCAACCCGGCGATCTCAATCGTCGCGCCTGACGAGTGGAACCTGCCGCTGTTTCAACAACCCACCAATATTTTTCAGCAGACCCTCATTTCCCAACACAACAGCATGGCGTATGACGCATCGGGCAACGGAATCAAGGGGCCGGGCGGGAGTGTGGTCGAAGGAATCTCGCGGTTTGCGCACGCATGGCAGTGGGGTAACTCGAAGTGGGGCTCGTTCTGGGAAGTGTTCGTCCCGGAGGTTTGGGAAAAGCTGCCCAAGGGCAGCAGCCTCTCCGGGATGGGCGATCCGCTTCTGAACATGACGGTGTATTACAAGCCCACCAAGAACTCCTACATAGGATTCAACGATATCGAGGTGGTTCCGGTTGGCGCGAGCCAGGTATCAGGGCATGCATGGGCCAATCTGCCGTACCTTGCGCTCGGCTACGGGATCAGTCAATGGTGGTTCCAGGGCACGTTTGGTGCCGTATTCCCATCGTCGGCCAGCTTGCCAGTCGCGGCTTGCGGCGACCTACCTACTTGCAAGGTCAGTGCTGGCGATTCGTATTGGGCGCAGGTCGGCGGGACGTTCACGGTCAACCAATGGTGGTCGCTCGGGCTGATGGACACTTGGCAGCACAATCTTGCGACGAACATCGAGGCGACGAACACGCGCCTTGATGGCAGCTACGAGAATGACATTGCACCGGTAGTGCGGTTCAGCTTCAACCCGGGTACCTGGGTATCGCTCTGGTACTACCGCAGCATCGACGGCCGAAACATCGTCAAGACGAACGCGTTGTACATGCGTTTTGTCAAAGTTCTATGACGCTGGCGGCGTGATCGGGGCGTTAATGAACTTCGCCGTGGTAACGAAGAATGTCTCTGGCGTACGGTTTTGTAACCGGGGTTGTGGGTTTATTGAGGGAAATGGCAGGCACGCGGCGCAATGCCGACTGGCCGCGAGCTAAGGCCTGCAATAATGGTTTGAAAACGGAGGTGGAAGAAAGCTATGACCAACAATGCCCAGACCGAGGAACGCACCGTGGCCAACGTTCCATTTTCGGACTCTTCCGGATAGGGTGTTGATGCGCGCTTGGATTTGACCAGGCTACCGAAAATAGCGTGACCAATGCTGGCGCCGGGCGTCAACAAAGCCCAATGTGGGCTATTGAATCTGCCGATCAAATTGATTTACGCGACTACGTTTAACAAATTTGGACAGATTTTCTCGATGCGAAGACCCACGCATGACTGACCCCTCCTCCTACACCCCGCCGCCCGTCTGGACATGGAAGCCCGGCAACGGCGGCCGCTTCGCCAACATCAACCGGCCCGTCGCCGGGGCCACCCATGACAAGGATTTGCCGTTGGGTCGCCATCCGTTGCAGCTGTATTCGCTGGCCACACCCAACGGGGTCAAAGTGACGGTGATGCTGGAGGAGCTGCTGGCGCTGGGCCACGCCGGTGCCGAGTACGATGCGTGGCTGATCCGCATCGACGAGGGCGAGCAGTTCGGCAGTGGCTTCGTCGGCGTGAACCCGAATTCCAAGATCCCGGTGCTGCTGGATCGCAGCGGGGTGGTGCCGGTCCGGATGTTCGAGTCCGGCGCGATCCTCGTGTACCTGGCGGAGAAGTTTGGCGCCTTGCTGCCGACCGGCGGCGCGGCGCGCGCCGAGTGCCTGTCGTGGCTGTTCTGGCAGATGGGCAGCGGGCCCTTTCTCGGCGGCGGGTTCGGCCACTTCTACGCCTATGCGCCGAGCAAGATCGAATACGCCATCGACCGCTATGCGATGGAGGTCAAGCGCCAGCTCGACGTGCTCGACCGACGCCTCGCCGAGAGCGCTTACCTGGCTGGCGACGACTACACGATCGCCGACATCGCGGTATGGCCCTGGTACGGCACCCTGGTCAAGGGCGCGCTGTACGACGCGGGTGAGTTTTTGCAGGTGCAAAGCTATACCCACGTGATGCGCTGGACCGACCAGATCGCAAAGCGTGCCGCGGCGCGGCGCGGCCGCATGGTCAACCGCACCTGGGGCGATCCATCGAGCCAGCTGCACGAGCGCCACGACGCCAGCGACTTCGACACCCGCACTCAGGACAAACTGGCCCCGCAAGGCTGACCCCGCTCACGACCAAACAGGCAAGCCATGATCACTCTCTACGACTGCGTCACCGCCCCCAGCCCGCGCCGAGCGCGGATCCTGCTCGCCGAAAAAGGCGTCGCCCACGATACCGTGCAGGTCGACCTGCGCAACGGTGAGCACCTGGGCGCGGCTTACCTGGCGGTGAATCCGCAATGCACGGTGCCCGCGTTGCGCACCGACGAAGGGCTGGTGTTGATCGACAACGCCGCGATCACCGCGTGGCTGGAGGCCTGCTTCCCGCAGCCACCGCTGCTGGGCAGCACGCCGCAGGAAAAGGCCGAGATCGCCAGCTGGAACTGGCGGATGGAGTTCGACGGCCTGCTCGCCGTCGCCGAGGCCTTGCGCAACAGCTCACCGGCGATGGCCAACCGCGCGCTGCCGGGACCGGTCGACTACGCGCAGATCCCCGAGCTGGCACAGCGCGGACTGGCCCGCACGCAGCAGTTCTTCAGCATGCTGGACGAACGTCTGGCCGGACGCGACTTCATCGCCACTCATCACTTCAGCATCGCGGACATCACCGCCATGGTGACAGTGGATTTCGCCCGCGTGCTCAAGCTCCAGCCCGGCGCGCAGCACCCGCATCTGCTGCGCTGGCGCGCGGCGATGGCGCGGCGGCCCTCAATGTTGCTCTAGCAGCGTGGACCGTAAAAACTTTGGAGAGCGAGATGATGCTATCGCCATAGGGTGCGTCTCTCGGAGGGGAGGGTGCACAACCGTTCTACCCATCGCGGCGTAAACCAGTAAAAAGGCGGCAGTCGCAGGACTGCCGCCTTTTTTGGTGTGAAGGCTGCTCAGGGCATCGCGAACGTGTTGTTGGCGCGGTCACTGTCGGGCAACGCCAGCGCCGGATCGATCGTGGCGGATTTCAGCTTGCGCGTGCCGTCGACGTGGATCAGGTAGCTGTGGTGCTGCATCCAGGTCTCCCACGGCACGCGCACGTCCTGTTTGCTGCCATCGGCGTAGACGAGCTCCAGCGTGGCCGGCAGCACCAGCTGATCGAGGTTGGCCACGGTAACGTCGACGCCGTTGCGGTAGTCGCCGCCAGTGTAGGCAGCCTTTTGAACGGCCAGGTCGAGTTGCCAGTTGTGCTCGAACCAGCCACGCCAGAACCAACCCAGGTCTTCGCCGGTCTCGCTTTCCATGAAGCGGAAGAAATCCGAGGGGCTGGGGTGCTTGTAGGCCCAGGTGGCGATATAGCGGCGGAAGGCCGCGTCGAAACGCTCCGGGCCGATGATCTGCTCGCGCAGCAGAATCAGGCCGAAGGCGGACTTGAAGTAGGTGATCGGGTGGCGGTACTTCTCCGGGATTGCATCGGCATACGTGAGCGGGGGCGGTGCGTCGGCATCCTTGAGAACGGCGGCGATCTGTTCGGCCGGGGTGCCCTTGCCCGGAGCGTATTCGCTGTCGCGTTTGGGGGCGAACTTGCCGCCGTCGAACGCTTTGGCCTCGTACACGTCGACAAAGGTGTTGAAGCCCTCGTCCATCCACGCATCACGTCGTTCGTTGCTGCCCACGATCATCGGGAACCAGGTGTGCCCGATCTCGTGGGCGATCAGCAGGTGCAAGCCGCGGCCCGCCAATTTCTTGTGGTCGAAGGTGATGCCCGGGTATTCCATGCCGCCGGCGGCACCGGCCTCGTTGATGGCGACCGGCCAGGGATACGGATAGTAGGTGCGTGAGAAGAACTCGACAGACTTCTTCAGGTCCTGCGTGGCCACGCCCCAGGCCCTGTCGCCGGCGCTTTCGACCGGATAGGCCGACATCGCCAGCGCGGTCTTGCCGTCGGGCAGGTTGATGCGGGCCGCGTCCCAGATGTAGGCCCTGGAGGCGCCGAAGGCCACGTCGCGGGTGTGTTTCATCGCGAAGTGCCAGGTCAGCATGCCACCACGTTTTGGGCGGCTGGCGGGGTCGTCGACTTCGGCGGCGGTGCGGATCATCACCGTCGCGTCGCTGTGCCGGGCCTTGTCCAGGCGCGTACGCTCAGTCTGGGTCAACACGTTCTGCGGGTTGAGCAGTTCGCCGGAGCCGACCACGATCATGTCGGATGGCACCGTGATGCGGTAGTCGAAATCGCCGTATTCGAGGTAGAACTCGCTGTTGAGGTAGGGTTGCGTGTCCCAGCCGCGCAGATCGCCGTAGACGCACAGGCGCGGGTACCACTGCGCCATTTCGAAGATGTCGCCCTGCTGGTTCGCGTTGACGTCGGTGCGGCCGCCGAATTCACTGGGCACGGTGTAGTCCCAGCGGATGTGCAGCTTGAGCTGGCCGCCGTGCCCCTTGAGTGCCGTGGGCAAGGTGACTTGCATGCGGGTGTCGCTGATCACCCACTTCGTCTTCTGTCGGTGGCCGGAAGCATCCTCCACCTCGATCGAGCGGATATGTTCGCCGCCGGTGAACTCGGTGGGGAACTTGGCGCCACCAAAGGCACCGCGTGCGTGCTTGCGGTAGCGGTTCTGTTCCACCTGCAGCCACAGCACGTCGAGCGTGTCCGGGCTGTGGTTGGTGTAGGTGATCACTTCGCTGCCGCTGAGCTGGCGGGTAGCCGGATCGAGCGTGGCCTTGATCTGGTAATCGGCCTGGTTCTGCCAGTACAGCGGGCCGGGTACGCCGCTGGCGGAGCGGTACGCGGTGGCCGGTTGTGGGTAGTGGTACGGCGCGAATGTTTGCAGCGGGTTGAAGGCGGTGGTTGCCGTGTCGGCCGCCGTCGCGGGCCTGCCCAGCAACGCGGCGAAGATGGCGACGAGGGAGCAGGTGAAATTGTGCATGAGCTGCCTTCGGGACGATGGGGATTACGGCTGGCCGCTGCCACGGATCAGCGCCAGCAGTTCGTGGCAGGCGCCCATGGTGTGATAGTCGGTCTTGCCAGCCGGACTCTTCTCGTTGTCGATCTTGTGGTTGTCGCGAGTGAGGATGCGATACCAGGCGCCATGCTGGTGATCGACGAAATGGTCCCACGCATAGGCCCATAGCCGCCTGTACCAGTTGTCATAGGCGGGCTCGCCGGTGCGCTCGTGCAGCAGGGCAGCGGCGACCAGTGACTCGGCTTGCACCCAGAAGTATTTATCGTCGTCGCAGACCTGGCCATCGGGCGCGAAGCCGTAGCAGATGCCGCCACAGGCCGAATCCCACGCACGGGCGAGCGCGGCGTCGAACAACCGCCGTGCGGTGGGCAACAGCCACTCGCAAGCCACGCTGCGTTTGCGCAACAGCGGCTGCATGATCAGCAGCAGCTTGGCCCATTCGGTCTGGTGGCCGGACTGGAAGCCCCAAGGGCGGAACAGGTGTTTGGGGTCGTCGCGGTGGTAGTCCCAGTTGATCTCCCAGTGGCTGTCGTAGTGCTCCCAAACCAGCCCGCCGGCCTTCACCGCCTGGCGCTGCGTCATGTTGCTGGCCAGCAACAGGGCACGATCCAGGTAGCGGACGTCATCGCTGGCCTGATAGGCCGCGAGCATGGCCTCGCACATGTGCATGTTCGCGTTCTGGCCGCGATAGTCGCTGAATCGCCAGTCCGGGTCTGCCTCGTCGCGGTACAGGCCGGCGCCGGCATCCCAATAGTGCTGTTCCAGCAGTTGCCAGGTTTCCTCCATCCACGTGGCGGCTTCGACCATCCCGGCCTTGCGCGCGCTGGCGTAGGCGAGCAGCACGAAAGCCACGCCGTAGCCGTGATTGGTCCGGTCTTCGGGCTGCCCGTCGCGGATCGTCCACGCGTAGCCACCGCTGCGAGGGTCGCGATGCATGTCGCGCAGGTAGCGCAGGCCGTGGCGTGCCGCATCAAGGTAATCCGGTCGCTCGAACTCGATCGCGGCCAGCGCGTAGTTGACGACGAAGCGGGTGCTGCTGACCAGGTGGCGATGGCGGCGGTCGTAAATCGTGCCGTCGTCCTTGAAGTAGTGGAAGAAGCCCCCGGCGGGATCGATCGCGCGCGGATGGTAAAACGCCATCGTTTGCGCGATATGCTCGCGCAGGAATTCGGGCGAGCGGAAATCGGGTATGGGGTTCATGTCTGGTTCGCCATGAAGGCCCGCACTTCGTCGCCATCGGTCACCACGAGCAAGCGGGCACGACCCAGCCATAGCCGATCGAGTACGGCCTGCTCGCCGTCCACCGCCAGCCAGGCAAATTCTTCAACGGAGAGCTTCACCACGTTGGCCTGTTGCAGGCTGGCCAGCAGGAAGTCGCCGAACGGATCATCGGCCAGCATGCCCGCGAAACGCGCGGTACCCCCGAGTCGCGCCACGGCGACCGCGACATTGGCGGTTTCGCCGCCAGCAAACGGCGTGAAGCCGGCGGCGAAACCGTGCGAGTCGATGCCGCTGGCGTGCAGGTCGGTCAGCGCCTCGCCGAAACAGAGGATGGGTCGTGGGCTCATGGCTATTTTGGCGGAATGGTTTTAGTCGAGGCTGCCGCGGATCTTCGAGCCGCTGACGCCGTAGAACACGATGTACAGATAGCACAGCAGTGGCAGGAAGAACGCGTGGTGCAGGCCGATGTGATCGGCGATCACACCCTGCAACTGCGGGATCAGCGCGCCGCCGACGATGGCCATGATCAGCAGGCTGGAGGCCTTGCTGGTCATCGGCCCCAACCGCTCGATGCCGAGCGCGAAGATGGTCGGGAACATGATCGAGTTGAACAGGCCGATCGCGATGATGCTGTACATCGCGACGTTGCCGGAACTCAGCATGGTGGTGGCCACCAGCAGCGCGTTGATGGCGGCGAACAGCGCCAGAAGTTTGCGTGGCGAGAACCAGGCCATGATCCACGAGCCAGCGAAGCGACCAAGCATCGCACCACCCCAGTACCATGAGACATAGTGGGTAGCCTGTTGTTCGCTGATGTGACCGATGTCCGGCATCGACAGGTAGTTCACCATGAAGCTACCGATCGATACCTCGGCGCCGACGTAGAAGAAGATGCCCAGCACGCCGAACAACACATGTGGATGGCGCAGCACCTCGATGAAGCCGTGGCGGTCATGGTCGCCCTTGTCGGTAGCCTCGTTCAGTGCCGGCAGGCGAAACAGCCAGACGAAGACCGCGAGCAGAAACAGCACCAGCGCCAAGCCGATATAAGGCGCCTGTACGGCCTGCGCCTGCTGGGTCTGGTAAGCCAGGTGCTCGGCGGGAGCGAGTGCGGCCAGTTCGGTCGGTTTTTTTACCGCATTGGCGAGGATGACTATCCCACCCAGATAGGGTGCCAGGGCGGTTCCCGCCGAGTTCAACGCCTGGGCCAAGGTCAATCGGCTGGAGCTGGTGGCCTCGGGGCCCAGCATCGCCACATACGGATTGGCCGCGACTTGCAGCACCGTGATGCCGGTGGCCAGCACGAACAGGGCACCGAGAAAGGCGGGGTACAAATGCAGGCCGGCGGCAGGCCAGAACCCGAGTGCACCGACACCGGCGATGGTGAGTCCGGCCACGATGCCCTTCTTGTAACCCAGCGCCGCGACCAGTCGGCCAGAGGGCATCGCCATCAGGAAATAGGCGCCGAAAAAGGTGAACTGCACCAGCATTACTTCCGTGTAGTTGAGCTGGAAGCTCGCTTTCAGGTGCGGGATCAGGATGTCATTGAGACTGGTCAGGAAGCCCCACATGAAGAAGATCGTGGTGAGCACGCCCAGCGCCAGTGGGTTGCTGGAGTAGGGCTCGCGGCCGGAGCTGGCAGCCGGCCTGGGGTGGGAAACGGGAGGCGTAGCAGCAGGGGCCATGGCGGTTTTCCGGTGCGCAGGGTGGCCGTCGGGGACGGGATTCTCAGCAGGTGTGCAGACAAGCAGTCGCGCCAATGTAACCGTTTTCATCGGATGCCGATCACGCGCTGTGGCATGCCCGCTCACGGCGCTGGGTCCGGATCTCGGCGCTGGTCGAGGGAGTAGCCTTGGCACGCCACGGGTCGGCGCCACGGCTCGGCGCACAGACGTGCCAGAATACAGGAGTTTCCGCGGCGGCAGGGCCGAAGGTGGGGTCGAATGAATCTCAGCGGTATCATGCGTTGGCGGGTCGCCGGCCTGTTGCTGGCCATGCTGATCATCGTCGGCATGCCCTATGTCGTCACGCGCGAAAATACGCAGGCCACGCAATCGGCGAACGCGTGGGTCACGCACTCGACCGCCGTGCGCTCGCTGATCTATCGAATTGCTTACATCGCCCGCGACAGCGAGGCAGCGGCCTATCGCCTGCTGGCCGGCGACGTGAATGCCACCACCCAGGCGCGGGCCATCCGGGCTGCCGACGAGGTGCCGGATCTGCTGCGCCAGCTGCGCGCGATGACTCGCGACAATCCGCGGCAGCAGACTAAGATCGGTGCATTGGAGAATAGCGTCAGTGGCCGCCTCACCCTGATGGCGCAGGCCCGCCGACAACTTCAGCAAGGCAATGCCGCCGGCGCGCGGGAATCGCTGCGCGAAGCCGGTGACCTGTTCCCGGTCAACGTGGCCATCGATGCCATCGTGCACAATGAGAGCGAGCTGCTGGCGATTCGCGAAAAAGCTGCCGCAGCGCGGGCCTTCAATGGGCGCTTGGTGCTGGCCATCACCGCACTGGCACAATTGCTGCTGCTGATGATCATCGTGGTTGCCTCCGAGCGGCAGATCGGGCGGCGGCGCAAGGCGGAGGATCGCGAGGGGCGTGCCGTGCAGCGTTCCCGCCTGATCTTTCAGGCGGTACGCGAGCCGATCGCACTGTTCGATGCCAATTTGCACAGTCTGCTCGTGAACAACGCCTTCAGCGAGCTGTATGGCGAGGAACTGCAGCAGAGGTCGCAACCTCTGGCGGCGATTGGCGGCGGTGTGTGGAACGACACCGCGCTGTTGCAGCGACTCAAGGACGTCTTGCTGCGCGATCGCGAGCTGTGGGACTACGACGCCGTGCAGCAAACCGCCGACGGGCAGGAGCGGCACGTCGTGGTCAATGCGCGTCGTCTGCAGCGGGAGAGCGAGAGCGATGAGCCCGCCCTGCTGTTGACGGCGAGCGATGTGACCGTGCGCGCGTTGACCGAGCAGAAGGTGACCGAGCTCAACCGCCAGTTGGAAGGCAAGGTCGCGCAGATCTCGGACATCAACCGCGAGCTCGAGGCATTCAGTTATTCGGTGTCGCACGACCTGCGTGCGCCGCTGCGTCACATCGCCGGCTTCGTGCGCAAGCTGGAGCAACATCTGGGTGAGCAGGTCGACGACAAAGCTGCTCACTACATCGCGGTGATCGACAGTTCGGCCCAGCGCATGGCCCAACTGATCGATGACCTGCTGGTGTTTTCGCGGCTGGGGCGTGGCCCGCTGCGCCTGCAGGCGGTGGACATGCAGTCGTTGGCCGAGGAGGCCAGGGCGCTGGCCGAGTCGGGACAGGTGGGCCGGCGCATTGTATGGACGATCGAGGCACTGCCGATGGTCATCGGCGATGCCAACATGTTGCGCACGGTATGGCAGAATCTGCTCGGCAATGCGGTCAAGTACACCGGCAAGTGCGAGGTGGCGCGGATCGAGGTGAGCGCACAACAGGGACGCCAGGGCGATTATGAGTTCACCGTAGCCGACAACGGCGCCGGCTTCGACATGCAGTACGCAGACAAGTTGTTCGGCGTGTTTCAGCGCCTGCATCGCGCCTCGGAATTTCCCGGCAACGGCATCGGCCTGGCCAACGTGCGCCGTATCGTGACGCGCCATGGCGGTCGGGTCTGGGCCGAGGCCGAGCCGGGTCAGGGGGCAAGGTTTCATTTCTCGCTGCCGGCGATTGACGTGGCCGGTGCACGTAACGGAGAGTCGGCGATATGATCAAGAGAGAGTTGCGCACCGTGCTGCTGGCGGAAGACAGCCTGGCCGATGCGGAAATGACGATGGATGCACTCGCCGAGGCGCACTTGGCCAATCCGGTGGTACACGTGGAAGACGGTGTGGAGTGCCTCGATTATCTGCATCGGTGTGGTGCCTGGGCCACGCGTGAACCTGGCGATCCGGCGGTGGTATTGCTGGATATCAAGATGCCGCGCATGAATGGCCTCGAGGTGCTGACGCAGATGCGTGCCGACGAGCAGACGCGGCGGATTCCGGTGGTGATCCTGTCTTCTTCACGCGAGGAGACCGACCTGGCGCGCAGCTGGGACCTCGGCGCCAATGCCTATGTGATCAAGCCGGTCGACGTGGATCAGTTTTTTGACGCGGTGCGTACGCTGGGGCGGTTCTGGGCGGTGCTGAACGAGGCGCCCGAAGCGGATTGATGCACAATGGCGGTAATCAGGGGCGCGGCGGTCGGACAGCATGCGTGCAGAAGCATCCGGCGTCGCCATGAAGTAATGAGGAGCGTCATGTCAAAGCGGGCGCCGCAGGCAATGCCGACGATACGCGTGCTGCAGGTGGAGGACAGCGAGCTCGATGCAGAGCTGGTGCTGGCCGAGCTTGAGGCCGACGGTATCCCTCATGAAGTCCGCCTGGTCGACGATCGGGAGAGCTATCTCGCGGCGCTCGACGATTTCAACCCGCACATCGTGCTGTCCGATCTGAGCGTGCCAGGTTTCTCAGGCCAGCATGCGCTGGACTTGCTGCGTGCGCGGGACGAAGACCTGCCCTTCATCTTCGTTTCTGCCACGCTGGGCGAGGAGGCGGCGATCGATGCGCTGCGCCATGGCGCCACTGATTACATCCTCAAGCAGAATCCTGCCCGGCTGGCCAGCGCCGTGCGCCGTGCGCTGGCCGAAGTGGACGCGCGCAAGGCCAGTCGCCGCGCCGAAGCGGAGCTGATCCGCTCCCAGCGCTTCGAAAGTCTGGCGATGCTCGCTGGCGGGCTCAGCCACGACCTGCGCAACCTGCTGCAACCGCTGTTGCTGGCCGGCGACAGCCTGCAGGATTACCAGGATGACCCGCGCCTGGCGCGACTGGGCAAGCTGGTGCGCGACTGCGGCAAGCGCGGCCTGGACATGGTGCACTCGATGTTGTCGTTCGCGCGCGGCGCGCGGCGCGCGGAACAGGTCCGGCTGGGTGCCCTGATCAGCGCATTCGAGCTGCTGATGCAGGGCAGCGTACCGCGCTCGGTCGCGATGGAACTGGTGGTGGACGATCCCGAGCTGTCGTTCGAGGGCAACCACACCGAGTTGCAGCAATGCCTGCTCAACCTGTGCCTGAACGCAATCCAGGCCATGCCCGACGGCGGCAAGTTGCGCATCGAGGCTGCGCAGACCGAGCTGGCACCGGACTTTTTTCTGGACGAGGAACAGCCGCGAGCGGGCCGTTACCTGCGCATCAGCGTGGTCGACGACGGCCCGGGCATGAGCCAGTCCACCCTTGAACACCTGTTCGAGCCGTTCTTCACCACCAAGGAGGCGGGTACCGGACTGGGTCTGGTTTCATGCAAGCGGATCGTTGCCAGCCATGGCGGCGTCATGCGCGTGCACAGCAAACCTGCCAACGGCACCCGCTTCGATCTGTACATTCCACTCGATGCGCTGGCCGCCGACGCGGCGTCGCTGGACGACATGGAGGGACTGGAAGGCTGTGCCGAGCGCGTGCTGGTGGTGGTGGAGGAGGCCGGCCAGCTGTCGATCCTGGTCGATACCCTGGATGCCTGGGGCTACCAGGCCCATGCGAGCCAGAGCGGCACCGCTGCGCTGCAGTGGATCGAGGCCGGCGGCCTGCCCGACCTGGTGGTGCTCGACGCGGACATGAACCTGTTCACCGGCGTACGTACCCTGGCCGCCTTGGTCAAGGAGGACTACCAGGGCGGCGTGATCCTGCTGGCGCGACCGGATGCGCCGCCGGACCTACACGAGTTGCCGCCGCTGGAGAAGCTGCATGTGATCGACAAACCTGTTACTACCCACGCGCTGTTGCGCGCTCTGCGCAAGTCGCTCGGGGAAGGCGATGCCAATCGCTGAGGGCGAGCCGGCAAATACCGGCGGGCAGTGCCCGCCCTACGCTGCGGCGGTTGTATGGCGGGCAGTGCCCGCCCTACGCTGCGGCGGTTGTATGGCGGGCAGTGCCCGCCCTATGGTGCGGCGATTGTAGGGCGGGCACTGCCCGCCGGCTCTTTGGCACCGCCGCAAGCTGTGATCAAGAGACAGAGTAAAAAGGGGGAAGATGCCTAACCGCGCGGATGAGGCAGCCCGCAGGCCACCCTCAGTCGATGCCGAGCTTTTTCAGCTTGTAGCGCAGCGCGCGGAAGGTGATGCCGAGTTTGCGGGCTGTCGCAGTCTTGTTGTAGCGGGATTCTTCCAGCGCCTTGACGATAGCCGTGCGTTCGATGTTGCTGATGTAGTCATCCAGCCCGCCGTCGGTGGCGGATGGAGGCGCTATCATGGGTGGCGCATGGCCGGCGGTCGGGGTCACGCTTTCAGTCGGGGCAAAACGCGCACTGCGCTGCGGCAGCATCAGGTCGGTGGCGTCGACGCTGGCGCCGTCGCACATGGCCATCGCGCGTTCGAGGATGTTTTCCAGCTCGCGCACGTTGCCGGGGAAATCGTAGGCTTCCAGCGCTTCGCGGGCGGCCGGCGACAGCTGGCCCACGGTCTCGCCGCCTTTGCCGGCCAGCGCCTTGAGAATGAAGGCCGACAGTTGCGGTACGTCGCCGCGGCGCTCGCGCAGTGGCGGCACGCGCAGTTCGATCACGTTGATGCGGTAGAACAGATCCTGGCGGAACTGCCCCTGCTCGACCAGCTGGCCCAGGTTCTTGTGGGTGGCGGACAGGATGCGCACGTCTACCGGGATTTCGTCGCGCCCGCCGATCGGGCGCACCGCCTTCTCCTGGATCGCGCGCAGCAGTTTCACCTGCATGTGCAGTGGCAGCTCGGCGACCTCGTCCAGGAACAGCGTGCCGCCTTGGGCGGCCTGGAACAGCCCCTCCTTGTCGGCGCTGGCGCCAGTGAAGCTGCCCTTGCGATGGCCGAAGAACTCGCTTTCCATCAGCTCGGAAGGAATCGCGCCGCAGTTGACCGGCATGAACGGTCCGCTGGCACGCGGCCCCTGCTCGTGGATCAGCCGGGCGACCAGTTCCTTGCCGACGCCGGACTCGCCGGCGATGTATACCGGCGCCTGGTTGCGCGCGAGCTTGGTGATGGTGGCGCGCACCTGCTGCATGACCGCCGAGTCGCCGATCAGGCGGGAGCTGGTTTCGCCGGCCTTGGCAGCGCCGCCGTCGCGCTTTTCCTCGGCCAGTCGCAGCGCGGTGCGTACCAGCCCGCGCAACATCTGGATGTCGACCGGCTTGGACACGAAATCAAACGCTCCGGCCTTCAGTGCGTTCACCGCAGCATCGACATTGCCGTAAGCGGTGATCATCGCCACCGGGGTATCCGGGCAGGTCTGGGCGATCAGCTCGATGATTTCCTGGCCGTTGCCGTCGGGCAGGCGCATGTCGGTGAAGCACAGGTCGTAGGTGTTTTCGGTCAGCGCGCGGCGCGCCTCACCCACAGTGCCGACCGCTTCGACCCGCAGGTCCATCCGCCCCAAGGTGATGGTCAGCAGTTCGCGGATGTCTCGTTCGTCGTCGATGACCAGGACGGTTTGTGGGCTCATGGCGCGACGCGTGGGAAAGTGATGCCCTTGAGAATACCTGCGGGTGCGGGCAAGAGCAAAGTGTGCGATGGGCGCGGCCTCGTGCGGTCATGCTGTCGGATCCCATGACGCGGCACGCGAGGGTCATTCATTGATATCATCTTCGCCGGTGCGCTTGCGCATCTGTGCCGGCGTCAGCGTCAGTCGGAAGCAACTGCCGCCACCGGCCACGCGCACGTATTCCAGCGCGGCCTGGTTGGCCTCGCTCATCTGGCGTGCCAGGTACAGGCCGAGGCCAGTGCCGTATTCGTGGGTGGTGTAGAACGGTTCGAAGATCTGCGCCGCCACCTTCGGTACGATGCCAGGGCCACGGTCGATCACCTCGAGGATCGGCACGCCGTGCTCGCCCTGACGGGCGACCACCATCACCCGGGCCGGTTCGCCCGGCAAGCGGCCGTAGCGCAGGGCGTTCTGCACCAGGTTCCAGACGACCTGCTGCAGCTGTTGCGGATCGGCCAGCGCCGCCATCGCTACGGTGCCGGTGGCGATTGCGCGCAGCGAATCCACACCCAGATCGTTACCCTGACTGTACTCCGCGACGAAGTCCTGCACCCAGTGGCCCAGGTCCAGCGTCTCGGGGCGCGAGCGCTCGCGGCGCGACAGCTGCAGGATGTTCTCGATGATCTCGTTGAGCCGGATGCAGTGGTTGTTGATGATCTCGACCATGCGCTGGTCGGTGCTGTCCATGGTCCTGGACTCGGCCAGCAACTGGGCCGAATAGCGGATCGCTGCCAGCGGGTTGCGGATCTCGTGGGCGATCGAGGCCGACAGCCGGCCTAGTGAGGTCAGCGTGAGTTCCTCGGCGCGTCGCGACACCAGCGAGGTGTCGTCCAGGAAGATCAGTACGTGCGAGTCGTCGTTCGGCGCCAGCCGGGTGAAGCGCGGCACCACCTCGGGCACGCCGTCGGCGAGCTGGGTGGCGGTCTCATCCAGCTTGCCGGAGGTCATCCAATGGTACAGCCGGCGCGACAGCTCGGGCGCCAGCTGGCCCAGGTCGCGCTGGTCGGCGCCGGGGTTGCCCAGCAGCATCCAGGCCGATTCGTTGATCTGGTGGATGCGGTTGGCATCGTCGACCAGCAGCACGCCGGTCTTCATGCGGCGGATGATCAACTCGTTGATTTGCGACAAATTGACCAGGTCGGTGCTGCGTTGTTCGGCCAGCGCCTCGGTCGCGCGTAATTGCTGGCCGAGCACACTGCACAGGGCGGTGGTGGCGAAGTAGGCCAGGCCGAACAGGGCGCCCTCCAGCAGATCGCGATCACCCGGATGGGCAGCAAGAGACCAGCCGAAGAAGGAAATCCCGAGTATGCCCAGCGTAGCCAGCGCGGCAAAGAACCCGGACAGGCGCAGCGGCAGGATCAGCGCGCCGGCGCAGAGGTTCACGGCCAACATCATCGCGATCCCGATGCGTGCATCGCGCATCGATGCGATCGCCATCATCGCCGCGGCGATGTCAACCACCAGCGTCACCCCCACCGCCATGCGCACGTGGGCCATGCTGCGCCGGTTGAGCAGCAACGCCGCCAGCGCGAAAACCAGGTAAGTCGTAGCCAGCGTGCGCGCAAAGCCTGGCGCGGACAGTTGCGGCCAGCCTATGCCGCCCGGGCCGAACGCCAGGCCGACATACACCAGGGACTGCACCAGCCGGAATATATTGAGGAATGACAGCTCGTGGTGGATCGTTGCCGTACCTGCGCGCGGATCTATGAGCAATGCTGGACTGGACACGTGGCGGATGATTCCAAGGCGGTTGCGGGCGAGTATATGACGGGCGGGCGGGCCGGTTGTGGCGCTGCGGTGGCCCCGGGCCGCATGAAACCGCCCTGCGCGGGCTATCTGACAGGACACCCTTTCCATTGCGGCCCGCTTCCGCGAAAATAGGCGGCCGTATGGTGCGGCTCAGCCCGTGTCTGCTCGGCTATGCCGTGTCCCGGCAGCGCGTCATGCCACCGTCCGACTCTCTTGACCCACGCCCGGTTTCGCGCGTGCGGCCGTCACGTTTCTCCATTCGCTCGAGGTATCGAATGAATTTTCACGAATACCAAGCCAAAGAACTGTTCGCGCAGTACGGTATCGCCGTGCCCCCGGGCAAGGTCGCCAACTCCCCCGACACCGCTGTCGATGCCGCCAAGGCGCTCGGCGGCTCGCAATGGATGGTCAAGGCGCAGATCCACGCCGGTGGCCGCGGCAAGTCCGGCGGCGTCAAGTTCTGTCGCAGCTTCGACGATGTGCACGCCGCCGCCAAGGACATGCTCGGCACCAACATGGAAACCTACCAGTCCGCCGGCCGCGCGCTGCCAGTGAACCTGGTGCTGGTGACCGACGCCGCCAACATCGCCCGCGAGCTGTACCTGTCGATCCTGGTCGACCGCGACTCCAAGGCCATTTCGTTCATCGCCTCCAAGCACGGCGGCGTGGACATCGAGCAGGTCGCCAAAGAAACGCCCGAGGATATCCACACCATCGTGGTCGACTTCGTCGAAGGCTTGCAGCCCTACCAGTGCCGCCAGCTCGGCTTCGCAATGGACCTGACCGCCAAGCAGGTCAACCAGCTGACGAAGATCATGCTGGGCCTGTACAAGCTATTCAACGAAAAGGACCTGTCGCTGGTCGAGCTGAACCCGCTGGCCGTGCTCGAAGATGGCAGCCTGGCCGCGCTCGACGGCAAGGTCAACTCCGATGACAACGCCGAGTACCGTCACCCGGATCTGGCCGCGATGCGTGACCTGACCCAGGAAGACGCGGCCGAAGCCGCCGCGGTGAAATACAACCTCAACTACGTGACGATGGACGGCTCGATCGGCTGCATGGTCAACGGTGCTGGCCTGGCGATGGCCACCATGGACGTGATCAAGCTGGCAGGCGGCGAGCCGGCCAACTTCCTCGACGTCGGCGGCGGCGCCACCAAGGAGCGCGTGACCGAGGCGTTCAAGCTGATCCTGTCCTCGGACAAGGTCAACTGCATCCTGGTCAACATCTTCGGCGGCATCGTGCGCTGCGACCTGATCGCCGAGGGCATCATCGCGGCGGTCAAGGAAGTGGGCCTGAAGATTCCCGTGGTGGTGCGCCTGCAGGGCACCAATGTCGATCAGGGTCGCGCGCTGCTGGCCAACTCCGGTCTGGCCATCACGCCGGCAGATGATCTCAACGACGCGGCGCAGAAAGCCGTGGCTGCGGCCCACTAACCACCGGTAGGAGCCTGCTCGCGGGCGATGCTTTTGATTTGATTTTCGACGTGCATCACAGCAAGAGCATCGCCCGCAAGCGGGCTCCTACGCGATCCAAGGATATTTTCATGAGCGTTCTCGTCAATAAAAACACCAAGGTGATCGTGCAGGGCTTCACTGGCCAGCAGGGCACCTTCCATGCGCAACAGTGCCTCGATTACGGTACCCGGATCGTCGGCGGCGTGACGCCGGGCAAGGGCGGTTCCGAGCATATCGGCCTGCCCGTGTTCAATGCGGTCGATGAGGCGGTGCTCGAAACCGGCGCCGACGCTTCCGTCGTCTTCGTGCCGCCGCCGTTCGCCGCCGATTCCATCCTCGAGGCGATTGACGCCGGCATCAAGGTCATCGTGGCGATCACCGAGGGCATCCCGGTGCTCGACATGCTGCGCGTCAAGAACGTGCTGGCCCAACACCCGGAAGTGGTGCTGATCGGGCCGAACTGCCCGGGCATCATCACCCCCGGTGAATGCAAGATCGGCATCATGCCCGGTCACATCCACCAGAAGGGCAGGGTCGGCGTGGTTTCGCGCTCGGGCACGCTGACCTACGAGGCGGTGTTCCAGACCACCAACGAAGGCCTCGGCCAGAGCACGGTGATTGGCATCGGCGGCGACCCGATCAACGGCCTGAACTTCATCGACTGCCTGAAGCTGTTCCAGGATGATGCGCAGACCGAAGGCATCATCATGGTCGGCGAGATCGGCGGCAGTGCCGAGGAAGACGCGGCCGAGTTCATCGGCGAGTACGTGACCAAGCCGGTGGTGTCGTTCATCGCCGGAGCCTCGGCCCCGGCCGGCAAGCGCATGGGCCATGCCGGCGCCATCATCTCCGGCGGCAAGGGCACCGCCGCGGCCAAGTTCGCCGCGCTGGAGAAGGCTGGCGTCACCACGGTGAAGTCCCCGGCCGACCTGGGCAAGGCGCTTGCGAAGCTGATGAAGTAGGCGTTTGCTGCAGGTAAGAAGCGAAGGCCGCGCGTTTGCGTGGCCTTTTGCTTTGTGTGTGGGGGCATAGCCCTTGACTCTGCCCGATTGAATTACCATTCCTCGTTTACCCCTCCCAGGAACACCTTCCGCCATGGCAAAGCTGCGTCTGGCATTGGCCCAACATGATTTTCCGGTCGGCGCCGTGGCGGCGAATGCTGCCAAGGTCGCTGGCCTGATCACTCAGGCGCGCAGCGATGGCGCCGGGCTGGTGGTGTTTCCCGAGCTGACCCTCAGCGGCTACCCGCCGGAGGACTTGTTGCTGCGTCCGAGCTTCCTGGCTGCCTGTGACGATCAACTGCAGTCATTGGCCGCGCAGACCCACGGCATCGCCGCCCTGGTCGGCCATCCGCACAGCGAAGGTGAGGTATTCAATGCAGTCAGCCTGCTGCGCGATGGACGCATCGAGACCACCGCGCACAAGCAGGCGCTGCCAAACTACGGCGTGTTCGACGACAAACGCTATTTTCGACCCGGTCACGCGTCGGTCACGGCGGTGATCGAGGGTGTCCGCGTCGGCCTGCTGATCTGTGAGGATGTGTGGGAGCCGGAGCCGGTGGCGCGGGCTGCGACAGCCGGGGCGCAGTTGATCGTGGTAATCAACGCCTCGCCGTGGGACGAGCACAAACAAGGCGAACGCGAGGCCGTGCTGCAGGCGCGGGCGCGCGAAAGCGGTTGCGCGATCGCCTACCTCAATCTGGTCGGCGGCCAGGACGAGGTGGTCTACGACGGCGGCTCTACCCTGGTCAATGGTGATGGCTCGATCGTCGCGCGCGCGCCGGCCTTCGTCGATGCGCTGCTGTGGGCCACGTTCGATCCGGACACGCGCACGCTGCAGGCGCAAGCCTGGCCGGTGCCTGTCGATGCCTCGCGCGCGGCGGTGCTGTACGCCGCACTGGTCCGCGGCACCCGCGATTACATCGACAAGAACGGCTTTCCCGGCGTGCTGCTCGGTCTGTCCGGTGGTATCGATTCGGCGCTGACCCTGGCGTTGGCGGTGGACGCACTGGGCCCCGATCGCGTTACCGCGGTGATGCTGCCTACTCGCTACACCTCGGCGCTGTCGCTGGATGGCGCGCGCGTGCAGGCCGAACGGCTGGGCGTGGACTACCACGTCATCGATATCGAACCGACGGTCGATGCGTTCATTAGCGCATTGACGCCGGCCTTCGCCGGCAAGGCCAGCGACACCACCGAGGAAAACCTGCAGTCGCGTACTCGTGGCGTAATGCTGATGGCGCTGTCCAACAAGCACCGCATGTTGCTGCTGGCTACTGGCAACAAGAGTGAAATGGCGGTGGGCTATTGCACGCTGTATGGCGACATGTGCGGGGCGTACGCGCCGCTGAAGGACGTCTACAAGACCGCGGTCTACCAATTGGCGCGCTGGCGTAATGCGGTCGGGAATGGAGAATGGGGAATGGGGAATCGCTTGGGCGCCCCTGACCTCCGTACTTCGATTTCCGACTCCCGATCCCCGATTCCCGTGGAGGTCATCGAACGGCCGCCCTCGGCGGAACTGCGCGAAAACCAGACCGACCAGGATTCGTTACCGCCGTATGCCGAACTTGACGGCATTCTGCAACGCTTCATCGAGGGCGAGCAATCCCAGGCCGAGATCGCGGCTCAAGGGTTCGCACCTGATACCGTGCGCCTGGTGGTGCGGTTGGTACTACTGAACGAGTTCAAGCGCCGTCAGTCGGCGCCGGGCCCGCGCGTGACCACCCGTGCATTCGGCCGCGAACGACGCTACCCCATTACTTCCGGCTGGCACTGAGTGTGCCTGCCGCGAAAGGCACGCTTTTGCGAATTCCGAATCCCGAAAAATCAGTGATGTCCCGAGAACGGGATCAACTTGCGCAAAGTGGACGGCGAACGCGGCCATTTGGGATCGGTCAGGTACGGGTGGTGCGGATAATTCAACGCCAGTACCTCGCGGGTCTGGGCGGCCAGATCCTTGCGATCCACCGCGAGGTAGCTGCGGGTGAGAATCGCCAGCGCATCACCGGTCTGCGGGGCCTGCTGGTAATGCTCAATCACGTATTGCGAACGGTCCGCGGCGGCGATATAGGCCTTGTTGCGGAGATAGAACTCGGCCACGTTGATTTCGTACTGTGCCAGCAGATTGCGCAGATAGATCATGCGCTGGCGTGCGTCGGCGGTGTACGCACTATCGGGGAAGCGCCGCGACAGCTCCGAAAAGTCGTCGAACGACTGCAAATTGTAAGCCTGGTCGCGCCGCGACTGGCCGCCGCTACTCTTGGTATAGCGCTCGACGAAACCGGTGGTGCGGCCAAAATTGATCAGGCCGCGCAAGTAATAGGCATAATCGACATGCTTGTTGGCCGGATAGGTCTTGATGAAGCGGTTGACCGTCGACAGGGCGTCGTCCGGCTGGTTGTCCTTGTATTGCGAGTAGGCCAGGTCGAGCTGGGCCTGCTCGTTGTAGGGACCTGACGGGAAGCGCGCGATCAGACGCTGGTAGGCTTGGCTGGCGGCCGCATAATCGCCGTTTTCCAGCGAAGTGTGTGCCTTGCTGTAGAGCGCTTCTAGCGGCATCGTGTCGATGGAGTTGCGCTTGTGGCCAAACATCGAGCATGCGCTGATCGACATGACCAGCACGAACGCGGCGAGCAGCTTTACGGCAGGCAGTGAGAGTAACGACAACGTGGGCGAGCCGCTTGATAGGCGCATAGGATTGAATTTCAGATGTTTGAACGAAAAGGCATGATAGCCGAAACCGGCTTCGGCCCGCGGGCATCGGCATGACCACGATCCGGCAGCAGGCGGAAGTTCCGTTGAGCGCGGCAGGACGTCGCTTCGACCAGGCTTTGGCCGAGATGTTCCCGGATTACTCGCGTTCGCGCCTCAGCGGCTGGATCAAGGCCGGTGCAGTGACACTGGATGGTGTTGCCGCGCCCCCGCGCCAGTTGCTGCGCGGCGGCGAGCAGGTGGCGCTGGAGGTCGAGCTCGAAACCGAGGTGCACAGTCAGCCTGAAGCCATCTCGCTGCACATCGTGTACGAGGACGAGTATCTGCTGGTGCTGGACAAGCCGGCCGGTCTGGTGGTCCATCCCGGCGCCGGCAATCCGGCCGGGACCCTGTTGAACGGCTTGCTGCACCATGATGCGAAGCTGGCCGAGCTGCCGCGCGCCGGCATCGTGCACCGGCTGGACAAGGACACCTCCGGCCTGATGGTGGTCGCGCGAACGCTGCCGACGTACACCGCGCTGGTCGACCTGTTGTCGCGACACGAGGTGGAGCGCCAGTACGAGGCGGTGGTACTGGGCAGCATGGTCGCCGGCGGCACGGTGGATGAACCGATCGGTCGCAGCATGGGTGACCGCCTGCGGCAAGCCGTGCGCGACGAGGAGGACGGCAAGCGCGCGGTGACCCATTACCGCCTGCGCGAACGCTTCCGCACCCACACCCTGCTGCAATGCCAGCTGGAAACCGGTCGCACCCACCAGATTCGCGTGCACCTAGCACACATCGGCCACCCGCTGGTCGGCGACCCGCTCTACGGCGGCGGCCTGAAACTACCCAAGGGCGCCACTGCGGAACTTGTTGCCGCGTTGCGCGGCTTCCGCCGCCAGGCGCTGCACGCCGAGAAACTCTCGTTCGTCCATCCGGCCACCGGCGAGGCGATGTCATTCGCCGTCGATCGCCCGGTTGACCAGCAAGGCCTGATCGGCGCATTGCGCGCCGATCAGGCCTTGCACGGATCGGACGACTACTGATCGCGCAGCCGGACCCGGCGTAGAGATGGGTGTGCGATGCTCTACATTCCCCATTCCCCATTCCCCATTCCCGCAACCATGACCGACAGCTGGATCTTCCCCGACTGGCCGGCCCCGCCGCAGGTGCATGCCGCAATCACCACCCGGCATGGCCCTGGCATTTCGACGCCGCCGTTCGAGCGCTTCAATCTCGGCCTGCGCAGCGGCGATGCCAGCGATGCCGTCCAGGCCAATCGCGAGGCCTTGCAGCAGGTGCTCGGCTTGCCATCTGCGCCGCGCTGGTTGCACCAGGTGCATGGCGTCAACGTCGCCCAGCTCGGTCCGCTACCCAGCGCCGACGAGCTGGAGGCAGACGCCGCAGTCTCGCACATCCCCGGCACCGTACTGGCGATCCTCACCGCCGATTGCCTGCCGGTGCTGTTTTGCGCTGACGACGGCAGCGAGATCGGCGCAGCCCATGCCGGCTGGCGTGGGCTGGCTGCGGGCGTGCTCGAAGCCACGCTGACCCAGCTGGAAACGCCGCCGAAGCGCCTGCTGGCATGGCTGGGACCTTGCATTGGTGCCGCCTCGTACGAAGTCGGCAAGGAGGTACGCGCTGCGTTCGTTGATCAGGCTGCAGGCGCAGCGGCCTGTTTCGAGGCGACCCGGCCGGGGCATTGGACTTGTGATTTGGCCGGCCTGGCGCGACAGCGTCTGGCGATGGCCGGACTGGACCGCATGCATGGCGGCGGGTTTGACACCCGGCTCGACCCGCGCTTTTATTCCTACCGCCGCGATGGTGTCTGCAGCGGCCGCTTTGCCAGTTTGATCTGGCTGAGCGAGAGCCGTGTTTGACCGACAGTCACCGGTAATCCACTGAGTTGACCATCACGACATCGCTGGGCAGCGGAGTTGCCGGTCAGTTGCCACGAAGCACGTTCAGGAATGTGCTGCGCCAGCGCGTGATGTCGTTGTCGCGCAGTACCTCTATCATGGCAGCCCAGCGCTCGCGCCGCTCGCGCTGAGGCATGCGCAACGCTTGCTGAAGTGCATCGGCCACTTCTTCGGTATCGGCGGGGTTGACCAGCAGCGCCTCGCGAAGCTCCTGCGCCGCACCGGCAAAGCGCGACAACACCAGCACGCCGGGGTCGGCCGGGTCCTGACTGGCCACGTACTCTTTCGCCACCAGGTTCATCCCATCGCGCAACGGCGTCACCAGGCCGACGCGTGCGCTGCGGTAGTAACCCATCAGCAGCGCCTGGGGAAACGACTTTCCGATGTAGCGGATCGGCACCCAGTGCGGTGCCGCGTACTGGCCGTTGATGTGGCCGGCTGTGCGTTCCAGCTCGTGGCGGATCTGGCGGTATTCCTTGACGGAGCCACGGGAGGGCTGCGCGATTTGCAGAAAAGTGACCCGTCGGCGCAACTCAGGATCCCGCATTAGCAGGCGGCCATAGGCCTCGAATCGCTGCGGCAGCCCTTTGGAGTAATCGAGCCGGTCGACACCGATGATCAATGCCTGCTCTCCCAGGCTTTCGCGCAACTTCTTGATTTCGGGATGGGACGCGGCCATTCGCGCCGCGCCTTCCACGCCGGCTGTGTCGATGCTGATCGGGAAGGCTGCGGCGCGGAACAGCCGTCCGTCAGGCATCCGCAGTTGTCCGCCCAGGCGCATCGCCGCGCCAGCCTCGTGCAGGAAGTAGTCTTCCAGCGCGCGCAGGTCACGCGAGGTATGCACGCCGATCAGGTCGTAGCTGGCCAGCGTCTCCAGCAACTGGCGGTGGTTGGGCAAGGCGATCAGCAACCCGGCGGCGGGTAGCGGCGTATGCAGGAAGAAGCCGATGCGGTTCTTCAAACCCAGGCGGCGCAGGATCGAGGCCAGCGGGATCAAGTGATAATCGTGGATCCACAGCGTGTCAGCCGGACGCACCAGCGGTTGCAGCCGTTGCGCGAAAATTTCGTTGACCCGCATATAGCCGGCCAGGTGGCCGCGCTGGTACTCCACCACATCGGGCCGGTAGTGCAGTATCGGCCACAGCGCGCCATTGGCGAAGCCGGTGTAGTAGGCCTGATGGTCCTCGTGCGAAAGGTCGACCGTGGCGTACTCGACGTTGCCTTTCTGCACGTGATGCACTTCACCGGCAGTTTCCGCGGCGAGCTTGCCGCTCCAGCCGAACCACAGACCACCGCAGTCCCGCAGCGCCGCTTGCAGCGCCGAGGCAAGGCCACCTGGCGCCGACCTCTGTGGCAGCGCCACACGATTGGACACCACGACGAGGCGTCCGCCGCTCTTCCTTGCCGTCGTCGTCACAGCGCATCCTCCCAGCTGCGCGACAGTCGCAGGGCGGCCTGGATCAGGCCAACCATCGAGTAGGTCTGGGGAAAGTTGCCCCAGGCCTCGCCGCTGCCCGGCGCGATGTCCTCGGACAACAACCCCAGCGCATTGCGCTGCTCGAGCATGTTTTCAAACAGCAGGCGAGCGCGATCCTTGCGCCCGGTGGCGGCGAGCGCCTCGATGTACCAGAACGTGCACACGCTGAAACTGGTTTTCGGCGTGCCGAAATCGTCCGGTGCCACGTAGCGGAACAGGTATTCACCTTGGCCAAGCTTTTCGCCGATCGCATCGACGGTGGCCACGAAGCGCGGATCGCTGGCGTCGATGAAACCAATGTTGGAAAGCAGCAACAGGCTCGCATCGAGGTTCTCGCCCTCGTAAGACTCGACAAAATGGCCCAGTTCGTCGCTCCATGCGCGCTTTTCGATGTCTTTGTGCAGTTTCACCGCGCTGTCATGCCAGTACCTGGCCCGATCATCCAGCCCCAGTTCGGTGGCGATGTGAGCCAGCCGATTGCAGGCAGCCCAGCACATGGCTGCCGAGTAGGTATGCACGGCCGCGCGGCCACGGTATTCCCACAAACCCGCGTCGGGTTGCTCGGCCATGCGCAGCGCCTCGTCGCCCATGCGCTCCAGCCGATGAAAAGTCAGCTCATCGCCGCGATGTTCCAGACGGCAGTCGAAAAACAGTTGCGCTGCCGCCAGTACCACCGAGCCGTAGACGTCGTTCTGGCGCTGACGCCATGCGTCGTTGCCCACCCGCACCGGCCCCATGCCGCGGTAGCCGGCGAGGCTGTCGCACTGGCGCTCGGTCAGTTCGCGCTCGAAGGTGATGCCGAACACCGGACCGATCTCGCCGCCCTCCTCGCCGTCGGCAGCGATTACGTTGAAGACATAGTGGATATATTCCTCCATGCTGCGCGTGACGCCGAGTCGGTTCATCGCGCGCACGGTGAAGCCCGCGTCGCGCAGCCAGCAATAACGATAATCCCAGTTGCGCGAACTGCCCGGAAACTCGGGGATCGATGTAGTCAGCGCCGCGACGATGGCGCCCGTGGCCTCGTACTGGCACAGCTTGAGGGTGATCGCCGCGCGGATCACCGGCTCTTGCCATTCATAGGGCACGGCTAGGTAACGCGACCACTCACGCCAGTAGCTGGCGGTGCGCTCGAGCATGTGGTGGATATAGTCGGCGGGGCTCTGATCCAGCGTCTCGTCCGGGCCGAACACGAAATGTGCGGGGTGTTCCAGCCCGAAAGCCAGGCCGCGCTCGATCATCGGCGTGGACACGTCGCTGGTCAGCCGCTGCACCGTATCGCTGAGCAGGTAGCGGATATGGTTGCTGCCCGAGGTGGTTTTTGGCGAGGTGGCACCGTAGTCGCACAGCGGGCGCATGCGTACGCGGATGCGCGGCGAACCGCTGAGCGGATTGACCCGCCGTGCCAGGGTGACCGGATGATAGAGGCGACCCTTCACGTTGTGTCGGGGGGCGAAATCGATCACTTCGATGACGCCGCCGTGACGATCGAACATGCGCGTGATCAACACCGCCGTGTTCGGCAGGTAATGCTGTTCGGAACGCTCGAAATCCTCCAGCTCGATCGTCCAGTCGCCGTCGCCGGATGTCGGAGACAGCAGGGCGCAGAAGCTGGCGTCCGCGTCAAAGCGCGGTAGGCAGCACCACACGATGCTTGCGCGGTCGTCGATGAGGGCAGCGATGCTGCCATTGCCGATGACACCCAAATCAAGACTGACTTGGCGGGATTTCTCGGGGGAGTCCGACATCGGGGGGGTCTCCTTGCGACATGGCTTCCAGGACGCGTTGAAGCCAGGTCTGTGCCGAAGCAGGACCTGGCAGTGTGAAATGGGCCAGCGTGGGTTCGCGCGAACCCACGCGAACACTGATGCCGTGGGCGCGGTTGATCTGCTCGAAGGCGTGCTCATCGGTGAGGTCATCGCCCAGATAGACCGGGGTGCAGCCAAGAAACGGAGGTTGGCCCAGCAACCGCCGCACGGCCTCGCCCTTGTCCATGCCGGCAGGCCGGAATTCCAGCACTTGCCGTCCCGGTTGCAGTTCGTAGTCCGTCAGCTGCGGCAGCAGCGCTTCGGCCGCGACGCGCAACGCCGCCAGCTGGTCGGGATCGGCGCGGCAATGCAGGGCAACTGCGTGCCGTTTGTCTTCAAGCTCGACACCCGCGAAGCGCGTAGCGAGCTCACCCGCCTTCTCGCGCATGCGTGCCCGGCTGGCGGCACTGATGTGCCCACGTCGAAAACTGCCATTGGCGTACCGCAATTCCATCCCGTGCAGACCGGCTGCCGCCCAATGCGTTCTTCCGAAGATGCGATCGATATCGTCCAGTGCGCGACCACTGACCAGCGCCATTGCCCCGCCCAGTGCAGCATGCAGGCCGTGCAGCAGGCCAGTCAGCTTTGACGTGGCGACTACCAACTGTGGATCGTGGCTGAAATCCAGCAAGGTGCCATCGACGTCCAGCAGCAACCCCCAGCGCGCACCTGCACGAGGCAGGGGTGGTGCCGGCAAGGACGCGTTTTGTCCAGACGAGCCGTTAAACATGCGTCGACCGTATCAAAGCAAATGTGAAAGTCGCCTGCCGGGCCCGCTGGGGCGCTTGAACCGGGAGTTGGAAGTCCACATCTCTTGCGCAGCGACGGGTTGCCGTCGAACGATCAGCGAGGACACAAGCTCATGCGGATGGACAAACTCACGTCGCGCTTTCAGCAGGCGTTGGCCGATGCGCAATCACTGGCCGTGGGCCGCGACAACAACATCATGGAGCCCGCGCACGTGATGGCGGCTTTGCTAGCGCAGCAGGGCGGTTCGACCGCTCCTCTACTGACCCAGGCGCAAATCAACGTGCCGGCGCTGCAGCAGCGCGTGCAGGCGATCCTGGATCGCTTGCCAAAGGTGAGCGGTCAGGAAGGCAACATCAATATCGGCAACGACCTGACCCGCTTGCTCAACCTCACCGACAAGCTGGCGCAGCAGCGCGGCGACCAGTACATCGCCAGCGAGCTGTTCGTGCTGGCGGCGCTGGAGGACAAAGGCGAGCTGGGCGCGGCATTGAAGGCGGCGGGCGCGACCAAGGCCAGCCTGGAAGCGGCTATCGACAAGCTGCGCGGCGGCGAGAACGTGCAGAGCGAAAACGCGGAAGAGCAGCGCCAGGCGCTGGAGAAATACTGCATCGACCTCACCGAGCGCGCCGAAAAAGGCAAGCTGGACCCGGTGATCGGTCGCGACGAGGAGATCCGTCGCACCATCCAGGTGTTGCAGCGGCGCACCAAGAACAACCCGGTGCTGATCGGCGAGCCCGGCGTGGGCAAGACGGCGATCGTCGAAGGCCTGGCCCAGCGCATCATCAAGGACGAAGTACCCGAAGGGCTGCGCGGCCGCCGCGTGCTGGCGCTGGACATGGGCGCGCTGATCGCCGGTGCGAAGTTCCGCGGCGAGTTCGAGGAGCGGCTGAAGGCCGTGCTCAGCGATCTCGCCAAGCAGGAAGGCCGCGTGATCCTGTTCATCGATGAGTTGCACACGGTGGTCGGCGCCGGCAAGGCCGACGGTGCGATGGATGCCGGCAACATGTTGAAGCCCGCGCTGGCGCGCGGCGAACTGCACTGCATCGGCGCCACCACGCTGGACGAATATCGCAAATACATCGAGAAGGACGCCGCGCTGGAACGTCGCTTCCAGAAAGTGTTCGTGGGCGAGCCGACGGTAGAGGACACCATCGCGATCCTGCGCGGATTGAAGGAGCGCTATGCCGTGCATCACGGCGTGGAAATTACCGATCCGGCCATCGTTGCCGCGGCTACGCTGTCCCACCGCTACATCGCCGACCGGCAACTGCCGGACAAGGCGATCGACCTGATGGACGAGGCTGCCTCGCGCATCCGCATGGAGATCGACTCCAAGCCGGAGGAACTGGACCGACTGGAACGTCGGCTGATCCAGTTGAAGATCCAGCGCGAGATGCTGAAGAAAGAAACCGACAGCGAATCGAAGCAGCGACTGGCCGACCTGGAGACCGATATTGACAAGCTGGAGCGCGAGTTCTCCGACTTGAACGAGGTATGGAAGTCCGAAAAGGCGGCCATGCAGGGCACGACCAAGGTGAAGGAGCAGATCGAGCAGGCGCGGCTGGAACTGGAGGCGGCGCAACGTCGACAGGACTACGCCAAGATGAGCGAAATCCAGTACGGTACCTTGCCCGCGCTGGAGAAGCAGTTGGCTGCAGCGCAGGCTGCCGAGTACCAGGATTTCAAGCTGGTGCAGACCCGCGTCACCGCCGACGAAATCGCCGAAGTCGTTGCACGCTGGACCGGCATCCCGGTCAGCAAGATGCTCGAGGGCGAGCGCGAGAAGCTGCTGCACATGGAAGATGACCTGCACAAGCGGGTGGTGGGCCAGGACGAGGCCGTACACGCGGTGGCCGATGCGATCCGGCGTGTGCGCGCCGGGCTGTCCGATCCGAATCGCCCTAGCGGATCGTTCCTGTTCCTCGGCCCCACCGGCGTGGGCAAGACCGAGTTGTGCAAGGCACTCGCCGAATTCATGTTCGACACCACCGACGCGATGGTGCGCATCGACATGAGCGAGTTCATGGAAAAGCACGCGGTGAGCCGGCTGGTCGGCGCGCCGCCCGGTTACGTCGGCTATGAGGAAGGCGGTTACCTGACCGAAGCCGTGCGCCGCCGCCCCTACAGCGTGATCCTGCTCGACGAGGTGGAGAAGGCGCATCCGGACGTGTTCAACATCCTGCTGCAAGTGCTCGACGACGGCCGCCTCACCGACGGCCAGGGCCGCACCGTGGATTTTCGCAATACAGTCATCGTGATGACCTCCAACCTGGGTTCTCAGATGATCCAGGACGCGGCCGAAAGCAACAGTGACGCCGAGGAGCAGTACACCCAGATGAAGGCGTCAGTGATGGGGGTGGTGCAGGCGCATTTTCGCCCCGAGTTCATCAACCGGCTCGACGAGATCGTGGTGTTCAGGTCCCTGGACAAGGGCCAGATCCGCGCCATCGCGAAGATCCAACTGGCCTACCTGGAACAACGTCTGGCCGAGCGCCAGCTGAAGCTGGATGTCAGCGACGATGCACTGACCTTGCTGGGCAACGTCGGCTTCGATCCGGTGTACGGCGCGCGGCCGCTGAAACGGGCGATCCAGCAGCAGTTGGAGAACCCGCTGGCGAAGCAGATCCTGGAAGGCAGCTTCCAGCTGGGCGACACCATCCACGTCAAGGTTATCGGCGGCCACGTGGTCTTTGAATAATACCAGGTGCGCCGTCGATCAGGTCGATGGCGCATCCGGCATCTCGGGCCCGTCGGTTTCCGGCATCAGCTCCAGGGCCGACGGCGTGGTGCGCAGCATCGGACGGAAGTGCGCTTCATCGGCACCGGTGCGACGGAACGTCTGGTAGCGATATCCCGCATACACCGCGATGGCGCCATGTACCAGTGCGAACCATCCGAACAGCGACCACGGGCCTGTTGCCGACATCAGTGCGCCGGCGATCAACGGGCCCAGCGCCGAGCCGACGCCGTAGAGCAACAACACACTGCTGCTGGCCGCCATCAGGTCCTCCGGCGGCAGGTGGTCGACCAGGTGCGCGACCACGATCGGATAGACCGCGAAGGCCGTGCCGCCGTACAGGAAGATTATCGTCAGCGAGGCCATCCGCAATCCCGCGAGGAAAGGTGCCACGATCGCCAGTGCACCGGCGGCAGCGCAGACCAAGGCCAACGCGATGCGCCGGTCGTGGCGGTCGGACAACCGGCCCAGCGGCCATTGCAGCAAGGCGCCACCCACGATGGCCACACTCATGTAGGTGCCCACCTCGGCCGCCTCGAAGCCGGTGTTCTTGACATAGACCGGCAACAATCCCCAGAACGCGCCCATCCCCAGGCCCGACAGCAGGGCGCCAACGCCGGCACTGGGGGCGGCGGCGAACAGTCGGCTCAGGCGCAACTTTGGCGTCGGTTGCAACACTGGCTGGGCCAGCCGTGTCGCCACCACCGGCAGCGTGGCGGCGCAGATCAGCAATGCCACCACGGTAAACAGCACGAACGGCTGGCCGTCGATGCGCAACAGCTGCTGCGCCAGCGCCAGCGCGCCCAGGTTCACCACCATGTAGGCCGCGAACACGCTGCCGCGCTGCGCCGGTTGTGCGCTGGCGTTCAGCCAGCTCTCGATCAGCATGTACAGGCCGACCAGCACGACCCCCGTCAGCAGGCGCAGCGCCAGCCACAGCAGCGGCGCATGGCTGAGCGCGTGCAACAGCACCACGCAGGCCACGCAGGCGGTGCAAAACGCAAACGTGCGGATGTAACCGATGCGCTGCACCAGCGGCGGGATCGTGAACGTGCCCACGAGGTAACCGGCATAGTAGGCCGAGGTCAGGCCCCCGAGCAGGGTGTTCGAATACCCGTACATGTCGCCGCGCAGCGGGATCAGGGTATTGAGCAAACCCACGCCGAGCAGCAGCAATGCGGTGCCGGCAAGCAGCGAGGCAATCGGGCGCAACGTGCGAAGCATGGAATGAACGCGAACCTCAGGCGTGTCGGCAAGCGCCCACTGTAACAACTGCGCGTATTCGCGACCGGAAGCGTGATAGCTGTGCCGCGGTGGCCGGATCGATCACGCCCACGCTCCCGCAAGCGCGATTCGCGGGAAGCCCGTCACGGCGTGAATGCGCTCCAGTGCGACGCTCCACGCTGCGATCAGTGCGCCAGTTCGAGCTTGTCCGAGAGCACCCAGCCGATGTCGGTCTTGTCGGCATGGCCCTGCTCCAGCGCGACCTGTTCGGTCGAACGCACGTCGGTCAGGGTCAACACCACGTCGGCCGTTTTCTTCGACAGGCCGATGCCGCCCACGAGCGCGCCGATTCGATGCCCAAGAAATCCGCCAAGGATTCCACCGATGCGATCGCCGCCGGCGTTTCCATTGCGGCTGGCGATGTCAGGAATCAGTACGTAGTCCGCCGCCTTCATCTGCCCTTTGCCGACATTCGAGCCGACACGCTCCTCGCCGTTCGCCGCCAGGGCACGCTCGGTTTCCGCAGCCTGCAATCCGGTGCCGCGATCGACCAGTTTCAAACATCCCGACTCTGAGACGTACACCTTGATCAGCGCGGCGGGCGATGACTTGACGTTGCTCACGCATCGCCAATATCTCGGCCCGTATTCGTAAATTTTGCGCATTGCCTCGGTTGGCCGCAGCGGGCATTTTTTTCAACGCTGCGGCCTGACCATCGAGTTCACCAGCTGTAGCGTACCTTGCCGTACACGTAGGCACCGTTGTAGCCGAACGGCGAGAAGATTGAGTACTTCAGGGTGCCATGGTTGGTGTTGTTGGGGATGTTCCGATCCGGGTAGGTATCGAGCGCGTTGTCCGCACCAACGGTGAACATCCAGTTTTGCAGGTGGTAGTTCACCGCCAGATCAAGGATCCACTTGGGTGTGAAGGTCTGGTCGACCACGGGTGGCGTTGCATTCGGCTTGTAGTTGCCCAGACTGCTGACGTAGCTGGTGTAACGGCCGTAGCGGGTCAGCGTGCCGGTCACGCCCCAGTTCCCCAGGTTGTACTGCTCGCTGAGGATCAGCTTGCTGCGCGGGCTCGAATTGGCCAGGTAGCCCTTGATGTCCTGTCGATTCAGGCGGACGAAATTGACACCCAGATTGTTCAGGAGCGCCGGATTGGGTTTGACGCTGGTCACCTTGTTCTGGTTGTAGTTGGCGCTCAGCGTGCTGGCGAGCGTCCCGGCACTGCCGAAGTCAGCGAAATACGTGCCCACCAGATCGACGCCACGCGTGCGCGTATTGGCGGCGTTGGTGAAGTAATCGATGCTGCGGAAATTCAGATTGCTGATGCCGTTGTTCGCCAGATAGCTGACCACGTTCGGCGCAGTAGTCGAAATCGCGCCGGACAGGGCGATCCGGTTGCGGATGTTGATCTGGTAGACGTCCAGGCTGAGGGTAAGCGCGTTGCTGGGGTTCCACACTGTGCCCAGGGTGAAGTTCGTCGATTTCTCCGGTCGCAGCGGTTCGGAGCCGAGCAGTTTCGCGATCTGGCTTCCTACCGGCACCAGGCCCGCGTTGTAGATCCCGGCGGGCAGGCCCGCCGAATTGCCGTTGGCGAAAAACAGCGAGGAGGTCTGCGAAAAGTATTCCTGACTAAGTGCACGCGGAACCCGCTGTCAACCGTGAAGGGTTTATGGCGACGCGCAACCCGCGCCTGCAGTTCTTGCCGCAAGGACCATCAGCCGGCAGGGCAACCCGCGCCCTGCGCATCGTGGCGCGGCAGCGTTACGGGTGTTATGCGCGGCCCGCGGCGTGCCCTGCACGGTGGGAGGAGCTGGAACCGGGTGCCGCCGTACGGTGGCGTTGCATTGAAATCGGCTTCTGCGACCCGATAATGCGCTCTGGCCATCCAAGGATTGGCCGGAGACTTCCAAGGAATACCCATGCCCATTTATGAATTTGAATGCAGCGGTTGTGGCCATCGCTTCGATCATCTGCAGAAACTGTCCGATACCGACCCCACGATTTGTCCCGCCTGCGCGGCCGCGCAGTTGCGCCGGCGCGTCAGCGCCCCCGCGTTCCGGCTGGCCGGCAGCGGCTGGTATGAGACAGACTTCAAGAAGAACGGCGAAAAGAAACACAACCTCGCCGGGACCGCCGGCAGCGACGCGGCCAAGCCAGCCCCGGACAGCAAGCCAGCCCCGGACAGCAAGCCAGCGGCGTCACCAGCCCCATCACCTGCACCGGCGGAAGCATCCACCAGGGCCGCGGCGGCTGGCGACTGAGTCACGCGATCGCGTTGTTCTGCTGGCGTCCGTCACTGGTATCCGACGGGGTGGCGTGGGTCATCCCCCCGGTGGCAATGGCCCGCCGGGGGCTGCGGCAATGCTAATATTCTGGGTCTTTTCACTTGTTCACGCCGCCTCGCGGCCCGGAGTTTCCAGCGCATGCGCACGCATTACTGCGGCCTTATCGATGAGTCGCTGATCGGCCAGACCGTCACCCTGTGCGGGTGGGTCAACAAGATTCGCCTGCAGGCCCACGTCGCCTTTGTCGACCTACGTGATCACGAAGGCCTGGCCCAGGTGGTGATCGAGCGCGAGAACGCAGGGGGCTTTGCCGTCGCCAGCGAGATCGGCAACGAATACTGCCTGCGCGTCACCGGTACCTTGCGCAAGCGCATCGCGGTCAACGACAAGCTCAAGACCGGCACGGTCGAGCTGCTTGCCGAGACGGTGGAGATCCTCAATGCCGCGAAGGATCTGCCATTCGCGCTGCACGAGAACCCGAACGAGGACATGCGGATGACCTACCGCTACCTCGACCTGCGCCGCCCCGAGATGCAGGCGATGATACGCAAGCGGATCCGTCTGGTGCAGGTGCTGCGCCGCTATCTCGACGAGCGTGGTTTCCAGGATGTGGAAACGCCGATCCTGACCAAGGCCACGCCCGAGGGCGCACGTGACTACCTGGTACCCAGCCGCGTGCACCCGGGCCAGTTCTACGCGCTGCCGCAGTCGCCGCAGCTGTTCAAGCAGATCCTGATGGTGGCCGGCTTCGATCGTTACTACCAGATTGCGCGTTGCTTCCGCGACGAGGACCTGCGTGCGGATCGCCAGCCGGAATTCACCCAGCTCGACCTGGAGTTCGCCTTCGTCGAGGAAAAGGATGTGCAGGACTTCGTAGAGGATTTGATCCGCCACGTATTCCGCCAGGTGCAGGGCGTGGAACTGGAGGCGACGTTCCCGCGCATGAGCTGGATAGAGGCGATGCGTCGCTTCGGCTCGGACAAGCCGGACCTGCGTATCGCGCTGGAGTTGGTGGATGTGGCCGACGCCCTGAAGCACCTCGAGTTCAAGGTATTCGCCGGGCCGGCGAATGATCCGGCCGGCCGTGTCGCCGCGCTGCGCGTGCCAGGCGGCAGCACGCTGTCGCGCAAGGATATCGACGGGTTGACCGGGTATGCCTCGCGCTACGGTGCAAAAGGCCTCGCCTGGCTCAAGGTCGAGGATCGGGCGAAAGGCCGCGACGGGATCAATTCGCCGGTGGCGAAGTTCCTCGACGACATCGCGCTGGACGGCGTGCTCACGGCCACGGCCGCGCAGACCGGCGATATCGTGTTCTTCGGCGCCGGCGCCTGGAAGACGGTCAGCGACTTCATGGGCGCGGTGCGGCTGAAAGTTGCCAGGGATCGCGGCCTGGTCGAGGACAGCTGGAAGCCGCTGTGGGTCACCGATTTTCCGATGTTCGAGTACGCCTCGGAGGAGCAGCGCTACGTCGCGCTGCATCACCCGTTCACCGCGCCGAAGATCGACGACATCGCCGACCTGCGCGCGCACGCGGCAACCGCGGTGAGCCGCGGCTACGACATGGTGCTCAACGGCAACGAGATCGGCGGTGGTTCGATCCGTATCCACCGGCCAGACATGCAGAGTGCGGTATTCGAGCTGCTCGGCATCGGCGCCGAGGAAGCCGAGGCGAAGTTCGGCTTCCTGCTCAAGGCGCTGAAGTTTGGCGCGCCCCCGCATGGCGGCATTGCCTTCGGGGTTGATCGGATTGCCGCGCTGATGGCCGGTACCGAATCCATCCGCGACGTGATCGCGTTCCCCAAGACCACCAGCGCGCAGGACCTGATGACCGACGCGCCGTCGCCGATTGCCGCAGCGCAGTTGAAAGAATTGCACGTGCTGGTCACCCATGGGAAACGGGAAACGGGGAACGGGGAACGCTAGTGCGCTCGCTCCGGCCCCGCGTTTGCAGGAGGATTGGACTGTAGACATCGGCGGCTTTGTGGCCTTCAGGATGTTGCCGAATGATGGCTGTTCCCTGTTCCCCGTTCTCGAGTTCACCTGATGTCCGAACACGTAATCCTGCTGCATGGCCTGTGGATGCGCGGATTCGCGCTATCCATGCTGCACCGTCGGTTGATGGAGGCAGGCTTTCGCGTGCATCGCTTCGACTACCTGAGCGTGGCCGGGAGCGAACAACATATCCTCGACCGCCTGCATGTGCGCATGGCCGGGCTGGCGGGCGAGGCCGAGGCCGTGCACCTGGTCGGGCACAGTCTGGGTGGACTGCTCGCGCTGCGCGCCTGCGGTGAACCGGATACCCTTCCGCCAGGGCGTATCGTCTGCCTCGGCTCACCGTTGCGCGGCAGTGCGGCAGCCCGCGAAATGGCGCGATGGGGCCGTGGCGGGGAGCTCCTGCTGGGTCATAATCGGCAACTGATTGAACAGGGTTTCGAGCGCTGGGACGGCGCGCGCGAGGTCGGCGCGATCGCCGGTCGCATGCCGCTGGGCCTGGGGGCCATGCTGGGCCATTTCGAGGGCGAGCATGACGGCACGGTGGCGGTGGAGGAAACCCGCCTGCCAGGTCTGGCCGACCATTGCGTGGTGGAATCGAACCACACCAGCCTGCTGTTTTCGCCGGAAGTGGCGCGATTGGTGGCCGGGTTCCTCTACACCGGGCATTTCCCCGCACCCCCGCGCTGAGCTGCCGCAGGGTCGCTACCGGCACGCCGGCCCGTTTCGGGTAAAATCAATCGCTTGTCCAATTGCATCGTGCAGGAATCGTCATGGGTAGGGGTCCGTCGATCGAAGGTCGCAAGAATGCCGAAGACGCCAAGCGCGCCAAGGTGTTCACCAAGCTGATCCGCGAAATCACCGTCGCCACGCGTGCCGGCGTGGTCGACCCGGCCGGCAACCCGCGTTTGCGCGCGGCGGTCGACAAGGCGCTGTCGGCGAACATGACCCGCGACACCATCGAGCGTGCGATCAAGCGCGGCTCGGGGACGGAGGGCGGCGCAGACATGCAGGAACTGCGCTACGAGGGCTACGGCCCCGCCGGCATCGCGTTGATCATCGATTGTTTCACCGACAACCCCACCCGCACCGTGGCCGACGTGCGCTATGCGCTGGCCAAGCACGGCGGCAATCTTGGTACGTCGGGCTCGGTGGCGTTCCAGTTCACCCGTTGCGGTGAACTGGTGTTCGCGACCGAAGACAAGGCGAGCGCCGAGGAATTCGTGCTGGAGTCGGCGCTGGAGGCCGGCGCCGACGATGTCATCAACGAGCATGGCGAAAGCATCGTGTTGTGCGCACCGGAAAATTTCGAGGCGGTACAACAGGCGCTGATCGACGCCGGGCTGAGTGCCGTGCATGCTGGCGTGGTGATGCGGCCGAACAATCGCGTCGAGGTGCCCGCGGAGGCGCTCGAATCGTTGCAGGATTTACTCGAGAAGCTCGATTCACTGGACGATGTGAGCGACGTGTCGCATAACGCCTTGCTGCCTGTAACGTGATGTCGGGAGTCGGGATTCGGGATTCGGAAGTGCGGCAGCATGCGAATCGCAGCACACCGCGAGGCCCGGTGCTACGGTTCTCCTGTGCGATTGCCGGCAGGCTTGGTGCGGCGCGTGACTGACGAATCCCGAATCCCGACTGCCGGCTCTCAACAGCCGAACGGCTGGTCATCCCGGAGTGTCAGGATCATCGGCATCGACCCGGGCAGCCAACGCACCGGCGTCGGCATTATCGACGTCGACGCCGCCGGCAAACTGGTGCATGTGTTTCATGGCGCGCTGGTGGTGGCTGGCGAGGCCAGCTTTCCGCTGCGCCTGAAACGCATCTTTGACGAACTGTGTGACATTATCGCCGCGCATCAGCCGGTCGAGTGCGGCGTCGAACGCGTGTTCATGGCGCGCAATCCGGATTCGGCGCTCAAGCTGGGGCAGGCACGCGGCGCCGCGATCTGCGCGGTGGTCAGTCGGGGGATCGTGGTGCACGAATACGCGGCAACTGAGGTCAAGCAATCCGTGGTCGGCAATGGCCGCAGCGACAAGACCCAGGTTCAGCACATGGTCGGCGTACTGCTTGGCCTGAAGGGGCCGCTGCAGGCAGATGCGGCCGACGCGCTGGCGATTGCGCTGACCCACGCCCACACCCGCGCCAGCCTGGCCCGGGTCGGTATTCCGCGAATGGCCTGGAGGCGCCGGCGATGATCGGTCGACTGCGTGGCATCCTGGTTTCGAAGCAGCCGCCGTCACTGCTGGTCGAGGTGGGCGGCGTCGGCTACGAGGTCGAGGCGCCGATGTCGACGATCTACGACCTGCCCGGCATCGGCAAGGAAGTGATCCTGCTCACCCATCATGCGGTGAAGGAAGACGCCGTCACGCTGTACGGCTTCCTGCACGAAAGCGAGCGGACGCTGTTCCGCAACCTGCTCAAGGTCAGCGGAATCGGCGCGAAGATCGCCCTGGCGGTACTCTCTGGCGTATCCACCGATCACTTCGCGCGGCTGGTGCAGGCCGGCGACGTGGTCGCGCTGACCAGGATTCCCGGCATCGGCAAGAAGACCGCCGAGCGCATGGTGGTGGAGCTTCGCGACCGCCTCGACGGCATGTCCAGCGTGCCCGGAGTATCCATGTCGGGTGTGGTAGCGCCACTGGATGCCGCGGGAGAAGCCACCGTGGCGCTGCTGCAACTGGGCTACAAGTCGGCGGAAGTGAGTCGGCTGGTGCAGAAAGTCGCCGCCGAAGGCGACAGCGCCGAATCCATCATCCGCAAGGCGCTGCGTGCTGCGCTGGGCGCCTAGGCCGCGAGGATTTTTCATGAGCGAGCAAGTGCAGGATCAGGCGGCCTCGTCCGCCGCCGAGGAGAACGGCACGCGCCACAGTGCGAAGTCGGCGTTGATCCTCGGCGCGATCGGGGTGGTATTCGGCGACATCGGTACCAGCCCGCTGTACACGATGCACGAGACCTTCCTGCCCAAACACGGCCTGCATCCGCATCCGAGCACCGTGCTGGGCATCCTGTCGCTGGTGACCTGGTCGCTGATCATGGTGGTGGCGGTGAAGTATGTCAGCCTGGTCATGCGCGCGGACAACAAGGGCGAGGGCGGCATCATGGCCCTGATGACGCTGGCCCAGCGCGCCAGTGGCAAGTCGCTGCGGGCGCGCCGGGTGATCATGCTGATGGCCTTGCTGGGTGCGGCACTGTTTTTCGGCGATGGCGTGATCACGCCGTCGATTTCCGTGCTTTCCGCAGTCGAGGGCCTGGAGGTGGCGACGCCGGGATTGAAGGAGTGGGTGGTGCCGATCACGGTGGTGGTGCTGATCGGCCTGTTTTGGCTCCAGCGCCACGGCACGGCCAAGGTCGGTGCCGTGTTCGGGCCGATCATGGTGTTGTGGTTTCTCACCCTGGCGGTCATCGGCGTGTCCAACATCATGCATACCCCTGGTGTGCTGTGGGCACTTGATCCTACATACGCGGTGCGGTTTTTCATGACCCACGGCAAGACCTCGATCCTGGCGCTGGGTTCGGTGGTGTTGTGCGTCACCGGTGCCGAGGCGCTGTATACGGACATGAGCCATTTCGGGCGATTCCCGATACGTGCGGCGTGGTTCGGCTTCGTGATGCCGGCGCTGCTGATCAACTATTACGGTCAGGGCGCCCTGCTGCTGGTCCATCGAGATGCGATCGCCAATCCCTTCTATTACTCGGTTCCGTCATGGGGCCTGTATCCGATGATCGGGCTGGCCACCGCGGCCACCGTGATCGCCTCGCAGGCAGTGATCTCCGGCGCTTTCACGGTGACGCGGCAGGCGATCCAGCTCGGCTTCCTGCCGCGCATGCAGGTGGTGCATACCTCGCGCGAGGCGATCGGACAGATCTTCCTGCCGTGGGTCAACCGCGGCCTCATGGTGGCGGTACTTGCCACCGTGATCGGGTTCGGTTCGTCCAACGCGCTGGCCGGCGCGTACGGCATCGCCGTGACCGGCACCATGGCGATCGACACAATTCTGACCATGGTCGTGGCGCGCCGCATGTGGCATTGGAGCCGCATGGTTGTGATCCTGACCGGCCTGGTGCTGCTGACCATCGATCTGAGTTACTTCGGCGCCAATACGCTGAAGATCCCTGACGGTGGCTGGTTTCCGCTGGTGCTGGGCGTGATCCTGTTCACCGTGATGACCACCTGGCGGCGCGGCCGCGAACTGGTGGTACGCGAGATCAAGCAAAGCGGCCTGGCACTGGCGCCGTTCATCCAGAACATGACCGAGCATCCACCGACGCGCGTGCCGGGTACGGCGGTGTTCCTCACCGCCAACCTGGAGGCCGTGCCGCACGCCTTGTTGCACAACCTCAAGCACAACAAGGTGCTGCACGAACGCAACGTGCTGCTGACGGTAGCGATTCTCGAGACGCCGGTGGCCGAGGCCGCTGAGCGCATTCAACTTACGGCCCTGAGCGACGACTTCTACAGCCTGGAACTGCATTTCGGCTTCGCCGAGGATCCCAACATCCCGCTGGCGCTTTCGCAGTGTTCGCGCGAGGGCCTGGGCTTTGACATGATGGACACCACGTTCTTCCTGTCGCGCGAAAGCATCGTTTCCAACGAGCGCCGTCCCGGCATGGCACGCTGGCGCGACAAGCTGTTTGCCTTCATGGCGCGCAATGCGTTGCCGGCCACCGCGTTCTTCCAGATTCCCGGCAACCGGCTGATCGAGCTGGGTGCGCAGGTGGAGATCTGAGCTCGCATTTGCGTTGGGCTCCTACAACAACGCACGAGCCTGCCATAATTCCCTCATGACCGAAGCCCGCATCATCACTGCCGCCGCCCAGCTCGACGACGCCGCGCTGGAGGCAACCATCCGGCCGAAGCGGCTGGCCGAGTATCTGGGTCAGCAGGCGGTGCGCGAGCAGCTGTCGATCTACATCGAAGCGGCGCGCAAGCGTGGTGGCGCGCTGGATCATGTGCTGATCTTCGGCCCGCCGGGGTTGGGCAAGACCACGCTCTCGCACGTGATCGCCAACGAACTGGGCGTCAACCTGCGCTCCACCTCCGGCCCCGTACTCGAGCGCGCGGGGGATCTGGCCGCCTTGCTGACCAACCTGGAGGCGAACGACGTGTTGTTCGTCGACGAGATTCATCGGCTGTCGCCGGTGGTCGAGGAGGTGCTCTATCCGGCGATGGAGGATTTCCAGATCGACATCATGATCGGCGAGGGCCCGGCGGCGCGCTCGATTAAGCTGGACCTGCCGCCATTCACGCTGATCGGCGCGACCACTCGTGCCGGCATGTTGACGGCGCCACTGCGCGACCGCTTCGGCATCGTGCAGCGGTTGGAGTTCTATACGGCCGAGGAGCTCAGCGCGATCGTGCGGCGCGCGGCGCGCATTCTCGGCATCGTGTGCGCCGCGGAAGGCGCGCAGGAAATCGCCCGTCGCTCGCGCGGCACGCCGCGCATCGCCAACCGGCTGCTGCGCCGGGTGCGCGACTATGCCGAGGTGCGCGCCAGCGGTGAGATCACGCTGCCGGTGGCACAGGCGGCGCTGGACATGCTGAAGATCGACCCCGAGGGCTTCGACGAGCTGGATCGGCGCCTGCTCGGCCTGATCGTGGAAAACTTCGACGGCGGTCCGGTCGGCGTGGAATCGCTGGCCGCTGCGCTGAGCGAAGATCGCGGCACGCTGGAGGATGTGGTCGAGCCGTACCTGATCCAGCAGGGCTACCTGGTGCGCACGGCCCGCGGTCGCATGATCAGCAGCAAGGGCTGGCGTTACCTGGGGCTGGTGCCGCCAGCGCGCCAGGCGCAGGCGGCTGACCTGTTCAATACCGGTGCCGGCGATGTCTGAGCCACGCGCAACGCCATTCCGCTGGCCCGTGCGGGTCTACTGGGAAGACACCGACGCTGGCGGAGTGGTTTACCACGCCGGCTATCTGCGCTTCATGGAGCGTGCCCGCAGCGAGTGGATGCGTGCGCTCGGAGTCGACCAGATCGCGTTCAAGCGGGCCACCGGGCTGGCCTTCATGGTGCGCGACATGCAGATCGACTTCCTCAAGCCAGCCCTGCTGGATGATGAACTGGCGGTAACGGTTGAAGTCAAAGCGCGGCGCGCAGCCAGTATCCTGTTCGCCCAGACGATCACGAACGCGGACGGCTGTTGCCTGATCCGCGCCAGCGTGCGGGTGGCCTGCGTCGATCTGGAGCGCATGCGTCCGGCGCTGATCCCGTCCGACCTTATCCCGCAACCTGCATCCTGACCCACCCGAGCCGAACCGGCGGAGAATCTGCAAGCAATGAACAGTGGACTGAACGTTTTCACGCTGGTCGCGCAGTCGAGCGTGCCGGTGCAACTGGTGCTTCTGATCCTGCTGGTATTCTCGTTTCTGTCGTGGGTGATCATCATCCGCAAGTACGCGCAGACCCGGGCGGCGCTGGAGGATGCCGAGGCGTTCGAGGAGCGCTTCTGGTCCGGCGGCGACCTGGCCCAGCTGTTTCGCGAGGTCAGCACCCGCGCCGGCGACAGTGGCGGCATCGAGAACATCTTCGAGTCCGGCTTCCGCGAGTTCGCCCGCCAGCGCCAGCGCAAGACGCATGACACGCGCAGCGCGATCGAAGGCTCCGAGCGCGCCATGCAGGTGGCCGGCACGCGCGAGATCGGCCTGCTCGAGCGCAACCTGGAGTTCCTCGCCAACGTCGGTTCAATCAGCCCCTACGTGGGCCTGTTCGGCACGGTGTGGGGCATCATGGGCGCGTTCCAGGGCCTGGGCGACATGAAGGATGTGACCATCGCGGTGGTCGCACCGCATATCTCCGAGGCGCTGATCGCCACCGCCATGGGCCTGTTCGCGGCGATTCCGGCGCAGTGGGCGTACAACCGCTATGCCACCAAGGTCGAGCGCATCGCCTCGCGCTACGACGTGTTCCAGGAGGAGTTCTCCTCCGTCCTGCAGCGGCAGATCCAGACCGACGAAGTCGCCTGAGCGGAGCTGCGGCCATGCCTACCCCTAGGCGCCAGAAGCGCTACAAGCTCAAATCCGAAATCAACGTGGTGCCCTACATCGACGTGATGCTGGTGCTCTTGATCATCTTCATGGTTACCACGCCGATGCTCAACTCAAGCGTCGACGTGCAACTGCCGCAGGCCAATGCCAAGTCGCTGCAGCAGAAGAAGAACCCGGTGCTGGTCGCGGTGCTGCAGGATGGCCAGATGTACCTGACTCTCAGCGGTGCCAGGAAGGAACTGGTCGACGAGGACACGCTCAAGCTCAAAGTCGGTGCGTTCGTGCGCGCGAATCCCGAGGTCAGCGTGCTGGTCGGTGGCGATGAGCGCGGCAGCTACGGCGGTGTATTCAAGGTGCTGGCCGACCTGCAGCAGGCTGGCGTGGCCAAGGTCGGCCTGATGGGGCAGCCAGGGGAGCCGACGGGTCAGGACAAGAGTACGTCCCATGGACGAAAGTAGGGCGACGCCGAAGGCGGTCGTACTCTCTGCCATCCTGCACCTGGGCATCGTGGCGTTCTTGTTCCTCGCGGTTCTGCCGTGCTCGAAGTACGAGGCCTTCGTGACCGCGCTCGGCTTGCCGGCGTCGATGAATCCGATCACCTGCACCGAGCCGTTGCACCTGCAGGGGCCAATCATCGAGGCGACCCTGATCGGCCCCACCGGCAGCCCGCCGCCGAAGGCGGTCAAGGTCAAACCGGTACCCAATACGGTACCGCCACCGCCGACCGTGACGCCGCCCACGCCACCACCACCGGACAAGCCGGCGGTGAGCCAGTTGCCGCCGCCGCCGAAACACCCCGATACGGTCGATCAGGAGCGCGTGGTCGAGGATGCCGCGCTGAAAGCCGACCAGGCCAAGAAGTTGCAGGAGAAGAAGGAGCGTCAACGCCAGTCGGAGTTGAATGCCCAGGCGGCCAAGAAGAAGGCCGAGGAAAAGAAGAAGATCGATGCACTGTTCGCCAAGATGGACGCGGCGTCGGCTCAGACCAAGCAACTGGACAGCAAGGCCCGGCAGGCCAGACAACAAATGGAAGACCTGAAGAACGCGCAGGACAACGCCCGCTCCGATGTGCCCAATGCGAGCCAGTTGCAGACCGGCAACAACAGCCCGGACAGCGACCTGAGCAGCGAATACAAAGCGGCCATTCAGAATGCGGTCACACCGAACTGGCTGCGTCCGGATAACATGCCGAGTGTTCCGTGCGATGTTCACATCGTGCAATCACCTGGCGGCGACGTCCTGAGCGCCACTGTTGACCCCAGCTGTCCCTACGACGAGGCCGGCAGGCGCTCGCTGGAAAATGCGGTATTGCGCACCAAGACCTTGCCTTACAAGGGTTTCGAAAAAGTGTTCCAACGCGAGCTCACCTTCACCTTCAGGCCGCAATGATCAAGCCCATGCGCAAATTCAGGTCAAGCCTCGCCATCATCGTGCTGGCGCTGGCGGCACTATTCGTCGGCCCGGTTGCCGCACAGTCGCCGTTGACGGTCGATATCGTGGGTGGGGTCAAGACTGCCACCCCGATCGTGGTGGTGCCGTTTGCCCAGCAAGGCGGTACGCCGCTGACGACCGACGTCGCCGCCGTGATGCGCAACGATTTCAACCGTTCGGGCAAGTTCCGTTCGCTGGCCAAGAGCGACATCGTGGAGACGCCGTCGCAGGGTTCGGACATCAAGTTCGCCACCTGGCGCCTGCTCAAGCAGGACTACATCGTGGTCGGCCGTATCAGCGATGCCGGCAGCGCTACGCTCAAGGTCGATTTCGAGCTATGGGATGTCAACAAGCAACAGGAACTGCTCGGCGGCAGTTTCACCAGCCCGGCCGGCGACCTGCGCAGCGTCGCGCACCGCATCGCCGACAAGGTCTACGAGAAGGTCACCGGGGTGCGTGGTGCGTTCTGGACCCGCATCGCCTACATCACCGCGGTTGGCCTGGGCGACAAGACGACCTATTCGTTGATCGTGGCCGATTCGGATGGCTACAACCCGCAGGTGGCGGTGCGCTCGCGCGAGTCGCTGCTGTCGCCGGCGTGGTCGCCGGATGGTTCAAGCATCGCCTACGTCTCGTTCGAGGATGGCAATTCGTCGATCCGCATCCAGAACATCATCACCGGCGCGCGCCAGCTGGTGTCGGCGCGCAAGGGTATCAATGGCGCCCCGGCGTGGTCGCCGGATGGCAGGAAGCTGGCCGTGTCGCTGTCCTATGTCGGCAATCCGGAAATCTTCGTGATCGATCTGGCCAGCCACCAGGAAACCCGCCTGACGCACAGCCTTTCGATCGACACCGAGCCGGTGTGGGCGCCCGACGGCCAGAGCATCTATTTCACCTCGGATCGTTCCGGCCGGCCGCAGATCTACCAGATTTCAGCCACTGGTGGCACGCCCCAGCGAATCACGTTCCAGGGGCAGTACAACGCCAAGGCCTCGGTCAGCTACGACGGCAAGCAGCTCGCGATGGTGCAGGGCAACGGGAACGTGTATCGTATTGTTGTTCAGGATCAGAGTCTGGGCGGGCAGCAGCGCTTCATCTCGCCCGGTCCGCTGGACGACGCGGTCAGCTTCGCACCCAATGCCGGCATGCTCCTGTATGCCGCAACCGAAGGTAGCCGCGGAGTCCTGTATTCGGTATCCAGTGACGGGTTGGTTCGCGAGAGGCTCAAGCTGGCAGAGGGCAACGTCCAGGAGCCTGCCTGGGGCCCCTTCCGCGAGCGTTGATTTTTCCATGCTGTCGTGCATGCATATGCGCGACGGCATCATGCCCATGGACGGGCCCGAGCGGCGCCAATGGCGCGTTTCGGTTTCCGGCGAGGACGCGCTTGTCGCGGCCTCGCCAGCCAGAGCGATGGTGCAGCATCACGTACCGTCGATCTTTCGGATGTCAGAATAACAGCCGGTACACCGGCGAAAACTGTTTTTGTAACCCCAATCGTCATCTGTTTATCGGAACTCAACTCGTTAAGGAATGCCACCATGAATAAGACCGTTCGCATCGCCCTGGTTGCCCTGCTCAGTGTAGGTGCGGCCGCTTGCGCCAAGAAGCAGGAAGTCAAACCGCAGCCGCCGGTGGAGCAGCCGACCCAGCCGCAGGCCCCGGTTGCCAATGACAAGTACACCCCGGCCGATCTCAATACCGATGCCTGCCTGCGTCAGCGCGTCGTGTACTTCGATTTCGACAAGAGCGAAATCAAGCCGGAATTCCAGCAGATCATGGCTTGCCATGCGAAGTACCTGCAGGATCGTCCGACCGCCCAGATGCGTCTGGAAGGCAACACCGACGAGCGTGGCACCCGCGAGTACAACCTGGGTCTGGGCGAGCGTCGTGGCAATGCCGTGTCAAGCGCGCTGCAGGCCAATGGCGCCTCGGCCAGCCAGATGACCGTGATCAGCTACGGCAAGGAAAAGCCGGTTTGCCGTGAGCACAACGAGGATTGCTGGAGCAAGAACCGCCGCGTCGAGATCGTCTACACGGCTGAGTAATGATGAAGCGACTGGCTAGAAATTTTGCAGCCAGGTACAGCATGGCGGGCGCGATCGCGTCCGCCATGCTGTTTGCGTACCCGGCATTTGCGCAGGACTCGCGCTTGAGCCTGGCCGACCGCGTCACCCGGCTGGAGCAGCAGGCGCAGAGCCGCGACCAGGGCGGTACCGGTCTGGTCAACCAGATCCAGCAGTTGAGCGACCAGATGCGCCAGTTGCAGGGACAGGTCGAAGAACTGCAGCATCAGTTGCAAGTACTCAACGACAAGAACAAGGCCCAGTACGCTGACCTCGACGCGCGCCTCGCGCGCCTCGAAGGTGGTGGTGCGGGCAACACGGGCAGGCCGCAGGCACAGGCGGTCAATCCGGCGGCGGCTACGACGGCGACGCTCGCGTCGAGTCAGCCGGCCGCAGCAGCCTCCAGTGGCGGCGTTGCCGATCCGGTCGCGGCCCAGGCAGCTTATGACACTGCCTTCCAGTCGATCCGTGCGGGTAACTACGTGGCGGCCTCACGGGAATTTCGCAGTTTCATCCAGCAGTATCCGAATCACGCATTGGTGCCCAACGCCTGGTACTGGCTGGGACAATCGTATTTCGTCACCACCAATTACGCAGTTGCGCTGGATGCGTTCAAGCACCTGGTAGCCCAGTACCCGCAGAGCGACAAGCTGCCTGATGCGCTGCTCAAGGTCGGCTACTGCCAGATCGAGCTGAAGCAGACCGCGGCGGCCAAGGCCACGTTGAAACAGGTCATCGCCAAGTATCCGGGTTCGGACTCGGCCAGCCTGGCGCAGGAGCGCCTGCAGCGTCTGCAGCTGCAGTCCGGCAGCTGAGTTTCGCCATGAGTGGCGACGAAGCACCCATGGTGCCCACCACGGCTGCCGTCAAGGCACCCGCTCGATTGCGCATCACCGAGATTTTCCATTCGATCCAGGGCGAGGCAGATGCGATCGGCTGGCGCACGGTGTTCGTCCGGCTGACGGGTTGCCCGCTGCGCTGTGTCTGGTGCGACACCGAATACTCGTTCCATGGCGGCGACTGGCACGCGATCGACGACATCCTGGCCGAGGTCGCCACGCATGGCGCGAAGCATGTCTGCGTCACCGGCGGCGAGCCATTGGCGCAGAAGCGCTGCCTGATCCTGTTGCGCAAGCTGTGCGATGCCGGTTATCAGGTATCGCTGGAAACCTCGGGGGCGCTCGATGTGTCGGCGGTGGATCCGCGCGTGCGCAAGGTGATGGATCTGAAGGCGCCGGGCTCGGGCGAAAGCCGGCGCAACCTGTGGTCGAACCTCGACCATCTGCTACCGCACGACCAGATCAAGATCGTCCTGGCCAGCCGTGCCGATTACGAATGGGCGTGCGCCATGCTGGCAGAACATGCGCTGGCCGATCGCTGCATGGTGCTGTTCTCACCTGTACATGGTGCGGTGGAGCCGCGCGACCTGGCCGAGTGGATCCTCGCCGACAAGCTGCCGGTGCGTTTCCAGCTGCAGTTGCACAAGCTGCTGTGGAACGATGCCGCCGGAAAGTAATTGCAAGCTGGTGCTGCCGGTGGCGTTCGCAGCCGGTGACGGTCACAACCCGTGTGGAACAAGTCATGGCAGATAAAACGTTGCGCAAGGCCGTCGTGCTGGTATCAGGCGGCATGGATTCTGCGGTCACCATCGCGCTGGCGCGGGAGCAGGGCTATCGGGTGCACGCGTTGAGCGTGGCCTATGGCCAACGGCACCACTCCGAACTGGCAGCGTCCGATCGAGTGGCGGCCATGCTCGGTGCGGTCGAGCACAAGACCGTCGCGATCGACCTGCGCAGCATCGGCGGCTCGGCGCTTACGGCGGATATCGATGTGCCGCTCGATGCGGTCGACAGCGCTGCCATTCCGGTGACCTACGTGCCGGCGCGCAATACAATCATGTTATCGATCGCACTGGGCTGGGCCGAGGTGCTGGGTTCGAGCGACATCTGGTGCGGGGTCAACGCCGTCGATTATTCGGGCTACCCGGATTGTCGCCCGGCCTTCATCGAGGCGTTCGAGCAGTTGGCCAACGTTGCGACCAAGGCCGGCGTCGAGGGTGCCGGTATCCGCATCCATGCACCGTTGGTGCGCATGAGCAAGGCGGACATCGCGCGCGAGGGCCAACGCCTGGGTGTGGATTTCTCCGCCACGGTCAGCTGTTACCAGGCCGATGACCAAGGCCGGGCCTGCGGCCATTGCGACGCATGCAGGTTGCGCGCGCAGGGCTTTCGCGAGGCCGGCATCGCCGATCCCACCCGCTACGTTTGAGCACGCGCTTGCTTGTGTGCCCGTGGTGCAGGCCGTAAAATCGCGGGCTTGGCCTGGTACCGTCAGGCGCGTCTTGCAACCCGGGTCGTTAGCTCAGTTGGTAGAGCAGTAGACTTTTAATCTATTGGTCCCGGGTTCGAGTCCCGGACGACCCACCAATACGCCATCCGATGGCATTCAACGAAGGCCGGCAAGCCAAGCAACAGCAAGACTTCCGGCCTTTTTCTTGTCCGATACCGTCTGGGGGCATCCGTTGCAATCCGGCTGACATCGGGGGCATGGGGCATTCTTCAATGTGCGATGCCCCCAGCGAGGATGCCCCCATGCTCACCGATGAGTGGCTGGCATTGCAGACATAGGCGGACGACTACCGGGTGAAAGTAGAGGCCCGGATGGTTCACGACGCATTTCCCTACGTCGGCGAGCGCCCCGCCGCCGAACTGAGCGCACCGGAGTTCCTGACATCGTGGTTGCCGCTTCCACCGACGCGGCGGCGATCACGAAGTTTGCTGCAGGCGCCTCGACTCAGCAGTGAGAGCAGTGAGCCGATTCTTCAGGAATCTTGTGGCTGCTCAAGATGCTGTTCTGCACTCTGGACGGTAGGCGGAGCGCGGACGCTGAGGTTGCTTGAGAGGTACACCAGCTGTCCGGAGCAGCATCGAGCTGCGTTCAGTCGGACGTGTCGCGGTCGCGCCGGTGCCTGGTCATTCGTTCGATCAGCAGTGGCAGCAGGGCGAGCAGGGCGATGGCACCCAGCGGCAGCAACACCTCGCGGTGTAGCAGCAAGCCGATACCGAACTTGTCGCTCTGGCTCATCGCGTCGCCCAGACCGGCGCCGATCGAGGTCTCGAAAAGCAGCGATATCGTGCCACCCAGCCAGCTGGCGCCGAGGAACAGCCACAGCGGACAACGCAGCCATGCCAGCGCCACGGTCACCGCGCCGAACGGCAGTACCGGCACGAAACGCAGAAACAGGGTGTAGCTGACCGGGTGCCGTTCGAAGCCGTGATGCAGCCGTGCCACCAGCGGTGGCGGCTGCCGGCTGCCGGGGCCGAACGCGTAGCGACTGGCCAGATACAGGATCAGCGCGCCCAGGATGAGTCCCACCGACGAGGTCAGGGTGGCGTCGACCACGCCGAAGGCGAAGCCGCCGGCGAGGATGATCACGATGGTGCCGGGGATGCCGGTGGCTACCCCCAGGGTCAACAACCCGACGTAGGCCAGCCGGCTGAACCAGGGGTGGAGCGCGATCTGCGCGTGCAGCTCGGCCTGATGGGCAACCAGCTGGCGCGGGGTCAGGGCATCGAGTGAACCGGAGGCGAACAACACGATGCCCGCCAGCAGCAGCAGGAGCAGCGGTAGCGCGGCACGCCAGCGGCTCAATACGAGGGGCCGCTGGTGGCATAGGCAGTGAGCACGTCGCGCGCCTCGTCGCGCAGGATGTCGCGGCGCACGGCGATATGGCGGCGGGTGAGTTCGCCGATCCAGTCACTCGGCAACGGGCCTTCGTCGAATTCGGTGAGTTCCTCGACATCCTCGGTGCGCGCGCCGATCAGCAACTCGTCGATGCCCGCCCAGACGCTCGCGCCGTAGCATTGGCAGCAGGGCTGCGAGCTGGTGGCCAGCACGTAGTGGCCGCCATCTTCGTTCAGCCGATGCCTGCCGAGACGCTGCTGGGCAATCATCATCGCCAGGATTTCCGCGTGCGCCAGCGAGCAGCCCTGCGGCACTACGCGGTTCACGCCGACTGCGACCAGCCGGCCGCTGTGGTCGTTGAACACCGCCGCACCGAATGGCCCGCCGCCAGCGCGATCCACATTCTGCCGCGACAGTTCGATCGCCAGGCCGACGCGTTCCTCGTCGCTCTGATAACGCTTGTTGGTGTCCGCCACCTCACCGATCCACGGCGGCAGGGTCAGATGAATTTGCAAGGGCAGCATGTTGGTTCGGCCAGATGAAGTTTCAAACAGCTTGAGGAGATTCGACGATCGTCGCCGCGACGATCGTTTTCCTTCCCCCGCAGAGCGGGGGAAGCGTATGCAACGACTCGCGGCGGCTGCATGCTTCGCGAAAATCCTGTGGATCTGGGTTCAGGCATCGCTTGGCCGCGTAAATAGTTCCTTCCGTTCACTGGTTAACGTTGCGCGCCCATACGTCGCGCAAGGTCACCGTGCGGTTGAAGACCGGTGCGTCGGCGCGATGGTCGACGCGGTCGGCCACGAAATAGCCCAGGCGCTCGAACTGGAAGCGTTGTTCTGGCGCAACGTTCGCCGCGGCGGGCTCCAGCCAGCCCTGTACCACGTGCTTGGCCTCGGGATTGATGTGTTCGAGCCAGCTCTTGCCGTCTTCCTCGCTGTCCGGCGCCGCTGCGTTGAACAGGCGATCGTAGAGACGAACCTCGGTGGCCACCGCATGCTTCGCGCTGACCCAGTGGATGGTTCCCTTCACCTTGCGCTCGGCGCCGGGCAGGCCGTGGCGGGTTTGCGGATCGAGCGTGCCGTGCAGTTCGGTCACCTGGCCCTCGGCGTCCTTGATGATGTCGGTGCATTTCACGATGCCCACACCGCGCAGACGTACCTCGCCCTCGGGCTTGAGCCGGTGGAATCCCTTCGGCGGTACCTCGGCGAAGTCGTCACGTTCGATCCACACCTCGCGCGCGAACGGCACTTCGCGCGTGCCGAAGCTCTCGTCCTTGGGATGATTCGGGAAGCACAGCGTTTCCTCGTGGCCTTCCGGCACGTTGGTCAGCACCAGCTTCAGCGGATCGAGCACCGCCATGCGCCGCGCGGCGGTGGCGTCCAGATCCTCGCGGATGCAGCCCTCCAGCACGGCATAGTCGATCACGCTGTTCTGTTTGCTCACGCCCACGCGCTCGATCAGCAGGCGCAGCCCGGTCGGCGTGAAGCCGCGCCGACGCAGCCCGCGCAGCGTGTTCATGCGCGGGTCGTCCCAGCCGTCCACGAACTTCTCGCTGACCAGCTGGGCCAGCTTGCGCTTGCTGGTGATCGAGTAGCTGAGGTTCAAGCGCGAAAATTCGATCTGGCGCGGTTTGGCCGGCTGGGTGGGCAGGCCCGCGTCGAGCAGCGGCTGCCACAGCTCAGGGTGGTTCGGCAGGTCGACCTTGTCGACGAACCAGTCGTACAGCGGGCGGTGATCCTCGAACTCCAGCGTGCACAATGAATGGGTGATGCCTTCCAGCGCATCGGACAGGCAGTGCGCGTAGTCGTACATCGGGTAGATCGGCCACGCATCGCCGGTGTTCTGGTGGACGACCTTGCGTACCCGGTAGATTGCCGGGTCGCGCAGGTTGATGTTGCCCGAGGCCATGTCTATCTTCGCGCGTAGCGTCTTGCTGCCGTCGGCGAATTCACCGGCGCGCATGCGCCGGAACAGATCAAGGCTTTCCTCCACCGAACGCCCGCGATACGGCGAGTCGCGGCCTGGTTCGGTCAGCGTGCCGCGGTACAGGCGCACCTGCTCGGCGTCGAGGTCGTCGACGTAGGCCACGCCGTCCTCGATCAGCTTGCAGGCGGCGCGGTAGAACACCTCGAAGTAATCCGAGGCATGCCGCAGTTCATGCCATTGGAAACCGAGCCAGTGCACATCGTCCTTGATGCCCTCGACGAATTCGGGGTCTTCCTTGCCCGGGTTGGTGTCGTCCAGGCGCAGGTTGCACCAGCCGCTGAACTCTTTCGCGATGCCGAAGCTCAGGCAGATCGCCTTGGCATGGCCGATGTGCAGGTAGCCGTTCGGCTCCGGCGGAAAGCGGGTGTGGATTGCCGTGTGCTTGCCCGACGCCAGGTCGTCGCGCACGATCTGCCGGATGAAATCCTGGTGCGTCGTGGCCGCCGCGGGCGGGGTGGACGCAAGGACGGGGTTATCGTTCGACATCGGGCGACGCTCGCGAGCGGTGGCGGAAACGACCAAGTTTACCCTTTCGCCCGTGCCAGGCGCAGGGCAGGTACCCTGCGCGGCCTTGCTCTGCCACGCGCGGCGGGTTAGCGTGGATGCCATGCACATCGTCTACCGCGCCGAAAACCTGTTCGATGCCCATCTGGTCAAGGATGCGCTGGCGGCCGCCGAGATCCCGGCGCATATCGCCGGCGAGTATCTCACCGGCGGCGTGGGCCAGCTGCCGGCGATGGATTACATCGCGGTAATGGTGCCCGATTCGAGCATGCCTCGGGCCCAAGCCGTCGTGCACGAGGTCGAGGCCACGTTGAGCGAAGCGCGCCAGGCGATACAGGACATCGGCGCACTGCCCGACGATCCGCTGGTCATGCCCTGCTGAGAGGCTGTGAAAAAATCGCCCACCTACTGCGAACAATGCATCCAGCCCATATCCGACTGATTGCCCCTTCCGGCCATGCTTGCGATGCCGCCGCCATGGCCCGCGGCGTGGCCCGGCTGCGCGAGGCGGGTTGCATGGTGGAGCGTACCGAGGTACTCGACCGGGTCGAACTGCGCTTTGCCGGCAGCGATGCCGAGCGTGCCGCGGATATCAACGCGCTGGCGACGCTGGACATCCTGCCGGATATCGCCCTGGCCACGCGCGGTGGCTACGGCGTAGGGCGGTTGCTGGCGCGGCTGAATTACGGCGCCTTGCGCGAGCGCCTGCACGACGCACCGCTGGCCCTCGTCGGCCACAGCGATTTCACCGCCTTGCAATTGGCGCTGCATGCCATGAGCGGCCTGTGCACGTTCAGTGGGCCCCTGCTGGCAGATCTCGGCGCCGAAGCGCGCAGCGAGTCCACCTGGCGGCAATTCTGGGCCACGCTGACCTCGCCGGCCACGAATGTGGCGTGGAGCAGCCGCACCGAGGCCGATCTCGACCTGCATGGGCCGCTATGGGGTGGCAATCTCGCCGTGCTGTGCAGCCTGCTGGGTACGCCGTACTTCCCCACGATCGAGGGCGGCATCCTGTTCGTCGAGGATGTTTGCGAATCGCCGTACCGGATCGAGCGGATGCTCTACCAGTTGCACCAGTCCGGCGTGCTGGCCCGGCAGCAGGCGCTGCTGCTGGGCAACTTCAGCCAGTGCGAGCCCGGCAGCCGCGACAACGGCTACAACCTGGCCGCTGCATTCGCCCAGATTCGCGCCGTGGCCGGCATCCCGCTGATCGACGGCCTGCCGCACGGCCATGCGGGCCAGCAGCTCACGCTGCCGTTCGGCGCGCCCGCGCGGCTGCGCGTGGATGGCCACGCGGCACGGCTGCAGGTGAGCGGCTATCCGCATCTCGACGGTGTCGTTTGGGTCAGCGGCGCCGAAAACCCGTAAAATAGGCGGCCCACACGGGCTGGTCCCCAGGAAACCCAAGCATGAAAACCATCGAAGGCGATTTCGCCACGCCCAAGGGCCGTTTTGCCATCGTCGCCGGCCGCTTCAACGGCTTCGTCGTGGAGGCGCTGGTGGCCGGCGCGCGCGACGTGTTGCTGCGCCATGGCGTGAAGGATGACGCGATCGACCTGATCCGCGTTCCCGGGGCCTGGGAAATCGCGCTGGCGGCCAACAAGCTGGCACATTCCGGCAAGTACGTGGTGGTGATCGCGTTGGGCGCGGTGATCCGCGGCGCCACCCCGCACTTCGATTTTGTCGCCGGTGAATGCGCCAAGGGCCTGGCTCAGGCCGCCTACGGCTCCGGCGTGCCGGTCGCGTTCGGCGTGCTGACCACCGACAGCATCGAGCAGGCGATCGAGCGCTCCGGCACCAAGGCCGGCAACAAGGGTGTCGACGCCGCGCTGGCCGCGCTGGAAATGGTCAACCTGTACGGGAAACTCTGATGGCGCAGCCGGCGCACGGGCTCAATCTGCAGGCACGTTCGCGTGCCCGCCGCCGCGCGCTGCAGGCGTTGTATGCGTGGCAGCTCAGCGGCAGCCACATGAACGCGGTGATCGAGCAGTTCCGTCACGAGCAGGACATGCAAGTGGCCGACCTCGAGTATTTCGAGGACCTGCTGCATGGCGTGGAAAAGAACGTCGACGCGCTCGACACCTCCCTGCGCCCGCACCTCGACCGCGAGGTGGCGCAGGTCGATCCGATCGAGCGCGCCGTATTGCGGCTGGCCGCGTATGAGCTGAAATACCGCCCCGACGTGCCTTATCGCGTGGTGCTCAACGAGGCAATCGAGGTCACCAAGCGCTTCGGCGCCGATCATGGCCACAGCTATGTCAACGGCGTGCTGGACAAACTCGCGGCCGAGCTGCGCGCGGTCGAGAAGCGCGGCTGATGAGCGGCGGCAACGCGAGCGCATTCACCGACCAGCTCGTGCCGGCATTGGAAACCGAGTCGATCCGGCAAACGCCGCGTCGATCCGTGTCGCGGTGAAGGCGGGCTTTCGTCTTGCGCACGAATCCACCCGGCAAGACGAGCCCGTCCAGGTGTTCGTGCACGACGATGGGTGACGCTACGACAGCGATGGAATTCGACCTGATCGAACTGATCCGCCAACGCACCGCGCAGCCGCGCGACGATGTGCGCCTGGGTATCGGCGATGATGCTGCCGTGCTGGCCGTGCCGGCTGGACAGGAGCTGGCGGTAGCCATCGACACCCTGGTTGACGGGGTGCACTTCCCACGCGGCACGGCACCGGCCGACATCGGTTGGAAGGCGCTGGCAGTGAACCTGTCCGATCTCGCCGCGATGGGCGCCAGCCCGGCCTGGGCCCTGCTGAGCTTGACCCTGCCGCAAGCCGACAGCGCGTTTGTCGAAGGTTTCGTCGAGGGCTTTGTCCAGTTGGCGCAGCCGCATCGGCTGGCCCTGGTCGGTGGCGACACCACGCGTGGACCATTGACCGTCAGCATCGCGGTGCACGGCTTCGTGCCGCCAGGCCAGGCGCTGACCCGGCAGGGCGCGCGCGTCGGCGATGTCGTGCTGGTCACCGGCACGCTCGGCGATGCCGCCGCCGGGCTGCACGTTCTGCAACAACCCGCGCGGCATGACGATGGCAGCAGCCTGCGTGAATTCCTGGTCGGCCGACTCAATCGCCCCACCGCACGCGTGGCTGCCGGCATCGCGCTGCGCGAGCAGGCGCATGCGTGCATCGACGTATCCGATGGCCTGCTCGCTGATCTCGGCCACATCTGCACCGCCAGCGGTGTCGGTGCCGAAATCGATGCTGCCTTATTGCCGCGCTCCTCGGCGCTGCTCGGTCTGTACGACAACACCACCGCGCTGCAGTTTGCCCTCAGCGGCGGCGACGATTACGAGCTGTGCTTCTGCGTACCGGCCAGTCGCCTGGCCCAGGTGCAGGCCGACCTGTCCCGCCTCGGCGGCGGCGCCACCCGGATCGGTCGCATCGTGGCAGGCGCGGGCGTGCGCGTGCGCGGGCGTGACGGGACCTGGTTGGAGTCTGGATCATCGGGCTGGGAGCATTTCGCATGAGTGCCAGGAAAAATCTGAGTGGCGAACAACGGCGAGCCTTGCTCGCCACCCCGGCGGGCTGGCTGGCCTGCGGCTTCGGCTCTGGTCTGGCGCCGGTGGCGCAAGGCAGCTTCGGTTCGCTGGCCGCGCTGTTGCCGTGGTTGCTGTTGCGCCAGTTGCCGTTGTCGATTTACCTGATCGTGCTGCTGGTCGGCTTTGGAATCGGTGTATGGGCGTGCGACGTGGCCGGCCGTGCACTCCATGTCGAGGACCACCGCAGCCTGGTCTGGGACGAATTCATCGGCCAGTGGATTGCGCTGATTCCACTGCTGCTTCCATCACTGCTGCCGGCCGACGATTTTCGCTGGTGGATGCTGGTGCCCGGCTTCGTGTTGTTCCGCCTGTTCGACGTGTGGAAGCCGTGGCCCATTCGCTGGTTTGATCGCCGGGTCAAGGGTGGCGTCGGGGTGATGATCGATGACGTAGTGGCGGGTTTTTTTGCCGCGGTGGTGTTGGCGATCGGGCTTCATTTCATGCCCTGAATGGTTGGCGTTGGCATCGGCGGGAAACACGTAGGCGCCGCCGTTGCCCAGCTCGGCGCCGCTCTTGGTGTTGATGTCGATCCCCGCGGCGGTGCGCAGGCCGTACTGTGCGGGGAGCGCGCCGTCGAGTAGCTTCACGCTCTTGATAGTGCGCACGTCCAAGGTCTGGCCGAAGCCGGAGATCGACTCGGGAATGATCACCCCGTTGATCCGATACTGCAGGTTGGCGTGATCGCCACGCACGTAGATGTTGCCGGCATTGCCCTGCACTACGCCCGGCGCTTGCAGCGGTACCTGGTTGAGCGGGGTGGATGCGCCCAGCGGCAGTTGGGCAATCGCCTTCTGGTCGATCACGTACTGGCTGCTGCCGGTTTCCGGCGACAATGCATTGCGCGCCTAGTCCAGTGCTGTCGAGACCTCGCAGTAGACAGCCACGACGAAACAACCGCTTACCGCAAGGCACGATCAAGCAGTGCGGTTGCCCACATCAAGAACAAACCGGCAGACGCTCCCAATACTGGCGCGAAGCGATTGCTCGCTCCGAGGCTTTGCCACAAACCCGGAATGACATCTGCGAGGGCCAGATAGATCGTTGCGCCTGCGGCCAAGGCAAGACTGGAGCCAATGAAGACCAGCGAATGCCCGATCGCCGTCATGCCGATCGCCCCCAGCGGAATGGCCAGCGTCGTGGCCACCGAAAGGGCGAACGCACGCTTGGGCGCAAAACCACCAGCTACCAGGACGCCCGCATTTCCTGCTTCCCGGGGCAATTCGTGCAGCAGGATAGCCAAAGCCACCAAGACGCCAGGCGTCGGCCCTATCTCGAAACTCGCACCAATCACGATGCCATCCACCAAGTGGTGCGCACAGTCCCCGACGATGGTCATCTTGGCGAATGTGGCGGTGGCTGCGGCGCGGTTCATGGCGCGCAGGACGCATTCGACGCCCAGCAAACCAAGCATGCCGACAGCGAGACATGCGCCCAACCGTGTGGCCGAGACGCCGCGTCCGATGGCCTCAGGCATCATGTGAAGCAGCGCATCCCCGAGCAGCAGGCCTGCGGCCGTCGCCTGCATCCAGGGCAACCACTGCCGAAGGCAGGCCGCTCGTATCCAGACGACGAGCCGGCTGACCAGTGCCGCACAGGCCACGACGACAGAGGCGACGATCGCGCCCGCCGTGCTTTCCAAAGGTGTCATTTCAGGGCGCTAGAAGTTATAGAATCTCTGTATGTTATAATATAACGCTTGGGTTCTACAATTGATGAAGCTCATGGCACGTCCCCTAGCGACACCGATGCGCCGGTGCATGGCTTCGCTGTGCTGGCATGCCGGGCATCTCCCCCTACGTGCAGGTTGATCGACGTGGGGTCTCGAAAAAGGAGGCTTACGTCAGCAGGGTCACCGGCAAGATCTTCTGGTTATCGAGAAGCACCGATAATGGTCAAGCAATCAGGAGCTTGCTCCCGTCACCCGGCGCACCAAAAGAGAGGGTGCCCGATCACGCCGGTTATCGCGACCAGCGCATCCTCGGCTTCGAGGTGGGTTACACCGACCTCGGCAGTGTAAGTGCGGGCGACAAGTTCGGCGACCACGTCAAAGTGTCGGGTGACGGAGGGACGTTCGGTCTCAATGGCCACTTCAACCCAACCCAGCATGGGTACATCTCCTCGCATGTCGGTGGCTTCCTGTGGAAGCTGCATGGCAAGGCGCGCCTCGTGTACAACGACAACACCTCCGATAGCGCAAGATGCTCGAACGCGACGGCGACGAGGTAGTCCGCGCCACCTCCATCGTGTGCTACGCAGCGGGTTCGCGCTTCACCCGCCATGTGCATGAGCTGGGTGAAGAACTGTTCATGCTGGATGGGGAGTTCCGCACCGAGCACACCGCGCTGGTGCGCTGGGCGCTGGCAACGTATTTCAATCCTCACCGCTATTACGGGGGTGAAGAGATCCTGGTGGTCGAAGGCGTGTTCGAGGACGAGCATGGCCGCAATCCGGCCGGCAGCTGGATCCGCAGCCCTCACCTTGGCCAGCACCAGCCCTTCAGTCGCGAAGGCTGCATCATCCTGGTCAAGACCGGGCACCTCGTTACCGAGGCCGAGGTAGCCCCATGAGTGTAGAGCGTAACCGGGTCACCCAGGCATGACGGGGCTTGGGCAAGTGCCATTCGGGTCAGAGACAATTTCTGCACGCGCGTACCCTGCAGCAGTAACATGGGCGGGTCGTTGGCGTGCACGAAGGTCATGGGGTCGGCGCGTTGTTGTTGGGCGGGTTGCTTGCCGAAGAGGTGGCGTATGCCGGTCTCTGTCTTCCTCACAGGCACGAAATCGTAGACGCCGGCCAGGCCGATGAAGCCGGCCAGATCGTGCAGCGACAGGCCATCGGCGGCGAGCATGACGGATCGGTAGCGAGTAGGCCGGCAATCTGACCACCGGAAGAGTGGCCCATCCCAAAGAGGTTTCGTGGATCACCGCCCAGCTCGGTGGCGTGTCGATGCGACCAGGCCAGCGCGCGTGCCGCGTCCTGCATGAACCCGTCCAGAAGACGCACCCGTGGATACTTGCGATAGTCCGGAATCACGGTGACGACGCCATGCGCGGCCAGCGTGGTGCCGACGAACCGGTACCACTGGCGCTTGCCATGCGTCCAGTCGCCACCGTAGAAAAACACCACCACTGGAGCCTGTCGCGCATGCAGGGTAGGCAAACGAGTCTCCCTGATCATGGGTGTTCGAGGGGCGGGCAAGTGGGTGCGTGTAGCGACAAAGTGGCAACGGGCGATGCTACCGGTCGGATAACAAATCTGATTTCGAGCAGGCGCAAGGCATGAGGCCAGCGGAACCCGGAGGCCCTGGCTGCGCACCCCCATCGACATCATTATGACGACAGACGTGCCATGATTTCCATTTCCCGTTCCCCAAGGAGCTCTACCATGCAATATCGTCGCGTTGGTACATCCGGCCTGCAACTTTCCACGCTTTCCTTCGGCGCCTGGGTCACGTTCGGCAAGCAGGTGGGGCGGGGACAGGCGCGCGACATGCTGGCGTTGGCGCACGAGCGTGGAGTAAATTACTTCGACAACGCCGAGACCTACAACAACGGCGTGGCCGAGCAGGTGATGGGCGATGTGCTGGCAGACCTGCGCTTCCCGCGCGACAGCTACTGTGTCTCCAGCAAGGTTTTCTATGGCGCCGTCGACGATCCCCTGCCGACCCAACGCGGGCTGTCGCGCAAGCATGTGACGGAGGCCTGTCACCAGGCGCTGCAGCGGCTGCGGGTGGACTATCTGGACCTGTATTTCTGCCATCGGCCCGATCCGGATACGCCGATCGTCGAGACGGTGGCGGCGATGGATACGCTGATCCGCCAGGGCAAGGTGTTGTACTGGGGCACCAGCGAATGGCCGGCGGCGGCGATCGAGGAGGCACATCGTGTCGCACGCGAAAACTACCTCTACGCACCGGTGGTCGAACAGCCACAGTACAACTTGCTACATCGTGAGCGGGTGGAAGTGGAGTACGCGCCGTTGTACGAAAAATACGGCATGGGCACCACGATCTGGTCGCCACTCGGCTCGGGGCTGTTGAGCGGCAAGTACAACGATGGCATTCCAGCCGACTCGCGATTGGCGCAGCCGGGCTACGAATGGCTGCGCAAGAGTGTGCTGGGCGAGGGTGACGAACGCCTGGCCAAGGTGCGTGCGTTGCAACCGATCGCGGACGAACTGGGCTCCGGTCTGGCGCAGCTTGCGATCGCCTGGTGCCTGCTCAATCCGCATGTCTCCACGGTGATGCTCGGCGCCAGCAAACGTGAACAACTGGTACAGAACCTGGATGCACTGGATCTGTCGCCGCGGCTCGACGAGTCGATTGCCCGACGCATTCGGCAGGCTGTGGATGGCTGAGGGGCAAGGTCGACAGGAGGGAGGTTGACACATGAATGAGAATGATTAGTATGCAGGTGTCACTGACCTGCGGTGGAAAATCTGATGTCGATCCTCTCCCTGCGCTCACCCGCATACCTGGCGATGCCGCGCCGTGCCGCGCGGACGTTACCACTCCCCATCGCACACGTGGCCAGCCGCCGGGTGCCCAGCGAGGTGTTGCTCGACGGGCATCGCGAACTGGTGATCCAGCATCAGGGCAGCGAGTACCACCTGCGTCTGACCCGCAACGACAAGCTGATCCTGACCAAATAGTGATGGCCACGCGACTCCATAGTGTGGCTTTGCTGCGGCGGGTAGCGGCAGCAATCGCTCTGCCGGGTTGGCGCTTGCAGACAACCGGCGCGGGCGCGTGGCATCCGGTGAGTGCGCAGATGCTGCGCTGTGGCATGCGTCGCCTGGCTGGTCTACAAATTCTGAGCAGCAACACGGAGAGCAATGTGTCGACGTTGAGCCTCCGACTGGTCACCCGGCTCGCCCGCGGCGAGGTGGCCTGACGCCGACGCAAGGGTGGCGGATCGGCCTGCGTCCGTCTGTCCGCAAAGTGTCCGCGGACACTCGCATGGCGTGGATGAAATCCCGCAAGCTGTTGAATTGCAGTACCTGATTCAGTTTCCGTGGCGTGGCACGCGGATTGCAGAGCCTCGTGTGTAACCGCATGGCATGCGGTCAGGGACGGCACGATGATCCGCGATACCTCCGCAACCGACCGCCTGGTCGAGGTCAAGCCCAATCGCAAGCGACAGCTGATCCTGGCCGGTATCGGCGTTGTCGTCGTGGCCCTGCTGGTATGGCTGGCGCCGAGGATCGGCCGGCTGTTCTCGGCCTCCGGCTCGGTGAGCGCATCGCGCCTGTCGTTCGCCACCGTCGAGCGCGGGCCGTTCGTGCGCGACATCGCCGCCGAGGGCAAGGTGGTCGCCGCGGTCAGCCCCACCTTGTACGCCACCTCCGGCGGTGCGGTCACCCTCAAGGTGCACGCCGGCGACACGGTGACCAAGGGCCAGGTGCTGGCCACCATCGACAGCCCCGAGCTGACCAACAAGCTGGCGCAGGAGCAGAGCAACGCCGACGCGATGCAGGTCGATTACCTGCGCGCGCAGGTGGATGCGCGCAAGCAGCGTTCGGCGCTGCAGAAGGCCTACGACAACGCCAAGATCGACCAGCAGACGGCCGAACGCGACCTGGCCCGCTACGCAAAAGCCTTTCACGAGGGTGCCGTGCCGAGCATGGACGTCGACCGCGCCAAGGACACCCTGGACAAGGCCAACATCGCTGTCGCGCATGCACGCAGTGATCTGGGCATGGACAACGCCAGCCTCAATTTCGACATCCAGTCGAAAAAGCTGGCACACGATCGCCAGCTGCTGCTGGTGGGCGACCTCAAGCGCCAGGTCGATGACCTCAACGTGAAGTCGCCGGTGGATGGCCAGGTCGGCCAGCTGTTCATCGCCGAAAAGGCCACCGTCGCCAAGGACGCCAAGCTGCTCAGCGTGATCGACCTGTCGGCGTTGCAGGTGGAAATGCAGGTGCCGGAAAGCTTCGCGCGCGATCTTGGCATCGGCATGACCGGCGAGATCAGTGGCAACGGCCATACCTGGAAGGGCATCGTCAGTGCAATTTCGCCCGAAGTGGTCAACGGCCAGGTCGCCGCCCGCCTGCGCTTCGATGGCAGCACGCCCAAACAGCTGCGCCAGAACCAGCGCCTGTCGGTACGCGTGCTGCTGGACAAGCGCAGCAACGTGCTGACCGTGCAGCGCGGCTCCTTCGTCGACGAATCCGGCGGCAGCTATGCCTACGTGGTACGCGACGGCATCGCGACCAAGACCCCGATCCGCGTCGGCGCCTCCAGCATCGACAAGGTGGAGATTCTCGAAGGCCTGAAGGAAGGCGACAAGATCGTGATTTCCGGGACCGACAATTTCAAGGGCACGGCGAAGGTCGCGATCAGTAACTGACTGCCGGGAATGGGTAATGGGTAATGGGTAAGGCGAAAGGCATGCGGCCCAGGGCTTTTAACTATTCTCCATTCCCTATTCCCACTCCATCGAACCACACATTCCGAACCACTGTGCACTTCAACGACAACGAGTAACCACGCTATGTTGAAAATGACTCACCTGTCCAAGGTCTACCGCACCGAAGTGGTGGAAACCTATGCGTTGCGCGATTTCAACATCGACGTGAAAGAGGGCGAGTTCGTCGCCGTGACCGGCCCGTCCGGTTCGGGCAAGACCACCTTCCTGACCATCGCCGGCCTGCTGGAGACTTTTTCCGGTGGCGAATACCACCTCGACGGCATTGAGGTGAGCAACCTCAACGACAACGCGCGCTCGAAGATCCGCAACGAGAAGATCGGCTTCATCTTCCAGGCGTTCAACCTGATTCCCGACCTCAACGTGTTCGACAACATCGAGGTGCCGCTGCGCTACCGCGGCATGAAGGGTGCCGAGCGCAAGCAGCGCATCATGGAATCGCTGGAGCGCGTCGGCCTGGTCTCGCGCGCCAAGCACTACCCGGCCGAACTCTCCGGCGGCCAGCAGCAACGCGTGGCGATCGCCCGCGCGCTGGCCGGCGGCCCGCGCCTGTTGCTGGCCGATGAACCGACCGGCAACCTCGACACCCAGATGGCGCGCAGCGTGCTGGAGTTGATCGAGGACATCCACCGCGACGGCGCCACCATCGTGATGGTCACGCACGACCCGGAACTGGCCGCCCGCGCCCAGCGCAACGTGCACATCATCGACGGCCAGGTGGTCGATCTGGCGGAGGAGCCGCGCTTCCACACGCACGCCGATGCAGCCGCGCAAACCCACCCCTGATCCGTGCGTTGTTGTAGGAGCGCACCCTGTCCACAAGGGACTTCCTGCGGTCGTGCGCGAATGCTTTTCGGTGATGTGGCAAAAGCTCGCGCACAGGGTGCGCTCCTACAAATTTGCTGACGAACACCACTGCACAGGTATTTCGAATGTTCGCTTATTACCTCCAACTCGGCCTGCGCAGCCTGCGCCGCAATCCGGCGCTGACCGCCCTGATGGTGATTGCGATCGGCTTCGGCGTGGCCGCGTCGATGACCACCTATGCGGTGTTCCGGGCGGTGTCGGGTGATCCGATCCCGTGGAAGTCGGGTCAGTTGTTCGTGCCGCAGATCGACAGCTGGGGCCCGGGTCAGGGTCGTCAGGCCGGCGATCTGCCGGATGCGTTGAGCTATACCGATGCGATGGCGCTGATGCGGGCACACGTCGCTCATCGGCAAACCGTGATCTATCCGGTGGGCTTGTCGTTGATTCCGACCGGGCAGACCGCCAAACCCATTGCGGCGCACGGCTACGCCACCTATACCGACTTTTTCAGCATGTTCGACGTGCCGTTCCTGTACGGCAGCAGCTGGCCGGTGTCGGACGATACCGGGCGCGGCAATGCCGTGGTGATTACCCGCAAGCTCAATCAGCGCCTGTTCGGTGGCGCCGACAGTGTCGGCAAGGTGATCAACCTGGACGGTAGCGACTACCGCGTGAGTGGCGTGATCCGGGACTGGAATCCCAAGCCGCGCTTCTTCGACGTGGCCAATGGCAGCGGGTTCGGTGGCGAAGCAGACTTCTATATGCCGTTCACACGCGCCATCGATTTGCAGATCGGTACCGACGGCAACAACAACTGCACCAAGGTGGCGGCTGCCGGCTGGGACGGCTGGCTGCATTCGAGTTGCGTGTGGATCGCGTATTGGGTGGAGTTGCCGACGGCCGCGGCGGTCGCGCGCTATCGCGACTATCTCAAGGGCTACGCCGCCGATCAGCGCAAGTCGGGTCGTTTCGACTGGACTCCAGCGGTGCGATTGAGCGATGTATCGCAATGGCTAAACCTCCAACACGTGGTGCCGCCGGAGACGCGAGTATCGATGCTTATCTCGCTGGGCTTCCTGGTGGTGTGCCTGGTCAACACGATCGGCCTGCTGCTGGCCAAGTTCATGCGCCGTGCACCGGAGATCGGCGTGCGTCGCGCATTGGGGGCGTCGCGGCGCGAAATCTACAAGCAGTTTTTGCTGGAGGCGGCTGCCGTGGGGCTTGCCGGCGGTGTTCTGGGTCTGTTGCTGACAGGCGTCGGCATGCTGGGCGTGGGGCTGGTATTCGAAGCGGACGTCGCCCGACTGGCGCACATGAACCTGTCGCTGGTGATGCTGACTGTGCTGGTGGCCGTGGTCGCCACGCTGCTGGCGGCGCTCTACCCGACCTGGCGCGCGGCCAGCGTGCAGCCGGCCTGGCAGCTGAAGTCCAACTGACAGCGAGGAGATCGACCGTGCAGATCAAACCGATTCTCACCGCCCTGCGCCATCACAAGGCCGGCACCGTATTGATCGTGGTGCAGATCGCGCTGACCTTGGCGATCGTCTGCAACGCGCTGTTCATCATCCATCAGCGCGTGGCACAACTGTCACAACCCAGTGGCCTTGAAGAGGCGAACCTTATCCGCATCCAGAACCAGTGGGTAGGCAAAGCCGACGACAAGGCCTACGGCTCATTGATGGCAACCGATCTGGCTACCTTGCGAAGGCTGCCCGGTGTCGCCGATGCCTATGCCACCAACTCGGTGCCTTTGAGTGGTGGTGGCTGGTCGATGTCGCTGCGGCTCAAGGCTGATCAATCGGCACCGAGCGCGCAGACGGCCATCTATTTTTCGGACGACCACACGCTCTCCACGCTGGGCCTGAAACTGGTGGCAGGGCGCAACTTTCGCGCTGACGACATCCGCCCGATGAGTGCCAAGGACGATCTCCTGCACCCGGCGGTAATCATCGTCACCCGCACGTTGGCCGACAAGCTGTTTCCGACCTCCACGGCCGTGGGAAAGACGGTCTACCTGGCCAACCACGTCAGCACCATCATCGGTGTGGTCGAGCGCATGCAAACTCCCTGGTTGGGCATGAGCTGGGGCAGCGCCGCATCGACATTGGTGCCATTTCGGCTGCTCACCGATGGCACTAATTACGTGATCCGTACCCAACCCGGGCAGCTCGACAGGGTGCGGCGCAGCGCACCGGAGGCCTTGTTTGCGCAGAACCGGATGCGGGTGATCCCTGACCAGCATGGGGTGGAGACGTTCCGGCAGATCCGCGCCGATGCCTATGCCAGCGATCGCGGCATGGCGATTCTGATGGCGGTGATCTGCGTCATGCTGCTGGCGATTACCGCCGCGGGCATTGTCGGCTTGACCAGCTTCTGGGTCGGTCAGCGGCGCAAGCAGATCGGCGTGCGCCGTGCGCTCGGCGCCACCCGCGGCGACATCCTCAGTTACTTCCTCACCGAAAACCTGCTCATCGGCATGGGCGGGGTGTTGCTTGGTATCGCCCTGGCGATCGGCCTGAACCTGTGGATGGTGACCCGCTTCGAGATGCAGCACCTGTCGCTGTGGTACGTGCTGGCCGGTGCCGTCGCGCTGCTGCTGCTCGGTCAGGGCGCGGTGCTGGCGCCCGCGCTGCGTGCGTCGCGGGTGCCGCCGGTAGAAGCGACGAGGTCCGTGTGATGCCGAAAAACCGGCCACAGCCACGCAGGGTGGCCACTGCCCGCCGCGCCACCTCACCAGGCCAAGGCTTTTTCATGGGACGAGCGGATGGCGGACGGTGCCCGCCCTGCGACGGCGACGTTTTGGAGGGGACGTGATGTTTGGCTATTACCTGGAACTGGTACTGCGCAGTCTCAAGCGCAACAAGGTGCTGACCGCGCTGATGGTGCTGGCGATCGCACTGGGCATCGGTGCGTCGATGACCACGCTGACCGTGCTGCATGTGCTGTCGGGTGATCCGCTGCCAGGGCGCAGCAGCACGTCGTATTACCCGCAGATCGATCCGCGCGACAGGTGGCTATGCCAGAAACAAGGCGCCGCCAGATCAGTTGGCCTGGATCGACGCGATGAATCTGCTGCATGCCCGTCGCGCCGTGCGCCAGGTGGCGATGACCGCGGGCCAGGTGGTGGTGCAGCCGCCGCAGGGAAGTAGCCGTGCGTTCTTTGCCAGTGCGCGCTATACCTCGGCCGATTTCTTCACGATGTTCGAGGTGCCGTTTGCCTACGGCAGCGGCTGGACGGCGGCGGACGATGCGCGGCAGGCGCATGTAGTGGTCATTGCGCGTGATCTTGCCGTCAAGCTTTATGGCGCGGATCACGCGGTCGGCAAGTCGCTGCGGCTTGGCAAGGATGTTTTTCGTGTGGTCGGGGTGATCGATCCGTGGCAGCCGGTACCGCGTTTCTACGACCTGACCCAGGGCAGCTATGCCAAGGTCGAGCAGGTGTTCATGCCGCTGGAAACCGCGATAGCGCTGAAGCAGCCGACTGAAGGAAACTTCATGTGCTGGGGCGATCAGGCCCTCAACAACAAGGACATGAAATGGGCCTCCTGCACCTGGATTCAGTTCTGGGCACAGCTGGATACGCCCGCCCAGGTGGTGAGCTATCGCGATTATCTGGTGCATTACTCGCAGAAACAAAAAGCGCTGGGTCGTTTCCAGCGGCCGCCAAATGTCCGCTTGCACGACTTGATGGGTTGGCTTGATGTCAATCATGTCGTGCCGGGCAGTGTGCAGTTGCAGACGCTGCTGGCGCTTGGCTTCATGCTGGTATGCCTGGTCAATACCGTGGCCTTGTTGCTGGTGAAATTCTTGCGACGCGGCGCTGAACTGGGTATCCGCAGGGCGATGGGCGCTTCGAATATGTGCTGCGCACGGCGCCGGGTGCGCGCGACGCCACGTTGCACGACCTGCCCAGGGTGCTCGATGGCGTCGACAGTCGTCGCATCATCACCGAACGCCACAGCTATGCGCAGACGGTGAAGTCCTATTTTCACGACGACCGCGCGCTGATCTGGTTGCTGCTGCTGGTGGTGATCGGCTGCCTGCTGGCCTTGTCCGCACTGGGCGTGGTTGGGCTGTCCAGTTTCTGGGTGCAGCAGCGCACGCACCAGATCGGCATTCGTCGCGCCATCGGTGCCACCCGGCGCGACATCATGCTGTATTTCCAGATCGAGAACCTGCTGATTGTAGGTGTCGGCATCGCGCTGGGTTCGCTGTGTGCAGTGGTGTTGAACTTGTTGCTGATGAAGCACTACGAACTGCCACGGCTGCCGTTGTCCTACCTGTCGATCGGCGCGCTGGTTCTGTGGCTGCTTGGCCAGCTGGCGGTGCATGGCCCGGCACTGCGTGCGGCTGCCGTGCCGCCGGTGGTGGTGACGCGGAGTGTGTGAAATGACTGTGTCAGGTATACGCGCGCCGCCGCATGGCGACCGCTACAAGGCAGCCCGTACGGGTTGCCTACATGGCGGCGTTATCACTCGGTCGTGTATCGACATACACTCTCTCACTCTTCCTTGCCCTGCGGTCAACCCGATCCCGGCGCGAGGTGCTCGGGATATGAAGGCAGGCTCTGAAATGACCCGCAGCGTACTGATCATCGATGACAACCCGGCCGTGGGCGAGGCGTTGTCGCTGGCGTTGTCATTGCACGACATCCATCCGCTTACGGCGCTGACGCCGGAGCAGGGGCTGGCGCTGCTGGGGCGCGAGACGGTCGACGTGGTGATCCAGGACATGAACTTCAGCGCCGACACCACCTCGGGCACGGAAGGCGTGGCGTTGTTCCGCGCGATCCGCGAGCGCTATCCGGACCTGCCGGTCATCCTGCTCACCGCGTGGACGCATCTGGAAACCGCGGTGGAACTGGTCAAGGCCGGTGCCGCCGACTATCTGGCCAAGCCGTGGGACGACAACAAGCTGTTGGCCACGGTGGAGAACCTGCTGGAGCTGTCCGAGTCCAGTCGCGAGGTGAGCCGCAGTCGACGCGAACGCCGCCAGCGGCGCGAAGCGCTGCGCCAGAAGTACGACCTGGATGGTCTGGTGTTCGCGTCCGAGGCCATGGCGCGCACCCTGGACCTGGCCTGCCAGGTCGCCCGCTCCGACGTGTCGGTACTGATCACCGGCCCCAACGGTACCGGCAAGGAACGCATCGCTACGATCATGCATGCGAACTCGCCGGTGGCGCGCGGTCCGTTCATCGCGGTCAATTGCGGTGCGCTGCCGGGCGAGTTGATCGAAGCGGAACTGTTCGGTGCCGAGGCCGGTGCCTATACCGGCGCGAACAAGGCGCGCGAGGGCCGCTTCGAACTGGCCGATGGCGGCACGCTGCTGCTGGACGAGATCGGCAACCTGCCGCTGCCGGGCCAGATGAAGCTGCTGCGCGTGCTGGAAACCGGTCGGTTCGAGCGACTCGGTTCCGGCAAGACGCGCCAGGCCAAGGTGCGCGTGCTGAGCGCGACCAATGCTGACCTCAAGGCGATGATCCGCGCCGGCACCTTCCGTGAGGATCTGTACTACCGGCTCAACGTGATCGAGGTGAACCTGCCGCCGCTCGCCGGGCGCAACGACGATATCCTGCCGCTGGCCGAGTTCTTCCTCGACGGCCGGGGCGAGTTGGGTGACCCTGCGCGCGAGGCCCTGCTCGGCTATCCGTGGCCGGGCAACGTGCGCGAACTGAAGAATGCGATCGAGCGCGCCGCCTTGCTGGCCGGGGACGGCCCGATCACGCCGGAGCTGCTCAACTTGCCGCAGTATGTCTCCACCGTCCGCCGAGATCTCGACGAACCCAGTCGCGAGGTGGTAGAGAACGCGTTGCAACAGGCTGGCGGTGTAGTCAGCCGCGCGGCGCGGCAGCTGGGTCTGTCGCGGCAGGCGCTGTACCGGCGGATAGAGCGCTACGGACTGGCGGCGTCGAACTGAGATCGCGTACTTGTCGCACTACCGCCGTCGTACAAAGATGGACCATGGAAACGGAGGAGTTGTCGCATGATTTTCCCAGGTCCACTGGCCGTCTTGGCGACGCTGCTTGCCGCCGCCACGGGCCGACAACATGGCTGCCGTGATGAGTCCGCAGCGGCCGTGGCAGAATGCCCGTCCGCCGGTGGATGGCGCACTGGAACCGAGGGGCCCGGCATGTCGATGAGCGGTTCACGCCCTATCGGGGGCCGCCGGCGATGTGGCGCCATCTGACCACGCTGCGCGCGCGGCTGAGCCTGCTCCTGCTCGCCGCTGGGGTGGCCGGTGCGCTGATCTTCGCGGGGGTCACGCAGTGGCCGTTGCCGCAATTCCTGGCGTGGCTGCACACTCAATTGACGGTCCCGGTTGATGTGACGGCCGTGCCGGCCAAGGCGCCGCCGCTACCGCATCTGGATATCTACACTGCGTTGGCGATCGGGCTGGTGCTGCTGTTGCTGGCCGCCATCTGGCTGGCCGGACGCGCGATGGCGCCGGTGAGCCGTTTGCTGCGTGCGCTGGAAGGCGCGGTGGCTAGTTATCGGGATGGTGATTTCAGTTTTTCGATCGCCGTCGACCGGCGCGACGAGCTGGGTCGGCTGATCCGCATGCACAACGACCTGGGCCATACCCTGCGCGAGCAGCGCCAGCACCTGGCCCAGCGCGAACTGTTGCTGGATACGGTGGTGCAGAACACGCCGGTGGCGCTGGTGCTGACCGACCCCGTCGGCCGCGTCGCCTACGCGAATATCGCCTCGCGGCATTTGTTCAACGAAGGCCGCAGTCTCAGCGGGCTGGAGTTCGCTCAATTGCTGCTCAATGCGCCGAAAGTGTTGCGGCAGGCGGTGGATAGTGGTGAAGACACCCTGCTCACGGTGGAGATGGACGGCAACGAGGAGACCTTCCACCTGTCGCAACGTGCCTTCCGCTTGCAGGGGCGACCGCATCGGCTGCATTCGTTCCGGCGCATGACGCGCGAGCTGTCGCGGCAGGAGGTGGCGACCTGGAAGCGGGTGATCCGGGTGATCAGCCACGAGCTCAACAATTCGCTGGCGCCGATTTTCTCGCTGGCACATTCGGGCGCGGAGCTGGCCCGGCGGGGCGACATCGAGCGCCTGCCGCATGTGTTCGCCACCATCGGCGAACGCGCCCGCCATCTGCACGGGTTCATCGCTGGCTACGCCAGTTTCGCCAAGTTGCCCACGCCGCAGCCGGTGGCGGTGGCCTGGCCGGCATTTCTGGAAAGCCTGTCGCTGCATTGCCAGTATCGACTGGCGACCCCGCTGCCGGAGCGACCAACGTGGTTCGACGCGGCACAGATCGAACAGGTGCTGATCAACCTGATCAAGAACGCGCACGAAGCCGATGGCGCGGCCGGTGAAGTGACCCTGTCCATACTGCAAAACGCACATGATCTACGCATCGAGGTGGCCGATCGCGGCCCCGGCATGAGTGACGCCGTGCTTTCGCAGGCGTTGATTCCGTTCTATTCGACCAAGCGCTCCGGCACCGGCCTGGGCCTGGCACTGGCGCGGGAAATCACCGAGGCGCATGGCGGGCGCATTGCACTGGCGAATCGGGAGGCGGGCGGTCTGCGTGTCACCTTGCTTTTGCCGTCGACGAATCGCCAGGAGCGCGCTTGACTACGGCGGGTCTGACTTGGTGGACAAGCCGGAAAAGTCCGCGCTGGCCGTTCGGTCGAGTTTCTTGCGTTGCGCCGGCAACGGCTCTCCCGTGGCCTGGAACCACACGTTCTCGGCGATATTGGTGGCGTGGTCGCCGATGCGCTCGATGTTCTTGGCCATGAACAGCAGGTGCGTGCACGGCGTGATGTTGCGCGGGTCTTCCATCATGTAGGTCAGCAACTGGCGGAAGTAGCCGGTGTAGGCCTCGTCCAGCACTGTGTCGTTCTTCCACACCGCGTAGGCGCGTTCGGTGTCCCGATCGTGATAGGCCGCCAGTACGTCGCGCACGCCGGTTGCCGCCAGTCTTGCCAGGTGTTCGAGGCCGGCCGCAGGCCGGACCGGTGCCACCATCGATAGCGGGATCGAGCGCTTGGCCACGTTGGCGGCGTAGTCGCCGATGCGCTCGATATCCGCCGCAATGCGCAGCGCGGCAAACACGTTGCGCAGGTCGCCAGCCATCGGCGCGCGCAAGGCCAGCAGGCGCACGACATCGTGACTGACCTCCTGCTCCATCCGGTCGATCGTGTCGTCGTTGTCGACCACGCGCTGGGCGGCCCGCTCGTCGCGGCGTTCCACCACGTCGATCGCCGCCTCCAGTTGCTTCACCGACAACTCGCCCATGTGCACGATTTCGCCAGTCAGTCGGCTCAGTTCGGCGTCGTAACTCTTGATGATGTGATCTTTGCTGGTGGTCATGCGATGCCTCGGGGTGGGAACGGGGAACGGGGAACGGGGAGCATCAGATTTGCAACAAACCACATGTTCCCCCGTTTCCCGCCTTCATCAGCCGAAGCGGCCGGTGATGTAGTCCTCGGTCTGCTTCTTGTCCGGTTTGGTGAAGATCTTTTCGGTCTGCTCGAACTCGATCAGTTCGCCCAGATACATGAAGGCGGTCTGGTCGGAACAGCGGGCCGCCTGTTGCATGTTGTGGGTGACCATGACGATGGTGAACTGGCTCTTGAGCTCTTCCACCAATTGTTCGATGCGACCGGTGGCGATCGGATCCAGCGCCGAGGTGGGCTCATCGAGCAACAGCACCTCGGGTTTGAGGGCGATCGCGCGCGCGATGCAGAGGCGCTGCTGCTGGCCGCCGGACAGGCTCAACGCGTTCTGCTTCAGCTTGTCCTTGACCTCGCTCCACAGCGCAGCGCTGTGCAATGCCTCTTCCACGCGGTTGGCCATGTTCGCCTTCGACAGCTTCTCGTGGTGGCGGATACCGTAGGCGACGTTTTCGAAGATCGTCATCGGGAACGGAACCGGCTTCTGGAACACCATGCCGATCTTGCTGCGCAGCCGATTCATCGAGTAGCGCGTATCGAGAATGTCTTCACCGTCGACCAGGATCTTGCCTTTCGCCTCCATCCCAGGATAGATCGCATAGATCCGGTTGAAGATCCGCAGCAGCGTGGATTTGCCACAACCCGACGGCCCGATGATGGCGGTGACCTGCTTCTCGGGAATATCCATGCTGATGCCCTTCAGGGCATGGAATTCCTTGTAATGGAAATGCAGGTCATGCACCCGGATCTTGATACGGTGCGCGGTATCGGCCGCGGGTGTCGCGATGGCGCTGGCGCGATCATCCATAGCTCACCTTCTTTCTCGAAAAAAACAGGCGCGTAAGCAGGCTCAACGCCAGAACGAACAGCGTGATCACCAGTGCGCCAGCCCAGGCAATGGCGTGCAGGGTCGGGTCCGGATCGTTGGTGTATTGATAGATGGCCACCGGCACGCTGGCCATCTTGTCCAGCGGATGCGCGGTCATGAAGTTGTTGCCGAAGGCGGTAAACAGCAACGGTGCGGTTTCGCCGGCCAATCGGGCCAGAGCCAGCAGTACGCCGGTGACGATGCCTGAGCTGGCCGCGCGCAGCAGGATCTGCATGGTGAGTTTCCATTGCGGCACCCCCAGCGCCAGCGCGGCTTCGCGCAGCGTGCTCGGCACCAGTTGCAGCATTTCGTCGGTGGTACGAACGATCACCGGCAGGCCGATAAGCGCCAGTGCCACACCGCCGGCGAAACCGGAGAACGACACAGCGCCGTGGGTCATGTTCGACATCGGCAGCACAATGATCATGTAGACGAACAGACCGAGCACGATCGATGGCGCGGACAGCAGGATGTCGTTGAGAAAGCGGATCACCGTGCCCAGCCGGGTGAGTCGGGCGTATTCCGCCAGCCACGTGCCGGCCATCACGCCGATCGGCGTGCAGATCAGCAAGGCGATGAGATCCATCATCAGGCTGCCGACGATGGCATTGGCCAGGCCGCCCTGCGGGCCGTAGGCGGTAATTTTGGTGAACAGGCTGCCGTGCAGGGCGCTGATGCCATTGATCAGGGTCAGCCAGAGGATCCAGACCAGGAAGAACAGGCCCAGCACGGTGGCGGCGGTGCCGAACGTCATCGCGATGGCGTTGGTGATGCGGCGACGGGTATAGAGGCCCTGGGCAGACATTACTTGCCCTCCCGCCTGGCCAGCTGATGCAGCATCAGGCGTGCGATCAGCAGCACGATGAAAGTCACCACGAACAGCAGGAAGCCCAGTGCGATCAGCGCCGAGCGATGCACGCCCACCGCCTCGTTGAATTCATTGGCGATGCTGGAGGAGATCGAGGTGCCGGGCATCAGCAGCGACGAGGTGATGTTGTAGGAATTGCCCAGCACGAAGGTGACCGCCATGGTCTCGCCGAGCGCACGGCCCAGGCCCAGGATGATGCCACCGATGACCGCCGAGCGCGTGTAGGGCAGCACGATATCCCATAGTACCTCCCAGCGGGTCGAGCTGAGCGCATAGGCCGACTCTTTCAGTCGCGTGGGAACGGTCTGGAACACCTCGCGCATCACCGAGGTGATGAAAGGCAGGATCATCACCGCCAGCACGATCCCCGCGGTGAGCAGGCCCAGCCCCAGCGGCGGCCCCTGGAACAGCTTGCCGATCAGCGGGATCCGGCCCAGCGTGGCGCTGAGCGCCGGCTCGATGCCGGACATGAAAGGTACAAACACGAACAGGCCCCACATGCCATAGATGATCGACGGGATGCCGGCCAGCAATTCGATCGCCGAGCTGACCGGGCCGCGCATCCAGGTGGGCGCGATTTCGGTCAGGAACATCGCCACACCGAAACTCACCGGCACCGCCAGGACGATCGCGATCAACGAGGTGACCAGGGTGCCGAAGATCGGAGACAGCGCACCATAATCGTCCTTGACCGGGTTCCAGGCGTCGCTGGTCAGGAAGTGCAGCCCTTGACCGAACAGAACCTCGCGCCCGCCCCATAACGTGGATAGCGCCGCGCCCAGCAAGGCCGCCAAGACCAACAGGGCACAGAACTTCAGGACACCGCGGAATATCCGGTCATACCGGGCATCGAGATGAGCGCGCCTCTCGCTGTCGCGGACCAACTGTCTGGTAAGCGTCACTTGCATTGTCGTGGATCGTCTGCCGGTTGTCTTCGGTTGTTTGAAGCGGAAATGCCCCGTGCGCAACCTGGGTTGACGCACGAGGCACTGACTCATGGATCCAGCCCGCGCAGCATGGGCCGAAGTTGTCATGTTTTCTACATCTTGAAGTCGGTTTTCCAATAGTTCTTGATCTGGTTCACCAGGCTCTGCGGCAGCGGTACGTAGTCGAGCGAGCGTGCCTGCTGCTGGCCATGCTCGTAGGACCACTTGAAGAAGTCCATCACCACTTTTGCATTGGCGGCATTGCGTGGCTGTTTGTACATGATCACCCACGAAGTGGCGGTGATCGGCCAGGCCGTTGCGCCCGGGGCGTTGGTCATCAGCAGGTTGAAGTTCTTGGCATCTTTCCAGTCGGCCGTATCAGCGGCGGCCTGGAACGTGGCGATGGTCGGGGCGACCACCTTGCCGGCGGCATTCTTCATCAGGGCGTAGCCGATGTGGTTCTGCAGGGCGTAGGCGTATTCGACATAGCCGATCGAGTTCTTGATCTGCTTGACGTAGGCCGAGACGCCCTGGTTGCCCTTGCCGCCGATACCGACCGGCCACTGGACCGCGGTGCCTTCACCGACCTTCGCTTTCCACTCCGGGCTGACCTTGGACAGGTAGTCGCTGAAGTTGAAGGTGGTGCCCGAGCCGTCGGAGCGGTGTACGACGGTGATCTTCGTGTCCGGCAGCTTCACGCCGGGGTTCAGTGCGGCGATTGCCGCATCCTTCCAGCTGGTGATCTTGCCGAGGTAGATGTCGGCCAGGACCTGGCCATCCAGCACCAGCTTGCCCGGTGCAATCCCCTCGACGTTGAACGCCGGCACAATGCCGCCGATCACGTCGGGGAATTGACCCAGGCCAAATTTCTGCAGGGTTGCCTCATCTAGCGGCATGTCGGAGGCGCCGAAATCGACTGTGCCCGCCTTGATCTGGGCAATGCCGCCGCCGGATCCGATGGACTGGTAGTTGATCTGGTTACCGGTTTTTTCGGCGTAGGTCGCCGACCATTTGGAAACCACCGGATAGACAAAGCTCGATCCGGCCCCGGTTACATCGGTGGCATGGGCGGCCATGCCGAACGTGGATGCCACGATGATCGCGGCGGCGAATGTTTTGCATGAGTTCAACATGGTTGCTCCTTGAGAGGCTCGTCGAATGGACCACGCCATTTAAGGGGTTGCGTATTGCAATGAGATGAGATGAATGTTTCAAACAGATGACAGTCGTCGATGTTTGTCATCTTTCAGGGTGTTGCGTCGAGCGCGTTGCCCAGCCGGAGTGTCTCGAAGTTGTCATGAAATCTGCATCGAACGGTAAACAGTTGCCGGCATCCTGCCTCCCGTTCCTTTGCTTGGCCGACCATCTGGATCGAGGGGGCGGTTGAGATGACTTCTACCATCATGCGGAGAATGACATGCGTTCGAGACTACTTGCCGTGGCGATTGCTGCCGGTTTGGGCGTCAGCGGCTTCATCCCTGTTGCGGCTGCAGCCCAGACCCGGATGCCCCCAGCGGCGACCAGCAGTGACACCGAACTGGCGCAGCTGAAGGCGCAACTGGCGGCGCTGCAGTCCAGGGTCGACCAGATGCAGCAGCAGCGAGTCCGGACGCAGACGGTGAGCACGCCGTCTGCGTCCACCGATGCACGCCTGGCGGCGCTGGAGAAGGCGGTAGACGACACCACGATCGGTGGCAAGATGTATTTCGATTACACCAATATCGATCAGAAGAACAGCCTAACCGGCAAGACCAATGCATCGGGTACCGGTATTGATGTGAAACGCTTCTACCTCGGCGTCACGCACCAGTTCAGCGACATCTGGTCGGCCAACCTGACCACCGACTTCAATTACGTCAGCAACGACGGCGAAACCAATCTGTTCGTCAAGAAGGCGTACGTGCAGGGCAAGTTCGACCAGGCGGCAGTCTTGCGGATCGGCTCCGCAGACATGCCGTGGATCCCGTTTGTCGAGAACTACTACGGCTTCCGCTACGTCGAAAATACGCTGACCGATCGCCTCAAGTACGCCAATTCGGCCGATTGGGGCATCAACCTGAGCGGCGACCTTGGCCAGCGCAAATACCTCAACTACTCGGTGTCCGCGGTCAACGGCAATGGCTACAAGAACCCCAGCCGCAGCAACAACGTGGACTTCGAAGGTCGCGTCGGTTTCGTGCCGTTCAAGGGCATGGTCGTGGCGGTGGGCGGCTACACCGGCGATCGCGGCCACGGGCTGCAGAACGTCAACACCATTCACACCGCTCAGCGTTTCGATGTCATGGTGGCCTATGCCGGTCCGCGGTTTCGTGCCGGTGGTGAGTACTTCGACGCCAAGAGCTGGAACAATGTGCTGACTCCGCTGGCCGACAAGGCCGACGGCTATTCCTTCTGGGGTAGCGTGGATCTGCCGGCCAGGTTCAGCCTGTTCGCCCGTTACGACCACGCCTCGCTGAGCAAGGACATCAATCCGTCGGCCAAGGATGTGTATTACAACGCAGGCGTGCAGTACGAGGTCACCAAGGGCTTCCAGCTTGCGCTGGTGTACAAGCACGAGAAGGGCGATGTCTCCGGCAGCACGCCGCTGCCGCTGCCGCTGGTCAACGTGAAGACCGACGAAGTGGGCGTGTTCGGCCAGGTGGCCTTCTAGACGATTGGTGACCGGGAATGTTCGCTACGCGACGGTAGCCAGGCGTCATCCCGGTCGCACGCAACCGTTATAGCAAGGGAGTTTGACCCAGGGAAGGAAAGCGGCGGGCCTGGATGGCCCGCCGTTTGCTTTTGTGCGCCAGGCATGGCGCGTAGCGCCGTGACTGGCGCTGTCCTGGCTATCCGCCGCTTTCTTGACCCATGGAATCACGATGCGCCTGCCGATCCTCGTTGTCTGTCCTCGCACAGCTGAATTCTCGCCTCAACCGGCAGAGCCCGACACACTGCCAGAGAATTCAGCAGCTTCTCGAACTCGGCGATTACCGCATCCGGTGGGCAATGTTGCGCGGCGCGTCGGGCGTTGGCGCCCAGCACCCGGCATGCCTCGGGATCCAGGCCAAGTTGGTAGGCCGCTGTGATGAATCCTCGTGCGTCCGTTGTCGGTACCAGCAGCCCGGAGATGCCGTTGGCCACGTGCTCCTGCGCGGCTGCCCGGTCGAAGGCGACGACCGGCAGGCCCGACGCCATGGCCTCCAGCACGACGTTGCCGAAGGTCTCCGACAGGCTCGGAAACAGGAACAGGTCCGCACTGGCGTAGTGCGCGGCCAGTTCCGTGCCGCGCTTCGCTCCGACGAACAACGCATCCGGATAAGCGGCGGCCAGCGCATCGCGCTGGGGGCCGTCGCCGACCAGGACGATACGCGCGCGGGGTAGACGCGCGTGCAAGGCGCGGCAAGCCTGCACGGCGAACCCGAGGTTTTTTTCCGCGGCGAGCCGGCCGACGCACAACAATACCGGGGTGTCGTCGTGGACGCCCCAACTCCTACGCAAGGCAAGGTCGCGCCGTTCCGGCGTGAACAGCCTGCTGTCGACGCCGCGGCGCAGTTTCTGTACGTGGTCGATGCCGGCGTCCGTCAATTCGGCGCGCAAGGCGCCGGTAGGAACCAGCGTCATTTGCGCGCGCCGGTGGAAGCGCAGCAGGTGTTTGCGTACCAGCGGCGCCAGAAGTTCGATGCCGTAGTGTGCGGCGTAGTCGTGGAAGTGCGTGTGGAAGCCAGTCACGACGGGTATGCCCAAGGTGTTTGCCGCGCGCATCGCCGATACGCCCAGCAGACCCTCCGTCGCGATATATATCGCATCGGGCCGCTGCGCGATCCAGCGCCTGCGCAGGGCGTTTCCCGCGGGCAGGCCAAACTGCACACTCGGGTAGCCCGGCATGGCTACGCCAGGCGCACACACCAGACCGACGTTGCCGGCGCGGCCGTTTGCACCCGGTCGCACTACCTCGACGTCAAAATCGCGCGCGGCCAGTCCCTCGGCGAGCGTGCGCACGCTCAGGGCCACGCCATGCCCCTGGGGTGGCCAGGTTTGTGTGACAAAGGTGATCCGCATGCCTATTCTCCCGCCGGAACTGGAGCTGATTTTCGCGCAGTTGTGTTGCACGAAAGCGACTGGGGCATGACTGCGGCGTGGATCCCTTCCACGCCGCTTTTTTCCCGCCAGGCTCCTAGGTGCACCCTCCGCTAGACGCACCCTATGGCGATAGCATCATCTCGCTCTCCGAAGTTTCTACAGCCCACGCTCCTGGGCTCGGCGGACGCCATCGTTTTCCGGCGGCAGCACGCGCGAGGCATCCATCACGCAGGAGAATGTCGAGCCCCGTCCAGGCTCGCTTTCGATGACCAGGCGTCCCTGGTGCAGGTTGAGCACGTGCTTGACGATCGAGAGCCCGAGGCCGGTACCGCCGGATTCACGCGAGCGGCTGGACGACACGCGATAGAAGCGTTCGGTGAGGCGACTGAGATGCTCCGTGGAGATACCCAGCCCGCTGTCACGCACCGAGAAGGTGGCTGCGCCGTCGGCAGTCTGCCGCCAGCCAATCACGATCTGACCGCCGCTGGGCGTGTAGCGCACGGCATTGCTCACCAGGTTGGAGAAGGCGCTGTGCAAGTGGTGGATCGAGCCACGCAAGCGAGCCTGGCTGCCCGCGTCAACGGTAATGTCATGCCGGCCCCGGCTGAGCGCTTCGGCTTCGCGACGCAGCGTCTCCAGCAGCGGAACCATGTCCACCTCCTCGTCGGGCAGGGCCTCTCGTGTTTCCAGTCGCGACAGCGTCAGCAGGTCCTCGACGATTTGCCGCATCCGTTGCGATTGCAGGCGCATCTCGCTCAGCACCGGCGCCAGCTCGGGCATGTCCGCCGGATCGAGCAGTTCCAGGTAACCATGAATGACGGTCAGCGGCGTGCGCAATTCATGTGATACGTTGGCGACGAAATCGCGTCGCACTTGTTCCAGCCGGCTCAGCGTGCTGATGTCGCGCGCCAGCAGCAAGCGCAGCTGTGATCCGAACGGCATGATCGTCACGGCCAGTCGCAGCGAGGCGTCTGCCGGTGCGGGCATGTCGGTCGCCGGTTGGTGCAGGTCGGTCAGCAGCCATGCGCCGAGTTCGCTGCCATCGAGCTGCTCGGCCAGCGGACCATCGGGGTGTCGCTTGCGCAACCCCAGCAGGCGGTTGGCTGCGGCATTGCGCCAGCGCACATTCCCCGTGCGGTCGAGCAGCACGATGGCATCGGGCAGGGAACTCGCCGCGTCACGCACGTCGCGCAGCTGCGCCAGCAGGCGGCGTTGGCGCGTTCGCTGTGGGCACGATCGAAGTCGCGCCTGGTGCGGTTCGCGAGCCCTGGTTCTCGCCTCGGACAGCTGCCACAGCAACACGATGACTGGGCCACCGAGCGCCACGCAGAAAGCCCACCACGTGAGCCCCCACAGTCCAGCCACCATGACGGCCAGGGCCAGGGTCGTGAGCAGGATGGCCGCGGGCCACGCTGAAAACCGGGTGTTCGCGCTGCCCACGCTCCTAGG
>SCRO01000047.1 GCA_004298505.1 Rhodanobacter sp.
CGCTTGACCTGGTGCGTCTTCAGCAGCGGACCCATGCCGAAATCGTCGACGCCGGCGTTGTTGCCCACGATGGTCAGCCCTTGGGTGCCGGCCTTCAATAGAGCGCCAATGAGGTTTTCGGGAATGCCGCACAGGCCGAACCCGCCAGCGGCGATCGTCATGTCGTCGAACAACAGGCCGGCGAGGGCCTCGGTCGCGCTCGGATATACCTTGTTCATTGCAATGCCTTCCTGCTACGGGGAATCGGTGGACAAGGATACGACGGATTGGCCTTCGCTGGCCTCGTACCAAGGTCGCATGGTCGGCTTTCACTCCGAAATGACGGGGAGCTCTGGCTATACTCGCGCCGTTGTCCTCGTTGTCCTTACGTAGGTGTCGCATGAAGTTTCCACACCTGTTGCTCGCGTCAGCCCTCGCCGGAGTCGCCAGCACGAGTCACGCCGCCGTCTCTCCCGTGCTGGTGATCCATGGCGGTGCCGGGGTGATCAGGCATGACATGACGCCGGTGCGGGAAACGGCGATCCGCCTGGCGATGACCCGGGCGCTGCAGCGTGGTCATGCCGAGCTCGTGGCCGGCAAGTCGGCGGTCGATGCCGTGACGGCGGCGATTGTCGTGCTGGAAGACGATTCGAACTTCAATGCCGGCACGGGTGCGGTATTCACCCATGACGGCAAAAATGAGCTGGATGCCGCGATCATGGATGGCAACACACTGAATGCAGGCTCGGTGGCCGGCGTGGAACATGTGAAGAATCCGATCGTGCTGGCGCGCGCGGTGATGGAGAAAACCCCGTACGTGATGCTTTCTGGCATGGGGGCCGAAGCGTTTGCCAGGGAACAGGGCATCGAGCTGGTCGATCCCTCGTACTTTCGCACCGAGCAACGCTGGCAGCAACTGCAGAAGGCGCTGAAGGAGGATGCGGCCAAACGGCCGCATGCGGACGAGGAGACAGCCAAACACTTCGGCACGGTCGGCGCGGTGGCGCTGGATGCGCAGGGCCACCTCGCCGCCGGTACCTCGACCGGCGGCATGAACGACAAGCGCTGGGGTCGCATCGGCGACTCGCCGGTGATCGGCGCCGGTACCTATGCCAATTCCGGCTGCGCGGTCTCGGGCACCGGTTGGGGCGAGTTCTACCTACGCACCGTGGCGGCGTACGAGATCTGCATGAAGGTGACCCAGATGCGCGTGCCGCTCAAGCGTGCCACCGCCGACGTGATCAACCAGGAGATTCCGTCGCTGGGCGGCGACGGTGGTGCGATCGCACTGGATGCACAAGGCCAGATCTCGATCCCGTTCAATACCGACGGCATGTACCGCGGCTGGATCGGTGCCGACGGCGTGCCGCACGTGGCGATCTACGGCGGCGAGGATGATGGCACCGCAGAGCTGCCGGAACCGGTGCCGGCGGATAGTACCGAGTAGCCCTGACGATCCCTGCGCCGTAGGGCGGGCACTGCCCGCCGCTTCGACTTTACGAGCTGGCGGGCCATGCCCGCCCTACGGGATCTTGTGCGATTGCGCAGGCGTCAGCTCGCCGCTGATACCCGGACGGCTGCCATTGGCGCAGGGCGAGGTGCGGTTCAGTCGTCCAGGTCGGGTCGTTCGCGTACCGGGTGCTTGCTCAGCTTGCGCTGCAGCGTGCGCCGGTGCATGCCGAGGCGGCGCGCGGTTTCGGAGATGTTGCCGTCGCACTCGGTCAATACGCGCTGGATGTGTTCCCACTCCAGTCGGCGCAAGGCCAGCGGCTGCTCCGGTGCGTCTGGTGGCTCGCCGTCGTCCGGCACGCCGTTGTCGCCATCGAGCAGTGCGCGCACCACGGCATCGGCATCGACCGGCTTGGCCAGGTAATCGTGGGCACCGCGCTTGATCGCCTCCACCGCGGTGGCGATCGAGGCGTAACCGGTGAGCAGCAACACGCGCAGGTCCGGCACCAGGGTATGCAGCTCGGGGATCAGGCGCAGGCCGTTCTCCTCACCCAGCTTCAGATCCAGCACGCAGTAGCGTGGACGATGCCGGCGGGTCAGTGCACGCGCCTCGTCGAAGTTGCTCGCGGTGATGACCTCGAAGCCGCGCGAACCGAGCGCGCGTGCCAGCACACGCAAAAAAGTGGGGTCGTCGTCGACCAGCAACAGCGGACGAGCTGTGGAGAGAGGGGTGGTGTCGGTCATCAGCGGTGTTTCCTCGATCGATATCGTGAAGCATTGTTGCCGCAAGCGCCAATGCTTGCACGTCGCGCCACCAGGAGCGTGGGCGGTAGAAAGTTTGGATAGCATCATCGCAGCCCAAAGATTTCTACCGCCCACGCGCCGAGGGTTCGGCGATCATGGCTAACGGCACGCGCAGGCACACTTCGGCGCCATGTTCCGCATTGCGTGCCACCAGTTCACCGTCCAGTCGCTCCGCAGTGGCTTCAGCCAAGGCCAGCCCGATACCCAGCCCGGTCTGCTTTTGCGAGTAACCGAGCGCCGCAAGCTCGTCGATGGCGCCGAAGCCCGGGCCGTGGTCGCCGACCTGCAGCTCCAGCCAGACGCCGTCCCGCGACACACGCAGGCTAACCGCGCACGAGTCACGGCTGGCCGAGGCATCGGCTGCGTTGTTGAGCAGGTTGAGCAGGGCGTGACGTAACCCCGGCGGCGTGCGCAGCACCGTGTGCGCGACGGCGTCGTCCAGGTCCAGGCTGAGCTCTGCTTCAGGCCGCAGCAACTGGAAACGCTCCAGGCAGCCATGGATGAACTTTGCCACGCTGACCCGCTCCGATTCTTGCGACAGTTGCGCCTTGCCGAAGGCGACCATCTCGCGCAGGATCGTACGGCAGCGATCGACCTGGCCCTCAAGCAGCTCCAGATCATCGGTGAGCGCGGCATCGTCGGCGCGCTCGCGGCGCAGTTCGGGCAACAGCGTGCGCATGGTCGACAGCGGCGTGTTGAGCTCGTGCGCGGCACCGGCCGCCTGGGTGGCGATCGCCAGAATGCCTTCGTCGCGCAATGCCCGTTCGCGCACCCGCTGCACCTCTCGTTGCTGCAGGCGCAATGCCCGCGCCAGCCGATTGATGAAGAAGCCCAGCAGCAAGGCGGTGATCACGAAGTTCACGGCCATGCCATCCACGTGCAGCGCAAAACCCCCGTCGCCGAATGTCGGCATCGGCAGCGGCACGTACCAGACCAGCAACAACAGGTAGGCCCATGCGGCCAGCAGCGAAACTGCCAGCAGCGCACGTACCGACAGCGCCGCGGCGCTGAGCGCGATCGGCACCAGCAGCAAGGTGATGAACGGGTTGCTTGCGCCACCGGTGAAATACAGCAGGTAGCCGAGCACCACGGTGTCCACGGTGATGTGCCCGATGGTCTCCCATTCGCGCATCGGCCACGACTGGCCCAGCCGCCACGCGGCGAACACCGCAAACACCGCAAGCAGGCCGATGCCCAGCAGCAACGGCAGCAGCGGAATCGCCAGGTGCATCCACCAGGCGCATACGAGCACGGCCATGCTCTGCCCGGCAATCGCGCACAGGCGCAGCCAGGCCAGGGTGCGGGTCAACGCGAACGGGCCGATATGGGAACGTGGCTTTTTGCGGCGATGGGGCATGGTGGGTCGGCAGCACACGACCCGCGTTCATGCGGGCCGTGCCGGTGATGCGTCGTTTATTGTTCCGAACCGATCGTTGGCAGCGGGACGTCGGTGGCGCGATTGTGTGACTGATGCTCGCTCGACAGCTTCCTCATCAACGGCAGCACCGCAAGCGCGATCAGGGTGCAGATGATGCCGGCCACACCCAGCCAGAAGAACAGGTTGGTATAGATCGGCATGGTCTTGAGCGGGTCGGTCACGTCCTGCGGCACGCTGGCGTAGTTGGCCACGATACCGCCCAGGTATTGGGAAATACCGGAAGCCACAAAATAGGCACCCATCATGAAGCCGCCCATGCGCGCGGGCACGTAACGGGCAATCATCGCCAGCCCCAGGCCGCTGACCAGCAGTTCGCCCAGCGACGAGGAGCCGTAGCCCCAGACCATGATCCACGAGGTGGTCTTGCCCGGCTGTGTGGTGAAATGCGCGGCCGCGCTGTAGATGAAGAAACCCAGCGCGACGGCGGCGAAGCCCAGCGCGAATTTGGTGGCAATCGAGAAGTCCTTGCCGCTCTTGCCGGCGCGCGTGTAGAGAAACGCCAGGATCGGGCTCAACAACATGATCCAGATCGGATTGAACGACTGGAACTGCGCCGGCTTCCAGTTCCACAGGTGCAGTCCGAACACGTCGAAGCTCGGGTCGACATTGCGCAGCGCGAACAGGTTCAGCGAGGTCGACATCTGCTGGTAGAAGATGAAGAAGAAGATGGTCTGGATGGTCAGCACCAGCGCGGCGATCAGCCCGGCCCGCTCGCTCTTTTCGCTGGCCCTGATCAGGTGGATGAAGATGCCCAGCACCACGATGCCGGCGATGATCACGAACGCGCGCGCCAGACCTTCGTATTGCAGCACCGCGGCCGATCCGCCCACCGCCAGCACGCCCGCGCCAAGTACGGCCAGCAGCCGGCCCTTGTGCACCGGCAGTTCGTCCGCAGCGGAGCCGACGTGGCGCATGGACGCGCGCAGCAACGAGTAAATGATCAGCCCCACAATCAGGCCCACGCAGCAGATGCCAAAGGCGGCGTGCCAACCCAGTTCATGCCCCCAGGTGTCGTTGACGTAATCCTTGATCCACGGCGTCAGCAACATCGAAAAGGTCGAGCCGATATTCACCGCCATATAGTAGATGGTAAAGGCGCTGTCGATGCGCGAATCGTCGCCCTCGTAGATCTTGCGCACCAGGTTGCCGGCATTCGCCTTGAACAAGCCGTTACCGACCACGATCACGCCCAGCGCGCCGAACAGCGCCCAGGTGTTTTCGGTGGGTACAGTCATCAGCGCATAGCCCAACGAGAGGATGGCGGCACCCAGCAGCATGGTGCGCCGGGTTCCGAGTACCTTGTCTCCGATCCAACCGCCGATCGCCGGCGCCACGTAGATCAAGGCGGCGGCCGCGCTCCAGGTCAGGTTGGCGCGATCGTCGGCAAAGCCCAGCCGCTGCACCATGTAATAAATGATGAGGGCCTGCATGCCGTAGTAGCCGAAACGCTCCCACAGCTCGATCATGAAGACCGTGGTGAACGCGCGTGTCTGCGACACCGGTGGATTCTGCATTGCCATATGTTTTCCGTGCATGGTTCAAACCGTGGCGACGTGCGGACACGCGCCGACGCAGAAGGATCCTGAATGGATCACAGCCGGGCAAGCGTAACCTATCCATTAGTCGCGCGTAGCTGCACTGCGGCATGACAAACGCGAGGGCGCATGCTGTGAGCCGGCGGGCACTGCCCGCCGGCCTTTGCTGTGATGAGTTCGGCGCCACTCAGGTGGTTCGACCCAGGCAGCCGTCGGCAGCGAGCCTTGTGGCATCATGGCGTACCCGCTTTTCGCGCCGGGATCGGAACTCTACCCTTTATGTCAAACGCCATGCTGTCGTCATTGGGTCGTGTCCGCCTCCACGCCGAATCGCCGTCGTCCGCGACGGCCTGAGCGAGGCTGCACCATGCCAGCCGAGGGTTTTCGCGGTCCGAAGCAGCTGTGGAATGCGTTCCGCTGGTCGATGAAGGGGTTTCGCGCCGCATGGCGGCACGAGGCGTCGTTCCGGCTGGAAGCCAGCCTGGTGCTTGTGCTGGTGCCGATCGGGCTGTGGTTGGGGCAGGGCGGGCTGGAGAAATTTGCCTTGATCCTGGTGCCGTTGCTGGTGCTCTCGGCCGAGTTGTTCAATTCGGCGATCGAGGCGGTGGTGGACAAGGTCAGCCCGGAGTTCAACGAGCTGGCCGGTCGCGCCAAGGACATGGGCTCGGCCGCGGTGTTCGTGCTGCTGGTATTGGTTGCGCTGAGCTGGGGCTTGATCCTGCTGCCGCGCTGGTTGTAAGCCCGGTGCGGCAGGGCGCGTGGGGCCGGCGGCGAGATGATTGCGTTACCGCAGTTTGGATGCTGCAATGCACACCTGTCCGCTGAGGAGCGACTCCATGAAAATCGCGCGTACGCTGGTGACCTTGCTGCTGGTCGTGATGCTGTCCGGTTGCGGCTACAACGCGATGCAGCGCCAGGACGAGGCGGTCAAGGCGGCCTGGTCCGAGGTGCTGAACCAGTACCAGCGCCGTGCCGACCTGGTGCCGAACCTGGTGAATACGGTCAAGGGCTATGCCCAGCACGAGGAAAAGGTGTTTGTCGAGGTGACCAACGCGCGCGCCAAGGTAGGCAGCCTGCAGGTCAATGCCGACACGCTCAACGATCCTGCGAAGCTCCAGCAGTTCCAGGCCGCGCAGGGCGCGCTGGGTAGCGCGCTGTCGCGGCTGATGGTGGTCAGCGAGAACTATCCGCAACTGAAGGCCGACGGCCTGTTCCAGAACCTGCAGGCGCAGCTCGAAGGCACCGAGAATCGGGTCACGGTGGCGCGCAACCGCTATGTGCAGGCGGTGCAAGAATACAACGCGATGATCCGCACCTTCCCGAACAACCTGACCGCGAAGATGTTCGGCTATCACGTCAAGCCGAATTTCAGCGTGAACAACGAGAAGGCGATTTCCACCGCGCCGACCGTGGATTTTGGCACCAACGTGCCGGCGCCGGCTGCCTCGGCGCACTGAGATGATCCGTCGCTTGCTGCCGCTGTTGGCGACGCTGCTGCTGTTGCCGGTGCTGCTGCACGCGGCTGCCGCGGCACCGAAACTGGCGCGGCACGTCACCGACCGCACCGGCACGCTCTCCGCGCAATAAATCGACCAGCTCGATGCGCAGCTGGTGGCGCTGGAGCAGACCAAGGGCGCGCAGTTGGTGGTACTGATGGTGGGCAGCACCGGCGCAGAGCCGATCGAGCAGTATTCACTGGCGGTTGCCGAGGCGAACAAGGTCGGCCGCAAGGGCACCGACGATGGCGTACTGCTGCTGATCGCCAAGCATGACCGTGCGGTGCGCATCGAGGTGGGTTACGGGCTGGAAGGCGCGATCCCCGATGCGGCCAATGCGCGCATCATCCGCGAATACATCGCGCCGAAATTCCGTACCGGCGACTATTACGGCGGCATCCGCGATGCGGTCGGCGCGCTGCGCCAGTTGATCAATGGCGAGCCGTTGCCGCCGCCGGTGCGGGGCGCACCGCACGAGCAGCACGGGCCGGGGTTGCAGGGCGTATTCATCATCGCGCTGTTCGCGGCGATCTTCCTGCGCGGCGTGCTCGGTCGCACGCATGCGCTGGTGCGCGCAGCGGTGGGCGGCGCAATCATCGGCGGCCTGCTGTGGCTGCTGGTGTCGGCTGGCATCGGGCTGCTCGGTGCGGTGATCGGTGGCGTGTTCATGCTGTTGCCGGGAGGCGCGGTGCTGGGCGGACTTGATGCCGCCGGGCGCGCGCGCCAGGTGTTCAGTCAGTTGCGTGTTTGGAATACCGAGCACAACAGCGGGGTGTTGCTGTACGTGCTGCTCGCCGAGCATCGCATCGAGATCGTCGTTGACCGTGGCATCGCCGCGCGGGTAGCGCCGGGCGAATGGGACGCGATTTGCGCGCGCATGCGCGACAGTTATACGCGCGGCCAGTGGCGTGAGGGCAGCCTTGCCGGGATTGCCGCCGCGCATGCCGTATTGCTGAAGCACTTTCCCGGCAACGACAAGGCCGATCCGGACGAGTTGCCGGATCGGCCAGTGTTGCTGTAGCAGCGTCTGAGGCTCGCCTCAGCCGCCCAGGGACTTCGTCAGGAAAGCCTGCATCTGCTGCTGCAGGTCAGTGCGGTCTGCTTCGGTGTAGAAGCCGTGGCCTTCCTTCGGTTTGACCAGCAAATGACGAGTCATCGATTCCCCGATTGCGCGGCGGGCCCGTTGCGTCCCTGGGTTTCCGGCACGGCCCGCGCGCGCTGGAGATTCTTCTGGCCCACGCAAGCCGTGCAAAACGCGCCAACCCCCCGGTGTTCGCCGCGTACCGCTACACTTGGGCTTTGCCTGATCAGCGTCGTGCGCATGTCGCAGCCTTTCATTGTCCAATTCGATCCGGTCGCCTTTCACCTTGGCCCGGTCCAGGTGCACTGGTACGGCCTGATGTACCTGCTGGGGTTCTTCTTCGTCGCGGTGCTCGGCGAGTACCGGCGTCGGCGCGGCCGTTTGCCGGTGAGTCGCGACACGTTGGGCGACCTGCTGTTCTACGGCATGCTCGGCGTGATCGTGGGCGGCCGCATCTGGTACATGCTGTTCTATTACGAGGGCGGGCCGCGCTGGATCTGGACCGATCCGCTGGCGCTGTTCAAGGTGTGGGATGGCGGCATGAGTTTCCATGGCGGCCTGCTCGGCGTGCTGGCCGCAGGCTGGTGGTGGTCGCGCCGGCAGGCGCTGCATTTCTTCGACACGGTCGACTTCGTGGCGCCGCTGGTGCCGATCGGGCTGGGCCTGGGTCGGCTCGGCAACTTCATCAACGGCGAGCTGTGGGGCAAGCCCGCGCACTTGCCGTGGGCGATGATCTTTCCCGGCGCCCGCGGCGAAGACGTGGCGTGGGTTGCGACGCATCCCGCCTGGTTGCCAACGATGCAACAGTTCGGCGGCCTGCCACGCAACCCGTCGCAGCTGTACGAGCTTGGCCTGGAAGGGCTGGTGATGTTCGTGGTGCTATGGCTGGTGTCGCTGAAACCGCGGCCGCGCTACCTGGTGTCGGGCCTGTTCGCGCTGCTGTATGGCGTGTTCCGCTTCGCGGTGGAGTTCGTGCGCGTGCCCGATCCGCAGCTTGGCTACCTGTTCGGCACCTCATGGGTAACGATGGGCCAGATGCAGTCGCTGCCGCTGATCGTGATCGGCGTGGTGCTGATCGCGATGTCGCGGCGCGCGCCCACGCTGCCGCTGGCCAGCGCCTGATCCCCAGCGTAGGGCGGGCACTGCCCGCCGCTTCGAAGGCAAATGCGGCGGGCACTGCCCGCCATCGCCGGATGGCAATTTTGGCTCGTGTCAGAACGTGCCGGCGAGCTTGAAGATCGGCAGGTACAAGGCGATCACGATACCGCCGACCAGGGTGCCCAGCACCACCATGATGATCGGTTCGAGCAGGGTCGACAGCGTGTCGACCGCATTGCTGACCTCTTCCTCGTAGAACTCGGCAACCTTGAACAGCATGTTGTCCAGCGCACCGGACTCTTCGCCGATGCCGGTCATCTGCACCACCATGTTCGGGAACAGGTTGGTTTGTTTCATCGCGAGCTGCAACTGATGACCGACCGAGATATCTTCGCGCATCTGCCGCACGGCATTGCCGTAGACGATACTGCCGGTGGCGCCGGCCACGGCATCGAGCGCCTCCACCAGCGGCACGCCGGCGCGGAACGTCACGCCGAGCGTACGCGCGAAGCGGGCGATCGCCGTATTGCGCACGATGCTCCCCATCACAGGCATTTTCAGCGCGACCCGATCCAGGAAGTGGGCGAATTTCGGCGAGCGTTTCTTGACGATCACGATGGCGGCAATGCCGCCCACAATGATTCCGATCACGATATACCAATAGCTTTGCATGAACTCCGAAGCGTCGACCAGGAACTGGGTCGGTGCCGGCAACTGGGCACCGGCATCCTGGAAGGTCTTGGCGAACACCGGCACCACGAACAGCAGCATGATCAGGATCACGATGAAGACCACTGCCAGCACCATCATCGGGTAGAACAGCGCCTTCTTGATCTTCTTCTTGAGCGCTTCGGTGCGTTCCTTGTAGGTAGCCACGGTGTCGAGCACGGTGTCCAGCACGCCCGAGGTTTCGCCAGCGTGCACCAGGTTGCAGTACAGCTCGTCGAACTGCACCGGATAGCGCGCCAGCGCCTCATGCAGCGAGGCCCCACCTTCGATGTTCTGCTTGACGTCGAGCAATACGTTCTTGAAACGGACGTTCTTCTGCCCGTCGGCGATGATGTCGAACGACTGCACCATCGGCACGCCGGAGGCCATCATGGTGGCGATCTGGCGGCTGAAGATGGCCACGTCCCCGGGCTTGATCGTGCTGCCGCTGGCGCCGAACAATGGCTTGGCGCGTTCGCGCACGGTTTGCGGGTTCATGCCCTGGCGGCGCAGTTCGGCCTTCACCAGCGAGGCGTTCTTCCCTGGCATCTCGCCCTTCATGCGCTTGCCGCGCTTGTCCAGCGCCACCCACTCGTAGGTGGTCAGCCGGCTGACTTCGGCACGCTGGGCACCTAGCGCGCGCGCCTTTTTTGCACTTGCTTTTGCGGTAGCCGTAGCCATGCGCATCTTCCCCTGGTAGTTCGAGCCCCAGCCGGCGCAGGCGGCCGGTTGACAAGGTCTCAGTACAGCTTAGGTCATTTTTGTCGTGGCAAACCGTGGCGCGTGACGCAAGTTCGATGCCTTGTGCGTCGAGATTCCACCCATCATTCCTTCGTGATCCGGTCCACTTCGGTCAGGCTCGTCATCCCGGCCTTGACCTTCAGCAGCGCCGAAGCGCGCAGGTCGTTGATGCCGGCGGCCGTGGCCGCCTCGGCGATCTGCAGCGCATTGCCACCTTGCAGGATGATCTTCTGGATCTCCTCCAGCATCGGCATCACCTGGTAGATGCCCACGCGGCCCTTGTAACCTTCGGTGCAACCGTCACAGCCAACCGCCTGATAAATGGTCAGGCCGGCGTCGATGTCGGCCTGGCTGAAGCCGGCATCCAGCAGCACCTGCGGCGGCAGCTCCAACGGCTTCTTGCAGTCGTGCAGGCGTCGGGCCAGGCGCTGCGCGATGATCAGGGTCACCGACGAGGTGATGTTGTACGGCGCAATGCCCATGTTCATCAGACGCGCGATCGTTTGCGGAGCGTCGTTGGTGTGCAGCGTCGACAGCACCATGTGGCCGGTCTGGGTAGCCTTGATGGCAATTTCGGCGGTTTCCAGGTCACGGATCTCGCCGACCATGATCACGTCCGGATCCTGGCGCAGGAACGAGCGCAGTGCGCTGGCGAACGTCATGCCGCGCTTCACGTTTTGCTGCACCTGATTGATGCCCTCGACGCGGATCTCCACCGGGTCCTCGACCGTCGAGATATTGCGCTCGTTGGTGTTGAGCATGTTCAAGCCGGTGTACAACGACACCGTCTTGCCCGAGCCGGTGGGGCCGGTCACCAGCACCATGCCGTACGGCTTGTGGATGGCGTCGACGTAGAGTTTCTGCTGCTCCGGCTCGTAGCCGAGCTTCTCGATGCCGATCTTCGCGGCCGAACCGTCGAGGATACGCAGCACGATCTTCTCGCCGAACAGGGTCGGCAGCGAGCTCACGCGGAAGTCGATTGCGCGGGTCTTGGACAGGTTGAGCTTGATACGGCCGTCCTGCGGCACGCGTTTCTCGGCGATGTCGAGCTGTGCCATCACTTTCAGACGCGAGGAAATGCGGTTGGCCATCTTCATCGGCGGGCTGGCCACCGCCTTGAGCATGCCGTCGATGCGCAGACGTACCCGATACTGGGTTTCGAACGGCTCGAAATGGATGTCCGACGCGCCGCGGCGGATCGCGTCGACCAGGATCTTGTTGACGAACTTCACCACCGGCGCATCGTCGGCCGCGTTGGCGTCGATGCCGGTCGATTCGACTTTTCCGTCACCGATCTCCATGTCCAGCTCGTCGAACTCTCCACCACCTATGTCGGGCATGTTGTCGCGCAGGTTGTTCAACAGCCCCTCGATCACCCGCTGCAGCGAACTGCGCTCCACCAGGATCGGTTCGACCATGCAATTGGAGTGGAACTTGATCTCGTCCAGCGCACGCGACTGGGTCGGGTCGGCAATGCCGACGAACAGCCGCTTGCCGCGCCGGAACAGCGGCAGCGCCTGATGCTTGGTGATCAACGCCTCGCTGAGCAGATCCATCGGCATCGTGGCCGGGTTCAGCGACGACACGTCCATCATCGGCATGCCGAACTCGATCGACGCAATGCGGGTCAACTGGACGTTGTCGACCAGGTTCTGCTCAAGCAGCCAGGCACCCAGAGGCAATTTCCTCTGCGCACTGTCGACCATCGCCTTGCGGACGTCATCCTCCGGCAGCAGCCCTTCGGACACCAGTCGGCGCGCCATGCCGCGGAGGCCTGCCAGCGACGGTTGCAGTTGAGATGACATAACCTACGTGACCCATTCCCTGTATGTGGTTGAATCTACCGCAGTCTGGTGCTCAGGTCACCCATTGTTTGCCGTCTTTAGGGTGGCAGGATGACGCGGCGCACCAGTCGGGATTCTTGTCCCCGACTCCGCGGCGGAAAGCCGATACTCGTGTCTGGACACGCACGAACCGAGCCATCTCCTCGACTTACCCCACGCGGAGCCCGTTTCGGTGAAAAGGTGCCAGGGACAGTTTCCGGGACAGGTCCTGCAAAGTATCTCTGGCTTCATTTGGTGCGGTCGCAGGAAGTCCCGTGCGGATTGAGCTAGCCTGCGACGTGTAAATTGTCCCTGGCACCATTTTTCAATTGCCTGATCTCAAGCTGCGCCACCGCGTCAGGCTGCAAACGCATCATGACGTTCGATCGTGGCGCGGCAAAGGACGCGGGCATGACCCTGATCGCCTGAATACCGCTGCTTCATCGCGGCGCCGGTCAAACCTTCACGCTATGATCCCCCCTTCACCGGGGAGCCCACATTTGAACCAGCTCAGCATCATCTTGCCCGCCAAGAACGAGGCGCCCGCGTTGACGGCATTGTTGCCGCAACTGCGCGCCGCCCATCCTGACGCCGAGATCATCGTGGTCGACGACGGCTCCACCGACGATACCCGCAGCGTGTGCCAGAACAACAACGTGAGCTGCCTGTCCTCGCCGTATTCGATGGGCAATGGCGCGGCGATCAAACGCGGCGCCCGTGCCGCCAGCGGCGACATCCTGGTGTTCATGGACGGCGACGGCCAGCACGATCCGGCTGACGTCAAACGCCTGCTCGACCAGTTGAGCCGTGGCTACGACATGGTGGTCGGCGCGCGCGACTGGGGCAGCCAGGCCGGCGTCGGCCGCGGCCTGGCCAACACCTTGTACAACTGGCTGGCCAGCCGCATGACCGGCCACCCGATCCTCGACCTCACCTCCGGCTTCCGTGCCGTGCACGCAGACAAGTTCCGCGAGTTCCTGCACCTGTTGCCGAACGGTTTCAGCTACCCCACTACCAGCACCATGGCGTTCTTCCGCAGCGCCTACGCGGTGGCGTACATTCCGATCAAGGCCGCCCAGCGCATCGGCACGAGCCACATCAGGCCCTTGCGCGACGGGCTTCGTTTCCTGCTGATCATCTTCAAGATCGCCACGCTGTACTCGCCGTTGAAGTTGTTCGTGCCGGCCAGTGCGCTGTTCTTCCTGCTCGGCTGTGCGAACTATGCGTGGACGTTCGGGCATGAAGGCCGCCTCACCAACGGCAGTACCTTGCTGTGGAGCGCCGCGGTGATCGTGTTCCTGATCGGGCTGGTGTCCGAGCAGATCACCGGGTTGATGTATCGGCGCGATACATAGGCGCCCGTGGTGTGGGAAATGGCACGCTTGCCACCATGGCGGGAATTGCGCCGTATAAAGCGGCGCGATTCCTACACGCCAAGTCGCTTGGCCAGCCATCCGGCAAGGACGACGTGTGGAATATCCGAGGCGCCGATCAGCACGCCCGGCGCGAACTCGCGCAACCGCCGCAGCAAGCGCCACGGGTAACCAGCCAACGCGGGAAAGTAGAGCCATCCCAGCGAGTGCGATTCCCAGCCGAGCTTGCCCGGCGCGGCATCATGGTCCCGGCTGCCCTTGTCGTGGCCCCGATAGCTCAGGCAGAACCCGCGCACATCGTGTCCCAGTCATTCCCTCCGTCCCCTTTACGCCCCTTTACCACGCCCCTTTACCGCATTCACTTTTCGATAGTGAGTCAGGCCGCTTCCCGCACGTGCATTTCCACGCGCAGCCCGGCCGCTGCGGCCATGTTGACCAACGCATCGATGCCGAACAGGTTGATCTTGCCGCGCATCAAGTCGGATACGCGCGGTTGCGTCACGCCGAAGAGCTTAGCCGCCTCCGCCTGGCTCATTTCGGTGCGGGTGATATGCGCCTTGAGGGCAATCATCAACTCCGAACGCAGCTTCATGTTCTCGACCTCAGACGGGGTATCCTCGATCGCTTCCCATACACTGGCATGTCGTTGCTTGCTCATCGCTCTAACTCCTTCTGCAGTTCACGGTACCGTTTGGCGGCCAGGTCGAGGTCTGTCTTGTGGGGCTTCTGCGTCTTCTTTTGGAAGCAGTGCAATACATAGATGGCATCGGCCAGCTTCGCCACGTAGATGACGCGGAACGCACCGGCAACATCACGAATTCGGATCTCTTTTACGCCTTGGCCGACGGTCGTCATCGGCTTCCAGTCGTCCGGCTCCAGACCGTGCTGCACCTGGTCGAGTTGATGGCCCGCTGCGCGTCGTGCCGACAGGGGAAAGGCCCGCAAGTCGTCGAGCGAGCCACCCCGAAACTCAACGGGTTTAAGCTCTGTCATGTAGCCAATATATAAAATATTGTATGTCGGCGCAAGCCGATACGGCGGCCTGTTCAGCCACTATCGGAATCGTGTTCGCCATTTTGGAATCCGCACAATGGACTTCCCATGCCGCGTGGACGCTTCCCCCGTGATCGGCTGAGCTTCGAGGTTGCGCCGCCCGTGGCACCGGGTGGCCCGCGTCGCCATCCGCCTGTGGCGTGTGGACCATCAAAATTCGGTTACGTCCGGAATGGCAGCAACAGGTACGATGTACACATTTCACGTAGATCCGCGTCGGAGATCGCCAACATGCCCACCGCCAAAGTATTTCAATCAGGCAACCGCCAGGCTGCGCGCTTGCCCAGGGCGTTTCGTTTCAGTACCGACGAAGTAGCCATCTTTCGCCGTGGCGACGAGGTTGTGCTGCGCGAAAGGCACCCAAGCCTGGACGATCTGCTCGATCCGCTGCCGCCGTGGCCGGACGACATCACGCCCACAGCCATTCCGGATCTGCCCGTGCACGAGCGCGAGGGACTGTAATGGCCGCCCCGGGCTACTTGCTGGATACCAACATCCTCATCCATGTGCTGTCCGGGCGGTATCCCGTGCTTCGGTCGCGTATCGACCGTCGTGCGCCTGGACGGGCCGCCACTTCCGTTCTGGTTTGCGACGAGTTGCATTGCGGCATCGCCAGGAGTGCACGGCGCTTCGGTCACCAGAATTGGAGAACTGGACAGAATGAGCACACTGTTGTGGAGCGCGTCGGTGGGCGTGTCCTGACCGGGCTGGTGTCCGACCAGATCACCGGATTGATGTACCGACGCGAAAGTAGCCGCTGAAGCGAGCAATCATGACAAAGCCCACAGACAAATTCGACGTGATACGCGATTTCTACGACAACGAGTACTACGCGAACGTTGGTGGCCGGGCGTCATTGCCCTGGCATAGTCGGCGTGTGAGCCGGCGGCTCGGAGACATGGCCCAGCGACAGGTGCTGGACGTGGCTTGCGGCACCGGCGAATGGCTAGGCCTCTTTCACGATCAAGGTGCAACCGTCGCCGGCATTGACCTGTCGCGGAAGGCCATCGATGAGTGTCAACGGCGATTCCCTGAAGGCGAGTTTCATTGCGGGCCGGCTGAGGTGTTGCCCTTCGCCGATGCGCGCTTCGATCTGGTGACCTGCATGGGGTCGCTTGAGCACTTCCTGGACAAGCCGGGCGCGTTGTCAGAAATGCACCGAGTCGCCAAGCCAGATGCCTCCTTTCTGATCTTGGTGCCAAATGCCGGGTTTCTTACGCGTCGGCTGGGACTTTATGGGGGCACTCAGCAAGTCAAGGCGAAGGAAGACGTGCTGGAACTGGATCGATGGAACGAACTGCTTCAGCAATCGGGCTTGGTCGTGCTGGATCGATGGCGCGACCTGCATCCGATCTCGTGGCACTGGATCACGCACGGCAATCCTCTGACCTGGCCAGTTCGCGCAGCGCAGGCACTGGCATTGGCGACGTGGCCGGTGAAATGGCAATACCAGGTTTATCACTACTGCAAGGCGGCCCATGAGTGACACGCCGGCCTGCGGAAAAGTGCACGGGATTCTGCTGGTAACCCGCAATTTGCCTCCGCTAAGAGGGGGCATGGAGCGCCTGAACCGACACATCGCCATTGAACTGAACGTGGATTTCCAGGTTTACGTAGTGGGGCCCGGCGGTTGTGGCGCGTCGCTGCCTTCCGGGCTCGACGTTCATGAGGTGCCGGTGTGTCCGCTGTGGCGATTTCTTCCACTGGCGATGATCGGGGCCCTGCGTTTGGCTCGCCGACACCGGCCGCGCGTGGTGCTCGCCGGCAGTGGATTGACGGCGCCAATCGCCGTGTTGACCGCCTGGCTCGTCGGTGCGCGCAGCGCCGTGTATGCGCATGGGCTGGACCTGGACGTACGTCATTGGCTTTATCGCGCCGTGTGGCTGCCGTTTATTCGCCGATGCGATCTGTGCATCGTCAACAGCCATCACACGCAATCACTGGCGTTGGCTGCAGGCATCAAACCCGAGCGCGTCACCATTATCCATCCGGGTGTCAGCCTTCCCGACGCTGGCAAAGCGGGCAACGCAGATGATTTTCGCCAACAACACGGCCTGGGCGACAGCAAAATTCTGCTGTCCGTGGGGCGGCTGACGCCGAGAAAGGGTCTGCTGGAGTTTGTCAGTGGGGCGCTTCCCGAGGTCGTGCGTCGTCACCCTGACGCGGTATTGCTGGTCATTGGCGACGAAGCGCCTGATGCGCTGAATGGCGCAGGCACCGGGGCTGCAGCCAGGGTGCAGGCACTCGCCCACGCCTTTGGCCTGGAACAGCACCTGCTGATGCTGGGCGCTTGCAACGATCTGACGCTTGCTGCGGCATACGTCGCCGCGGATGTGTGTGTATTTCCGCTGCGCCAGATCCCCGGCGACGTGGAAGGCTTTGGCATGGTGGCGGTCGAGGCGGCGGCGCACGGCCTGCCTACCGTGGCTTTCGACGTAGGCGGGGTGGCTGATGCGGTGGCCGATGGGCGATCGGGCTGGTTGGTGCCTGCCGGTGACTATTCGACCATGGTGGAGCGAATCGACCGGGTGTTCTCGATTGGGCGATCCGCCGAGACCAGTAATCAGGCCAGGGCGTTCGCGGAACCGCTCGACTGGTGCCACTTCGGTTCGGCTCTGCGCCGAAACATACGACAATTGATCGCCGGTGAGGCTACCTGACCTTGCCGCTCGCCCCTGGCATATGGTTTCCTGCGCTGCGCGCCGGCAGCGGTGCGGATGTGTTCACGCGACGTCTGGCCGACGAGCTGTGCAGGCGCGGTATTCGCGCGGAAATCAGTTGGCTTCCGCATCGCGCCGAGTTCGCGCCGTGGAGTGTGGCGGTGCCCGAACCACCCGCATGGGCGACTGTCGCGCATGTGAACACCGGGCTCCATCCGCGCTTCCTGCCGCACAACATGCCGGTCGTCGCGACACTTCACCATGCCACCCATCATCCCGACGTGGCGGTCCACAAGAGCTGGCTGCAATCGCTTTATCACGCGCGCTGGATGATCCCGATTGAACGACGCACCATGCAGTACGCCGATGTTCTTGTGGCCGTGAGTCGATTTGCGGAGGAGACCGCGCGTCGGACCGTGCTCGACCGACCGATGACGGTGATTTTCAACGGCGTAGACCTCGGCAAGTTCAGGCCAGCGACGGTGCGCGAAGTACATCATCCTGTCCGTTTGCTTTATGTCGGAAAATGGGCGCCGCTGAAGGGGGTCGACCTGCTGGCGCCCATCATGCGAGTGCTCGGCGATGGTTTCGAACTGCGCTACACCGGCGGGGATGCAGCGCGCAGGGATCACGCCGACATGCCTGACAACACGCATGATCTGGGGCGACTGCACGGAGACGAGGCGGTGGTGGCTGCCATGCTCGACGTCGATGTCCTGCTCTTTCCGTCCCGGAGCGAGGGCTTCGGTCTAGTCGCAGCCGAGGCCATGGCCTGCGGGTTGCCCGTGGTTGCGGCGCGTGGGTCGTCGCTGCAGGAAGTGGTGGACGACGGTGTCACTGGTATCTTGTGTCCGCAGGACGATATTCCGGCGTTCGCGGCGGCGCTACGTACGCTGGCAGGCGATGCCCGCAAGTGGATGCGCATGTCGCAAGCGGCGAGGCAGCGCGCCGTCAGCACGCTGGATCAGAATCTGATGGTCGACGCGTATGTGCGCTTGTACGAGGAATATTCCAATCGGAGCGGGCTTCGCGGCCAGCTCGCTTGAACCGCCGCTTGTGAGCGGCGGAATTACGGCACTGCGACGCAAGCGCAGAGCCGCTCCATCAACGAAAGGTTTCGGCCATGAAGATCGGAATTGATGCCAGCCGACTGAAAGCCGGGATGACCGGCGTTGGAAGATATACGGAAGGCATCCTTGGCCCGCTGGATCGGGAACTGCCGGATGCCACGTTCGTGCTGTACGCACGACGCAAATGCAGCGTCGTGCTTCCATCCCGCCGCTGGTCGGTGCGTTGCGACAGGCACCCGCTGTTCAGCTGCCTGCCAACGCCGCAGTGGATCCACTATCGCCTCGCCAGCGTAGCCAGAGGCGATGGGCTGGACGTTTTTTGGGCGCCTAATACGCTGACGCCTCAGGGTTTCAATACCTACGCCCCATGCGTGATTACAGTGCACGATTTGATTCACATCCTCGTTCCCGAAACGCTCCCGCCCTTGACGCGGCTCGCCTATGGACGTTGGTTCGACGGGGATGTTGAACACGCCGCTCGAGTTGTAGTCAATTCGCAAGCGACATCTGACCGTTTGTTCGACCGTTTGGATCGGCGCGCTGATGGAATTGCTTTGCCTGCTGTTCGAAGTCTGCCGTTCGTTCGAGAGACTGCCGTTGCGACGATCTCAAAACTGGGAGTGAAGTGTCCATTCCTCCTTACAGTGGGCACCCGCGCGCCAAGAAAAAATCTCGTCAGTGCGGTGGCCGCAGTGAAGCTGCTCAAGGCGCGGGGCAAACTGCTTGATTATCAGCTGGTGATGGCTGGCGGGGAGGCCTGGAACCGCAGTAATCGTTCGGTGGAGCGCGATGACGGAACCCACTGGATCAAGCCTCTTGGTCATGTCAGCGACGGGACGCTGGCCGCCCTGTATTCGCTCGCCGACGCCTTTGTCTTTCCATCCCTGTATGAGGGCTACGGGATGCCTGTCATCGAGGCGCGGACTCTGGGGTGCCGTGTAATCACGACGGACAGCCCGGAACTGCGCGAGGCGGGTGGGGCCAATACGACCTACGTAGTGCCTACGCCCGAAGGTATCGCTGCCGGTTTGGAGCTGGCGTTGGCGCAACCTGCGCCTGTACCTGTCAAGCTGGATCACGACTGGGACGATGCGGCAAGAGTCATGGCACACGCTTTTCGCAGTGCCACATCGAAGGTGCGCTGACGTACCGGTCTCGTCAGCTACCCTTACGTCGACGGTTCAGCGGTCGTCTTGTCGTGCGTTTTGCCCAACCGCAATACGGCGATCAGATTCGGGGAAATGGCCGCTGGTCTGTTGCCGTAATAGACAATTCGTATCAGTGAACTGATTATCTTTCTTGCAGCTGCAACGGCAATTCTGATCAACGCTGCCATTGCCCCGAACCCGAATATGGGGAATGCCGCATTGCGGACCGCCACAACCTCAAGTCCGCTTAGTCCGGCAAGTTGATGGAAGGCCAGTGTTCCAAGGTAGGTCTTGTGCGTAATATCGCCATGCATGAAGGGCCCCGAGAATGGGCTGTCGCCGCTAGGGACACGGATCACCAATCGGCCATTGGCGGACAGGCAGCGGCGGCTTGACTCAAGCAGTTCAAGGATTTCCTTGACTTCTAGGTGCTCAAGCACGTCGAAGATGGCGATCAGGTCGAACGACCGACCCTGCGCGAGCGAGGCCAGATCGAGCGTCGCAGGGTATGCCTCGATCCCGGCTTGTCGCGCACGCGTAATGAGCTGGGGGTTGCTCTCCGATCCCACATAATGGGCCGTATGACGCCGCACCCACGCGGCGGAGGCGCCATTGCCGAATCCAATTTCGAGAACCTGTGAGCCTTGAGTCAAATCAATACCGGCTCGGCGAATTTCGCATGCGAACTGGGTATCTTCTTCGGCGGTGACAATCCCGAATGCCTCGGGGCTCCAAGCTTTCCACTGGATGTAGCTCAGGTTCTCGTTAGGCTGAGGCGTGGTCATGTCGTCCCCCACGTTGTCCGCTCCGTATGCGTGTAAAAACAAAAGTCCACCCGAGCAAGGTCATCATCCACTCCGAACACGCCAGCGCCAGCGGCATGCCCGTGGCCCCGAATCGTGCGGTCAGCAGGATGGCCGTCACCAGCATGACAGCAAGGCCAACCACTTCGAACCCCGCCCGCATCCAGGGTTTGCCCAGCGCCATCAGAATGCTGCCGGCGGCCAGCCGCAGCGCAATTCCCGGTATGGCGAGACACAGCCAGTGGATGACATGTCCAAGGCCATGGTACTGCGGTCCAAACAGGTATACGAAGAACGGCGCGATGAACCACATAAGCATGGCCAGCGTAAAGCTGTAGACACAGGTGGCCGTTAGCACCCAGCGAACAAGTCGCACGGTCCGTTGGCGCGGGAATTGGCCTTCGCGGAACAGGCGAGGCAACACGGAAAGCATCATTGCGATCACCGGCAGCGTCGTCGCACCGATGACTCTGGCGCCGGCTGCGTACATGCCTGCCGAGGCCAGCGGCAAGAGTCTTGCCGCCAGGGTCTTGTCGAGTTCGGTGGGGCTGTTGGCGGTGACCGCCAAGGCGGCGTAGCCCGCAGTGTTTCGAAGCTCGACACGCGATGGGGGCCGCCAGCGTTGTGGCGCAGGCCACGGCGCGGGCATGCTAAGGGTGGCGACCGCGAGCGCGATCAGCGACGCAAGCAGGTAGCCATAACCGTAGGCGCTTAGCGGGTCGGTCGGACGCAGCAGGAATACCGAGAGTGCAGCTGTCAGGCGCAGCGCTAGGGGTAAGGTGGCCAGCAGTTGAGACCGGGCGGTGCGTCCAAGTGCGAGGTGTTCCGCGGCAGGCAAGCCGAGGAGCGGTTGCAGCAGCGTTTCGGTAATGCCAATGGCGACCAGCGCTGGCATCGGTACGCCTCCGTCGAGAATCAGTGTGCCGATAATCAAGTAGATGGCGAGCAGGGCGCTGCCGCACAGCAGGGTGGTGGGTACCGCATAGCGCAGCACCTCGTGACGCAGTGCCGGATCGCGCGACACCTCGCCGAGCAATACGAAGTGCATGCCGAACGTGGACAAGGTACCAATGATCACAGCCAGCGCCGCTACGCCAGCGAATGCGCCGAATTGGTTTGGACCCAACATGCGCGCGACCAGCAGCAAGGTGCCCGCCTGCACCAGCAGGCGCAGTCCGAACACAAAGCTGGTACGCAGCGTGGCGCGGGCGATAGGTCCGTTCAGCGCAGTGCGGGCGGGCAGGCGCATCAGCTATCAACAATCATTGGCGGGCGAGTTGCGGTTCATTGGCGGCGTCGATATCCAGACGAGGTGAGTGCTGCGCACCGGCAATAAAACCGGATCGGGTGTGCGGGATCTTGTCATCGCATCGCATGGTTTGGCTGGTGGGGCTCGCCGTCAGACGGGGAAGAAGCCATCTCGGGTGGTTCCGCGTGAATCAGGCCTTGAAGGGCGTGAGCAATGCCACGCTGGGGAAATAGCTGCGAAATCGCGTGACGTCGCGCGTCAGTATCGGCATTTCACCCACCGCTGCATGTGCGCCAATGAAGAAATCTGCCAATACGCCGACGCGGGTGCCGCGACGCGCGCGATATTGGCGAAAGGCCTTGCTGGCAAGGAACAAGGCCTCGCGCGGGAGTTCCTCGAACGCGACGCCAAAGGCGGCCAGGGTTTGCTCAAGCTGGGCCATGTCGTCGTACCACACCGAAAATTCGGCGTAGATGATCGGATTGATCGTCAGCCCGCCGCGTTGGGCCGCCTGTTCCAGTTGCGCCTGGGACCAGTCGGCCCAGTACGCATCGGCCTGGACGACGTCGAGCAATACGCAGGTATCGACCAGAATCATTTCAGGCCGGGATCACGCGCATCCACTTCGTAGCTCCGCAGCAGGCGCATCAATTCGTCAGTGGTCTTGCCGGTGACGAGCGTGCCGCGCACTGCATCCAGGCGGCGTTTGCCGCGGCCGGGTTTTGGCGCGTCTGCAGCGGCGATGATCACCTCACCGTTTGCGCCCAGTGAAAACCCCACCGCTGCTCCCGGCCGCAGCCCCAGATAGTCGCGATACTTCTTGGGTACCGTAACCTGACCTTTGCTGGTGAGCGTGGACGTCATGATGTGTTCCTGAAGGTATTACCATCGGTCTTCATGGTAATACCGCGGTATGGGACACGGCAACGTTCAGCCATCGATATGGGGGCGGGCCGTTGTCGAGAACGGTCAACTCCAGGACACACGCGCAGACCACATGCAGGAACGCGGAGGAACGTGCAGAAATTCCTAGTCCCAATCTAGTCCAACCCGGAACGAAAAAGGCCCACTTTGAGGGTGGGCCTGTTTCGTAACTCGTTGATTTTGGTCGGGGAGACAGGATTCGAACCTGCGACTTCTACGTCCCGAACGTAGCGCTCTACCAGGCTGAGCTACACCCCGTGGGAAGCCGCGTATCTTAGTCTCGGGGCGGAATCTTGGCAACAAGCAGCGGATTTGCCGGGGTCAGCCGGGCAGCAGGCTGGCGAGGCGCTCGTGCAGCACGGCGTGGCGCCAGCCGTCGAGGAATTCGGGCCATTCCGTGGTGACCACGTACTCCTCCAGCACCTTGCGCGGGCACAACAGGCCGGACGGGAGGTCCAGTTCGGTGGCGACGGTGTCGACCAACTGCTTCATGGCGCCGAGTGCCTGCTTGGCCGGCCCTTGCGGGTGGCCGGGGATACTGGCGGTGGCGGCGATATCTTCGGCGGTGACACCGCGCGTGAGCGCTTCAAACAGGTCGCTGCGCGGAGCCGAACGCAGCGCGCGCTGGCCGCGGGTACGCTGCTCGAGTTCGGACAGCGTGCGCGGTGGCTCGTACGCCAGGCTGAGGGCCAGGTTGTCGTCGATCAGCCACGGGCGTGGCACGTCGAGGCGACGCGCGCTGCTGTCGCGCCAGAGCAGGAGCCGGCGCAGCAGCGCCTGTCGTGCTGGTGACCAATCGGTGGCGCCGCGCAGGGCGCGTTGCGGCTGCGGGTCACCTTCGCGATGGACGCGCTGCCGCAGGCGTTCGCAATCCTCGGCATGCCACTCGCGGCGCCCGCGTTGCTGCAGGCGTTCGCTGAGCTGCTCGTGGATGGTCTTCAGATAGACCACATCGAGCGCGGCGTAGCTGCACTGGGAGGCGGTGAGCGGCCGACGCATCCAGTTCGAGCGGGTCTCGCCCTTGTCCAGTTCCACCCCGGTGAGGTCGGCGACCAGGGCGCGATAGCTGATGCCCGACCCCATGCCGACGAAGGCAGCTGCGATCTGGGTGTCGAACAGCACCCGTGGCCCGTCCGGCAACAGCGGTGCGAGCGTTTCCAGATCCTCGCTGGCGCTGTGCATCACGGTGACCGCCGGACCGGAGCCGAGCAAAGGCTGCAGCGCGGTGCCGATGTCGAAGGCCAGCGGATCGATCAGCGCGTGGTGGCCGTTCCAGCCCAGTTGCAGCAACGCCAGTTGCGGGTAGAACGTGTCGCGGCGCATGAACTCGGTGTCCAAGCCGACGATCGCATCAGCGGGCAGCGCCGCCAACCAGTCCTGCAGTGCCGCCTTCTGGTCGATCCATTCGGCGGCAGCGGTTTCGGGCTGGGACATCGGAACTCCTTGCAATGTGGTCGGCATGGATTGCCCTGCCGGCGGTTTGTGCCTATGGTGAGCAGCGCACGATAACAGGCCGCACCAAGGACGCCCATCCATGCCAAGCAACACAAGCCTGCGCCGTCAGCGCTTTCTCGGTGGGGCACTGGGCGTGATCGTGCTGGGGTTTGCGCTGACCTATCACTTTTTCCCGCAGTTGTTCCACGTCGAACGCGGCCAGGCGCCGCATCGCGCGATGTTGCTGGGCGGCGTGGTGCCTGCCGGCAACCTGCCGCCGCAGCGGGTGGCGGCGATCAACGAACTCAATGCCGGGCCGCCGTTGACGCTGGCGCCGACCGCCGTGATCGTGGAGCGCAATCGCGCGAACGCGAACCTGCCCGAACAGAAGTCGGCCGATACGCCGGCGGTCAAGGCCTTGCTGGATCGCGCGACGAAGGCGTTGCACGCCGGCCAGCTGGCCGGCGATCCGAGCAGCGCGGCCGCCTTGTTCATGCAGGCGCTGAAGGAGCAGCCGGACAGCCGCCGCGCAGTGCAGGGCCTGTTCGACGTGCGTGCGCGGCTGGTGGCGGAGATCGACCAGGACATCGCGGTGGGCGATGTCGACGCGGCGGAGGATTTGCTGGACGCCTTGCGTACGCTGCCGAACGCGGAGCAGGAAGTCGCACAACTGGAGGCGAACCTGAAGACCCTGGCGACGGTGCGCCCAATGCTGGCCAAGGCAGCGACTTTGCTGCAGCAGGGCAAGGCCGATCAACCCCGCGGCGACAACGCACTGGAGCTCTACCGACAGGTGCAACAGCTTGATCCGCAAAATGCGGTGGCCGAGCAGGGCATCTTCCAGGTGCAGCGCGCGGTGCTCGACCGGGCCCTGGCCGCGGTAGCTCAGGATGACTTTGCGGGCGCAGCAAGCGAGCTCGCGCGGGCGCAGGCGATCCGGCCCGGCTCGCAGCAGATGCACGACGTGCAGCAGCGCATCGAGGGTTTGCGCCAGCAGCGTGCGAGCAGCGTGCTGGCGCAGGCCAGCCTGGCGCTGGATGCGGGCAATCTTGAACTGGCGACGAAGCTGGCCGCGCAGGCACGCGCGGTTGACCCCGACCTGTCCGAGCTGGCAGCGGTGGACGAGCGGCTGGTCAACGCGCGTCTGTACGCCAACTTCAAGCCTGGCCAGGTATTCACCGACCGTTATGTCGACCTGCCGGGCAAGACGCCGGCGATGGTGGTCATCCCCACCGGCCACTTCATGATGGGAGCGGCAGCGAGCAACAAGGATCGCACGGACGCGCAACTGCCCCAGCACGAGGTGACCCTGGAGAAGGGTTTCGCGATGGCACGCACCGAGATCACGGTGGGTCAATTCCGCGAGTTCGTGCGCGCCAGTGGCTACGTGCCCGACTCGGTCAAGCTCGGCGGCGCCAGCGTGTACGACGAGCGCAGCGGCGCCTTGCGCCAAGACCCCAAGGCCGACTGGCAGGACGACTATTCGGGCCGCCCGGCTACCGGCGATCTGCCGGTAGTCAACGTTTCCTGGAACGACGCCGTGGCCTATGCAGCATGGTTGAGTCAGCGCACCGGCAAACGCTATCGGCTGCCCAGTGAAGCCGAGTTTGAGTACGTCTTGCGCGGCGGCACCACCACGCGCTACTGGTGGGGCGACGGCTCGCCGAAACGCAAGGTGGAGAATCTGACCGGTTCCGGCGACCGCTCGCGCAGCGGCCGCAGCTGGAGCAACTCATTCCGCGGTTATCGCGATGGTTACTGGGGACCGGCGCCGGTGATGAGCTTCGCGGCCAACCCGTTCGGCCTGTACGACATCGACGGCAACGTGTCCGAATGGGTCGCCGACTGCTGGCATGACAACTACATCCGCGCACCCGATGATGGCAGTGCCTGGATCAACCCCGGCTGCAACGCGCACGTGCTGCGCGGTGGATCGTGGGGCAGCGCGCCGGCCCAGGTCATCTCCGCTTATCGGCAAGGCGTCGCCAGCGACGTGCGCAGTGGGCGGGTGGGTTTCAGGGTGGTGCGCGAGCTGTAGGTGCAGGTGAAAAGCCCGCGCCGAGGTGCCTGCGCAGTTCGAGCGGTTGGCCCGTTTCCTGGCAGGCCTGCTCGAGCAATTCCGGACGCAAAGGTGGTACCAAGACGGGTGCGGCAACGGCGGGTCTCGGAGGTGCCGGGGCGGTCGCGTCGTCAGGTCAAGTGATTGGTGCGGACCGCGTTGCGCCATGATCGTGTTCATCGACGATACGCCCTGCCGCTGTAACGCGCTTGGCACGAAAGTGTTTCGTTTCTGACACAGCCTTCACACCGGAATGCCCGGCGCACACGGCTGCTGGTTGCAAGTTGTTGAATTGCGGTTGGTCAACACGTGCGGATTCTGGCATGCGATCTGCAGCTAGCTTGGCAAGGCGACTTTGAAGATGCTGCCGACGGTAGTGCGGATACCGGTCTTGACACGGTGCAAAATCTTGTGTAGCGCTAGTACGTATCCATCCAAGTGCCCATCTGCGCGGGAACAGAACCCGGCCGCGTTGATGGTCTCTTTCCACGGCCAAGGTGGGGTGAGCCGCGAAGTTGGGGCGCTACAAGAACCAGGAGCACGTATGCGGTCATCCACGGATGACCATCCAGAAATTTTGTTCAGCGACCTGCAGAGAGAGAGGGAGGTTCCCATGAGTTCTCAAAATAGTGGCCCCACGCGCCAGTTCAGGTTCTACGTCACGGCGCTGGCTTGTCTTGGCTTGGTTGTCGGTGCGGCGTCGGCGGCTGGCGCGACAAGCGAAACGAGCGCGTCGGCAGCCATCGCCAAGAGCGCACAAAACCCTGGCTTGTGGCCCGCGCCGGGTCGCAACAACGACCTGACGCGTTTCAGCCCGCTGACGCAAATCAACACCAGCAACGCGGGCGATATGCAATTCAGTTGGAGTCAGTCGCTCAGTTCATTGCGCGGCCAGGAAGGCCAGCCGATCGTTGTGGAGGTTGGCGGCAAGCCGATGATGTTTTTGGTCAGCGGCTGGCCGAATGTCGTGCAGGGGCTGGATTTGTCCAACCCGGACAACCCGGTGACGGTCTGGAACTACGTCAAGAAAGACGGCCGTGACGACAGCGCCGTCGCTATCGCATGCTGCGACACCGTCAACCGCGGCCTCAACTACGCCGACGGCAAGGTGATCTTCCATACCCTGGACGGTTACCTGATCGCGCTGGATGCCTTGACGGGCAAGGTGGACTGGAGCGACAAGATCGCGCACACGGAGAAAGGCCAGACCATGACTGCCGCGGGCGTGATTGCCGGCAACAACGTGATCATTGGCTACGGCGGCGCTGAGCTTGCGGCGCGTGGCAGCATCGCGGCTTACTCGATCGCTACCGGGAAGAAGGTCTGGGGCTTCTTCAACAACGGCACTGCCAAGGACGTCGGCATGACCGCGGGCACCAACAAGGCAGTTCCAAAGCACGGCACCCTGAAGACCTATCGTGGCGTTAATGAGTATCCGGAGGGTGAGTATCTGCGCGGCGGTGCGACGGTCTGGGGCTGGCTGAGCTATGACCCGAAGCTGAACCTGGTCTATTACGGTACCAGCAACCCTGGCACATGGAGCCCCACGTATCGCTGCAAGTACACCACGTGGGAGAAGTGCAACGACGGTACCCAGGACAACAAGTGGTCGCTGTCGATCATCGCGCGCAACGTGTCGACGGGTGAGATGGTGTGGGCGTACCAGCTGACCCCGTACGACGAGTGGGACTACGACGCTATCAACGAAAGTGTCCTCGTCAACATGGATATCGATGGCCAGAAGAATCGCCCCGTGCTAGTGCATTTCGACCGCAACGGCTTTGCGTATGTGCTGGACCGCAGAACCGGCCAGTTGCTGCGCGCGCACAACTACGTTCCGGTGAACTGGGCCGAGAAGATCGACGTCGGCGGGACCGATCGCCCGATCAAGGTCAAGGCGCACTCGCCGTTCAGCGTTGACAAAGCCGTGCAGGCGTGCCCGTCGGCCATGGGTGGCAAGGATCAGCAGCCGGTGGCGGTGGATCCGAGCAACCCGCAGGTCTTCTTCGTGCCGACCAACCAATGGTGCATGGAGGATACGCCGCTGAAGCGCACCAGTACGCAACAGGGCTCGGGTTACTCGTTCGCCAATGTGTACATGTACGAGCCCACACCTGGCCTTGCGGGCCAGGTCCAGGCCTTCGATGTCGACACCGGCAAGATCATCTGGAAGAACCCCAACAAGTACCAGACTTGGGGTGGTGCGTTGGTCACGGCTGGCGGCGTGGTCTTCTATGGCGACATGGTGGGTGATTTCCGGGCTGTGGACGCCAAGACCGGCAACGTCCTGTGGCAGCGCAAGCTGGGCTCGGGCATCATCGGCAACCCGATCAGCTACGCCGTCAACGGCCAGCAGTATGTGTCGGTGTTCACCGGGATTGGTGGCTGGAGCGGCCTGCCGGTTGCCGCTGGTCTGAACTTCAGCGACAAGTTCGGCGCGATCGGTGCGACCGCCATGGCCAAGGTCACCAACCTGAACCTCGTGCCGCAGGGTGGCACTCTGTATACGTTTCGCCTGGGCGGAGCGGAGCACCAGAACGTCGCGGACGCCGATACCGCGAAGTGACGGCGCGTGCACGGTTGAGTGGTAGATAGTGTACAAACCACTGTTGCATGATGAAGTCCGCCGGGGTTGCCTGGTGCAACCCCGGCATTGATGCTGAAACGTCGCGTGCCAGCAGCGAACGTGCGAGTTCCTTTCAAAGTGCACTGCATGACATGAAATTCGGTATCGCAATATCGGTGGGATGCCTCGCGCTGATGGTGGCTGGACTGGCGTCGGCGCAGGAAAAAACCTATTACAACCTCGACCTAAAATTCAGCGAGATGACGGCGGCCGAAAGGAACGCCGCAAAAGAGGCCGCGCTACATCAGCAGATACGGCCGCTGACCGTCTGTGCGGACCCTGCGAACATGCCGTTTTCGGACCGCAATGGCGACGGCATCGACAACCAGATCGTCAAGGTGTTGGCCGCGGCCATGCATACGACGGTGGGGTTCTACTGGATGTCATACGTAAACTATGGGTTCCTGAAACGGGCATTCGGCACCGCGGCGGAGCCGCTGGGAAACTGCGATCTCGTGGTTGACATCCCGGCAAGTGTCTCGGACGTGCTGATGACCGAGCCGATCTACCGGTCGACATACGTTTTCGCGTCTCGCAAGGACAGCGGAATCCATATCAAGAGCCTCACCGACCCTGCTCTCAGGAAACTCCGCGTCGGTGTTTACCAAACCTCCGCCTTGCGCCAGGCGCTCGCCGAAAACGGGATCAAGAACGGTGTCCACATCCTCACGGTCAGCTACGACACCGCAAGCAACCGTGGCGCCCAGCAGCAGTGGCGGCAAGTTCAACAGGTAGTGGACGGCCAACTCGACGTGGTGGGTGTGTGGGGCCCGTTTGCCGGTTATGCCAAGGCCCGGAAGCACGCGCCGATCGTGCTGCAACCGGTTAACCTGATGTCCAACGACGTGCAGTTGGAATACGCCATGGCCATCGGGGTGCGTGAAAACGACGTTGTTCTGAAATATGCACTGGACAATGCTCTGGATGCATCGGCGAGCAAGATCAAGGCCATCCTAGACGAATTCGGTGTTCCGTTGGTGCAATGCAGCGAATGCGTCGTCCAAGGCAACCTGCCATCGCATGGTTCCTATTCCATGGGTGCCAGCGCCTACGCGCGCTACCAGCAACCACTGGATCCGGATCTTACCCACATCGACAAGTCTCAAACAGCTCCAGGCCAGATCGTCACGCTACGGGACGTGAAAAAATCGCTTGCGGCGGGCGCCAATCCGACTGCTGAGTTGGCGCAAGCCGTGGTGGCGTCCGACCCGGCGCGCATCAAGTATCTGGCCGCACATGGGGCGGACCTCAACGCACGCGACTCCATGGGCTCCACGCCGCTGATCAGTGCGGCCAGCGCTCGCGATTCCGCGGCCGTCAAGCTGCTGCTTCAGTTGGGCGCGGATGCCAACGCACGCAACGAGGGTGGCTTGACGCCGCTGATGGAGGCGGCCTATCGCGATCACGTGCCATCGGTGGAGGCGCTGCTGCAACACGGCGCCAGCCTGACCGAGAAGGATCCCAGAGGATTGACCCCGCTCTGCATCGCGCTCGACAACCGCAGTTTCCGGGCCGCCACGGCGCTGCTCAATGCGGGGGCCTCGCCGAACGTGGCATGCGGTGCCAATCGGTTGACGCCATTGATGATCGTGGCGAGGCATCTGGAGGCGCAGCAGAGCGGCAATGTTCCGGTCGACGGCGGCCTGTATCTGAGCGACGGGGTTGCCCCGCAACAGGTTGGCAAGTTGCTGGTCAGCAAGGGTGCCGACGCGAATGCCCGGAGCAAGAGCGGCCTTACGGCCCTGATGGTCGCGGCCGGGCACGACAACGCGCCCCTGATCGGCTTGCTGATCCAGGCCGGGGCGAAAGTCGACGCTCGTGACGAAGACGGCAAGACCGCGCTCGATGTCGCCAAGGGAAATGGCAGCAATGCGGCGATACAGACACTCAACGTGATGACCCGTTTCGCGCCTGCACCAAGTTCGAGCGGTGCTGCGGTGGGGCCGCCACGATGAAACGGGGTATCGCCACTATTATCGCGGCCATGCTTGCATCGACGCTGGCTGCGGCTGCCTTGGCGACGCCAGCCGGTGCGCAGGGCGCGAGCGGCAGCGCGGCGAAAAGCGCCGAAGTCGTCACGCATTACGCGTATCTGGGCAAGGAGTACCGCGAGCCGGCGCCATTGTCGCTGCTCAAGCCGGCGGTCATTCCAGACGAGGGGCTTGCAGGTGTGCGCCTCGGAACCAAGGACAACAACCTGGCGGGAAAATTTCTGGGACTGAAGTTTGTCCTGGATGAGACGATGGTGCCGCAAGGTGGCGACGTGGTCGCGGCGGCCAAAAAATTGCTGGCCTCCGGTCAGCGCCTCATCATCGCTGACTTGAGCGCCACGGATTTGCTCGCGGTCGCAGACTTGCCGCAAGCGAAAGACGCGATCATTTTGAACATTCGCGCGCGGGATGATGTGCTGCGTCAAACCCAGTGTCGTCTCGATGTTTTCCACTTGATTCCGAGCGACGCGATGCTGACCGACGCATTGGCGCAGTATCTGGTGTGGAAGAAGTGGACGCGGTGGTTTCTCGTGCGCGGCAAGCACCCGGCCGACATCGAGTATGCCAACGACATCAAGCGTTCCGCCAAGCTCTATGGTGCCAAGATCGTGGCCGAACGTGCGTACGAGCTGCAAACCGGCGCGCGCCGCGTGGATACCGGCTACCAGGAGATTCAGACGCAAATGCCGATGCTGACGCGCGGTGTGCCAGATTATGACGTCGCCTTCGTGGCCGACGAGACCAATTCATTCGGGCTATACCTGCAATATCGGACCACCGATCCGCGGCCCGTCGTGGGCACGGACGGCCTGGAGGCGACGGCGTGGGGCGCGGCGTATGAGTCCTACGCGGCGCAGACGCTGCATGACGATTTCCGGAAACTTGCGCGTCGTGAGATCACGGTGCGGGACTACGAGGGCTGGCTTGCGGCCCATCTGCTGGAGACGGCCGTGAAGCATGGAAACGCCAGCAATGTCGATGCGATCCGGGAGTACATCAGCTCGGACAACCTCAAGCTCGCGGGGTACAAGGGCGAGGGCATGAACTTCCGCTCGTGGGATAACCAGTTGCGTCAGCCGATCCTGCTGATGGATCAGCTATCCCTGGTGTCGATCTCGCCGCAGCCGGGTTTTCTGCACCCCAAGTACAACACCGATACCTTAGGGTTCGACCAACCGCAAAGCCTGTGCAAGTTCTCGAAATGAAGACAGTCAGCCACAATGGACGGCACACGCGGGTTGCCGCGATGAGTTTGCTGCTACTGATGCTTGCGGCACCATCCGCGTGGTCCGCGATGCTGTTCGTCAGCAACGAGCGCGGCAATACCGTGACGGTGCTGGACAGTAATACGCTGAAGACGATCGCGACCATACCCACGGGTCAGCGGCCGCGCGGCATCGTGGCAGGGCCCCATGGTAAATGGGTGTACGTGTGCGTGGGTGATAGCAACCGAATCGATGTCATCGATGTATCCAAGCTTGCCGTGACGCGTCATCTGCCGTCGGGGGCGGACCCGGAATTGCTGGCTGTGGGCAACGACGGCAACCGGGTCTACATCGCCAACGAGGACAACGCGCAGGTCACCGTGCTGAACGCGGAGACCGGCAAACTGCTTGCGGGGATTCCCGTTGGCTCGGAACCCGAGGGCATGCGCGTCAGCCCGAACAACCAGATCACGGCGGCAACGGCCGAAGGCAGCAGCCTTGTACATTTCATCGACAACAAGACGCTGAAATTGGTCGCCAGCGTACTGGTGGGTACGCGCCCGCGCGTGGTCACGTTCACGCCCGACGGCCGCTACGTCTGGGCATCCTCGGAGGTCGGCGGCACGGTATCGGTGATCGATGTGGGTACCCACCAGGTCGTGCAGACGATCAGCTTTGCGATCCCCGGGATGCGCGCCGAGTTCATCCAGCCGGTAGGTATCACGATGGCGAAGGACGGCTCGGAAGCGTTCGTCGCGCTCGGACCGGCGAACCATGTTGCCGTCGTCAACACCAAGACATACAAAGTGAGCGACTACATCATCGTCGGACAACGGCCTTGGCATATGGCGTTATCTCCCGACGGCTCGAAGCTTTACACCGTCAACGGTTTCACCAACGATGTGACGGTGGTCGATGTCAAATCGCTCAAACCCGAGGTTTCGGTACACGTGGGTCGCTTGCCATGGGGCATCGCGGTCGTGCCCTGAGCGGTTGCCTCGCGACGTGGTGTGACGGTGGTGCGCAAGCACCGGCAGGAGAGGGTTGATTCGTATTTGGTATTCACAAAGGAGAGTCAAATGTTCCGCAAGACCATCTATGGCTTCACTGTCATCGCAGTTGCCGTGGCCGTGGCCGGTATCGGCCCGGTTCTCGCCAATAATAGCCCCGTCAGTTTGGCGGCTGCTCCGGCCAGGGCCGAAAGCGTCCACGTGCCGGCGACGTACGAGTCGATGGACACGAGCCACGACGGAATGGTGACCGAAAAGGAAGCCATGGCCGCCATGCCGAACCTGAACTTCAAAGCCGCTGATACGAATGGTGACGGTCAGCTGGATCGGGTCGAATATCTGGATTTGCAGGAAAAAATCGCGAACGGTACCTGGACAAACGCGGTTCCCAAAAAGGAATTCGTAAAGACGATAGAAGGCTACGATGACAACCCGGTGGATGTGGTCACGAAGGCCCCGAAAGGTTCTTTGAAGAATCCCTACGATCCGGCAAACACCACCGTAGCCGCCGAGGGTCGCCAGCAATATCTCAATCACGGTTGCAATGGCTGCCACGGCGGCAATGGCGGCGGGGGTATATGTCCGCCACTCAACAACGGCGTATGGATTTATGGCCAGAGCGACGACACTTTGTTCCGGCTCGTGTCACTGGGAAGCAAGAAGCTGCAGGAGTCGGGTTACTCGCGGGTAAGCCCGGAGACGCCCGCCTTGATGCCGCAGATGGGCGGCACGAACGTGAAAAAAGCCGGCGACCTTTGGAAAATTATCGCCTGGATCAAATCGATGAACGCGAAGAAGAGTAACTAGACGAGCATGGGCCGTGCCCCGATCCGGTTTCGGGACGCTCGGCGGTCCCGCGTGGGTGAAAGCCCCAGCCGAGCGGCATTGATCGGAGGTGCTGGCTCGGCAGTACGACGCGATGAGATCGGTCGCTGGTGGTGCATGTGCCTGGCAGCAACGCGGGAGAAGCCGGTACCCGAGCCGGCAGTCCGTGAAATGTCGCAGTCATGGTGGCCGCTGCACCCAATCCGCAGCGGATGGGCGCGCGTTGGTGGGAATCGCGACCATTGGCCATCTTCAAGCTGCACCAGGTCGCCCGTGTCCGACGTTGTTGCGCTTGTCAACTCGCGAGGTGCCGCCAACTCCGGTGCGGGTGCGTATCTCCATGACGTACGGTTGCGGCGCGTGGCGGTGATCCATCGCTACCCTCGCCACCTCCGCGTGGCTGCTTGGCGCTCCACGTTGAACTTGATTCGAATTTTCGTCGGCTTGATATCCACCGATGCACCCGGGCAAGGAGTGCCTGCCCCGGAACCTGTGCGGGACGACTCTCTCTCGTCTCGCCCCGCACGGTCCGCTACGCTGCGAGAAGGTCAGGTCTTCGCGGATCGAGAAAGCCCAGGATGACTCTTCGGGATGGGTAGGGAAGGTGGTTACATGAAAGGCTGGCAGGGGAGAGTGAACATGGCGTCGACTGATTTCGTCACGCGCGTTTTTGCGCTGATTTATGCCGCGCTCCTCACGATGATGCCAAGTGCCGCCGCGCGCGCAGAGGTTGCGCACGATGTCCCCGTACTGCGCGTCGGGGTGCTTGAATTCGGCACGGTCGGCTGGGAGATCGATACCGTCCAGAGGCTGGGTCTCGCACGCAGACACGGCATCCGGTTGGAGGTGGTGCCACTGGCGTCGGAGAACGCCATGAAGGTGGCGTTGCTGAGTGGCAGCGTCGACCTTATCGTCTCGGACTGGCTTTGGGTCGCGACGCTCCGATCCCGCGGTCAGGATTACCAGTTTGTTCCGTATTCGAAGGCGGTCGGTGCCGTCGTCGCCAATCCGAAGGCGGGAATCAAGTCGCTCGCCGACCTCAAAGGCAAACGAGTCGGTGTCGCCGGCGGCCCGGTGGACAAGAGTTGGTTGATCGCGCGTGCTTACGCGCGCAAGGAGTACGGGATTGACCTGAAGTCCGCCGCGAAGCCACAGTTTGCCGCAGCGCCGTTGATCAATCACCTGATGCTCGACGGCGAGCTTCCTGCCGCGATCAACTTCTGGCAATACAGCTCCCGCCTCGTTGCACAGGGGATGCAGCCGGTGATCACGGTGGAGCAGATGCTCAAGGGATTGGGTGTCAAGACCGTCCCGCCGCTGCTGGGTTGGGTGTTTTCGCAACGTTGGGTACAAACCCACGGCGATGCCTTGCGCGCCTTCATCGCCGCCACGTACGATGCCAAGCAGGAGCTGGCCCGCTCGGATGCGGCCTGGCAGCCGCTGAGGAGCAAGATCAAACCCGAAAACGACGCGGTCTTCGCCGCGATCCGACAGGGTTACCGGGACGGCATCGTTGACCACTTCGGCGCGCCCGAAATCCACGCGGCTGGACAGCTGTTCCACCTGGTCGCTGAAGAAAGCCACGGCGAACTCACCAGTGGAACGAGCGAGTTGCCAGCGGGTGTGTTTTGGAGCGGATTTCGTCGGCCATGAGGTTCTTCCGTCGTCGCTTTGGCCCGGGTGACGTGCCCCGAACCATCGGCAGGACGGAGCCGCGCGCGGTGGCGCGGGCATGGTGGCGCGGGCTTCGATTACCGTGGGGGCGCAGCTGGCTGTGGCGGAGCGCGTCGCTCATCGGCCTGGTGGCGGTTTGGGAAATTGCGGCGCGACTCGCGGGCAGCAACATGCTGCCGACGCCGGTCGCGGTGCTCGCCGCGGTGTATCGCTACACCCGCAGCGGTCAGCTTCCGCTGGAGTTGGGGATCACGCTGGCACGGGTGGTCGCTGCGTTCGTCGTGGCCATGACCGTGGGTGTCGTGATCGGCTTCATGATGGGCCGTTCGCGCAAGCTCAACCTGTTGCTGGATGGCCTGCTGGTGCTTGCGCTCAACATCCCGGCGCTGGTCATCATCATCTTGTGCTACCTATGGCTCGGACTCACGGAAGTCGCCGTGATCGTGGCCGTGGCCCTCAACAAGATCCCGGTCGTGGTCGTGACAACGCGCGAAGGTACGCGGGCCATCGACGCGCGCTTGCTGGCGGTGGCGCAGGTGTATCACGTTCCGCGTACAGTGACGTTGTATCGGGTGATGCTGCCGCAGCTTTATCCGTACCTCATGGCCTCTGCCCGCAACGGCCTGGCGTTGATCTGGAAAATCATGCTGGTTGCCGAGCTGCTCGGACGAAGCAATGGCGTCGGTTTTGAATTGTCCGTATTTTTCCAGTTTTTCGACATCACCAGTATTCTGGCCTACACACTGGCGTTTGCTGCTGTCGTCATGGCCATTGAAGCCGGTGTGATGCGGCCTCTCGAAAAACGCTTGACGCGGTGGCGCGGATGAAAGGGTTGAACATCCATGTCATCGAAAAACGTTTCGACGGTGTGCTGGTGCTGACCGATATCGACGTCACCATCACCGGCGGTGAATTTGTCGCCGTGGTCGGGCCGTCCGGTGTGGGCAAGACCACACTGTTGAACATGGTTGCCGGTCTGGACGCCGACTATACGGGTGCGATTCGCTACGACGGAGTGCCGTTGGCCGAGCCCGGCCAGTCGCCCCCCGGCCTGGGCATGGTATTCCAGGAGCCACGGCTGATGCCGTGGCTTACGGTCCGCGACAACGTTCGGCTGGCGGAAGCCGAGCGTCTGGCGCGCGATTGCGGCTATGTTTCGCGCGCGGATGCGATGCTCGAAGATGTTGGACTGGGTGCGTCGCGCGAGGTCTGGCCGGGCCAGCTTTCCGGTGGTATGCAGCGTCGCGCCGCGCTGGCGCGGGCGTTCGTGGTCGAGCCCTGGTTGCTGCTGATGGACGAGCCGTTCGTGTCGCTCGACCTGCCGGCAGCCAACCAGCTGCGTGAGTTGCTGCGGCGGTTGCGCGCGCGGGTGCGGCCACTGGTATTGTTTGTTACCCACAATGTAAATGAGGCATTGGTGCTCGCCGATCGCATATTGTTTCTGGGTGATACGCCGGCACGCGTGGTCCTGGACTATCGTGTCGAGCAAACGGGTAGTCACGATCTGAACAGTCCTGAGGTTGCTGCTCTCAGCCGTCGGCTGCTGGCACGACATCAAGGGCTGCTTTCCGAAGTGGCCGGGGTTGACGTGGACGAAGGCCGGCGTGGCAAGGAGGGTCTGTGAAGTCTGGTGCCTCGGTGTGGTGGTTGTCGCTGTGGGCCTCGCGCCCGCGGCATGGCGTACGGCGATGAACGCGCCCGGCGAGACATCCATGCCCGCGTCGCCACTACCGGGACAGGCCTCACTCGCACTCGCGGTGGAGGAGGTCAGCAAGTCCTACGGCTCGGTCAAGGCGCTGGACCGAGTGTCCCTGCACGTCGCACGCGGCGAGTTCGTGGCCCTGCTCGGACCGAATGGCGCCGGAAAAAGTACGCTGTTCCAACTGCTCACCGGATTGTTCGTGCCTGACGCCGGACGCATCGAGGTGGCGGGTTTCGACATGCGCCATCAGGCGCGGCGGGCACTCGCGTGCCTGGGCGTGGTATTCCAGCAGGCGACGCTGGACCTGGACTTGAGCGTCGTTGCCAACCTGCGTTTCCATGCACGGCTGCACGGGATGGGGCGTGCTGCGCGCGCGCGCATCGATGCGGAGTTGCAGCGCATCGGCTTGACCGCGCGGGCCACAGATCGGGCGCGGACGCTTTCTGGTGGCAATCGCCGCAGGGTTGAACTGGCCCGCGCACTGCTGCACGACCCGGTGGTACTGCTGATGGACGAGCCTACGGTGGGGCTCGATCCCGCCTCGCGCGCGCAACTCGTGGAGTATGTCCACTCGCTGTGCACGCATCGCGACGTCGGTGTGCTGTGGGCGACGCACTTGGTGGACGAGGCCGAATCCGCCGACCGGGTCATCATCCTGGACAAGGGGCACTGGATCGCTTCCGGCACCACCGCGGCATTGCGCGAGCGCACCGGCCAGCGTTCGCTGCGCGACGCCTTCCTCGAGCTGACCGGGGAAGCTTCGGTAGAGCAAGAGGAGGCGGTCTGATGCACGCGAGGCGTGGATCGCAGCGAGGGACGCCCGGCGGCGGTCCGCAGCAGGGACGCGACTTGGCGGCTCCAGTTCGAGCGGGGCCCGGGGCCGGGTTGGCTTCGGGCAAGCCTGCCATGAGCTCCACCATATCGATCGTGAGCCACGTCCTGCAGGCGCTGGTGGCGCTTTCCTCGCGCGAAACGGTCAAGTTCATGCACCAGCGCGGGCGATTGCTCTCCGCGGTGGTACGGCCGAGCCTGTGGCTGCTGATTTTTGCGGCTGGTTTCCGCAACGTCTTCGGCGTCTCCGTGATTCCGCCGTACTCGACCTATATCGAGTACCAGGTCTACGTCGTGCCAGGGCTGGTGGGCATCGTCCTGCTGTTCAACGGCATGCAGTCTTCGCTGGCGATGGTCTACGACCGCGAGATGGGATTGATGCGGCTGCTGCTGACAGCACCGCTGCCGCGCTCGGTGTTGCTGACGTGCAAGCTGCTCGCGGGTACCTTCCTGTCGATCCTGCAGGCCTATGCATTTCTCGCGATCTGCGCGCTGTTCCAGCTCGACCTGCCGTGGTGGCCCGGCCTGCTGTTGGCCTTGCCGGCGATGTTTCTGACCGGGCTGATGCTGGGCGCGATGGGCTTGCTGGTGTCCGTTTACATCAAGCAGATCGAGAATTTCGCCGGCGCGATGAACTTCGTGATTTTTCCGATGTTTTTCCTGTCGCCGGCCTTGTATCCACTGTGGAAATTGCAGGAATCCGGGGCCGAATTCGTCTACCAATTGGCCCGCATCAATCCGTTTACCTACGGCATCGATCTGATCCGCTACGCGATGTACGGGCAGATGAACTGGCTTGCGTGTGGCGTGGTTGTCGCCGCGCTCATCGTCTTTCTGGGGCTGGCGATATGGGGGTACGATCCGCAGCGCGGCATGGTCAGGCACAAGCACCAGGGCGGTTGAGCAAACCCTCAAGTCTGTCGTGGTCGACGCCAGCCCACATCCCGCGTGCGCGGCCGCCGCGCGTGTCTGGAGCTGGCAGAGGCGTGCTGCCACGCGGCGCCCGGGTTCCGCCATCCAGGCAACGAATTTTCTGTTTTTCAGTCGCTCACAGCCCGCCGTTGTGGGGAGGCCGTGGATTTTCAGGCCCCAGTCGAAAAGTCGTGCAACGTCCAATGGTTGTGTTGTGGCGCGCGCGACACACACCCGTCTCGAATCTGACACAGCACTCGTGACGGACGGATAGGTGACAGCTCCAAGTTGCTGAATTCCCGCGTGCAAGCTTCTCCGGAAACTGGCATGTGATATGCAGCCCGTGGGTGTAATTGGTTCGACCCTGGAGGGCTCCAGCACGGTCTGGGCGGCTCGGCCACGAATTCGTCAACGCGCGGTCGGCCGGGGTATTTTTGGGTTGGCCGGTCGGCGTTCGCGCAGGTAAAGAGGAGAAAACAGTGAAGACACGCGCTGCGGTTGCCTGGGAAGCTGGGCAACCCCTCACGATCGAGGAAGTCGATCTGGAAGGCCCGAAGGCGGGTGAGGTCCTGGTGCGCATCGTCGCGACCGGGGTATGCCACACCGATGCCTACACGTTGTCGGGCGCGGACCCGGAAGGCTTGTTCCCCGTGATCCTGGGCCACGAGGGCGGCGGAATCGTCGAGGAGATCGGACCCGGGGTGACGTCGGTGAAACCAGGTGACCACGTGATCCCGCTGTACACCCCCGAGTGTGGCGAGTGCGAATACTGCAGGTCCGGCCTGACCAACCTGTGCCAGAAGATCCGGGTGACACAAGGCAACGGCCTGATGCCGGATGGCACTTCACGATTTTCGTACAAGGGCAAGATGCTGCACCACTACATGGGCACCAGCACGTTTTCCGAGTACACCGTGCTACCCGAAATCTCCGTCGCAAAGATCGATCCCAAGGCGCCGCTCGACAAGGTTTGTCTGCTCGGTTGCGGCATCACCACCGGCGTCGGTGCGGTGCTGAACGTCGCCAAGGTGCGGCCCGGGTCGACCGTCGCGGTATTCGGCCTGGGCGCCATCGGGCTCGCGGTGGTGCAGGGCGCGGTGATGGCCAAGGCCTCGCGCATCATCGGGATCGACATCAACCCCGACAAATGGACGATGGCCAAGGCGATGGGTGCGACCGACTACGTGAACCCCAAGGACCATGACACGCCGATCCAGCAGGTGATCGTCGAGCTGACCCACGGCGGCGTTGATTATTCGTTCGAGTGCATCGGCAACGTCAACGTGATGCGCTCCGCCCTGGAATGCTGCCACAAGGGTTGGGGCGAGGCTACGATCATCGGTGTCGCGGCGGCGGGGCAGGAGATCAGCACGCGCCCGTTCCAGCTCGTTACCGGCCGCGTATGGCGCGGTGCGGCATTCGGCGGTGTCAAGGGTCGTTCGCAATTACCGGGCTACGTTGATCGCTACATGCACGGCGAGCTGAAAGTGGATGAATTCGTATCCAGGGTGCTTCCGCTTGAAAGCATCAATGAAGCTTTCGATCTGATGCATGAAGGCAAGGTCATTCGCTCGGTGATTCGCTACGGCGACGCGGTGAATGCATAACCCAACCCATTTCAACAGGAGAATTCGAAGATGCCCAAGGTATCCATTCATCCCATGGTCGACAACGGCGTCACGGTGCACTCCAAGCCGAGATTTTCAGGCGGTACGCTGGTCTGCAAGTGCAAGACCGACCCGGTCGAGGTGACGGTCGACAGCGACTACCTGTTCAATCACCTGTGTGGCTGCACACAGTGCTGGAAACCGGACGGCGCAACGTTCTCGATGCTGGCTGCGGTACCGCGCGACAAGGTCAAGGTGACCAGGCACGAGGAAAAGCTGCAGGTGGTTGATCCGAGCAAGGTCCTGCACCGTTACGCGTGCAAGGACTGCGGCGTGCACATGTACGGCGTGGTCGACAAACCCGACCACGTGTTCCACGGCTTCGCCTTCATCCATCCGGAACTGTCCAGGGACGCGGGCTACGCGCCACCAACGTTCGCGGCGTTTGTATCTTCTGCTATCGATGGCGGTGTCGCGCCGTCCGACATGGCGTGGTTGCGGGGACGGTTGCGCGAGCTGGGCGTCGAGCCGTACGACTGCTATTCCCCCGAGTTGATGGACATCGTCGCTACGCACGCGGCGAAAGCATCCGGGGTACTGCAAGCCTGACCTATCGCTGATACTTGGCCTGATCGGGTGGGTGGCGATGGTCTGCCGTGACGGTTCGACAATGTTCGGACCAGATGTCGACAGGTCGTCGCTACTTCACCCACACCAAGTCTATCCAGATTACCGCATTCGGCGCGATCCAGCGCGGTGCTGGTGCCGCGTGCTTCATCATTAGAGGCCGTCATCGACGGCAGGAGTAATGAAAATGCGTACGAAGCACGAAACTGGCGCGATTGAAAACGCCTACCGTAACCAGCCGTACGAGAGCGGGACGAGCGCTCGCAGCGGTCTTGCAAGAAAATCGCGAGTGCGGCTCGCATCAGTCACAACGGCGGGCTTGGCGATGTTGGCGTTCAGTCAGGGCGCGCTCGCAGCCAATCCAACCTTTGAGATCATCGGGCCGAGCGAATGGAACCTGCCGATTGTCCCGTCTGCCAATGTTTTCATACAAACCGGCATCGGCCAGGTGAGCGGAAAAGCGTGGAGCACCAGTGGGAATAGACAAGACATCCCGAGCACCCACCTCATCGCTGGCATCACCCGGTTCGCACACCTGTTTTCGCTGAAGGCGATACCCAATACCGGGTTCTTCTGGGAGGTACTGGTACCCGAAGTCAGCGTCTATGGACATGGCAACAGCGTGTCCGGTCTGGGCGATCCCCTGCTTGACCTTGCGGCCTACTGGAAGCCTACACCTCAATCGTTGATCGGGTTTCAGAACGTTGTCTCGACCACGTTCGGCAACAACGACTTGTCCAACCACTTCTGGGAATACATGCCGAGCATTATCGGCGATGTCAACATCGCCAAGTGGGAACTGGACGGAACGCTGGGAGCGGGTTTTGCGAGTGACCGGCACGTCAACGGTACAACCACCCGTATAGGCAACACGTATTACGCTGAAGCGTCGGTCGTCTACCACGCGACCGACGTCGTCGCGCCGTTCGTCAACTTCAACTATCAGAGCGTCGAGCACAGCACCGACAAGGCAACCGGCGCAGTCATGCCGGGCGCCTCGCCGGTATTCGCCTGTGCCAATAATGGTGGGTGTCATGAAAATGTAGTGGGTGCTGGCGTGAAGTGGAATTTCTCCCCCAAACGCTGGGTAGCAGTCTGGTACGGTGCCGGGGTATCTGGCCGGAACACTGTAAGGACCAACGCTGCGTATCTCCGCTTTGTCAATATCTTTTGATTGACTGGAGGCCAGCGCCGCGGTGCGTTGTGGCCGCGGGTTTCAACTCAATCGCCGCTGCCAGGCAGGAGGCCCGCACGTCAAATTCTTCAAAAGTTGCGTCGCGCATTTTCACTGAGTCGCCCTGTGGCAGACGGGAGCAAAGCGCGCCAATCCGGCGGCGCTGGCGCTGGCGCTGGTCGGCTTCGGACTTGTCACGGTCATGTCGAGTGTGACCCACGCCGGTTGCCCGCGCTTTGCCGCGTGATATTTAGCCTTGAGCTAAATTAGGGCGACGGGCGGAGTACAGGCGTATGTTCATTGAACAGGGAGCTGCCGTGAGATAAGGATTTGAAGTTTCATCGTAGCCCATGTCGAGTTGGTCGGCGCAGCAAGACACTCTGCATGACAATTCTTGCCGTCTTGTCCGGCGTGGCGTTGGCTGACCCACCGGTGCAGCAACTCGGAGAAATAGTCGTGGTCGGGATTACTCCCTTGCCCGGATTGAACGTGCCGGCGAATCAAGTGCCGTTGAATGTGCAAACGGCACAAGCGGACGACCTTGAGCATGTGCACGGGCAATCCCTGACCGATCTGTTGCAGCGAAACTTCCAGGGTGTGAATCTGACGCAGTCCCAAGGCAACCCGTGGCAGAGCAATCTGTCCTTTCATGGTTTCACACTGTCGCCGTTGCTTGGCTCGCCTTCGGGCATTTCGCTCTATGTGGATGGTGTGCGCCAGAACGAACCGTTCGCCGAGACGATGAACTGGGAAGTGATACCCGGTTTTGCGATCCGCAATGTCGAGCTGATTCCAGGCTCCAGTCCGGTTTACGGCCGCAATACCCTGGGTGGTGCGCTGCTGCTGACCAGCAAAAGCGGCTTCACCGATGCGGGCGGGGCGTTTGCCATATCCGGCGGCTCCTGGGGGCGCATCCAGGAGAGCGCGGAATTTGGCGCGTACAGCCACACATTTGGGTTCTACGCGGGGGTTGGCAGCGACTACGAGAGCGGCTGGCGTAGCTATTCGCCTAGCCGTGTGCAGCAGCTCTTCCTGCGTGCGGACTGGGAGCCCGACGATGCCACCGACATGGCACTGAGCTACACCGGCGCGCATGCCAAGTTGTTTGGCACGCAGACGCTACCGATAAACTGGGCAGATACGCCCAAGGCCGCCTTCACCTGGCCCGATTATTTTGTCAACAACCTCAGCCAGTTCAACTTGCGAGGTTCGCGCCAGCTGAGCGACGACTGGGCATTGCAGGCCAATGCCTACCTGCGCATTTCACAGGGCCGTGGCTTCAACAGCAACACCAACGACTACGCTAGTTACGATGCCGACGGCGGTCCGCCGGGTTACGCTGCGAACGGCCCTTTCGACACCGGTTCGGTCGGCCGGTATTTCTACTCAGGTGTGACCCCGCCGTACGATCCGCTCAGTCCGTCGGCAACGATCAACAACGTGCCGGCCTCGAATGTGCTGGCCAACGTGCGTACGCGCGGCTACGGCGGATCGGTCCAAGTCGTGAACAACGCCAGCGTGTGGGGACACGACAACCAGTTCACGGCGGGCGTGAGCCTCGATGCTGGAAGCACGGTGTTCAGCCAGTTCGGCCAGCCGGCCTTCTTTCCGTACGACACCGGCCGTAGAGGCGAGAGCTTCGGGTTACTGCCGTTCGCGCTGGACCCGAGTACCGATGCAGGGACCTCAAACCGCGGTTACGGCGTGTATTTGGTGGATGTATTCCGCCTGACGGATGCGATCCACGTCACGCTCGGCGGCCGTTACGACTTCAGCGAGCTCGCCGTGAACGACCGGTCCGGCCAGTCGCCGGCCATCAATGGCCGGCAGACATTCCACCGCTTCGATCCCAGCGCGGGGTTGACCTGGGCGTTCACGCCGACCTTCGGCGCGTATGTGAACTACGATGAAGGCATGCGCACGCCGACACCGATCGAGGTCGAGTGCGCCGACCCTGCTGCGCCTTGCGCATTGCCGAACGATTTTAGCGTGGTCCATTCTCGGTGCTGTACGGCAATGCCGCAGGCGGCGTCATCCAGGTATTTACCAAAGACGGGCCGACGCAGCCCGAGTTCGGCGTAGACACGATGGTCGGCAGCTACGGCACGGTGGAGACCCAGCTCAATGACAACGGCCTCGCTGTACAAGCTCGCGCCGTCGGTCAACGTCTACGTAAGTTACGGCAGGGGCTTCGAGACGCCATCATTCGCCGAGCTCGCGTATCGCCCGGATGGCACACCCGGACTCAACTTCGACCTCCAGCCGAGCACCAGCGACGACTACGAAGCGGGACTCAAGGCTGATTTCGGGAATCAGGGCAAGCTGCGGCTTGCACTGTACAAGATCGATACCGATAACGAAGTCGTGACGGCGGCTTCCGCCAATGGCCGGTCGACATTCCAGAACGCGGGCGCCACCACGCGCAAGGGTGCTGAATTGAGCCTTGACCGTGGTCTCGGTGGCGGCTTTCACGGTTACGCTGCCTGGACCTGGCTGCAAGCGGACTTTGCCTCTGGACCGTTCGCGGGCAAGCGCCTGCCCGCGGAACTGGCTGGTCGGTGTGAACGCAAGCTACAGCTTCTGACTGGCGTTTCAGCGGACGACCGATGGGGGCGCATGGCGCTTTCCCCCGTGCACGCACGGGCATGTCGACCTTGTGAACGCGAATCGGACTCACGCGAACCGCTTGCAAGCCAGCGCTTGGGTGCAGCTTCTGGCTGGGCCGTGGTGTCATGCTGCGGAATGTCAGCTGGTGCTCGTCTTCTCAGCCGTGCTGGTGCGGTGAGATGTCATGCTTGTGGAGCTTGCGGTAAAGCGTATTACGGCTGAGCCCCAACGTATGGGCGGTGTGGCTGACGTTCCAGCCATGCTGCTCCAGTGCACACAAAAGTGCCGCGCGTTCGGCGGCCTGCAAGGTGCTGGGGTGTGACTCAACCGTCATGACCTGCGTCGCCGGTTCAGGGGCGGCGGCCCCTGCATCCGCCTCCGCATCCACAATTTCCTGGGGCAGGTTGGATAGGCGGATGATGCGGTCGCTGCACAACGCAGCCGCAGTGCGCAAGGCGTTACGCAGTTGCCGGATGTTGCCGGGCCACTGATAACGTAACAGGCAGGCAAAGGCATCCTCGGCGATGTCCACGGATTGTTCGTGGCCACATTCCTCGTGCAGGAGGATACGGATCAGATTGCCCTTGTCCTTGCGGTCTTTGAGCAGCGGCAACTCCAGCGTGGTCCCGGCAAGGCGGTAGTACAGATCCTCACGGAATTCGCGGCTCGCGATCATCTGGCGCAGGTCGCGATGGCTAGCGCTGATAACGTGCAAATCTACCGGGATCGTCTGGTCGCTGCCCACCGGTGCCACCTCGCGTGCTTCGAGCGCGTGCAGCAGCCGTGCCTGCAGCATCAGCGGCATGTCGCCGATCTCGTCGAGAAACAGCGTGCCACCGCTCGATTGCAGGATCTTGCCAACGCGGCCTTCACGCAAGGCGCCGGTGAAGGCACCTGGGCGGTAACCGAACAGCTCGCTTTCAATCAGGTTTTCCGGGATCGCGGCGCAATTG
>SCRO01000048.1 GCA_004298505.1 Rhodanobacter sp.
CCGGTGATCAGGCTGGTGCGAATGCCAAGCGCGTGCAGGCGGCGCACGGTATCGGCCGCGTCAGGCCGCAGCGCATCGCCGAGCGCCAGTACACCGAGCAGAACGCCGTCGCGCGCAACACCGATCACGGTCAATCCGCGCGCTTCCAGTTCATTGATGCGTTCGTCGTGGTCCGCGAGATCCACGGCTTCGGCCGCGAGAAACGACGGGCTGCCGACCATCAGCGTCGTGCTGCCCAGCTGCGCGCGGACGCCCTGGCCGGTGATGGCCCGGAATCCCTCGACTTCGGGCAGCGCAAGATCACGTTTAAACGCTTCCTCCACCACCGCCCGCGCGAGCGGGTGCTCAGAAAAGGCCTCTACCGCTGCGGCAAGCGCGAGCAGTTCGTCCTCGGTGCCGACCGTAGCGACGATCTGCCGCAACGCGGGGCGGCCTTCGGTCAGCGTGCCGGTCTTGTCGAACACCACGCGGTTCACGCGTCGCAGCGCCTGAAACGCTTCACCGGTGCGCATCAGAACGCCGCGTTCGGCCGCTTCGCCCGCTCCGCGCACGATCGACAACGGGGCCGAAATCCCCACCGCGCACGGATACCCCATCACCAGCACGCTGAGCCCAGCAAACACCGCCCGTTGCAGATCCGGCGAGGCGCCGACCAGCAGGGGGCCGACGAGCCAGAACAGGGCCGCGGCAGCGGCGATGAACAGCACGAGCGGTGTGTACACGCGCAGCACGCGATCCACCAGATGCAGCAGGCCGGGTTTGAGGGCGCGGGCGTCCTCGACGCTGCGAATCACCTGCCTGAGAAAGCTGTCTTCCCCGACCACACTGACACGCACGAGCAGCGTGCCGTGTCCGTTCAGCGCGCCACTCACGACCCGGTCTCCGCTGCGTTTGTCGACGGCTAGCGGCTCGCCGGTGACGAGTGATTCGTCCACGTCCGATTCGCCCGATTCGACCTTGCCGTCAACTGGCACGCGACCGCCCGGGCGGATACGCACCAAGTCGCCGACGCGCACCTGTTCGAGCGGCACCTCGTGTTCTTGACCATCCCGGACGAGATACGCGACGTCAGGCTCAAGGTCCAGCAGCTTCTTGACCGCCTGCGAACTGCGGGTCTTGACGATCAGCGACAGCCATTCGGAAAAGATGTGATAACTGAGCACCATCACGGTCACGGCGAAAAACGCTTCCGTCGGATAAGCGACCGGATGAAGCGCCAGGCCAATCGCCCCGCCGGCGAGGCCCGCGAACGCCCCGAATTCCACCAGCACATGCTGGTTGAGGATGCCGCGCCGCAGCGCCATGAAGGCCATTCTCACAATGTGCTGGCCCACCCCGAAGATGAGCGTCAGGGCGAGTGCGCCGGTCAGCCACGGGACGGCCGCGCCGAACACGCCGCGCAGCTTGAAATAATAGATGCCCGCGCCGAACGCTGCGAGCAGGGTCGTACCGACGATCGCCCGCTGCAGCCCGTAGCCACGCAACACGACGAAGGCAAAGGCGACCAGACTGACGAGAGAAAACACGCAAAGCACAAACCAGGCGCTGTCGACCGGATAGCCGACCAGACCCATCGAGGCGATGCTGGCCGTCAGGGCGGTCAGGAAGCGGCCACGCTCGCGCACCAGCGCGCGTTCTTCTTCATCGTACGGACGCAGCTTGCGTGGATCGGAAACCGTGTAGCCAATGTCCTTGAGCGTCTGCAGCAAGTCCGCGGCGTCTGCGACTTGGGGGTCATACTCGATCAATGCCTGTTCATGGGTCAGGCTGACGGCGACCTTGTCGACGCCGGGTCGCTTACCCAGTGCCTTTTCGATCGTGCCCGTACACAGCGAACAGTGCAGGCCACCGATGCGCGCCCGGATGCGCCGCCGGCCTGGCAGGCTGGAAGGCTCTTCACTCCAGAAGCGCGGAGCCGATTCAATGGACGTTGCAGTAGTCATGACAACACCTCGACATGGAAGCCCAGCTCATTCAGCCTCTCGCGGATCTGGCTGGCGGTGAGCAGTACCTGGTCAAACGCGACCACCACGCGCTGCGTGCCGGCGTCGGCGGTCACGTGCTGGACGCCTGGCAGGCGCTGCAGCGCGAAACGAATTCGCGTCTCGCAGCCGCTGCAGTGGATTTTCTCGTCACCGGTTACGGTGAAATCAATCCGCTCTGTCATCAAATCCTCCTTCCAGTTTGGCTTGAGTTCGACCGTCGGGTAGGCTCTCTATCGAAATCCCCTTCGCTTGAATCGGAGCAGGCCAAAAGGCCAGCTGGATGACGGTATGCCCATGCTAAACCTTGGGGTTAACTCCAAAGTCAAGAGAAATCGAACTAACGATAAGGGGATCGTTGCCCGTAACGCGTGAAGGCCATTCATGCTTCAGAACGCAGCGATTCGGGTGCGTAGGAATGTCTCATCCAGTTCGGACAGTTCCGCCAAGTTCTTCAGTGCTGGCAGGTGGCGTACCTCATCCATGGCCATCGGAAAATCCAGGTGAGGATTGATGCGGTGGTAGGCCGAGCCGAGCAGGCCTGCCGCCAACAGATTGATGTACTGCGACTGGCTTTCGTTGACGACGCTGTGGAAATGCGCGCCCCAAGCCAGGCGCCCACCGCTACGCAAGCGATCCGGGTCGTAGGGCATAGCGCATTGTTCGCCGGTGCCCACCGACAGCACGGCCAGTTGTTCCAGACAGGTGGTGCCAAGATCGTAAGGCGGTGCGATGCCGCGACGACTCGGGCGGCCGAACCGGAACGCCTCGACCACACCCAGCAGTGCGGGATTGTTGGCATACAGCCCACCGTCGACGAGGTCGGTCAGATGTTCCATCGAATGGGCAGCGAAGAAGGTCGGCGCAGCGGACGTGGCCAGCGCCAGTTCGGCGAGGCGATCATCGTCGTGCCATACCCCTGGCTTGACATAGTCGCTCCGAAACAGATGAGGTCGAGCGTTGATCAGCGAGACGGCAGTAACGCAGACATCGGTCTGCACCTCAGCTAGCGTCAGGTCGCCGAAAAAGGCTTGCATGGCCTCACGTAACGCATCGCTACGGTAACGGGGGCGGAAGTTCCCGATCCACCCGAAGCGCCGAATCGCTGAGCCGAAAATGCGTGGCAGATGTGCCTCGTACAATACCGATATCTCGCTCACCGGTCGGCCGAGCGCCAGGGCCAGCGCGATGATCCCGCCGGTCGAGGTGCCGCAGATCAGGTCGAACCGAGCACTCAAAGGAAGCACGACGCCAGTCAGCGTATTCAGATACCCCTCGACACGTTCGAGAATCTTGAGGGTCAGGTATCCGCGGGCGCCACCGCCATCCAGCGTCAGCACCGAAAACAACGGAGTTGCGGTATCAGCATGTGGCGTTGGGGGCGGCACGGGATTCATGGGTGACAGGGCGTTTAGCTCTGAGCCTGATCCGTCTTGTTACTTTCCGAAGAAGGT
>SCRO01000049.1 GCA_004298505.1 Rhodanobacter sp.
CCCAGCGCGTAACAGCCCGGATGCGCCGCCATCACCTCATCCACCGCTTGCGGCGCACGCGATGAAGGCAGCAGGTTGATCTGTCCGCGCAAGGCGACGGCGCAGAATGCAACCAGAAAGGCGTAACGGTCTTCGCACAGGTTCACGGCGGTCGCGGCCACAGGCAAGCGCGCGGCCACCGCCTGCACGTGGCCCAGAAAATGCGCGGCATTGATCGCCACCCCCTCGCGCCAGGCGACGACGCACGCAGGATCGGTACTGGCCAGCAACGGCAACTCGCGTGACGCCTCGCTTTGATACGTGTCGTAACCAATGACCAAACCACACTCTCCCTGAATTTCAATCTGTCATGTTTGACAGCATCGCTCCGCGTCATGCACCGCCGCGTGAACGGTCGGCGCTGACCCGCAGCAACGGTTCAGCTGTGGGCTGGCCCCCGCCAGCCCCCGAACCACGTCAGGGCCGGATGATAGCGCCCGACAATGCGTCGCGGATTACCGTGGGGCTGCGCAGGTCACCCAGCGGCGCGTCCAGCAGACCATCCAGCGCGTCGCCGAAATATTCCGCCACCACCTGCGCGGCCCTTGCCGGCGGCTGACCGTGTGGGTTGGCGCTGGTCGATACCAGGGCACCGCCGAAGGCACGACACAGCGCGGCAGCCGGCTCGTGCGCCGTGACCCGCAAGGCGATGCCCGCGTGGCTGCCGGCAACCCAGTCGGGTGCGTCCGTCGCGCGCGGGAAAATCCATGTTTGCGGCCCCGGCCAGCTGGCCCGCACTTGTTGCCATACCTCGCCCGGCACCGCCGCCACGTCGATATAGCGCGCGACCTGGCCGAAGTCGGCGGCGATCAGCAGCACCCCCTGCGTTGACGGGCGCTGCTTCAGCGCAAACAATCGCTCGAACGCGACCTGGTCGTGCGGATCGCAACCGAGGCCGAACACCGCCTCGGTGGGATAGGCCAGTACCCCGCCGTCGTGCAGCAGCGCAGCGGCGGCGTCCAGTTCGGCGAGGGGGAACCGTTGCAGCACTCAGGCCCCGGCTTTGCCGGTAGCGGCTTTCTTCGTGGCCGCTTTTTTCGCAGCCGTCTTCTTCGCAGCCACTTTCTTTGCCGGCGCCTTCTTGGTCGCAGCCTTGCTGGCCGCAGCTGCCTTGCGGGCCGCGGTCTTCTTGCCGAAGCGACCCTTGCGCACGGGAGCGGCAGCGAGCAGTTCGAGACACTGCGCCTCGGTCAGCTGCTTCGGTTCCTGCTCTTTCGGGATGCGCGCGTTCTTCTCGCCGTCGGTGATGTAGGCGCCGTAGCGGCCGTTCAACACCTGCACGCCGTTGCCGAAATCGAGGATCAGCCGGTTCGCCAGCATTTCCAGTTTCTCGGCCACGATCTGCAGCGCACGCGGCAGCTCGATGGTGTACGGATCGTCCTCGGGTTTCAGCGAGGCATAGGTGCTGCCCTGTTTCACGAACGGCCCGAAGCGGCCGATCGCCACGCTGACCTCGTCGCCGTTTTCCGCCTGACCGAGCTTGCGTGGCAACTTGAACAACTCCAGCGCGTCGGCCAGCTCGATCGTGTGCATGCTCTGGCCCGGACGCAGCGAGGCGAATTGCAGCTTTTCGTCGCTGTCCTTGTCACCGATCGCGGCATACGGCCCGAACCGGCCCAGGCGCACGAACACCGGTTTGCCGGTCTTCGGGTCGACGCCGAGCTCGCGCGCGCCGGTCGCCTCGCTGCGGTCGACCGACTCCGCTTTTTCCTCTACCTGCTGCTTGAACGGAACCCAGAAGCGCTCCATCAACGGCACCCAGGCTTCTTCGCCGCGGCTGACCGCATCCAGCTCGTCTTCGAGCTTGGCAGTGAAGTCGTAATCGACATACTGGGTGAAATGCTGGGTCAGGAACTTGCTGACGGCGCGACCGACATCGCTGGGTTTGAAGCGACGGCTGTCGAGGTAGACGTACTCGCGATTTTGCAACACCTGGATGATGCTGGCGTAGGTGGACGGGCGGCCGATGCCGTACTCTTCCAGCGTCTTGACCAGGCTCGCCTCGGAATAGCGCGGCGGCGGCTCGGTGAAGTGCTGGTCGGCCACGATCTCCTTGAGCGCCACCACGTCGCCCTTCGCCAGCCGCGGCAGCCGACGGCCCTCGTCATCGTCGTCGGCCTTCTTCTGGTCGCTACCCTCCTCGTAGACGGCCATGAAGCCGGGATCGATCACGGTGGTACCGCTGGCGCGGAACGAGGCGTCGCCACCGGCCACGGCGGGCAGAGCGAACTCCACCGACACGGTATTCAGCGTGGCGTGGATCATCTGGCAGGCGACCGTGCGCTTCCAGATCAGCTCGTACAGCTTGCGCTGGTCGTCGTTGAGGAAGGCCGCCACGGACTTGGGCGTGTGCATCGCCGAGGTCGGGCGGATCGCCTCATGCGCCTCCTGCGCATTCTTCGACTTGGTCTTGTACACCTGCGCTCCATCCGGCAGCGCCTGGCCGCCGAAGTCGCGGGCGATCAGCTGGCGCAACTCGGCCACCGCGTCCTCGCCGAGCATGGTCGAGTCGGTACGCATGTAGGTGATCAGGCCGACATTGCCTTCTCCACCCAGCGCCACGCCCTCGTACAAGCCTTGCGCCACCTTCATCGTGCGGCTGGTGGTGAAGCCGAGCTTGCGTGCGGCTTCCTGCTGCAGCGTGGAGGTGGTGAACGGCGCCGCCGGACGGCGTTTGCGCTCCTTCGAGGTGACCTCGCTGACGGTCAGACGACCGTGCGCGGCGGCCTTCAGCGCTTCGCGCGCCGCATGCGCGGCGGCTTCGCTGGTAAGGTCGAACTGCTCGAATTTCTTGCCGCTGAGGCGCGACAGGCGCGCCGTGAAGTCGCCATCAACATGCGTCAACTGGGCCCCGATGGTCCAGTACTCGCGCGCCTTGAACGCCTCGATCTCCTCCTCGCGCTCGACGATCATGCGCAGCGCCGGCGATTGCACGCGGCCGGCGGACAGGCCGCGCTGCACCTTGCGCCACAGCACCGGCGACAAGTTGAAGCCGACCAGATAGTCCAGCGCACGGCGCGCCTGCTGCGCATCGACCAGGTCGAGTGAGAGCTGCCGCGGCGCGGCCACCGCCGCCTTGATCGCCTTGGGCGTGATCTCGGAGAACACCACCCGGTGCATCCGCTTGCCCTTGGTCAGGCCGCGCTCCTGGAGAATCTCGCTGATATGCCAGCTGATCGCCTCGCCTTCGCGATCCAGATCGGTCGCGAGATAGATATCGTCGGCCAGCCTGGCGGCCTTGGCGATCGCGTCGACATGCTTCTGGTTGCGTTCGATCACCTCGTAGGACATCGCGAAGTCGTGCTCGGTATCGACCGCGCCCTCCTTCGGTTTGAGATCACGGACGTGGCCGTAGGAAGCCAGGACCTGAAAATCCTTGCCGAGGTATTTGTTGATCGTCTTGGCCTTGGCCGGTGATTCGACGATGAGCAGGTTTTTTGCCATGAAGCGGGATATCCAGAAGTGAACCACCGGCGCTTTCGTGCCGGACATATATATAGTTGAAACCACGCGGTACCGGCCGCTGTCAAGCCCGCTCGGTGACAGACGGACTGCGCCGGCTCAATCACTAGCATGATGCACCTTCGGCGTGATCTGGTAACAATTGCCCGGCAAACGCTCGATCCACGCGTCCAGTTCGAGCATCAGCAACATCGAGGACAGCACGGCGGTCGACATCCCCGTACGCCGCACAAGTTCGTCCATTGTCGCCGGTTCATGGCCAAGTTCGTCCAAAAGTCGCAGATAGTCCGGGTCCGCCATGCGGCTCGTGCCGGCTCGCAAACCCGCCTGGACGTCACCGTCTTGCCGACCCAGCCGCGTCGCCAGTTCACCACCCAGCGAACGCGCCAGCGGCGCCAGCGCCTCGCTGATTTCCGCCGCCTGCTCGACCAGTCGTGCACCATCGCGGATCAGGCGATGGCAGCCACGCGCCAGCGGATTATGGATGGAACCGGGCAAGGCGAACACCTCGCGGCCTTGCTCGGCGGCCAGCCGTGCCGTAATCAGCGAGCCGGAGCGCAAGCCTGCCTCGATCACCAAGACGCCCAATGCCAGCCCTGAAATGAGCCGGTTGCGGCGCGGGAAGTGATCCGCACGCGCCAGTGTGCCGGGGGGAAATTCGCTGACCAGCGCGCCATGCACGGCAATGCGCCGGGCCAGTTCGTGGTGTTTGCGCGGATACACCCGGTCCGGCCCGGTACCCACCACCGCCAGCGTTTTCGCCCCGGCGTCCAGCGTCGCCGCGTGGGCCGCACCATCGATGCCATCGGCCATGCCGCTGGTGATTGCGAAGCCGGCATCGGCCAGCGTCTGCGCGAAGGCCCGCGCATGCGCCTTGCCGCTCGCACTGGCCGCGCGCGCGCCCACGATCGCGACCTGCGGATACAACAACAAGCTGGCATCGCCGACCACGAACAGCGCCGCCGGCGGTTGCGGAATGTTTTCGAGCTGGGGTGGAAAGTCCGCCTCCGTGCAACGCAGCAAGCAATGAGCGGGCTCGGCCAGCCACGCCTTGTCGGCGGCCAATTGTCCCTCGTCGGGCGCGTTCAGCCACGCCAGCGCCGGCTCGCCCAGTGGCGCCGGTTGCGCCTGCAACCGGGCCAGCGCGGCGTGGATATCGCCACCGACAGCGTCCAGCCGCTCGCGCAGTCCGCCGGGGCCAAGGCCCGGCGTACGCAGTGCGATCAGCCAGGCACGCAACTCATCCTTGTCGTCGATATGCATGACCCGAAGTTTACGCAGTGGACAGCAACGAAGACGGCGCGGTGTGGGCCGCGCCGTCCTGTAGGCAGACGCCGTTGCTGTCGCCGGCGGCGGTTACAACGGCCGAATCAACCGGCCACCGATATGCACCGGACGCAGGCTGTCCATCACCAGGCCGTAGCTGACCCGAGCGAAGGTGCGGAACACCATCACGTGGCCGACGTACTCGTCCGGCAAAGTCACCGTCTTGCCGACGCCACGGTCCCAGCTATTGCTGGCCACGTCGTCATGGATCGTCTCGCCCGGCTCGGAGATCGAGAACGTGGTGCCGTTGTCGACGCCGTCGCGCGAACCGACCGACAGTAGCACCACCTGGCGCGACCCGGCTGCATCCAGCGCATCGGCAAAGCCGACCACCTTGGCGTCGGCCGGGACCGACTTCGGTGGATGCGGATAGTAGAAAGCATCGTAGGGCTTGTCGTCGAGCGGCATGATGCGGTCGCCGCTGCGGATCTCCTTGGTGGAGTCGAGCAGCAGCAAGGTGGACGGATCGCCCGCGCGCAGGGTCTCGGCGGTGCCGATCACGCTGACCTCGACGCCGAGATCATTACCTTTGCCGTAATGACCGTCGTTACGCGAATCCTCGCGCCACGGCGCATTGGCCATCGCCACGTTGCTGTCCAGATCATGCGCGACCAGATCGGCGTCGGCGTAGCCCTGGTCGAAGCCGCGGAACACGTGGCTGGGACGCACGATCACCCAGCGCTGTCCCGGCGCGGCCTGCAGGCCGCGCACATAGATGTTCTGGCCGACCGCGCCACGCAAGCGGTTCTCTTCCAGGCCGACCACATAGGGCGCGGAGCTGACGGCGTTGGAATCCATCACCCGCATGTCCTTGAGGAACATTTTCAGCTGGTCCAGCGGGATCGCCGGCACCGCGTCGCTTTCGCGATGCACGCCGGGTTCGAGTCGCAGTGCCGGCCCGTTGATGAAGGACAGGTTGAGCACGTCGCCCGGATAGATCAGGTGGGGGTTGCGCACCTGCGGATTGGCCTGCCAGATCTCCGGCCACAGCCACGGCTTGGCCAGGAATTTGGCGGAGATATCCCACAGCGTATCGCCGCGACGGACGGTATAGCTGTCCGGATGACTGGTCCGCAGCTGCGCGCCGGCCGCATACACCGCCACGGTGACCAGCATGCCAGCCAGCAACACGATTATCTTTCTGATCATTGGCGGGAATCCCCCTTCCCCAGGTGCTCGATCGAGTGTAACCGAATCGTTAACGCGCGCAACAGGCGCGGGCTGGCAAAAATCGTCTGCGCTCGTGTGCTTGCCGACGTACAATGATGCACATTCTAGATCGCGTCAGGGTGGTTTTTTACCAAATCGCCCGCAGTTTTGGCGCCGAGGTGAGCCATGTCGATCCTTTCCATCCTTGAATTTCCCGATCCACGCCTGCGCACCCGGGCCGAACCGGTCACCCGGTTCGACCCGAAGCTGCAGCAATTCGTGGCCGACCTGTTCGAAACCATGTACCTCGCCCATGGCGTCGGGCTGGCTGCCACCCAGGTCAACGTGCACGAACGGGTGTTGGTGGCGGACATGAGCGAGGGCCGCAACCAGCCACTGGCCCTGATCAATGCGCAGATCCTCGAAAAGGACGGCTCGCAGGTCTACCAGGAGGGCTGCCTGTCGTTTCCAGGCGTGTATGCCGACATCACGCGCGCCCTGAGCGTCAAGGTGAAGGCGCAGGATGTCGACGGCAAGCAGATCATGGTCGAGGCCGAAGGTCCGCTGGCGGTATGCATCCAGCACGAGATGGACCACCTCGAAGGCAAGGTGTTCGTCGATTACCTGTCGCCGCTCAAGCGCAGCCTGCTGCTGAAGCGGCTGGACAAGCAACGCAAACAGGCGGCCAGTGCTTGAACGATTCCGCCTTGCCTGGCCGGACCCTGCGGCTGGTCTTTGCCGGTACGCCGGAGTTCTCGGTCCCCTGTTTCGAGGCCTGCCGCGCCAGCGGCGCCGAGGTGGTGGCCACCTACACCCAGCCCGATCGCCGGGCCGGCCGCGGGCGCAAGCTCACTCCCAGTCCGGTCAAGCAGGCCGCGCTGGCCGCCGGGGTCGCGGTCGAACAGCCTGAGTCGCTGAAGTCCGCCGACGTGCAGCAGGTACTCGCCGGCTATCGGCCGGACCTGCTGGTGGTGGTGGCCTACGGCCTGATCCTGCCGCGCAAGGTGCTCGCGATCCCGCGCCTCGGTTGCTGGAACGTGCATGCCAGCCTGTTGCCGCGCTGGCGCGGGGCCGCGCCGATCCAGCGCGCGCTGCTTGCCGGCGACGCGGAAAGCGGGGTCGACCTGATGCGGATGGAGGCGGGCCTGGATACCGGCCCGGTGCTGCTGCAAAGGCGCACGCCAATCCGCCGCGACGATACCGGCGGCGCGCTGCATGAGCGCCTGTCGATACTCGGTGCCGAGCTGTTGGCTGAGGGGCTGCGTCGCACGCTGGCCGGCGAGACCCTGTCCGCCACGCCACAAGCGGGGGACGGCGTGACTTATGCGCACAAACTGGCCAAAGCCGAGGCAAAGCTGGACTTCAGGCGCGCCGCGATCGAGCTGGAGCGCCAGGTGCGCGCGTTCGATCCATGGCCGGTGGCGGAAGCGGAGATTGGCAACGAAATGCTGCGCATTCGCGCCGCCCACGCGGTGGCACGGGATCATCATGCCGAACCCGGCCAGGTGCTGACCGCCAACCGCGAGGGCATCGAGATTGCCTGTGGCCAAGGCGCACTGCGCGTCACCGCCGTGCAGCGCGCTGGCGGCAGGCAGATCAGCGCGGTCGACTACCTCAACGCGCGACCTGAACTGCGCCGTCCACGATGAAACCCGACACCCGTGCACTGGCCGCGAGGGGACTGGCCGAGATTGCCATGCGCGGCGCCTCGCTGCGCGAGGTGCTGCAACGCGGCGCGCCGAAGCTGGCCGATCCACGCGACCGCGCCCTGTTGATGGCCCTGCTCAGCGAAGGCGCGCGCTGGTGGCTGCGCTTCGACGCGGCGATCGACGGGCTGCTGGAGAAGCCGCTGCGGCACAAGGACCCGGCCGTGCATGCCCTGCTGGTGCTGGGCCTGGTCCAGCTGGAGGTCCTGGAACTGCAGGACTACGCCGCCGTGGCCGCCACCGTCGAGGCGGTACGCGCACTCAAGCGCCCGCAGCTGGCCGGTCTGGTCAACGCGGTATTGCGCCGCTGGCAGCGCGAGCGCGAAGCCTTGCTGACGAAGCTCGACAGCACGCCGCAGACACGCCATGCCCACCCCGCCTGGCTGGCCAGCGCGTTGCAGCGGGACTGGCCGGAGCAGGCGCAAGCGGTGCTGGGCGCCGACAATCGCGAGCCGCCGCTGATGCTGCGGGTCAATCGCCGGCGCAGCACACGTGCCGCCCTGATCGAACAGCTGCAGGCCGCCGGTTACGCCGCAACGGCGCACCCGTGGCTGGCTGATGCGCTGGTGCTGCCGCACAGCACCGACGTCACGCGCATGCCCGGCTTTGAGGATGGCTATTTTGCGGTACAGGACGGTGCCGCCCAGGTGGCGGCTGATCTCACCGACCTGCATGATCGCCTGCGTGTGCTGGATGCCTGCGCCGCCCCCGGCGGCAAGGCCTGTCACCTGCTCGAGCGTGCCGATATCGAGCTGACCGCGCTGGAATTCGATCCGGCGCGGGCCGAGCGCATCCGCCAGAACCTGATGCGGCTGCGGCTGGATGCGAACATCGTGATCGGTGACGCCGGCGCGCCGAAGGGTTGGTGGCAGGGTGCGCCATTCGACCGCATCCTGCTCGATGCGCCGTGTTCGGCCACCGGCGTGCTGCGGCGCCGGCCAGACGTGCGCCTGCACCGACGCGAGAGCGACATCGCGGCCATGCAGGTGCAGCAGCGCCGCATCCTGGCCGCGTTGTGGCCGCTGCTCGCGCCGGGCGGGCGGCTGCTCTACATCACCTGTTCGGTACTGCGCGCGGAAAACGAGGCGATCGTCGGCGAGCTGCTGGCAACGCAGGCCGATGCGCAGGCCGTGGCATTCACGCTGGCGGCAGGCCAGGCGGCGGCACTCGGCTGGCAGATCCTGCCTGGCGAGGGCGACCTCGACGGCATGTATTACGCCGTGCTGCAGAAGCAGGCTGGATGACCGTCTCGCACATCGAAAACCACGCTGAGCAAGTATGCTTTACGCTCCTGACCCGCTGACAGAATCCCGCACGTCGTGAAGCCTTTGGTGCCGCTGTCCCGTGCCCGCCCGTTGTGGCTGCACGATGCCCGCTGGGAGGTGCTGCTGTTCGGCGCATTCGCCCTGCTCCTGCTTGGCCTGGGCATCGGCCTGCGCGACCCGTGGCCATCGGACGAGCCACGCTTCGCCCTGGTCGCGCACTGGATGGTCGAACACGGCCAGTGGCTGTTCCCGCATCGCGGCCACGAGCTGTATCCGGACAAGCCGCCCGTGTTCATGTGGCTGCAAGCGCTGGCCTACCTGTTGACCCGTAGCTGGCGGGTGGCCTTCCTGTTGCCATCGCTGCTGGCCGGACTGGGCGCGCTGGCGCTGATCTACGACCTGGCGCGGCGCTTGTGGAACCATCGCAGCGCGCTGCTGGCGGCGGCCACCTTGCTGGTCACGATCCATTTCACCTACCAGATGCGCGACGCGCAGATCGATCCGTTGCTGCTGGGCTGGATCACCCTGGCCAACTACGGCTTGCTGCGCCACCTGCTGCTGGGGCCCTCCTGGCGCTGGTTTGCGGTGGGCTGCTTCTTTGCCGGCGTGGGCGTGGTGACCAAGGGCGTGGGCGTGCTCGCGCTGCTGATGCTGGTCCCCTATGCGCTCGCCCGGCGCGGCAGATGGAAACATCTGGCATGGCCTGCCGGCGGCTGGCGCTGGGCGGCTGGCGCGGCCATGTTCGCGCTGCCGATCCTCGGCTGGCTGTTGCCGATGCTGCTGCTCGCTCGCGCCGACGGCGATCCACAGCACGCCGCCTACGTGCAGAACATCCTGTTCGGGCAAACCGTGCATCGCTATGCCACGCCGACCGGACATCTGCAGCCGCCGTTCTATTTCCTCGGCATCATCGCAGTCGACTGGCTGCCGCTGTCGCTATTGCTGCCGTGGGTGCTGCCCGCATGGTGGCGCCGGCTGCAGCGACGCGATGCACGCTTCCTGCTACCGCTGGGCTGGATCGTGCTGATCGTGCTGTTTTTCTCGATCAGCCCGGGCAAGCGCGATGTCTACATCCTGCCGGCCTTGCCCATCGCCGCGCTCGCGCTGGCACCCTTGCTGCCCGGCTTGCTGCGCCGACGCGGCGTACGCCGCGCGGTGTGCGCGTTCACCGTGCTGCTGGGCGCGCTGCTGACGCTGGGCGCCGCGCTGGCCCTGTTGCGCCACCCGTCGTGGGCGCTGAAGATCGAGCACAGCCTGGATCCGCAGATCTGGTGGCTCGGACTCACCATTGGCAGCGCCGGGCTGGTCATCGCAGCGCTCACCCGCGTGCGCCGCGCGCCGCTGGGCTGGCTGCTGTTCGCGAGCGTGCTGTGGGGCCTGTATGGTTTGTGGGGCTACCCCATGCTCAACGGCGACCGCTCGGCGCGCGACGTGATGGTCAGGGCGCGGGCCATCGCCGGTCCTCAAGACACCATCGGTCTGCTGGCCTGGAAGGAGCAGAATCTGCTGATGGCGCGGGGCCCGGTCGCCGAATTCGGCTTCCTGAAACCCTGGCCGCAACAATATGCCGAGGCCGTCGCGTGGCTGCGGCAGGCTCCGGCGCAGCGCTGGATCTTCAGCCTGGACACGGCCATGGGCAACTGCGTGGATCGTCACCGCGCCACCTACGTAGGCCACGCCAACCGGCGTGAGTGGTGGATGTTCAGGTTGGACGCGGTATTACCGGGGTGTATCCCGCACACAGATGGCGACGGCGACAAATGACCACGGTGTCCAAAGCATGCAGTGCCACCCACGCCGGGATGCCGGATCCGCGCCATGCCGCAGCCCAGCAAGCACGCAGCGACGACCCACGCGTGCGCACAGTTGTCCGGATGGAAGCTCACCCCACGCCAGCAACGCCAAAACCCTGGCAAACCTGGGCGATCTCGATCCTGGTGGCGCTGATGCCGCTGTCGTTTTCGAGCGACCTGCGCCTGAAGGTCGTGCCGACAGGCTTGTTGTTCCTGACCGGGCTGGCGCTGTTGATCGGCTGCGCCGGCACGCGCCGCAGTTTCCGCGTGGCGTGGCCGCCGGTGACTGCGGCCTTGCTGATGACCGGGTTTGTAATCATCAACGTGCTGGTCCATCGCCTCGGCTGGCGCCCGCTGGATCGCCCCGGCCATATCCTGTTGTTTCTGGCCACGGCAGCCTGCTTCAGCCTGCCGCTGCGGATGCGCCTGGTCTGGGTGGGTTTCAGCCTGACGGCGATCGCACTAGGTGCGACGGGGATCGTGCAACACCATGTACTGGGGATCGATCGCGCCTACGGGCTGAACGGCGGGGCGTCGGCCTCGATCGAACTGGCCACCATCCTGCTGGGCCTTTCCGCGATTGCCCTCGTGCAGTTCCTGGCGCCCTCCACCCGTCACTGGGAAAAGCTCGTGCACGTCGTCGCCATGACGCTCGGCATGTATGGCGCCTTGTTGACCCAGAGTCGGGGCCCGCTGTTGGCGTTTGCACCGATTTTCATGTTGCTGGTGCTGCTGCATGCGCAACGCACCGACCGCTGGCGCTCAGGTGTGTTGCTGGCCGGCGCGGTATGCGTGATCGCCGCGGCGGCCACGTTCAGCATGCGCCACGAACTGGTCTCGCGTTTCGAGGCAATTGCCCCGGAGGTGGCCAGTTTCGATCATCGACGCGACGCCAGTGGCGCGGTGCGCGAACGGCTCGAAATGTGGCGCACCGCCGTGCGCGCCTTTGCCACCCATCCCGTCGCCGGTATCGGCGCCGGCCAGTTTGCCGACTACTCCCGTCAGGAGATCGCCGCCGGACGCAGCAACCCGATCATTGGCCGCTACAACCAGCCGCACAACGAATACCTGGAGGCCGCCGCGGCCGGCGGCATCCCCGGGCTGCTGGTGTTGTTGGCGGTGTTCCTCGTGCCGCTGCGCTATTTCGCTCGCCGCGTGCTGGATACGGATGACGAGATCGCACTACCGGCCTCGATCGGGGTGGCGCTGATCGGCCTGTACATGCTGTGCGCGCTCACCGACAGCGTCTTCTATCGCATGATGACGCAGTCGTTCTATTTCTTTCTGGTGCTCGGGCTCGCGTTGCGAATCGGCTGGCTGAGCCGGTCGGATAACGCCTGAGCCAGCTGGTGCACAGCCTCTCAGGCCACGACGGCCTGCGCCACCACCATCCTGTCCGGGAATGCCGACGAGCGGCACGGCGTCGACAAGTGGGTGGTGCGAAGATCAACCGGTGCACCGGCAAACTCAATCATGTGCTGCGCCACGCCGTGCTCGCAGCGAGTGAGGCCGCTGCGCTTGGCCTCCTCCAGGATGCGATCGTTGGGATTGTCCACGAGGTGCTTGCGGGTGCGGTGGTACAGATGCACCGCCAGCCCGCCCAGGCGCAGGTCGCGCCGGAGCAGGCCGGCATGGAAGGCACGCACCGCCAGTTCGGTATCCTCGCGGCCCCAACCGGTCATCGCCTCGTTGAAGCCATTGAGACGCAGCAGGTCGTCGCGCCAGAACGCCATGTTGCAACTCTTGATGCCGCGTTGCCGACGGCTTGGCCGGGCAAACACGCGGGCCAATGCCGGAAGTCGCAGCGTATGCCGCCGCCGATCGATGCCGCGGCGGAAAAACTCCGGAAACGAAGGGCCGCGCCCCAGCATGCCCTTGACCGAACTCGCATCGGTAAGCACGCGCGAGCCCTGGGCAAAACAGCCACGTCGCGCAAACGCCCGGTGATCGGCAATGAAGTGCCGCTCGGCCACCATGTCGCCGTCGAGCAGGATGACGTAATCGCCCCGGGCGGCGGCGATCGCACGGTTTCGCGCGCGACTCATCCGCGCCCCGTCATCCGGTTGCCACAGATGCACCAGCCGCACCGGATAGTCGTGCGCCAGGCGCAGCAGCAGCTCGCACGTGGCGGGCTGCGAGCCATCGTCCGTGACGATGACCTCGTATGGCAGCTCCGTCTGGCGCGCAAGCGAGCGCAGCACCAGCTCGAGCGCCTCGGGCCAGTTGTAGGTGATTACGGCGACACTGATGCGCATGGGCTGTCCCGGCTGACGATTCGTGCAAATTCCTGCTGACGCGGCCTCCAGCCGCAAGCGGGCGCATCCAAAGCCGGTCCCACCCCCGCCAGGTCATCCACGCCCGACGCCTTGCTGGCGGACAATCAGGTGCGCCTTTCACCCGGGCACGCTGCCCGATGCCCACCGTCGCCACGATGTCCCGAAGACGGCTGGCGCGTGGCTTGCGGTTCCTGTATCGCCGACATCTGCACTCATTCGGTGGGCGAATCATAACTCGCCGCCGAACGAACCGCATGCTTCGGCTAGAATCCGCCCATGCCCGCCCTCCCGCTGACCCTCGCCGTCATCACCCACAACGAGGCTGACACGATTGCGCGCTGCCTGGACAGCGTCCCGTTCGCGGCCGAAAAACTGGTGGTCGATTCGGGCAGCGACGACGACACCGTGGCCATCGCGCGGGCGCATGGCGCGCGCGTGGTACACCAGGACTGGCTTGGCTTCGGTGCACAACGCAACTTCACCAGCGGCCAGTGCCGCCATGACTGGATCCTGGTGCTGGATGCCGACGAATACCTCAGCCCGGAACTTGCCGACGAACTGCAACAGCGCCTGCCCGCACTGATCGCCAGCGACACGCCCGCGGCCTGGCTGCGCCGCAGCACGATCTACATGGGCCGGCCGATGCGCTGGTACCGGCCGGCCGTGGGCGAGAAGCTGGTGCGGTTGTATCACCGCGATCGCGCGCGCTGGAGCGATGCGCGCGTACACGAGTCACTGCGCTTCGACGGCATCGCGCCGACCCTGCACGCGACCTTCAACCACAGCAACAACCCGACCCTGGTGCACAAGCAACTCAAGGTGCTGCGCTATGCCGAACTGAAGTGCCGGGACTGGCTGGACAAGCGCAAACCGGTGCGTATGTGGCAATCGCCATTCGTGTTTGCGCTGGCGTTCCTCAAGGATTATGTCTTCCGGCTGGCCTTCCTCGACGGCTGGCGCGGTTTCATGATCGCCCACACAGCGGCCAGTTATGCCATCTACAAGCGCATGCGCTATTACGAGATGATCCACAACCCGGCATCGGTGGCGCGCGCCGGCGACTTGCTCGACAAGCATGGAATCGATCGCTGATGACTGAGCCCAGACACTACCTTCTGTACGGCTCCGAGCGCTACGCGCTGGCCATCCTGCGCCCGCTGCAGGAGGCTATCCGTGCCCGCGGCGACGAAACGGCCTGGTTCTTCGACGGCCCCGGCGCGGAGGACCTCGTCGCGGGCGAACGCCTGCTGAGCGTGCCCGAAGCGCGTGCCTGGAAGCCGTTGGCGGTGTTGACGCCAGGCAATCACCTGCCGCATTTCCTTCCCGGCGTGAAGGTCGAGGTGTTCCACGGTTTCGACGCCGGCAAGCCGCGCCACATTTATATCCGCGGCTTCTTCGACCTGTATTGCACCACCGGCCCGCGCGACACCGCGCAGTTCCAGGCGCTGGCCGACAAGCTCGGCCATTTCGCGGTGACGGAAACCGGCTGGCCCAAACTCGACCCGTTCATGCGCGAAATCGCCGGAGCGCTGCCGGCGGTGCGCCAGCCACCGGTGATCCTGTACCACTCCACATTCTCGCCCGCATGGAGCGCCGCCGAGACCTTGTACGAGGAGGTGAAGCGACTGTCCCGCGACGGGCGCTGGCGCTGGATCGTCACCTTCCATCCGAAGATGAATCCACGCGCGCGCGCGCGCTACCAGGCGCTGCAGAACGAACACCTCACGTTCGCACAAAACGACAACATCCTCGAGCTGTTCGCGCAGGTCGACATGATGTGCTCGGATACGTCCTCCGCACTCAATGAATTTCTGCTCACCGGCAAGCCGGTGGTCACTTTCAAGAACCGACGGCCCGGCCCGCAGCTGATCGACATCGACGATCCGGCACAATTCGAAAGCGCGATCGAACATGCGCTGGCGCGGCCACCGGAGCTGATGCAGGCGATTCGTGACTATGCCGACGCGATCCACCCGTATCGCGATGGCCGTTCCAGCGAGCGGGTACTCGATGCGATCAACACGTTCATCGCCCATGGCGCAAGAAATCGCCGGCGCAAGCCGCTGAATCTGTGGCGCAAACTGAAGCTGCGCCGACGCATCGGCTACTGGGGACCGGCCTGACCACGGGCCTGCGCCCGGCCCCGGCATCACGCCGGCTAGAATCACCGCAGTTCACCAAGAGTCTGCCCGTGTCATCAAGCACCCCTAACCGTCTCGAACTCCTGCGCGTTACGTGGCCGTGGCTGCCACTGTGGACGCTGGTGGCGCTGCTGGCGATCTTCGCGCACGGCCCGATGCCGCTGTATTCCACCCGCACCCTGGCGGTGGCCTGGGACATGTGGAGCCACGGCCAGTGGCTGGTGCCGCACATCAACAGCCAGCCCTATAGCGAGAAGGCGCCGCTGCTGTTCTGGCTGATCCACGCTGGCTGGTTCGCGTTTGGCGTCAGCGATGTCTGGCCACGTGTATTGGAAGTGCTGATCGGAGGCACCCAACTGGTGCTGGTCACGCGGCTGGCACAGCGCTTGTTTCCGCAGCGGCCGTGGATAAGCAAGGCTGCGCCATGGATGCTGCTGGCGTTCGGCTATGCCTTTTTGTTCGGCCTGCAGATCATGTATGACGTGCTGCTCGCGGTGTGGGCACTGGCCGCCTTGCTGTGCCTCACGCCAAAGCCCCGGCGCGCCGAACCGCGCTGGCTGCTGTTCGGCCTGTGCCTCGGTTTCGGGCTGCTGACCAAGGGCCCGGTGATGCTGTTGCATGTGCTCTTTCCGTGGCTGCTCGGACCGTTGTGGAGCGACTGGGCAAGCCAGCATCGCGCCCGCTGGTACGGTCGCGGCGTGCTGTCGCTGCTGCTCGGTGGTGCGATGCTGCTGGCCTGGGCCGTGCCGGCCGGGTTCGCTGGTGGCGAGGCGTACCGGCAACGTCTGTTCTTCACCCAGACCGCCGGCCGCGTGGTCGACAAGCTGGCCCAGGGCAAGAACCTGCAAAATCATGCCGAGCCATTCTGGTTCTACCTGCTGTGGCTGCCGGTGCTGTTGTTTCCGTTCAGCGGCTGGCCACGCATGTGGGTGGCGCTCGCCGGACTGCGCCGGCCGCTCGAATCCGGGCTGCGTTTTGCGCTGTGCTGGCTGCTGCCCGTCTTCGTCGTGTTCTCGCTGATCAGCGGCAAACAGCTCTACTATCCGCTGCCGGAACTGGCCGGCATCGCCTTGCTGATGGCCGGCGCGATCGCGGTCCTGCGCGAGCGCCGACCGACTCTGGCCAACCACCACTGGCTCGGGACCTGGCCGCTGGGCGCGGGTAGCATCGTGTTTGCCGCACTGCTGTTCGCACTGCCCTTGCTGGTCGATCACAACGTCGTGCATGCCGAGTGGGCCGACGCGACCGCGCCCTACAGCCGCTATTTCAGCGTGATCTTCCTGCTGCTGGGCATCCTGACGCTGCTGCGTGGCCGCGGCGAGTTGCGGCGTCTGGCGGTGGCCGGGCTGACCGGCGTGTTCGCCCTGAATGCGCTGTTCACGCTGACCTTGTGGCCGCGCTGGGACCTGCGCCCCGCCGCCCACTTGCTGGGCGACGCGGCACGGGCCGGTCATCCGCTCGCCCATCTGGGCAACTATGAAGGCGAGTTCCATTTCGCCGGCCGACTGATCCGACCGATCACCGAGCTCTACGGAGACAAGGCCTTGCAGGACTATGCGCGCACCCATCCGGATGGCCTGGTCGTGGCACACCCGGGAAAGCTGACTCCGGCCGACCTGCGTTACGCCCTGCTGGTGCAGCCGTTCCGCTCATCCTGGGTGGTGATCTGGCCGGCGACTTCACTGGCCGACTTGCGCGCAGGGCACACGCCGCCGGAACCGGCGCAGCCGACCCAGGTCTATTCGCCCGACGACGGGCGCCATCAAACCCGGCCGTGAGCAGATCGGCATGCGCAACCTGATCGACAACCTGCGCCAGCAATGTGACGGCCCACGCGACGGTGCGCTGCTGCGTTTTTCGTTGGGGAGCGCGTTGCTGGGCGAGAAGAACGCCACGGCGGCGATCGCGGAGCTGGAACGGGCGCTGGAGTTCGACCCGGTCTATTCAGCGGCCTGGAAGCTGCTCGGCAAGGCCTGCCTGGAAGCCGGCCAGCCCGATGCGGCGACCCATGCCTGGCGCCGCGGCATTGCCGCGGCGAACCGGCGCGGCGACAAACAGGCCGAAAAGGAGATGACGGTATTCCTGCGACGGCTGGACAAGACCCCACCGTAGCCGCGCTACCTGCCCTCGTTGTCGTACGGACTGACCAGGCCATGGGCCGACCAGCGCTTGTATTGCCACTGATACTGGGCGAAGGCCAGCTCGACGCAATCCTGCACGCCACGATTCAGCGCCGTGCAGGCGACCCGGGCATCGGCGGCGGCGATGCCCGCCGGCGCCGGCAGCAGATGGATCCGATAGCCCGCACCGGCAGGAAGACGCTCGGCGAACGCGAACAACACGCTGGCACCGGTGCGCGCGGCCAACCGCGGCAACAGCACCATCGTCAGCGCATCACGACCGAAAAACGGCACCAGCTGCCCCTCGCCCGCGCGCGGCTTTTGATCCGGCAGAATGCCCACCGCGCCACCGGCCGATAGGCGCTTGTACAAGGCGCGCACACCGGCGCCATCAGCGCGGATCTGCTGCGGTGCGAGCGCCCCACGCACCTTGCGCAACAGCCCCTCGATAGCGGCGATGCGCGGCGGCCGGTACAGGATGGCCATCGAGGTCTTGCGACACAACCAGTAATTCAACAATTCCCAGCAACCCAGGTGCGGCGCGGCGATGATCACCCCCTTGCCCGCCGCCAGTGCAGCATCAAGCAGGGCCTCGCCACGCACCTCGCGCACCAGCTCCAGCGCGCGCTCGGCGCCGCTACCCCAGACCTTGACGATCTCGCTGATCGACTTGCCGCTTTCGGCCATCACCTCACGCAGCAGCGCCGCGCGCCCGGCTTCATCCAGCGACGGCCGCGCGATAGCCAGGTTCACGGCGGTGTGGTGGGCCGTGCGCCCGCCGCGCCACAACACCAGCCGCCCAAAGGCGACTCCGATACCGTGCAGGGCCCGCAGCGGGAGCAAGGCGAGCAGACGCAGGCAAAGATAGATCAGATAAATGTCCGGGCGCATGAACGAAAGTGTAAAGGACACCCGCCACGGCCGGGCCGTTCATCGTTATATGCTTTTGCAAATCCCGAATCCCGAATCCCGAATCCATGATCGCCCTGATCCAACGAGTAACCTCCGCCAACGTCCGGGTCGGCACCGAGACGGTCGGCTCGATCGGCCCCGGCCTGCTCGCGCTGGTGGCGGTACAGCCGGACGACGGCGAGGCGCAGGCGAAGCGCATGCTGGAACGACTGCTTGGCTATCGCATATTTGCCGACGAGGCCGGCAAGATGAACCGCTCGCTCAGCGACATCGGTGGCGGCCTGCTGCTGGTCAGTCAGTTCACGCTGGCCGCCGACACCCGTTCCGGCATGCGTCCCGGCTTTAGCCGCGCGGCGTCACCGGAGCACGGTCGGCGCTGGTTCGAGCGCCTGCTGGAGCTGGCACGGACCGCACACGCAGGGGTGGAAACCGGCCGCTTCGGTGCCCATATGGTGATCCAGCTGGTCAACGACGGCCCGGTCACGTTCTGGCTGGACACGGGTTGAGCGACGCTTCCCGGCACGGCGCATCCGGCACCCACGAACATGCGCCAAAACCGCGATTTGGCGCGATTTTTGCGTATTCAAATATCGAAATTTCTCCCTTGAAAACTGGTCAAAAATGCAGCACATCGTTATAATGCCCGGTTCTTGCACTCTCTTTTTGGTCGGTTAACCGATGAACAGCAAAGCTCCCCAAGAGCAACAGTTGGAAATCAAGGCCCTCATCGCCAAGGGTCTGGAGCAGGGCTACCTGACCTACGCCGAAATCAACGATCACCTGCCCGACGACATCGTCGATCCGGAGCAGATCGAAGACATCATGGCAGTGCTCAAGGGCGTCGGCATCGAGGTGCACGACGCCGCGCCTGACACCGACACCGTGGCCGACAAGGCCGACTCGGGCGCGGACGACGAAACCGCCGCCGAGGAAGCGGTGGCCCTACTCTCGGCCGTCGACGCCGAAGTGGGCCGCACCACCGACCCGGTACGCATGTACATGCGCGAAATGGGCACGGTTGAATTGTTGACGCGCGAGGGCGAGATCGCCATCGCCAAGCGCATCGAGGAAGGCCTCGGCCAGGTGCAAACTGCGCTGGCCAGCTTTCCGCTGACCATTGAGTTGTTGCTGGAGGAGTACGACCAGCACCTGGACGGCAAGCGCCGCCTCAGCGAGATCCTCGCCGGTTTCCTCGACCTGGAAGAAGCCGCCGACCTGGCCCGCAAGGAGAAGGAAGCCGCGGCCGCCGAGGCCGCCGAACTCGGCCTCGACGAGGAATCCGACGGCGACGACGGTGACGACGACGACGAAGAGGAAGAGGCCGGCCCGACCGGTCCCGACCCGGAAGAGGTCAAGCGTCGCTTCGAGTTGCTGCGCGACTACTACGCCAGGTTCCAGAAGGCGGCGCCCAAGGCTGGCAGCATCACCGACAAGAAGATCGTCAAGCTGCGCGAGCAGATGGCCGAGGAATTCCTCAAGCTCAAGCTGCCCAGTGCGCTGATCGACGGCTTCGTGCGCAAGCTGCGCGAAGTGGTCGGCGACATCCGCCATCACGAACGTGTGCTGCTGGACATCTTTGTCAAGCAGGTGAAGATGCCCAAGGCCGAGTTCATCAAGACCTTCCCCAGCAACGAGGGCAACCTCGAATGGGTGGCCGAGCTCAGCCGCAAGCGGCAGAAGTGGTCGCCGAACATCAAGGTGCACCGTGAAGCGATCGACGCCGAGCAGGAGAAGCTCGCCGCGATCGAGCGCAAGCTGTTCCTGCCGCTGATCGACATCAAGGACATCAACCGCGCCATGGCCAGTGGCGAGGCCAAGGCCCGCCGTGCCAAGAAGGAAATGGTCGAGGCCAACCTGCGCCTGGTGATCTCGATCGCCAAGAAATACACCAACCGCGGCCTGCAGTTCCTCGACCTGATCCAGGAAGGCAACATCGGCCTGATGAAGGCCGTCGACAAGTTCGAATACCGTCGCGGCTACAAGTTCTCGACCTACGCCACATGGTGGATCCGCCAGGCGATCACCCGCAGCATTGCCGATCAGGCCAGGACCATCCGCATTCCGGTGCACATGATCGAGACGATCAACAAGTTGAACCGCATTTCGCGTCAGATGCTGCAGCAGTATGGCCGCGAGGCCACGCCGGAGGAACTGGCCAAGGAAATGGAGATGCCCGAGGACAAGATCCGCAAGGTCTTGAAGATCGCCAAGGAACCGATCTCGATGGAAACCCCGATCGGCGACGACGAGGATTCCCACCTAGGCGACTTCATCGAAGACGGCAACGCCAGTTCGCCGGTCGATTCGGCCACCGAAACCGGCCTGATGGAAACCGTGCGCGACGTGCTCGCCGGCCTGACCCCACGCGAAGCGAAAGTGCTGCGCATGCGCTTCGGCATCGACATGAACACCGACCACACGCTGGAAGAAGTCGGCAAGCAGTTCGACGTCACCCGCGAGCGAATCCGCCAGATCGAGGCCAAGGCGCTGCGCAAGCTGCGCCACCCGAGCCGCTCCGAACAGCTGCGCTCGTTCCTCGACGTGGAGTGACACCCGCCGTTACCAGACACGAAGAAGCCCCGCGCTGGCGGAGCTTCTTCGTGTCTGGTAACGGCGATTTCGACCGGGCGCGGCGTGCACCCGTGTCCGCTACGCTAAACTGCGGCTCCTGCACGGGCCTATAGCTCAATTGGTTAGAGCAGCGGACTCATAATCCGTTGGTTCCAGGTTCAAGTCCTGGTGGGCCCACCATCCAAGCGCATTCACGCGAAAGTGTGGCTAAGGCGTCGCGCCCAGCGCGCCAGAAACCACGCATACGCTTGGGTCAGCCGGTGCTTGCCCACCGCCCACGGTAGCGCTTCGACCCGCACGCCGCAGCTGGCGCATGCCACGCGCCGCGGCGCGTACACCAAGAACAACTTACGGCACATACTCGAAGCGCCGCCGTGCGAGCCGGTCATAGCCCGACCGAACCCGGCCACAACCCGAACAGATCGGTCGCCCGTTGATCCGCTCAGCCACCTCGATCTCCAGCTGCGCCGCCTCCCCCTCGCCGACCTACGACACCCTACCGTAGACAAAGGAACGAAACTTCTGCACGCGGTTGAGGATAGACTTGATCTGCATTCCGGCCTCCGCACTGAGCGATGGGTTGTCGCAGACTTCATCTTCTCAGACGCGGGGCCGGAATGCCCCGTTGTTCGCTCCGCCTATAGACCGCGTATCGCCGCCAACGGCCGTCTAGCCGCCCATACTCACCCACTAATTTTGCGGAGGAGCCTCAAATTTGAACCGGCAGAACCCTTCTTTGGTGGTCAGTTTTCATCCGGCGCCAACAGACTCGAATTAGCGATGGCGCCCCAGATGTGTCAAAACAGCCTAAGTCAGTCACTCGGCAGTCCGGTCAATGATGTGCATCCGTACCTTACCGAGCAATGGTTCACTGAAGTACGAAATGCGCCAATCCTTGTAGGCAGAGTACGGCCTGCTTACCATGCGAATGCCGTTATCCACAAGTTGCGAATAAGTATGTTCGACATCTTCGACTCCAAAGCCGATGTGATAGAAGCCCTCCCCATGTTCGTTCAGATAGCGGTGCAACTCACTATCAGCGGTCGCCGGCGCCGCCACCTCTAGATTGATGTTCGCCAACTTGAAAATAGCTACTTCCGCACCCCGACTCGCAACGAGTCCGCGCTCGGCAACCTTGAGGCCAAGGAGCGCTTCGAACCGATCCACAGTCCGGTCCAGATCAGCAACCACGAACGCAATATGATGAACGCGGTCGACGATCACTGGAACTTTAGTTTGACTTGTCTCACTGGTCACGACGTCTCACCTCCCTAATATTCTGAAGACAGTTCACGCAGCCCTATCCGCAAATACGACTATGCATTCCAGTGCAACCAGCCACTTAAGCCGTGGAGAGGTCGGTGTGGAACGTACTGGCCAACTGGCCCTGATATTCCTAGCCCAACGTGTTATCGCAGCAGGCCATTGTAATCGTACATCACCAAAATCCTCGTGTTTGAAGTCTCCTGAGCCGAGTTTTCCGGATGGTCCGTTGCAAGGGTCAAACCATCAGTCGCTCTTCGGCAGAGAACAGAATATCTTCGTAGCCGGCCCCAACGGGCAAAAACATAAATCTGTGAATCTTGATCGGCCCATTCACCAAAACGGGTCAAATCCGGTATATTTTAGTTAGTGCGATTGTGCTTCAGACGACGCCACAATGTCGTCGGACTTATGCCAAGATAGTCAGCCGACCTAGACCGGTTGCCATCAAACATTTTCAAGACCCGGATAATTTCTTCAAGTTCGACGGTTTTAAGGCGACCCTGAGCTGTAGACTCGTCCTCGCTGTCAGCGTAGATTTCCGGCGCCAGACGTGGCAGGGAATCCACGATAGCTTTGCTGCCGTGGTACAGCCGATCCGACACCACGAGCCGCTCGACGATGTTCTCCAGTTGCCGCACATTTCCCGGCCAGTGATAACTGCGGAAAATCGGCGTGACCCCGGCCACCAGCGCATCCACGTCAATGCTGGCGCTGTACTGTTCAGCCGCGCGGCGCGCGATGTAAGCAGTCAATGTAGCGATGTCTTCTGGGCGTTCACGCAGCGGCGGCATACGAATGGTAAACGTACTGACGCGGTAGTAAAGATCTTCGCGAAAGCGACCCGCACGTGTTTCGTTTGCCAGATCCACATTGCAGGCGGCGATGAACTTGATGTCCAGGGCGACAGCCTTACGTGCGCCGATCGGCATCAACTCTTTTTCCTGCAACACACGCAGCAACTTGGCTTGGTGTGCCAAGGACAAAGAGTTGATTTCATCCAGGAAGAACGAACCACCATTGGCCGCTTCAAGCAGCCCTGAACGGCCACCACTCTTGGCGCCAGTAAACGCGCCATCCTTGTAGCCGAACAGTTCCGATTCGAACAAATCTGTTGGAATTGCCGAACAATTCACGGTAACAAACGGGCCGCTGGCGTGTTCGCTGGCAGCATGAATCGCACGCGCCGCCAGTTCCTTTCCCGTGCCGGTCTCACCATGCAGCAACACGACGCCAGCGGTAGCGCCGTAAACGACGAGAAGTTCCTGCACATCGGCCATGCATCGAGAACGAAATACCAACCGTCGACCATCGCTCGGGGACTCGCTGGGTTGGCTAAAGTGGAAGCGGTAGGCATAGGCCAGCATTCCGTCAGCGAGATCGAATGTCTCCTTGCTGAGCGTACAAAGGCACTTGCCGAGCACCAGCTGCTCAGCGTCAAGATGCGACGCATCGCGCAGGCGTTTGTCGAGGATACCGTCCAGACTGTGTCGATCGCCGAAACCGGGAATCTGCGCCAGAGCCGTCCTGCTCCACGCCACCATCGCGCCTGCCTGAGTGGTGAAAACAGTCGGGCACGGATTCCCGTCCAGAGCGAACTGCAACAGCGAATACTGTTGCCGCTGGTCGGCATGTTGGTCAGCCCGCCGAATTGCTTTGCGCAACAAGTTGCGGCAGGAATTACGTGAGTAGATCAGCACCGAAGGCATGTTCCACTGGTCGGCAAGGTCACACGTATAACTTGAACCGATCACCACGCCGTAACCTTCGCTGCGATGTCGATGGAAAACTTCCTTGATCTCCTCGGCGGTCGTGTAAGTGCAATGCAGGACTTCGATGTTGTCGAACACTTCCAACACGTCAAGGTTCGTCTCCTGACGCTCGTACGTCAGCAGCAGGATGCGACGCGAAATGTTCCGCGCAGTCAGCACGGCATGAAGCAAATCCGCCGAACTCACCCGTAGTCCCACTACCGGTGCCGACAGCGCGTCTTTCAAATAGAACGCGTTCGCCCCGGCACTGACGAAGACATCGACTTGTTCTCGCTCTATCAGCTCGCGTGCGGCACGTACCGCGTCACTGAAGACACGGTCGATGACCGTAATCTGCGCAATGCCCTTGAATTCAGGCACCAGGCTTTGGATCAACTGAGTGAACTTGGAGTTGCCAAGGACGCATATACGCGGCTGGTTCTGACCGTTCGTGACGAAACCCACAAACCACCTCCGTACCCAACATGCGAAATTTGATGCAAGCGTCTCATGGTTTTGAGACTGCCCGTGACGAGCGTCGTCACGTCATCATCGAAAAACCCATGGCTCGCTGAGTTGCCGCGCGGTCTCGTAGGCGCGAATCGTGGGGGTCAGCGCCAAGCTCTCCCCGATGTTATCCAACCCTTGCAGCAAGTTGCGTTGCCGCCCAACATCAAGGTCGAACACTAGATGCGTGTCACCCAGCGTCAATTCCCGGCGTGCTACATCAACGCTTGCTGTCACACCGTGAGACTGGCGGCACTGCGCGAAGAAGTGACCAATCACCGATTGTGGCAAGCGGATCGGCAACAGACCATTGTTGAAGCAATTAGTGAAAAAGATGTCGCCGAAACTTGGTGCGATCAATACTCGTATGCCGAAATCGCGCAGTGCCCACACCGCATGCTCACGACTGGAACCACAACCGAAATTAGCCCGCGCCAAAACTACCGAAGCCCGGCGATAAACTGGCATATTCAGCACACATTGCGGATTCTCGCGCCGACTTGCTGGCGTTGTGTCCAGCTCACCGGGGTCCAGATAACGTTCATCGTCGAGCAGAAACGTGCCAAAACCGCGGGATTCGAGGCTTTTCAGATATTGCTTTGGCAACAACGCATCGGTGTCGATGTTGCCTCGATCCATCGGAACGACAATGCCTTCATGGTGGGTCAATGGCTGCATCTCAAACCCCCCGCGCATCGACGAGTGCACCGGCAATCGCTGCCGCAGCCGCCATGGCTGGTGACATCAAATGGGTACGACCTCCACGCCCCTGGCGGCCTTCAAAGCTGCGATTGGTGGTCGATGCACAGCGCTCTCCCGGCTGCAGCCGATCAGGATTCATGCCGAGGCACATCGAGCAACCCGGTTCACGCCATTCAAAACCGGCATTAAGAAACACCTCGTCAAGGCCCTCGCGTTCGGCTTGCAACTTGACCAGCCCCGAGCCGGGTATGACGAGCGCCTGTTTTATCCGCGAATGCACGTGGCGCCCCCGCACCACACCAGCGGCCACCCGCAGATCCTCAGTCCGCGCATTGGCCAGCTCCCACATCTTGCTGGTCGGCACAAACGGTCGTCCATGCACATAAGCCTCGGTCAAAGCGTCATAGCCGATCACGCCGATGCGCGCCCCAGCCTCGATACTCATGTTACACAGGGTCATGCGCGCCTCCATCGACATGGCGTCAACGGTGGTTCCGCGAAATTCGATCGCGTGGCCGATACCGCCAGCCGTACCAATTCGACCAATAAGATGCAGAGCCAGGTCTTTGGCGCCCACGCCAGGCGCAAACAGCCCGTCAACCTCGACGGCCATGTTCTTGAGCTTTCGGGTGCGCAGCGTCTGCGTCGCCAACACGTGCTCGACCTCGCTACTGCCCGCACTAAGCGCGAGAATGGCTAGTGCTCCGTTTGTGGTGGTGTGCGAATCACCACACGCCACAGTCATGCCCGGTAACGTCAGACCCTGTTCCGAACCAATAACATGCACGATGCCCTGGCGCAGATCATCAAGCGGAAAGATGGGCACGCTGAAGTCAGCGCAGTTCTTTTCAAGTGCCGCGACCTGTCGCCGCGCAAGTGGATCGATGAATCCCGCCAGGCCCAAATCGCGACCGGCTGTCGGCACGTTGTGATCCGGCGTTGCGATGCCCGACCGACTGCGCCACGGCAGGCGGCCAGCGCGGCGCAAATTGGAAAACGCTTGCGGAGAAGTAACCTCGTGCAGCAAATGCAGATCGATGTACAGGAGACTGGAGCCATCCGTCATGTCGGCTACGCGGTGACTATTCCATAGTTTGTCATAAAGCGTTAGAGAGGTCATTGCGCGTTACCTGTAAAGAACCTCACTTGTGAAGTGTACACCCGCTCAGTATAGGCAAACATGGGCTCACTCGTTTTAACAAACGAACCCGTCTCGATAAGTGAATGCTTGCTCGCAGAACATTGACGCAACTGGCGCCGTGCGCGCGACGGCAGCTAGGCACCCCTTGGCTGCGTGATTGACGCGACAACTAACTTGATATGCGCGGCTACGCAGCCTGGAAATGCGGTAACGGGGCTTTATGTCCATGTTGACACCACTGGTGAAATGGTAGCGCCGTTCTCGGCGCCGAAGCCTCAAAAGGCAAGGACTATTTTTCCGAAATTCTGCTGTATGCGCATGTAATTTAATGCGTCACGAATTTCAGTCCACACGAACACCTTGTCGACGACAGGGTGCATCTTGTTTGTGGCAATCGCACGATTCATGTCTTCGAACGACTTGCGAGGACCAACACGGACGGTGCCGCGTACAGTTACTTGTTGCTGGAAGATTTCCAGTGGGTTGATGGTTCCTGTCTTACCACCCAAGTATCCAATTATACTGATCTGACCGCCAGGTCGTACGGCTTGCAACGCTTGTTGGAACGATTCCGGGCCCCCAACATCGATGACGTGATCGACACCGCGGTTGGAGGTCAACTGTCGTACTTCTTGTCCCCACATCGGGGTCTCTGCGTAGTTGACGGTGGCGTGTGCGCCCAGTGTAAGGAGACGCTCAAGTTTGCTTTTAGAGCTTGAAGTTGCGATGACACGTGCACCCGCCAGCAGCGCGAACTGCAAAGCGAACAGAGACACGCTCCCGCTTCCCTCGACGAGTACGCTGTCTCCGGCTGCCAAGTGACCGTCCGTGACTAGGGCGTGCCAAGCTGTGACTGCCGCACAAGGCAAGGTTGCTGCTTGTTCGTCGCTGAGATGGTGCGGTACCCGTACCACACCTTCACTGCTCAGTCGTATATATTCGGCGAGCACTCCGTCGAGCGGACCGCCCAATGAGCTGGTTGTATCAGCCGATTCAAATGCACCATCGATCCAACCTTGCCAGAATGTGCTTGCGACACGATCACCAATCTTGACGCGCCGTACCTCATCACTGACCGCGACGATCTCACCGACCGCATCTGACAATGGTATGAGAGGTACGTCGTAAGCGATGGCGTAGCTGCCCTCGATGACCTCCAAGTCACGGTAGTTGAGTGCTGCTGCACCTACTCGCATCACGACCTCTCCGCGACGTGGCTCAGGTATCGGTCGTTCTACCAGCTGCAGATTGTTGAGTCCGGGTTTAGTGACCTGAATTGCCAGCATTAATTACTCCGCTGCGTATGTTAGGTAGGTAGCATGAGCCGCCTGATTCTCGCGCGCCAGGGATTACTGGACTTTAACGCATGGCAACATCGCGGAGCGCACCCAGAGACGATCTTTGTTTTCGACAGTCGGGCGTCGGCAGTCGTCTCGGTAGCACGCATCGGTTAAACGTCAAACAACGCCAAGCAGTCATCAAGATCCACCACATCCGCATACTTGAGTTGGAGATCACGTAGATTCGATGCATGCGCTGCCATATCGCGATCACCCACTGCTTGATGCGGAATCACCACACGCAGATTGTTCTGAAGTGCATCCAGTGCAGTAGCGCGCACGCAACCACTGGTGGTCAATCCGGTCACCACCACGCCATCTGCGCCTGTGGCCCGCAACTGCTCATTGAGATTGGTACCGAAAAATCCGCTGGCGCCATATTTCAGGATAATCACGTCACCCGGTTCCGGCTGTACACGCGGATCAATCTCCACCAACGCCGATCCAGCGGCAAGGTCATTCAACGCCGGCAATTTCTCACGGAACACACTCGCCTGCACAGGGTCGTCATACGCGACCTTTGTGTAAAACACCGGCGCACCCATTGTCCGAAAACGTGTTAACAGCTGCTGGTTGGCAGCAATGACCTCAGTGCATTCAGTTGCCAGCCGGCTGCGCGCGGGATCGGTGAAGCCGATAGTGAGATCGACCAAGATCAACGCGTAACGGCGGGCCGGCTTTAGTAGCTTTGATTCAAGCTCCATGCTCCCTATCCTCAGATCAGGTCCAAACCGGGTCGACTGGCGCTGGCAGACCAGTTTCAGCCAAACAACGTTGTTTCAGTTCGGCAAGTGTGCCGCCGCGATTGAACAATTCTATTGGCGGCCGCGTCGCAGCCATCTTTGCGCGCAGGGTCAAGGTCGCCGACATGTCGACAACACCCGCATCGATGACAACGCCGTAACGGCGCGCTCCATTCACACTGACCAGCCCCCTGCTTACGTCAGTAAGTACCCTGCCCGACTCCCGCTCGAGTGGATCACCCCAGCCACCCGCCCCCCAGGTGTCGTAATAGAGCAGATCGCCAACCTTGACTTGCACGCGGTCACATTTGGACGGCAAAACTTCCCGGCTACCATCCCTACGCACCAGCTCCTTGCGGCTGCGCTGGCCGGGCTCACCACCGTTGACGCCCCATGGATAGGTCAGCCAGCGGTCATCGTGAATTGAAACCTCACCATCGGCCAACAAGCAGTACACGACACGCAAGCCATTGCCGCCGCGATGCAGCCCCGCACCTCCGGAATCGACAATCGTTTCGTAGGTTTCGATGCGCAGCGGGAAATAGGCCTCGACAAACTCATTCGGTACATTGGTGAAACCCGGCCATAGCGAATGTCCATCCGGACCATCACCGGCCGGCCGGCCTGGAATACCACCAAATCCTATCTGGAACAACTGGAACCACTTGCCTTCGGCGTCGTATCCGGAATACATAAGGTGTGGAGAATCCGAGAAGCCTGCGGCGTTCATCGCCTGCGGCGAGCCCTGGCCAAGCAGGCCACCCATGATGTCGAAGATGCGGCCGAGCAGATGCGTTCGACACGACACCGCCGCAGGGAAGATGGGCCGGAGGATCGAGCCCTTCGGAACGCGTACTTCAACAAGGTCATAAAAGCCGTCGTTCAACAGGATTGCCGGGTCAAAAAGACTGATCGTCATGGCGCCGAAGAAGATCTTGAACATCTCCTCGTTGAGATAGAAGTTGACCGAAGACGGCGCCTGCGGATCGGTACCCTCGAAATCAAAAATGGCCTTCTCGCCCTCACGCCAAAGCGCGCAACGCAGCGTGTACGGCCCATGACCCGCACCATCGTCACAAATATAGTCCTCAAAGGTCTGGTGCTTTTCCGACACAACGCGTTGAATGATTTTCTTCATCGCCCGGTGCGTGCGATCGAGCATCATCTGCTGTGCGCTGTAGAACCCATCGTCACCGAAGCGACCGGCCAGTTCCACACACCGCCGGCCGGCACTGCGGCAGGCGGCAACCAACGCATTGAGATCGGAGTGGTTCCAGCGTGGCACGCGTACGTTATGCAGGATCACGTCGAGCATGTCGCTGTTGAGCGTGCCGGCGCGATACAACTTGACCGGGGGAATGCGCACACCCTCCTCCCATATCGTGCATGCATCGGTCGGCAGGCTGCCCGGCACCTTGCCGCCTACATCGGTCATGTGGCCGAACATCGCCGCATAATTGATCAGCCGACCATCCTTGAAGATCGGTAACAGTACCAGCCAGTCGGGCATGTGGCTGACTGCGCCGTTGCACATGTACGGATCGTTAGTCAGAAATACGTCTCCCTCCTCGACGGTGCCGTCATACGCTTCCAGAAAACCAACAATGAACGAACCAAACTGGCCCACCAGCATTCTTCCGTCGGCGCCTGCGATGATAGGGAAAGCGTCGCCCTGCTCGCGGATACCAGGGCTCATGGCCGTGCGAAACAGCACGGCATCCATTTCGCTGCGCGCGTTGGCGAGCGCGTTCTCGACGATGTCCACAGCGATGGCATCGACGTCAACGCGTCGCAGGGGTTCCGAGTTGGTCTGGATGATACGTGCGCTCATGATACTTCCTCCTGATCACCTTGGGGACGGATCAACAAGTTGCCGATGCTATCAACGCGGGCGCAGTAACCGGGCAGAAGTACGGTCGTTGAATCGACCTCCAGCACAATGGCGGGACCGTTAATACGCTGGTCAACGCACAGCAGCGCGCGGGTATAGACGGTTGCGGTGTGCTCCGCGCCTGCGTAATAGATGACCTGCTGACCAACCACGGCTGCCTGCGGGTCACCGCCATCGAGTTTCAGTTGCTTGTCCGCAATCATCGGCTGCGATGCGCGCGCAATGGCCCGCAGATTGACCAGTTCGTGAGCTTCGCTGAGCGCAAACGTGAACTGGCGCTCGTGCTCGGCATCGAAAGCTGCGGTCAGGCTGTCCAGCCCTTGTTCCCGCAACCGAGCCAGATCGATTTCCAGTGTCAGCAGCAGGGCCTGCCCTTGATAGCGCACGTCGGCTTCCCAATTCAGTTGTTGCTGGTGAGCGGGAACATCTTGCTCTGCGAGCGAGCTTCGAACACTCTCGCTGAGGTGATCGAGAATCTCGATGACTTCCTCCACGCTCATCTCACTTAGGCGTCGAATCACCGAACGCGATGCCTCGTCCTTGACGCGTGTGGTGGCGTCACCGTACGCGCACAACACACCAGGACCTGGTGGCACGATGACCGGCCATGTATTCATCAAGATACCCAGTGCGTTGCCGTGCAATGGCCCTGCACCACCAAAGACACACAAGGCGAAATCGCGCGGATCGTAGCCCTGCTCGATACTGATTAGCCGCAACGCGCCGTACATATGCTCATTGGCAATGCGCGTTATACCCTCGGCCGCCTCGTACAGCGTGATGCCCATCGCATCGGCGACTTTCTGCACTGCAGCCTCAGCAAGGTCGCGGCGGATGACAAAATCACCTCCCAATCGCTGAATTTCCGGCAGATAGCCGAGCACGATGTTGGCATCTGTCACTGTAGCTTCGGTGCCGCCCAAGTTGTAAGCCGCCGGGCCCGGCACCGCACCGGCGCTTTCAGGACCAACGCGCAGCGCACGAGTCAACTCCGGCACAGAGGCAATCGAGCCACCACCGGCCCCAATGCTGCGTACGTCGACGGAGGGCGCTCGAACCACAATGTCGCCAACGCGAGTTTCCCGACGTAACCGGGCATGATTCTCGTCGATCAGGGCAACATCCGTCGAAGTGCCGCCTACATCGCAGGTCAACACGCGCGAGTAGCCAGCCCGCGAGCAAAACCAGATGGCGCCCGCGACACCCCCGGCAGGGCCCGACAACAACATGTTGACCGGTGCATGCGTGGCAGACTGGCAGGTAGCCAATCCTCCATCCGAGCGCAAAATGGACAACCTGACATCCGGCCGTATTCGCACTTTCAATTCATCCTGAAGGTGCTGCACGTAGCTCGCCATCTGTGGACGTACGTAGCTGTTGACCACCGTAGTCTCGGTGCGCTCGTACTCCTGCATCTCCGGCACCACCTCGGACGACAACGATACCGGCACTCCGGGCATGACCTCGGCCGCAATACGACCAATGCGCTGCTCGTTCTCACCATTTGCGTAGGCGTTGATGAGACTGACAGTCAGCGCCTCGACGCCGGCTCCACGCAGTTGCTCAAGCCCGACCCGTATCCCTGCCTCATCCAGTTCCCGCACAATCCGTCCGCGAGCATCAACCCGCTCGTCAGCTTCAATGGTCAACTCCAGTGGTGCCAGCAGCTCACCCTTGTTGAACGTGACCCAGCCACCTAACCCACCCGGCACGAACGACCGAGCGATGTGCAGTACCTGCTTGTACCCACGTGTCGTGACCAGACCCACGCGAGCGCCGCGGCGCGTGAGAATCGCATTCGTCGCCACCGTTGTCCCATGCATCACCGAGCGGATAAGGGCAAGATCGACGCCAGACGCCTTGCATATCTTCTCGACGCCGTCGAGCACCGCAATCGACGAGTCATGGGGCGTCGACGACACTTTGGCAGTGAAATTGTCGCCGTTCTCCTCGTCCACCAATAACAAATCAGTGAACGTCCCACCTACATCCACACCAAGTCTAAAGCTCATAACTGCTCCGTTGACACACCTGTTTCGATTTCATTGAGAAAGATTGGCATTCCAAGTTACCGCTTGTTAGCGTTCACCGACGCACACTGACCAACTGCTCCAAATTCACATCATCAGGCTCGACTCCGGGCGTATTCGGACGTGCATCGTCGCCAAGAGTGAAGACACTTTCATGTCGCCACTAATAATTAACCGTGAAACGAGTGACGAACATCATGCCTATTTCACCGCAGGCAATAGACATCGTTTTCATCCGTAATACACATCAGGCGTCCAGAAGTATCCTGCATTCTCATATGTCTCTGGCATCTAAGCTCAGCCTGTTGAACAAGTAGGGGGGAGCGGATCCCGATCGGTGTTTTCTGATCTTGTGACGTATTTATATCCCCACTATCCTATGGTTAGGCTTTGTAGTGCAGGTTGCCGCCGTTTCAAGGCATGACGTCCCCCAAATTGGGACCCAACATCTGACCGAGATATAGATTGCCACCGGGCTCAGAAGCCAGCAGGACGGCGGACGGTACCAATTCCTCTGGCCGGCCAAAGCGACCAAGTGGAAGCTCTGCGGCCTTGGCAGCTTTCCATCCAGCGCTAATATCGCCAAGCATCGGCGTTTCCACCGGACCCGGAGCGATGACATTGACCAATACGTTGTGCTGTACCACTTCCAGCGCCAGGGATTTGCTGAAGCCGATGACCCCAGCCTTGGCGGCGGCATAGTAGCTGAGCTCGGGAGCGCCCTTGATCCCCAGTTGCGAGGCAATGTTGATAATCCACCCCCAGCGCTGCGCAATCATGGCCGGCAGTGCCTGCCGGCAGCACAGAAAGACACTGCGCAGATCAATCGCCAGCATCTGATCCCACTGCTCAATTGTCAGCTCCAGGCAGGACCCCTGGCCGGCAATGCCAGCGCTGTTGACCAGAATGTCGATACCGCCAAGCCCCGCCAATGCCTGCTCAATCGCCTGCTCCGGCTGCTCAGCGGTGGCCAGGTCCGCCACGCTGGTGCCCACTTCAAGTCCCGTCTGCGTGCACGCCAACGCCATCCGACGCAGACCTTCAGCATCGCGATCAATCAACCACAGTCGCGCACCCTGAGCGGCGAAGCCCAGTGCAATTGCCTCACCCAAGCCGCTGGCGGCACCGGTGATCACTGCACGTTTATCCCGTAATTGCATAACCGTTCTCCTCAGCGCGGCAGGCGTACCGTAAGGCCGCCGTCGATAATGATCGGCTGGTCCATGATGTAGGCAGCCCGTTCGCTGCAGAGGGAACCCACCACCAGCTCGGCCTCTCCATCGGCGCGACCTATACGCTGCAGGGCACCGAGCTCACGCCCTGTCGCAGGCCCTCAGGACCCGGGGAGTTGATCGCATCCAGCGATTGCGGGGGATTCGATCAGCCTCGGTACCACCGCATTGCAGCGAATCTATCGTATCTACTGCTGTTGTCACTTCGCACCTCTTATTTAATGCGATCTAAACCAAAGGCACCTAGCTCACCCGCAATTGCCTGACTGAGCTCCGAGCCACGATCGGAACTCGAGTTGGTGGACCCGTCGCTAGCCCGACGACGACCAAGGCAGGAGCGCGCACAAACCCAAAATGCTTTCGTGATACCGTTTCCGCGCCCACCCCTCCATGCACCTGCCGGTTTATTGAGAGGCCTGCTGCAACACGCTGATGCTCAGATCGTCCGGGTGCACTCCTGGGGTATTGATCTGAACCTTGGGATCCAGCATGAACACGGTCGTGTGCATCTGCTGAAAGTCCATGGTGAATCCGCTCGTCGAAACCACGCCGACGGCACCGTCTGGACCACTTATTGACTTTGTCGTATAGAGTTCTTCTTTCCAGAAGTTGCCCTTCTTATCGAACACATCGGCCATATTGAACCGTGGATACGCCTCATCCATATACAAGCGAATTCGACCATATGGGTGTGATACCGGCGGGTACGCATCGATTACCCACACTTTCCGAGGCTCGAACACATTGGTCGGCTCAAAGTTCGGTTTGTTCTTAAGGTCAATCCCAGGGTACGCATCCACAGAATTTCCCTTCTTGGGATCCCAAGCCCAATTGGCGTGCACAGACGCGAGGATCCAACGCTCCCCGATGTACTTGTATTTAGGGAACCACGTCGGGTACCAGTTGACGATCTCCAAATCGCTGTTAAGTTGGTCAGTCCCACCAATAGGACTGTCCCACGCCCCGCCAGTCAGCTGGCGTATCCGCCGCACCGCAGGAACATAGGCCCACACCGATGGGAAGCTTCCATCATCATGAAAGACGGTGAACGTCCCCAACCCGCGGATATCCCGTGGAGCTGTAGCAAACAGTAACGTTTCGCTCAAATCCTTGCCGTTGCCGCGAGTATGTGCCCCTCCTTCTCCATGAAGCAGGCCCTTCAAGAAGTAGCGTTTAAAAGTCCACTCCATATTGCTGGCCAATCCACGTCCACCGTCAATCATGACGTAAGCAAAGCGCGGATAGTTCTGATAATCCGCGTGCGGCGCTCCGTAGTAGTAGTTCCAGATTTGCTTGATAGCAAACTCCGGATCCGACGGCTTCACACCAGGGAATGGTACGCCGGCGACGTATCCGGATGCGATACGCGTCTTCAGATCGAACTTCACTTGGCTAGAGTATTTCTTCGTAGCTTCCATCCAGGCCGGGTCGAGCTTGACTTCGCTGCTCGAAATCAACTTCGGTTTGAACCCCTCCTTACGAATCATCCAGTCCATGCGATCGGTCAACAAGCCCTTTAACGTATGCCCCTCAAAGGTATCGTTGCTATATTGGTCGATATTTGCGGCGGTGATTACCGTACCGTCTGGAATCTCCGCTGCCGTTGCAGCAGCGAGGGACGCGCACGCGACGATCAACGTCGCCAGCAAGCCTTGACGTATCTTCATTATGAATCCTCCTTCGGTGTCAGAACTGGTACGTGAATCGCGCGAACAGTTGATCGTTGTTCTTGAAGTAGCCAAACAAGTAGGTTTCCGACGAGTTTCCACCCAGCAGATTGCTGTTTGCCGCGAAGAACAGGTCCGCTTCGAGGCGCACCCGCCAGTGATTGCCGGGTGCGAACTCGATGTTCGGAACAAGAAATCCACCACCGTTGGTAAGGTCCACTCCACCCGCAATGCCGGGTTTGATGATGTCGTGGTCATAGCTCAATGCAAGAATTCCAGTGAGGATCGTGGAATTCTGGCGCTTGCGAGCCGTATATCCAGCAAGATTGACCAAGTCGTCCTGGGGTCTTAGCCCAGGAATCCAAGTGTCAAACAACTGCACAGAGAAAAACGGTGGTGCATGGGTCCCAAGAACCCCCTGGAGTGCGTTGAGGCTCTTGTCCATACGCAGTACGGTTTGTACCGTTCCCATCGTTTTGATTCCGCAGAGCCCGGCAATGTTACCGGCGCACAAAGCAGGATTTGTGCCCACGTTGTACGGCTTGTTGAAAGTGTAGGCAATCTCGGTACTGAATACTGCATCCGCCCATTTGGCGTAGGTATTCCCCGTAACGCCGACTATATCGATAAACGGATAGATCGTATCTCCGAGGAGTCCTACAGGCGCCTGCTTGTATGGATTTGTAGCCGAATTGAACACCGGATCACCGTTATGCTGGTGGAGGTACACGAACGAGTAGTTATTGTCTCCCAGCAAGCCACTCCATCGGAACGCATATCCATTATCTGAGGTATTCGCTCCACGCGAGCGATAATTGTAGGGAACTAATGCTGGGTGGCCGTCTCCTGCGTGGATGAAGTCCACTGTGTGAAACGGTTGATTCGACCAACGACCTCCGAATATATCGTAGTTATTTCCAAAATCGTCTCGCGCGTTTAGTGATCCAGGAATCAGCAGGAACTGCGCCTGGCCATGAAGCTTCGGTACGTCAATCATCAAATTGGCCATGACCAACGGTTTTCTGATGTCTTCATTTTCCGGCACAAGGAATGAGCGCCACGTAAAGTCAAAACCATTGACTTGATCCAGGACTTGGAAAAAGTCTGTGTTGCCGAAAGCCACCTGTTGCTTACCAATCCTTAACGTGCTGTTCGGACCCGCGTCGATGCCGAACAACTTCAATGGAAAGTTTAGGTACATTTCCCGCAAATCGGTTTGGTTGTAGGCGTCATGGGCGAGATTACCCCCCAGCCACGCGCCGCTCTTGTTCAGCCTCTGCAGATACGGTGTATTTATTTCACCAGTTAGCCGGCCAGTTATATGAAAGCCGACCTCATGAATGGTACCGTCTAAGTTGAGCTGGGTACTTCCCCGCTCCATCGACGGATCCCACTTATTGTTGTGTCTAGTATTCGGAGCGGCGTCTTGTAGATTCACCCCCAGGTACCCCCGTACCCACCCGGACAAAGTAATGCTTCCCCAATCACCACTAGTGGACAACTGCTGTGCACTCGCCCCACACGAGATCAGCAGTCCCAACGCGATCGTCAATTGGCATTTGCGTAACTTCTTCATCGGTCCTCTCCTCACGAAGATCCTGGTTACATGCCAGCACGAACGGCTGGCCCCCGTGTACCCAACGCGTCTCTCATACTCTCTTGCAGGTCGTCGTTAACACCAAATATGAATCTGGGCTTGAAAATATAGGCGAGCGCAGGCATGACCACCACCGCACTTGTCGCTGACACTGTTAGCCATACCGCAATCAACTCCCCCATCTCCGACTGGAACTTCAGTGCCGAGAACATCCACACCACTACAGTTGCCACCAGTGTCAGACCTGTGACAAGAACGCCTCGACCCGCGCTGTGTAGGGAATCTCGGAGTGCAAGCTTCTTGTCCCCATGCAGGATAACTTCCTCACGTATTCCGTCTGCTATATAAAACGAATAATCGACGCCAAGCCCAATGCCAAGTGCGACGACTGGTACCGTATTGATGTTCAGTCCGATGTCCATCAACGACATGAACGCAAACGTCACCGTGTTTGAGAGGAGCACGGGCACCATGAAAAACATGCCGGCAACTGTGGATCGATAGAGAGCCATCGCACATAGCACGACGACCAACAAACCCAAGGCAATTGCTTCCATCTGGCCACGCAGCAGTACGTCGTTGACGGCCGCCATCACTCCTATCAGTCCTCCTGCAAGCTGGAACTTCGCGTGTTGCATAGGGTGGTCGGCTATGAAGCCTTGAATCGTGTGGATAGCAGTTCGGATCGTGTCGCCAGTATGGTCGTGAAAGGACAGATTGATCGCAGCGTTCTGGTAGTTGGTATCCGCATAGCGTTCGATTGCACTGCGGGTGGAATTACTGAAAAATAGATATAAAAACTGTGCGTTTTGGGTACTGCTGTTTCCGACGGTGAAATAGCGGGGATCGCTGCCATGCAAGAACTGGTTCGTTGATTCAATAACGTCGACGATGGATTCCGTGCCCCCGATCTCCGGTTGGATCGCCATAGTTCGTTGAAACAGTGCCATCGTGTTCAGGACGTCGGGGTCCTTGATCACGCCAGGCTGGTCTCCGTGGACAACGACGAACATGCGATTGGCGCCGGGGAAGCGGGCATTTATCTTCGCGGACGCTTGGTTGTAGGTGGATCCCTGCCGCAGCACCGGAGAGCCGGGATGCACATCGCCGACGGACACATGCAGCGCCAACACCCCGGATGCGATGAATAAGACAGCCGCACCGACTACCACCAAGTAGCGGAGCCTCCCAGTACTGAGGCGTACGCAGCCCTCCAGCACACGGTGCATGAGCGGTCCAAGGTCAAGACCATGCGCATGGCGATTCGTCGTCTTCAACCACGACAGCAGAACTGGGGTAAGGACCACTGCGGAGATGAAAATCGTCCCAACCCACACGGCGCCGATGATCGCCACTTTCTGCAGCAGTGGGATGGGAGTGAGCAATACAACGAGCATCGCGCCGGCATCCGCAAGAACACCCACGCTGCCGGGTCTCAGCAGCTCCCTGAGACTGCGTCGCGCCGCCTCGCCGGCCGACATATCCGGATACTTCGCAGTCAGATCGTCGAAACGCGTAACAAGCTGGACAGAATGGGAGATCGCCCGCGCGGTGATGAGTAATGCCACAACGATGACGAGCGGATCGAAGTTAAATCCCAGCAGGTGAGCGATCCCGAGAGCCCATATTGCACCCACACCACCCGCGATTAGAGGGAAACCCGTCCCGCGGTAGCTGCGCGTAAGAAGGAACAGCAGGCCGGCGAGCAGTGCGATCGTGATCAACGCCAACATCAAAGTCTGCGGCAGATAGTGGCGTACCCAACCGACCAGCATCGGCTGCCCGACCACATACATCTTCACGTGTGGATTGGCATCCTGTTCAAGGATCTGGTTGATCTGCGGAGAGATTGTCTTGTAATCAACCAGCCGGTCAATAAAATCGGCAGTGACCAGGGTCGAGTTCAAGTCTCTGGACACATACCTCCCGTAGACCAAGGGCGTTGCGAGGACCCGTTTCTTGAGAAGGTCGACTTGTGCCTGTGTCTGCGGGACGTTCGGCCACATTAACGAAATCGTATCGATGCTGCTGCTCGTAGCCTCGACAGTCTGTATCTGGCGGGCTGCCAGCGACGTGATGCTTGCAGAATCGATGCCGCTAACTTTCCGGAGATCCTGCGTTACCTTCTGGATCGTGTCGAGGATATTACGTTGGAAAATCGTGCCACCCTCGGCATCAATCATGATGGTGACCATATTGGCCCCACCGAAGGTCGTCTTGTACTGTTCGTTTATTTTTATCCAAGGGTTGCCCAACGGAAGCATATCCGTAAAAACTGTCTTTACTTGAATTTGCGCGGCAGAATACGCGAATAGCAGCGTGCAAAACGTCAGTACAGTTACTACGCCCCAACGCCAGCGTATGCAAAACGTGGCAAAGCGCTCGGCAACATTGTGCTTGGATGTGTTATCCACGCGGATGCCTCCGGGTAGACGATATGACTCGTTCCCACTTGTTCGTCACGCTGCTATAGAAGCCGACTGACGATCCCACCAGCAACCAGTTGGAACCCAGCGGGACGACGCTCGTATGCCAGTGTGTGTTGGCTTGCGGCAGGCTTGCTTGCCCCCAGCGGCTCGCGTCAGCGCCCGCTGTGGCGATGACCCCATTGGCCCCAGCCACCAACCACCGTTGTCCATTCCACGACACCGCGAACAGGTGTTCGTCCATCGACTGCAGAGAGGCTTTGCCCCAGTGTGCACCGCCGTCGTAAGTCGTCAGGATAGTGCCTTCCAGACCCACCGCAACACCGTGTAACGCGTCCCGGAACTGGACCGCATTCAAGGTACTGTCCACACCTGTGGATTCCTCACTCCAAGTCGCACCCTCGTCTGAGGAGGTTACGATCTTACCGAACTCGCCCACCGCCCAAATCTGCGATCCCACGCCCGCGATATCGTGAAGTGTCACGTCCTGCGGCGCACGCATCCGTTTCCAACTGGTGCCACGATCCGTGGACTTTAGGACCGCTCCATCTTCACCAACCGCCCATGCAGCGCCGTCAGGCAAGATCCGCACGCTCAGGAGCTTGTTGAACTCCTTATTCTTCGGGACCGATGGGACATCGGTCCATGTGTCGCCACCATCCCGGGTAAGCATCACAGTGCCCTGATCACCTACCGCAACGACATCGGACGGATTCCACGCCGCAAGTGCCTGCAGATTTGCACGCGTAGGAGTGGGCTGGATGATCCAGTGCCTTCCGCCGTCGGTACTCCTGACGATTTTTCCGGCATTGCCGGCCAGCCACACGTAGCCGTCGCTCGCCGTAGCAACACCGTAGAAATTGTCGATTCGGGAAATCGGTGGCGCGACGACAACGTCTCCAACTGTGCCGGGGTGCGTAAACAGCGCGATATATATAAGTGACGTAATTACAATCCATGGTGCCACTGCTGCAAGAACGCCGATAGACGAGAATCTACCGTGCACCGCACGATTACCGAATTTACTTGTTCTATCGCTCATGTAGTCCGCATTCCTCAAACTCCGGCGATGCCCCGGTATCGGTGTATAACGGGGCCAATCACTCGTTCTTTGGCTACCTGCTGCCCGTGTCCATAGACGCACTGGCGCACCCCAGAAACGCTGCATCACTTTTCTCCGCCCGCTGTCCGGTCCGCCTCACGCTCCAGCCAGCGGTAACAATGCCCTCCCAATGAGCTGCCCAAAAGGGCGCTGCAACACTTGACTGCGCCTACCAACGCCAGAGGGTCAATACCAGTACGCAACCCCATTGACTCGAGCATCAACACGACGTCTTCCGTCGCAACGTTGCCACTGGCACCAGGAGAAAAGGGGCAGCCCCCGAGGCCGCCGATCGAGCTGTCGAAGGCGCGCACGTCCTCGTCCAACGCTGCGAGTACATTGGCCAACGCCATTCCGCGTGTATCGTGGAAGTGGCACGCGATTCGTTGTGCACCAAAGCTGCCCACAAGACGCTTCATCAACGAACGGACCTGGACCGGATTGGCCGCGCCGATGGTGTCGGCAATGATCAGCTTCGCCGCGCCGGCCTCGATCATCTTCGCGGCAAGTCGCTCCACCACGACCATGGGCGTCGCGCCCTCGAACGGACACGTGTAAGCCACAGCAACGTAAGCCCAGCCCTCAAGACCATCGTCCTGGGCGCGTCGCATGAGTTCCGTGCAGACCGTCGTTGTTTGTTCAAGACTGAGATGGATATTGCGCTGGTTCATCGTTTCAGTCGCCGACAACACCACCGATAACGTATGCGCGCCGGTCGCACTGGCCAACTCATAGCCGCGTACATTTGGAACGAGCGCGGAGTAACACACGCACTCGGGGTGCGGTAAACGTGAGAAGAGCTCCGCCGTACCCGCCATCTGCGGCACCGCCTTTGGAGAAACAAAGCTGCCAGCCTCGATGTTGCGCAGTCCGGCATCGACCAGTGCCTGAATCATCTCCAGACGCTGGGCGACACTGAGTCTGCGCGATTGACTCTGCAACCCATCACGCGGACCTACTTCGTTGATGACGACGTCTATGGTGCTCATCTCAGGCCACCACCCGGTCGTTGCGCAACGCGACGATCTTTTCCGGCTCGTACCCAAGAAGGTCAGCCAGCACCGCGTCCGTGTGCTCGCCGAGCAACGGCGGCGCGCCAAACTCTTCCGTCCCATCGGCCGAGAGCTTGATCGGATTACCCGGTGCCGCGACGAAGCCGCCTTCCGGTTGGGGAATGCTGACGACCATATTCCGATAGAGCACCTGTGGATCAGACAAGGCTTCGCTAAACCGGTTGACCGGTGCACAAGGGATACGTGCAGCGCTGAGCCTCTCTACCCAATACGCGGTGCTTTGCTCACGGAATATTTCACTCAACTTTTCGTCAATAATTGCCTTGTCGGCCAATCTACCTGGTTGGCTTTGATACTTTTCGGCACGAAACGCTTCAACGTCAAGAAGTTCGACCAGGTTCTTCCAGAAACTGTCAAAAATTACGGCAACGATGACAAACCCATCACTGGTCGAATAGGTGTTGTAAGGCACGTGTACAAAATGGCTGTTCCCAAGTGGTGAGGGATTCTCCCCACTCATCAGGTACATCGTTGCCATGTAATTCAGCAAACTTATCTGACAGTCCAACATACTGATATCCACATGCTGGCCCCGCCCATGGATATTGCGCGCCTGCAAAGCAGCAAGTATTCCCATCACCGCAAACATCCCACCGGCCAAATCCCCGATCGGAATACCCGAACGCATGGGCCTGTCATTGCTTTCACCCGTAATGGACATACCTCCGCCAATACCTTGCACGACTTGATCGAATGCTGGACGATTGTAGTTTGGCCCACTTTGACCGAATCCTGAAATGGAGCAAGTTATGATTCGATCATTAATTTCGGAAAGTTTTGCATGATCGATGCAGAGTTTTGCTGTTACTCCGGCGCTAAAATTGTCGATGACTACGTCCGCCGTGCGTACCATGTCATAAAAGACTTCCAGCCCCTCTTTTTTCTTCAAATCAATACAGATACTTTTTTTCCCACGGTTCAACGTGATGAAATAGGCACCCATACCGTGACGTGAGAATTTTGGATTATTCGCCAGCAGGGCGCGCGTACCCTCGCCATCGAGAGGCTCAACCTTGATTGACTCAGCTCCGAGATCGGTCAGGATCATCCCGCCGTACGGACCTGACAGCATGTGGGTCAGGTCGAGAACGCGGATGTTGGCTAATGCTGTTCCCATAACGATTCAACTTGCCTTTTGACCAGGAGGATAGATCAACTCGGAACCTGCTCGAACTAATATCTGAACAAGTTCTAGTTATAGTTACGCGACCTTTTGGAGCGACAACTGTCACTCTCCAGGCCACTAGATTCGACTAATTCAGGTATTCCTAAACTGGAGGCAGGTTTCTGTGGCTGTCACAGATACATTTGGATACATGCTTCCTGCGGCACAGCGTCGGCGCCGATCATGCCCCGCCCGAGATTCTAATTAGGTATAGCACCGCGTACAAACGCGTACAGCTTACGGTAAGACGCTGGTACCATCCATAAATACGACGTAACGGCGAAATTTTCCATTTTCGACGTAGAAGAAATTGCAGTTTTTCATCGGGGGATCAAACGTACCGTCAGGTTTCTCAAGCGTCACGTTGAAGCGCGTCGCTACAGTCTGATTTTCGGCATCGGCGGTGACTTCAAAGCCGTAATGACGTGTTTTCTTATAGGTAGAAAAGAGAGTTTCGAACATCTTGCGAACACCTTTGATGCCCTTGTGATCGAGATGGTCGGTTTGTATCGTTACTACGGTATCTTCGTTCATACATGCAAGCACCGCGTCCATGTTCTTTTTATCTACGTTTCCAAAATATTTATCGACAGCAAGATCGACTAGTTGTTGGCGGGTGAGCTTGGACATTCGATTTCTCCGACGTGTTAGTGGGCAAAGCCGTGATACACGGCATCATTTGGCGCTTGGGGCGCGGGATAGGCCTTGCGACTGTGGCGAAGGCCAAGGGTCAAGAACATTTCGCATAACTTCCAAGCAACTTGTCCGGGGTTAATTACCGGCACTGGCAGATGTTCGGCAAGATAAGCGTGTGATTGATGCATTGTGGTGGAGCCAAGCACAATGACATCTGCGCCGTCGTTCTCGATTGCGCGCTGCGCGGCTTGCTCTAGTTTTTGAAAAACTATATCTTCTTTGCCAGCAAGCAGCTCTTCAAGGTCCGGGCGGGTGTTTATTGACCGAAGTGACGCAACTCGCGGCCAAAGATGGTATGCGGTCAAGGTTTTTTCATAGAGCGCAAACCATTCATCCCACATCGTCAAGACAGTGAATTTCTTTCCAAGCATGCAGGCGATGTGAAACGCGGCAGCACCAGGTGCAATCACCGGGATATCCAAGCGGGAGCGCAACGCGTCCAGGCCTGAGTCGCTGACCGTGTCAATGCAAACTGCTGCGTAGCCTTCCTCTTGGGCTCGCAGCCCCGCCTCGACAACCGAGAAGTCCATCAGCAGAGCGTCATAGGCGCTATCCCCAAGGGCAGCACCTTTCGCCACCGACACAAATTCGGGATCAAAACCGGGTAGCACCAAGCGCGGCGGCAGTTGTGAGGCTCGCGCAACGACACCTTCGGCGCCCATCGGAATCGGGATAATGATTTTTACACGATGCGTCATGCTTGACTCCTCGGTTTGTGCGGTGCAATATATGCTGCGTCGCAATAGAACGGAGCGTGAATCACGGTTCCTTAGATTTGCAACAAGCGTCAATGCAACTTCGATGCCAAATGGCTATTCGCTTTTATAATCAAGCGAGTAGGTAAACAGACAGGAAAATCGAGTTACGTTTTCATTTCAAAATGAAACGCTACCATCGCAAAAGGAAATAAGAACGCACTGGTTTGTCTGCGTGGCACGTCGATGTGGAACCACAGTTGACAGCAGTTGCTGCGATCAGGCGGAAACGGAGGATGTCCGCTATGGCTGCGTACTAGCAGCTGCGCCGCGATGCAGAGCAAGTTCGTCCCACCACTTGAGCACCCCGACATTGTCCAGACCGTGCCCGTGGAGCGACCCTAGAGGATTGAACGGTCTCGATGCTTCTTCAGGCGATTTGGCGGGTAACGCATCAGGGTCGCGGCGTAGGCTGAGACGCGGCTCGCACGACGTCCACAGCATCGGCAAAGCACGCATACGAAAGGGGGAACGCCGTTTTGGTGATCTTCTTGGTGGACGGCACATGTACGCTCGACCGCCCAAGTTGGAAAGCGGGTTGATTCAGGGCATGGGGAGGGCAACCCAATCAAGTGCTGGTCTCACCGCTCCTCCGCCGTCACGCAGATGTAGCGCACGAGCGGCTGCGTCGTGTTGATCGGAGCAGACAACACGTCGACCACCGAGGGCGGCCTCGTCGTGTAGACTATACATCTCGGGAGGCGGCTGACAGTCGATCCGCAAACGCCTGTAGACTACATTACTACCGGGAGCACGATTATCTCCGACTCGACCGACATTCTGAGCCACGTCGAAGCTGGCGTCATGACGCTGACCTTCAACCGCGTGGCCCGCAAGAACTCAATCACGACAGCAATGTATACGTTGCTTGCGGATGCGCTGGAACAGGCGACCGCGAATAGCGCAGTACGCGTTGTGTTGATCCAAGGCGATGCTGCCATCTTTACTGCCGGCAATGATATCGGCGACTTCATCGCCGCCATCGAAGTACCGCTCGAGCCGCCACAACTGGCGCCGCCTCTGATGCGTTTTCTACGGGTAGTTGCAGCCTTCCCCAAACCGTTGGTCGCTACGGTATGCGGTCCAGCGGTCGGCATCGGAACCACGCTGCTGTTCCACTGCGATCTGGTCTACGCAGGTGACAACGCGACATTCTCCATGCCGTTCGTCAATCTGGGTGTAGTCCCCGAATCAGCATCAAGCTTGCTCGTACCGCAGATGCTGGGTTACCACCGGGCGGCCGAAGCGCTGCTGCTGGGTGAAGCCCTCGTGGCCGAAACAGCGCGTGAGGTCGGATTGGTCAATCGCGTCGTGCCTTCAGCGGAAGCTAACGCAATCGGACAAATACAGGCACGCAAGCTCGCCGCCAAGCCGTCGTCGGCGTTGATCGAGACCAAGCGGTTGTTGAAGCTGTCGCAGCAAAGTGCCGTGCTGCAGCGCCTGGAGGTAGAAAGCGCGAGCTTCGGCCGGATGATGCGCGCCCCAGCGGCGCGCGAGGCATTCGCCGCCTTCATGGAAAAACGCAAGCCGGATTTTTCCGGACTCTGATCAAGGTCGAGTAACTAGCACATCGACCTGCAAGTTATGAAACATAATGTCGGGCAAGCTTCCGATCAGTATCCTGTCATGTGAACTTCCATGCGATGGTGCGCTTTTGGGTGTTTCGTGCGTCTTGCCAAGCGGCGACCTCGCTGGGCAGGAGTAACTGATCCTCGATGCGCCGGTTCAAGCACTGGCGCGTGAGGATGCCAATTTCGATCTCCGCCATGTTCAGCCAACTGGCGTGCTTTGGCGTGTAGTGGAACTCAACGCGACGCAGGAGCTTTTGGGCGGCGCGCGCTCCGAGCACATCATCAAAGCACTTACGGAAGTGCGTGTTCAAGTTATTTAGCACGAGGTGCACACGCCGTACCTTGGCGTAGGTTTGGGTGAGCAATTCACCGACGAAGGTCACGAAGTCCACCTTGCCACGATGCTCGGTGACCGAGACGGTCCGTTGCCCGGCCTTAGGCTCGACAGCCACAAACAAGTTGCTCGTACCGTGGCGCGTGTACTTGTAGTCGTGCTTGGCGGGAACGCCTGCGGCCATGGGCAGCGTCGCACGACTGTGGCCGAGCAGCTGCAGGCTTTTTTCATCGATGCAAATAACCGGTTCGGTACGCGATAATGGCCGCGCATACAGCTCAAGCAAGGCATACATGCGTGCCGGTACTCTTCGCTCAGCACCCCGATGCACCCCATCATCTTGCGCCAGGGTTTGAGGTTGTTTTTTTTAGCATGCGCCGCACGGTTTCCCGGCTCACGCCACCCAGCCCCGGTTCCTGCCGGGCGGCACGTTCGAGCTCAACTATCGTCCAGCGCTGCCGGCCAGCCGGTGGTGCAGAACATGCCAGCGCCGTCACGCGCGCCTCCGCATCGGTGCCGTATTGACGCGGACGACCTGCACGAGCCACATCGAACACCGCCAGGTCGACGCCCCCTTGCAGATACGCCGCACGGGTGCGCCATACGGCTGTGCGACCGATCCCCAGTACCGCCATGATCTGTGCTCCCGCCAAGCCGCGATCCAGACACGACAGCACATGGGCGCGGTTCACCTCGCGCGTCGAATGCACGCCTTTGCTACGAATCTTGTCGACGGCCACGCGATCCTCTTTGGCCAGCTGCAGTTCTGTTTGACGCATGACGACACCTCTCCAATCTCTGCACCGCGTAGGTAGTAGTGCGAAATATATACATGTTTCGTTATTTTATTGTAAATGTACTAGCCGCCAACAAGCGGCTCAACACCGCTTACCTTCTCAAGGAACGCTTCGGTCAGCTGTGGGACTACCGGTGCGAAGGCTGGGCGCGACGCTTCTTCGACGAGTGGCGTAAATAGCTGCGCTGGCAGTGGCTCAAGCCGTTCGAGAAATTTGCCGAACTGATTGAGCGGCACTGGGACGGCATCGCCGCCCACTGTCGACCCGAGAACAAAGTTCCGCTCGGCTTCGTCGAAGGACTCAACAACAAGATCCATGTTATCCAGCGTCGTGCCTACGGACTGCGTGATGAGGAATATCTGAAGCTGAAAGTGCTCCCCTGCATGCTGCCGGAGCTGTGAAATAGGGTGAATCTACCCACACGACTTCACGAAGACCCTTAAAACAAGAAATCATGTTTTTAGATCCTGATCCTCTCCATCTTCGCGTCATACGCAGGCGCGAGCTGAATCTTGCAGGGCACGCGTTCGGTTGCCACTTCCAGCTCATAACTGCCGGCCAATAAATATTTGCGATCGATGCCTTCGCTTCGGCACACGTATCCATAACCAATGCCCTGCTGCAACGTATGGCCATAACCGCCGCTGGATAGCCAACCAACGCGCTGATCATCGCGAAAGATAGTTTCCCGGCCCAACAGAATTATGGCAGGGTCACCAACAGTGAATCCGCATAGCGATTTTTGCAACGGCAGTTTTTTTTGTTCCATCAAAGCCTCACGACCAAGGAAAGGAATGTCGGTCTTGAGCTTCACCGCCCAACCCATCCCGGCCTCCAGAGGCGTGTGATCGGGCCCGATGTCAGAGCCCCAGGCGCGATAGCCTTTCTCCAGACGCAGGGTCTCAATCGCACGATAGCCGGCATTGACGATGCCGAAATCCGTGCCGGCCTGGATCAATGCCTCGTAAACGGTTACGGCAAATTCCATCGGGATATGTAGCTCCCAGCCAAGCTCGCCGACATAGGTCACGCGCAGCGCCAGAACCGGCGCGCCAGCAATCGACAAGCGGTGCGCCCGGGCAAAGGGAAATCCGTCATTGGAAACATCATCGCGGGTCAATTTCCGCAATACTCGACGCGCATCCGGACCCATCAAGGCCAATACCGCGTTGGCCGACGTGACATCAACGAGATGGGCGTCCAACCCGGCTGGAATTTGCCGCGAAATCCAATCGAAGTCGTGCGTCGCGAAGCCTGTGCCGGTAACGATGTAGTAGCGGTCATCAGCGATCCGGGCAATGGTCAAATCACATTCAATGCCGCCGCGCACGTTGAGCATCTGCGTATAGACCAAGCTGCCGACCGGCTTGGTGACATCGTTGGCGCAGATCCAGCTCAAGGCAGCTTCAACGTCACGGCCGACTAACTGGAATTTGGCGAAAGACGTCTGGTCAAACAACGCGACTTTTTCCCGCGTGGCCCGATGCTCACGCGCCACGGCGTCAAACCAATTCGGCTTGCCGAAACTGTACTCATCGCGCGCGGTTTCGCCCGTGCCGGCAAACCAGTTCGGCCGTTCCCAGCCAAGTTTTTCGCCGAAAACCGCCCCTTGCGCTTTCAAGCGGTCGTACAGTGGCGAGCGTCGCAGTGGTCGCCCGCTTTGGTGTTCTTCATTCGGCCAAGCGAGGGTGTAATGTTTGCCGTAGAGTTCCAAGGTACGCTTGCGCACCCAATCGACATCAGCGTGCGACGGGCCAAAACGACGGATATCGACAGGCCAGACATCAAATGGCGCTTCCCCGCCGACGATCCACTCGGCTAACACTTTCCCGGCACCGCCGCCGGACGCAATACCGAAGGCATTGAAGCCCGCACCAACAAAGAACCCGCTGATTTCAGGCGCCGGGCCAAGGATGAAGTTGCCGTCTGGCGTAAAACTTTCCGGCCCGTTGAGCAGTTCTTTGATACCGGTGGTTTCCAGCACCGGCACGCGTGCCATCGCCAATTCCATGAGCGGCTCGAAGTGTTCCCAGTCCGGCTGCAGCTGCTGAAAATTGAATTTTTCCGGAATGCCGTTCACCGCCCAGGGAATTGGATTCGGCTCGTAGCCACCCAGCACCAAGCCACCGACTTCTTCCTTGTAGTAGGTCAGCCGATCTGGATCACGCAACGTTGGCAAATCACGACCTATGCCAGGAATGGCTTCAGTGGTCAGGTATTGATGCTGAATCGAGACCAGAGGCACATTGACGCCGGCCATCTGGCCGACTTCACGGGCCCATTGTCCGGCACAGTTCACCACCACTTCGCAAGCAATACGCCCGTACTCAGTGAGCACCGCGGTCACATGACCGCGGGTGATCTCGATGCCAAGTACGGCGGTGTCTTCGATAATCCTGACACCCTGCATCCGCGCGCCTTTGGCCAGCGACTGTGTGATGTCGGAAGGGCTGATCTGGCCATCGGTTGGCAAAAATGCGGCGCCGACCAGATCGGAAATATCCATTAGTGGCCACAGCTGTCGCGCTTCGTATGGCGTCAGCAGTTGCATTTCCAGACCGAAGGAACGTGCCGTCGTGGCTTGCCGCTTGAGTTCGATCCAGCGCCACGCATTGCAGGCCAAGCGCAAACCGCCATTCATTTTCCAGCCGGTAGCCAGACCCGTTTCGGCCTCGAGGCTGTTGTACAGCGCTACGGAGTGGCCGAGCAGTTGGGTGATGCTGGCGCTGGTACGCAACTGACCTACCAACCCGGCTGCGTGAAACGTCGAGCCCGAGCTGAGCTTGTGCCGCTCTATCAACAGTGTGTCCCGCCAACCCAATTTGCCAAGGTGATAGGCGATGGAACAACCAATGATGCCACCGCCGATGATTACCGCACGTGCCTGGCTCGGGAAATTTTCCATCTAGGATCAGGCCTTGGTTTCGGGGTTCATCGTATCGCCAGGTTTCGTATCCATATTACGCTGCACATCCTGCCACATCCACTCGAAACGAGTGAGGTAATCGTTGGCATAGCTCGCATAATCAAACTCGATCGTGGAACTTGCTTGGGATACCGCCGCCCACAGCAGTTCACGCAACAGGGATGCGCATTTCATTGCAACAAATCCGCGGTGACACGCCTCATCGGTAAATCGACCGAAATACCTCTGGAGTAATAATGTCTCCATGTCTGGCGTAAGTGCATTGTTGGATGATAGATTCGCCAAGTCGAAGAGCGGGCTATTGAACCCTGCATAGTCCCAGTCGATCAGCCAAAGACGTTCACCATCGTCGATCAAGTTGGCTGCCAGGAGATCGTTGTGTCCAAACACGATTGTGACCGGGCCTACCATCTGCTCGAGTAACATAGATATCCTTGCCAACTTCGGTAACTCCAGACCGAGCGGATTCTTGCCCACCTCGGCCAATTTCGCCAGATAATTGCGAACGACCTGAAACACCCAGAAGATGAGTGCAGGTCCACGAAAATATCGTGGAATATCAAGATGACAACGTCGTACCAGATCGACAATGCGGTCCAGATGACGAGCTTCACGCACGTCTTCGGGTGCGAAGGCGCGACCGTCGATGTATCGACTGACCAGTATCCCATCGCCGGCATGGATCACTTCCGGCGAAATGCCAGCCGCATGGGCTGCACGCGCTGCGGCCAACTCATTGAATCGCATCACGCCGTGCTCGGGCAGATCGCGGCCGATTCGCACGACAAAACGCCGGGCGTGGCGATCCGCCACCAGGAAATTGTGATTGGTCATGCCGCCGAGCAAGGGTGAAATTTCGACGGCTCCGAGCCAGCAGGGCAATCGGGCGATCTGATCAAGTAATTTCTGCTTGGCCATACTGCTCTCCGAGTACTCTCCCTTGAAGTGCTCACCGGTGGGCATGCGCACGCGCAGCCACGGCAGCTTGCGATCGACGTCGCGAACGCGGCTTTCGGTATTTGGCTGGATTCCATCCGTGACCGCGCGCACGCCATCGGTGGTCACGTATTTGCATTTGCTGCCGTTCTCCTCGGTACTGGAAGCGGTTTGCTGCTGGACATGGATTTCCCCTGCTGGCGGGTGGGACGGCCTCAGCATTTGAACAGCAGCAGCTTGTCGGACAAGCCGTCCCAACGTATGGCGTCCTCCAGCACAGGTGTTTTCGTGGTAATCACTGGCCATAACGGTACTAGCTCGACGGTGACCTGCAGCAGATTACGCACCCAATCAAACCGACTGACGCGACTCGCGGTGACGATATGGCGGGGATGTGGCGAGAGCCCACGCGAGCCAGTGTGTGACCTTACGCTGGCGCGGCCATTACAGATTGAAGTTCCACGCTGCGGTCAGCACTACCCGCGAGTCGGCAAGGGCAGGGTTGCCGAGGTTGGCACCGAAGCTGGAAGTATCGATGAAGGACAGATTCAGATTGATCGGACCAAAATCGCGACCCAGACCCACGATGTAGTCGTAGTAGCTGTCGTGAACGACGTTGTTGAGGTCGGAGTAGCCGGCGGCAGCATTGACTGTGATGCCGGTCGCGCCGACACCCCAACTGCCGCCGATCTGGTAATAGGTCGCGCTGTGGCCGCTGTTCGCGTAATCATTGGCATAGGAGAACATCGCGAAGTAGTTTTTGAAGAAGGTGGCTTTGACGAAGTATTCGTTGTAGTCGATGCCAAAGCCCGGGTTATATCCCGGAAAGGTATAACGGACCGCGTGCAGGTCGAGGTTGACATTCTTCGCCACGTCTCGTGACCAGCCTAGCGTGTAGTCCACTTCCTTGTTGATGCCATCGCCGGGATTATTAAAATTGTCGTTGGAGGACCCCCACACGTTGCCGTAAAATCCACTCGAATGGCTCACGGTCAACGACGGCTGCACCGCCGGGTCCTGGTTGGATAGACTGATACCACGGAACATGTAATCGCTTACAACCGTGACATTACCTTGGATCGTCCAGTCACTGGCTGCTCCATCCTGGGCCATCGCCGGCCTCGCCACCGCAAACGATACGATCACCAGCGATGCGAGGGCACCCAACTTGATCAGATTCTTCATGCGTTTCCCCTACTCACTTTGTACTTGCTTGCATTAAGTCCAGGGATGTCACCAAGGTTAAGCTACCGAATCTCTGCCATCCCTCCCGTTTCCTCACCCCTCGGGGTCAATCTATCCAGATTGTGCGCATGCACTCACGAATTCCACACTCGGCCAGTCCGCGACCGAACCCCGATGCCTGGTGCCACCGAATGGCAGGCTCACATCGCTGCACACAAGCGCTTTGACGAACACGCAACCCACTTGCAACTCTGCCGGGCCACCGATTCAGCCCGTGCCCCAGATCCTGGCACCGAGCCCAAGGCGGGAATCGTCGGTACCCGACAGACAACGCAGGGTCTGTTCATTTGTTGGCGAATGCGGCTTCAGCGGCGGCAATCTCCGCTTGGCGTTTGGCGATCATGTCGCCGATCGGCGGGCCTTGGAAGCGCTTGCGTTCGAAGGCAAGCCAGATGATCGCAGTCAGGATCAGGAAGCCGACCGTGACGTCCAGAGCCAGCGCATTCGGTGGTTGCACGCCGATCACGAAAATCGTGATCATGGCTACGATCGACAGGACCGCAAACAATGAGAATAGAGTGCGACCCAGATTCCACGGCCCCATCTTCGGCCACTTCGAAGTACCGAAGGTGACCAGACCCAAAGTGATCGGAATGATGAAAGAGAAGAACAGGAAGATCACCGTGCAGGACACGACCACGCTATACACCGGCGTGCCGCCGGCTGCTTCGGCCAGCTTGGCGCCCCAGACAAACAGCACGGCCAGAATCGCGGCTGCCCAGATCGCGTGCACCGGCGAGCGATGCTTGCGCGACACGGACGCCAGGGATTTCGAGAACGGCAGCCCGCCGTCACGCGAAAAAGCAAACATCATGCGCGATGTCGAAGTTACGGTCGCCAGGCCGCACAACAACTGCGAGATAAAGATCGCTACGTAGAGCAGCACCTTGACCGTCGGGTTGACTTGGGTGTCCATGGCCCAGAAGAACACGTTCCAACCTTGCTTGGCGGCGTCATCCATGTTCGGCAGCATCAGCACGAAGGCGCATAGCATGATGTAGCCGAACAGTGCCGACCACCACACCGACATCACGATACCGCGCGGTACCGTGTGGGCTGCGTTCTTGGTTTCTTCCGAAGTGTGGGCTGATGCGTCGTAGCCGGTGATGGTGTAGATGGGCAGGAGCAGACCCAGTGCAAAAACCCAGCCATTGGATACTGAAGGCCAGACGCCGGCACCGGCCTTGCCGGAATAGTTGGAGAAGGTGAACAGGCGTCCAAAATCGTAACTGGGGGCGTAGTACAAACAGGCGATCGTCAGTGCCAGTGCCGTGCCGAAGATCAGATAGCCGGAAAAGTCGGTCAACTTTGCCGTCAGCCCGATGCCGACGTGATTGATCAGGGCCTGCAGGCCAGTGATGATCGACAGGAAGATGATCAGCGCGCTGATCGAGTCGGTTATTGCGAACCGCGCTCCGAAAGCACCGAGGAAAAAGTAATAGGTGCCGACGTTGATGGCCGCGAGTACGGTCACCAGCCCAAGGAGGTTGAACCAGGCTGTCAACCAGCCAGTGAATCGATTACCGAGGATCGAGCCCCAATGGTACAGGCCACCTGCCGTCGGGTAGGCTGAAGAAATCTGTGCCATGGCAATAGCGAAAACAGCGGAGATCAGACAGCCCAGTGGCCAGCCGATTCCGATCGCGGCGCCACCCGCGCCCGAGGTCGCCTGGGCCAGTGAATTAATGCCGCCAGAAAGTATGCAGATGATCGAGAAGGAAATCGCAAAGTTGGAAAAGCCCCCCATGCTACGGGCTAGTTCCTGAGCGTAGCCCATGCTGTGCAACTGCTTGATGTCGTCGTCGTGCGCTGCCCCAGCGCTGGGTTTTGTTGGATTCATGGTGTTACCCCTGTGAAAGGTTATGACACGCGTTTATCCTCACTGCGCATAGCCGATTAGGCTGGCTTTGCATCCTGGGTCGCAACTCCTTAGTCGTGGCGCCTGCGAGATCCTGTTTCAAATTGCCTTTACTGCTGCTCCATGAAAAATATTTACCTAGATGCGGCCTTGCGAAGCGGCGGAGAAAATCTCGCCAGCTCCCTGCAAATCCAGTGGTACCGGATTACCGGCAGCAGAGGGGTCGGCAATTGCCATCTCGGCAATCAAATCGGCCTGGCGATCATCCACTCCCAACTCACCCAACGTGTGCGGCACGCCGATGTCTTTGCGCAGCTTGAGCACGAAGGCGAGGAAGCTGTCGAAGCCGGGGGCCGGCAGCTGCAGGTAAGCCGCCAGTCGGGTGATGCGATCCTCGATCGCTGCACGATTGAACTTGAGCACGTACGGCATGAAGGTGGCATTGGTCATGCCATGATGGGTGTCATACACAGCACCGACTGGATGTGAGAGCGCATGCATACCGCCGAGACCTTTTTGAAACGCGGTCGCGCCCATCAGTGCGGCCGCCATCATCTCGGCGCGCGCATCGAGATCGTCGGGTGTGCGTACCGCGCGAACCAGGGACTTGACCACCAAGCGCATGCCTTCGACCGCAATGCCATCGGCCATCGGATGAAAGCCTGGCGCGCAGTACGCTTCCAGACAATGAGAGAGTGCATCCATGCCCGTGCCGGCGGTGATCTTCGGCGGCATGCCGACGGTAAGCGCGGGATCGCAGATGACTATGCGCGGCATCATCTTCGGATGAAAAATGATCCGCTTGGTGTGTGTGCGTTCGTCGGTGATCACGCCGGCACGGCCAACTTCGGAGCCAGTACCTGCCGTGGTTGGCACCGCAATCACCGGGGCCATGCCATCGGCATCGGCGCGCGTCCACCAGTCGCCGATGTCCTCGAAGTCCCATACCGGCCTCGTCTGACCGCTCATGAAAGCAACGAGTTTGCCCATGTCCAAGCCACTGCCACCACCGAAGGCGACCACACCATCATGATGGCCGGCACGATACGCCTCCAGACCAGCAAGCAGATTTGCCTCGATCGGGTTCGGCTTGAGATCGGAAAACAACGCGGCGCCCAGGCCGGCGGCAAGCAGAGAGTCTACGGCCGCAACCGTGATCGGCACGTGCGCCAATCCGCTGTCTGTGACCAGCAAGGGGCGCAGGATACCCTGGCTGCGACAGGCCTCGGCCAGTTCCTTGATGCGCCCGACGCCGAATTTGATCGCCGTAGGGTAATTCCAGTTTGCGACAGTGCTCATGATCAGATCTCGTAACGCAGGTGGAAGGACTTCGGACGGGTCAGCATTTCATAGCCGATGCGCGACAAGGTGACACCGCGGCCGGTGTTCTTGACGCCGGTCCAGGCTAGTGCGGGATCGAGCGCATCGCAGCGATTCATGAACACCGTGCCGGTTTCTATTTCGTCGCCGATCCGTTCGGCTGCTTCCAGATCGGACGTCCATATCGATGCCGTAAGGCCGAATTCGCTGTCGTTCATCAGCGCAATCGCTTGTTCGTCGCTATCGACCGCCATGATGCCGACCACCGGCCCGAAACTTTCATCGCGCATCAACGACATCCGGTGGGTGACGTCCACCAATATCTGCGGCGCCAGATAGGCGCTGCCCGGCGCATCGGCAGGGAAGGTTTTCGGATCGATCAGCGCCTTCGCGCCCAGCGCCATGGCCTCGGCAATCTGCTTGCGCACGAACTCGGCCGCGGCCGGCTTGATCACCGGGCCGAGTGTGGTCGTTTTGTCCAGCGGGTTGCCAAGTTGGTACTGGCGAGTGAGCGCGACGAAGCGTTCGAGAAAATCCGGGTAAACGATTTTATCGACGTAGATGCGCTCGATACCGCAGCAGCTTTGCCCGGAATTGAAGAAGCTGCCATCGACCAGGTTTTCCACGCTATGATCAAGGTTGGCATCGGCGCGCACATAGGCCGGATCCTTGCCGCCGAGCTCGAGCCCGAGGCCCAGGAAGCGACCAACCGCGGCGGCTTCCATCGCCCTGCCGCCGCTGACCGAACCGGTGAAGTTGATCTGATGCACGCGACCCGAGCCGATGATCGCCGCCGTTTGAGCATGATCGAGCACCATATTCTGGAACAATCCGGCCGGCAAGTTGGCGCGGCGAAAAGCTTCGGCAAAGCGTTCGCCGACCAATAGAGTTTGCGTGGCGTGCTTGAGGATGACGCTGTTGCCGGCCATCAACGCCGGGATGATCGAATTCACTGCCGTGAGGTAGGGATAGTTCCATGGCGCGATCACGAGCACCGTACCTAGTGGTTCGTGCTTGATGTGGCGACGGAAACCAGCCTTCGGTTCGGGCTCGACCGGCGCCAGAACCTCGGGCGCGATCGCGATCATGTGACGGGCGCGCTCTTCGAAACCTCGCAGTTCACCAGCGCCATAGCGCACCGGGCGACCCATCTGCCAGGCCAGTTCGGGAACGATGTTCTCGCACATCCCGATCATTGCATCTACGGCTGCGCTGCAATAGGCGGCGCGCTCGGCCAGCGACCGGCGTTTCCATTGCGCCTGTGCGCTCGCCGCTGCAGTCAGCGCGTGATCGATCTGTGCGGGGGCGGCATAGCGGCGCTCGACGTAGACCTTGCCATCGACCGGTGACACCAGTTGTATGTTTGCTGTCATGAGATTCTCAGTAACGCTCGAAGCCGCGCTGAAGTTCCCAATCGGTCACCCGGCGGTCGTATTCCATCTGTTCCCAGTTGGCTGTGTGCACGTAGTGCTCGATGACTTCATCGCCGAAGGCCTGGCGTAACATCGTCGATGCGTTCAACGCCACACTCGCGCCACGCAGCGTCTTCGACACTTCCGGAAGTTTGTCGCCGTAGTAAGCGTCGCCTTCGAATGGTGCGTCCAAGGTCAGCTGCTCGTCGATCCCAGCCAAGCCAGCAGCGATCAGTGCCGCAAAGGCCAGGTAGGGATTCAGGTCAGCGCCACCGATGCGACACTCGATGCGGATACCTTTGCCACCCTCGGCACAAAGCCGGAAACCGGCGGTGCGGTTGTCGCGACTCCAGACCGCCTGGGTTGGTGCGAACGTGCCTGTCTGGAAGCGTTTGTAAGAGTTGATGTATGGGGCCAGGAAGTAGGTAATGTCATTGGCGTACTTGATCTGGCCGGCAACCCAGGAGCGCATCAGGGTCGACATGCCGAACTCGGCCGAGGCATCGAAGAACAACGGTTTTTTGCCCGCAAGGTCCCAGAGCGAATTGTGGATGTGGCTGCTGGAGCCGGCGAGGTCGTAGCGCCACTTGGCCATGAATGTGATCGACTTGCCTTGCAGCAGCGCGATCTCCTTGCAGGCGTTCTTGATGATCGCGTGGCGATCGGCCATCTCCAATGCTTCGCAGTAGCGGACGTTGATCTCCTCCTGCCCCGGACCCCATTCGCCCTTGGAATTTTCCACCGGTACGCCCGCGGCCTGCAGATGCTTGCGGATCGCGCGCATCACCGGTTCTTCACGCGTAGTCTGCAGGATGTTGTAGTCCTCGATGTAACGACCAGCGGTTCTGGGCTTCTGGTAATTCTTCTCGTGGATGTCCTCGTAGGTTTCGTCGAACAGGTAGAACTCTAGTTCCGAGGCGAACATGCCGGCGAAGCCGCGTTCGGTCAGGCGCGCGACCTGCCTTTTCAGGATGCCACGCGGGCTGTGCGGCAGGTCGTGCTGGTGATGGTCCTGCACGTCGCACAGAACCAGCGCAGTGCCCGCGAGCCATGGCACGCGACGCATGGTGTTGAGATCCGGCTTGACCACGAAATCGCCGTAGCCCTTGGCCCAGCTGGTGGCTGCATAACCGGGTACCGGTTCCATGTCGATGTCGTTGGCGAGCAGGTAATTGCAGCAATGTGTCTCCTCGTGGCCGCTGTCGAGGAAATACTCGGCTTGGAATCGCTTGCCGATCAGACGGCCCTGCATATCCACCATGCACGCGAGCACCGTGTCGATCTCACCGCTGGCGACAGCACTTCGGAGATCATCGAGACTGAAAGGTTTCTGGGCCATTTTCGAGGTGTCCTGTATGAAGGGTTGCGAATGGGTCCGGGGGTCATGCCGGGGTTTCCGGAAGCTTCAGTTTCCTGCCAGCGTTTGCGTCAGCGCGGTGGAGAGCACATCGTTCAACGTATGCGCCCAATGTTTTTGTTCGACTTCATCGAGTTGGTCGTTGCGCACCTCGATCATCACGCTATGCAGGCCGCGCGCCTCACCGTGTCGCGTCAGACTGTGGTACACCCCATCCAAGGGTCCGTACGGAAGGTTGTCGCCGACGCACAGATCCGGGTCGGCAGTCAACGATTGCAGCAACTTGTCGGCCAGCAGGCGATCTCGTTGCGAAATGACGCCGATGTGCCACGGGCGGTCGACGCCGAGGTAGCACGGTGAGAACGAATGGATGGAAACCACTCCGGTAACTAGGCCCATGCGCAAACGCTGGTCGATCAGCGCGCCCAGCTCACGGTGGAACGGATCATAGATACGCTGCTTGCGCAGCTTGCGTTCGGCGGCGGAAAGCCGCGCATTGCCGGGAATACGCGTGTCTTCGCTGTGGGTGATGATCGAATCGCTGGCATCGGTCGAGCGGTTCACGTCAAGCATCAGTCGGGAGTACGTCGCGTGAACCAGCGGGGCGTCAAGCAGTGCGGCCAGTTTCTTCGCCAAGCCGAGCGCACCGATATCCCAATTTATGTGCCTGAGCTGGTCGGCGGGACTCAGGCCGAGTCCGTCATAGGCCGGCGGAATGAAATGACTGGCGTGTTCGCAGACCAGCACGATGTCGCCACGGCCGTGCCGATTGAGTACGGCCACCGGGGGCTGGCACAGACCACCGGCAGTATTGGCAGGCAAGGTCTTGATGATTTTTCCCTTGTAATAATTATTACGTATGTGATATATAACCGCTGTTCCTGTTAAAGCTCTAACATTCAGACGAACTTGTCAAGTAGGGAGCGAGTGGAGGGATTGATGGCCAAGACCACCGTGGAAAAGCTACGCGAAGGCCTGGACGGTTTTTCTGCCACCGAGCGTCGCGTGGCGTACCAATTGCTGGCCGAGTACCCGGTGGCTGGATTGCAGAGCGCGACCGACCTGGCGCGTGCGGTGGGGGTCAGCCCGCCCACAGTGCTGCGCTTGGTCGGTCGCCTGGGTTTCGGTTCCTACCTGGACTTCCAGCGCAGCCTGCGCGAGGAACTGGCGGCGCAATTAAGTTCGCCACTGGCCAAGCAGCCAGCAACGAAACCGGCTCGACGCATGGGTTCGCAACCGGTGCAGGCGGATTTTTTCGAAACCGTATTGCACAACGTGCAGGAAACCTTTGCCAACCTTCCGAAGGGCGAATTCGATGGCGCGGTGCAATTGCTGTCCGATTCCCGGCTGCGCATTCATCTGGTTGGCGGGCGTTTCACCGATGCCCTGGCGCTATATCTGTCGGTGCATCTGCGCATTCTGCGGCCGGGCGTGAGTCACCTGCAGGAGCAGGAGTCAAACTGGCGGGATCAGTTGCTCGACATGAACAAGCGCGACGTGTTGCTGGTGTTCGATATCCGCCGTTACCAACCGAGCTTGCAGCGGCTGGCACATGCCGCGGCCGCCCGGCAGGCCCGGATCATTCTGCTTACCGATCAATGGCTGTCGCCGATCGTGCGCGTGGCCACCCATGTCCTCTCGGCTCGGGTGGCGGTGCCCTCGATGTGGGACTCCTGCACGGCGCTGATGGCGCTTTCCGAGTCCTTGCTGGCGGAGGTCAGTCGGCAGGGTTGGGAAAAAAGCCGGCGACGAATCAAGGAGCTCGAGGACATGCGCGGGCAGCTGGTCGATACCGACGGTTAGTTCTACTGTGTTATTAAATACGCATGACTCTCCGATGCGCTTTTCCGCAGCAAGGGCATCGTGACAGGTGTCGAGCGATGACGCGGGCGAGACGGAAGCGCAAGGTCGCGATCGAGC
>SCRO01000050.1 GCA_004298505.1 Rhodanobacter sp.
GCGGCGCCCAGGATGACGGGGACTGCCCGCCCCATCGCAAACGCAAACAAGAGTGTCGCGCCGAACAGGGGCGATCCGATACCCGCCGCGACACCGAGCAGCACCACAAGCGCAGGCGTGCAAAACGGGCAGACCGCGACGGAAAAGGCGGCGCCCAATGCGGCAGCCCCCCAGCCACTGCTGGCCCGTTTTCCGCGAAGCGAAATCGATGGCAACGGCAGCCTGATCCATCCAGGCCACATCAACCCCAGCAGAATCAGTGCGGGCCCCAGGACGAGGCCCCACTTCCGGTCAACCAAGTGTGCTACCCACTGTCCCCCAAAGCCGGCAATCAGCCCCAGTAACGTCTGGATGACCACCATCCCCAGAACGAACAGGCCGCCGTAGAGGATTGCTGTTCTCGGTTCGCGCGACTTCGTGACGTAGGCGAGCGAAACCGGAATGGAGGCCAGTGCGACCGGATTGAAGGTGAACACAAATCCCAGCAGAAAGCCGATCCCGAGCGACGCCAGGCTTGCCTGCTCAAGCGTCGCACGCAGTGACTCAATATTCATGTGGTGCTCCCAGAAGGTGTTCCGGTTCTATCCCGGGCCGTTGTCACGCCGACCTCGCGCGTCATCGTTGCGGTGGCAATGACTCACATGCGTTCACGTTCAAGTCGCCGCGCCAGTTCGTCATGAAGCTGGGCGGCGCTGGGCAGTTTCGGGAACACGAGCTCGCCGTCAATCGCCATCGACGGTGGGGTCAACACCCCGAGTCGCACGGCGTAATCCAGTTCATCGAGCAGGTTCACGTCGCGCCACGTCACCCGCTGCGCGAACGCCTGGGCGATGGCTTTGAGGCTATCTCGGCTGCGCTCGCAGTGGCTGCAGCCCGATGTCGAAAACACTTCAATCCTGATGCTCATGGTTCGCGTTCCGAATTAGTGTGGCTCGTGCTGCTGGTTTGCCATGCTGGACTCCAGTGCTGCCAGAATGGGGCAGTCGTCCACCGGCTTGCCTTCGTCCGTGCAGATCTCGATCAGCTCGCTCAACGCCTGGGACATCGCTTGCATCGTCTTGATCTTCTGTTCGAGCTGAAGCTTCTTGCGGATCGCAAGGCTGCGTACGTCACTGCAGCACGAGCGGTCGTCGGCCTTCATCTCAAGCAGTTGGCGGATTTCCGATAGCGTCATGCCGCAGTGCTGGGCGTGTCTGATGAAGTCCAGGCGGCGCACCGCGTCCTCGCCATACAGTCGATAGCCGGCTTCGCTCTTTTTTGCGGGGATCAGCAGGCGTTCATCCTCATAGAAGCGGAGGGTATCGGTGCTGACGTCGGCAAGCTTCGCCAGCTTCCCGATGGTCATTCCGGCGCGCGCCCGAGTTACCTCGCCACGCGGGTCGGTCCGGCGCCGAGGCTCGGGTGCCGGACTTCCTTCTGGAGATGCCTTCGCACCAGCAAGGTCTCGCTTGCTCGAATTGATGGGTGTTCGCACGTATGGTTCTCCAGTGGCGGCGATTCCAGGCTGTATACCCGGTTCAATAAAATGCCGCGGACCGGCCGTTCAACCGACGACCCGGGTCTCGTAACCGGCCTCGCCCAGGCATGCGGCGAGTGCGGCCGGTTCGACCGCCGTCGTGTCAAACAGGACGTTGATACGCTGGTCATGGGCCTGTGCATGCACC
>SCRO01000051.1 GCA_004298505.1 Rhodanobacter sp.
TACGTCGATTTGCGGCAACTTGAGGACTCGAACTCAATTTGAGGCGACCTACGCCGGCAGTTTTGATCACTTTTTGACCAAAATTTTGTGATTTTCCGTAAGTCCGACAGGCTGCTAGGAACGGTTGCCCGATGGGCGGCAAGCGCCAAGCGGGGTGTCGTTTTTGTCGTGGGTACTTCTCTTTTACTCCCGGCACCCTGCCCTGCGCCCTGCGGGCCGGCTTCGCCGTTCGCGCACGCTCCTGCATTGCGGCGTGGACAAGCAAGAGAGAAGTAGCTCGGGCGCCGCAGGCGCTCGAAAGCTCTGGCTTCAGAGGGTTGTGATTCGCACGCAGCCTAACAGGCGAACGCCCCTGCTCCGCCGCGGTACCAGCGAGTCCCCTCCCAGCTGACCTGCGGCACCCATCAGGCAGAAGCTGGCTGACGCACCGAGCAGCTCGACTTCCGCAAGGTGCACAATAACCAACCACTGCACCGAAGCGCGCTTCCGCAAGAGGAGACCCACACCCATGGCCACCATCCTCGACATCCGCCGCACCGAGCTTGCCAACACCATCGAGCGGCTGCGCGAACAACGCGCGCAGATCGACGAGAAGCTGCGCAAGCTGGAACAGGAGCTGGAGGCCCTCAAGGGATTCGTGCCGCCGGCGGACGAGGAGTAGTGCGCCAGCCTTGCGCAAGCCAGGCCTCTGTTTCACTGTTGCGCATATCGTCAATTGCCGGTCAGGTCATCGTGCCAAAGCCATTCATGCCATGCCTTCCGGGTCGACAAATCGTCGCCTTTGCCCTTTTGCTCCTGCTGGCGCAGGCGGCTTGCGCGCAGCCCCCGCACACGGTGCAAATGCAGGACCTCACCTGGACCGAGCTGCGCGAGCGCATCCAATCCGGCAGCACCACCATCATCATCCCGATCGGCGGTACCGAGCAGAGTGGCCCCTATATCGCGCTGGGCAAGCACAATGCGCGGGCGGCGTGGCTGTCGCAGAAGATCGCGGAAGGGTTGGGCAATGCGCTGGTGGCCCCGGTCATCGCCTATGTGCCCGAGGGCAGCTACGCGCCACCGAGCGGCCACATGCGCTTCCCGGGCACGATCACGGTGCCGGATGCGGCGTTCGAGCAGGTGCTGGAGTCGGCGGCGAACAGCTTCGCCGTACATGGCTTCCGCAATATCGTGCTGCTGGGCGATCATGGCGGCTATCAGAAGGACCTGCAGCGGGTGGTCGCACATCTGAACAAACGTTGGGCCAGCTCGGCCGCGCGAGCATTCGCGCCGCCGGAGTATTACGCAGCCAGTTCCGCCGGCTACGACAAGATCTTGCGCCGGCATGGCTTCCACGATGACGAGATCGGTACCCACGCGGCGCTCGCTGATACTTCCCTTCAGCTGGCAGTCGCGCCGCAGATGGTGCGAGTGGATAAACTGCATGGCGCCGGCAAACCCGGTGCCGCCACGGGTGTCTATGGCGGCGACCCGCGACGCGCGACGGCGGCACTGGGCCAGCTGGGGGTCGACCTGATTGTCAGGCAGACTATCCAGGCGATCCGGAAAGACACCGCAGGACGCTGACACACCGCACGACGCGTACCGATATCCATCTCACTTGGTTGACAAGGACATTTGCCATCAACACGTATCTCTGCCGCTCCTGGCGCCGCGCTACCTGCACGGCAGCCATCGTGCTCGGCGTCGGTCTCGGCGCTGCGGCGCAGGCCGGCCCCGGCGTGGCGACCGTCCCTGGCATGCCACCGGTGGTGAACCCGGCCAACCTGTACAGCAAGTCGGGAGCCAACGATTTCAGTCCGGCGGTAAAGAACGCACTGCAGCGGGTGTATGTGCCCAACATCCGGTCGGACGACGTCTACGTGATCGATCCGCACACGTTCAAGGTGCTGTACAAGTTCAAGGTCGGGCTCAGCCCGCAGCACATCGTGCCATCGTGGGATCTGAAGACGCTGTGGGTGACCAACAACGCCGAAGGCCACCGCGACGGCAGCCTCACCCCGATCGATCCGGTGACCGGCAAAGCAGGCGAAGCAATCGCCGTGGACGATCCCTACAACATGTATTTCACCCCGGATGGCAAGCAAGCGATCGTGGTGGCCGAGGCGTTCGCGCGGCTGGATTTTCGTGACGCGCACACGATGGCGCTCAACAGCCGGCTCGACGTGCCAGGTTGCAAGGGCATCAACCACGCCGATTTCTCGATCGACGGGCGCTACGCGATCTTCACCTGCGAATTCGGCGGCAGGCTGGCGAAGATCGACATGGTGAAGCACAAGGTGCTCGGCTACCTGCAATTGGACCAGCGCACCGGCATGCCGCAGGACGTGAGCGTTTCGCCTGACGGCAAGGTGTTCTACGTGGCGGACATGATGGCTGACGGCGTGTTCCTGGTCGACGGCGACAGCTTCACGAAGATCGGCTTCATCCACACTGGCGTCGGCACGCACGGTCTTTATCCGAGCCGCGACGCCACCCGCCTGTACGTCACCAACCGCGGCTCCCACCAGATTCACGGGCAACGCCGTGGCAAGGGCAGCGTCTCGGTAATCGACTACGCCACGCGCAAGGTGGTCGCGAACTGGAAGATTCCCGGCGGTGGCAGTCCGGATATGGGCAATGTCAGCGCCGATGGCCGCACCCTGTGGCTGTCGGGTCGCTTCGATGACGTGGTTTATGCGATCGACACCAGCACCGGCAGCATCCGGACGATCAAGGTCGGCATGGAGCCACATGGCCTGACGGTGTGGCCGCAACCCGGGCGCTATTCGCTGGGCCACACCGGAATCATGCGCTGATCGACGCGCTGCGACGGCTGGTCAGCGGGTTCGACCCAGCAGCGGCGTGACGATCTGCTGCCGCCGTCCAGGCGGGTCAATCGGCCGGCGTATGCCGGTAAAGGCGTACTTCGTCTGGCTGCACTGCGTCGGCCTGGTTCGACCACGACTGGCGGATGTAGGTGACCAGCGCGGCAATCTCTGCCTCACTCAACTGCCGCGCGAACGGCGGCATCGAGTACGGCATCGGATAGCCGGCGGTGGCCGGCGCGAAGCCGCCAAGCAGCACACTGCGGATCGCGTTGATTCCGCTCGGTTCGGTGACCGAGGTATTGCCGTTGAGCGGCGGATAGACAGCGGCGACGCCGTTGCCATCCATGCCGTGGCAGTCGGCACAGTGTTGTGCGTAGAGTTTGCCGCCCTGCTCGGCGCTGGCGGCGCGCGCGAACGGCGCGGCGGGCGCTGCGGCTGCGCGCGGCGGCAACGATTGCAGGTAAGTCGCCACCGCCTGCAGGTCGGCATCGGTCAGGTGCTGCGTGCTCAGCCGAACCACGTCGGCCATCGGTCCGAACGCCGCGCCCCTGGCGGACTGGCCGGTCTTCAGCAGATCGACGATGTCCTGTGCACGCCAGCCGGCAAGGCCGCCGCCGGCTTGCGTGCTGAGGTCGGGGGCGTACCAGTCCAGAGCCGGAATCTGGCCGCCGCTGAGGTGCTGATCTTTCTTGATGCCACCGAGCGAATCGCGTTCGGTATGGCATTCGTTGCAATGGCCGAGCCCCTGCACCAGATAGGCACCACGATTCCACTCCGCGGTTTTCGCCGGATCCGGCTTGAAAACACCGGGTTTGAAATACAGCGCGCGCCACGCCACCAGGCCGCTACGCACGTTGTACGGAAAATCGAGGCCAGACGGCAAATCCGGTTGGTTCACCGGTCGCAGCGAGTTCAGGTAGGCGAAGATCGCCAGCGCGTCGGCGCGGGTCACCTTGGTGAACGACGTGTACGAAAACACCGGATACAGCGGTTCGCCCTGGCGGCCCTCGCCACGGTGCAGCGCACGCCAGAACTCGTCGAAGCGCCACTGGCCGATGCCGGTGGCGGGATCAGGCGTGATGTTGGGTGCCGGCACGTCGCCGAACGGCGTGGCGAGCAAGCGTCCGCCCGCGTAGGGCTGGCCACCGCGTGCGGTATGGCAAGCGGCACAGTCGCCGATCGTGGCAAGGTAGGCGCCACGCTTGATCAAGGCTAAGTCTTTCAGTGCGGCGGCATCGGCGTCACGCTGTCCGGGCGATGCCGGCAACCGCCCGGCAGGTCGCAACGCCAGCCACACCGCCACGACAACCGCCAGCATGGCCAGCACCCACCACCAGCGCCGTAACGAGTTCATGGAGTCACCCCGCTGCTGCCCATCACGCACCAGCCGGGCAGCGGCTCGGTCCGCGCGCTCGCAGGCTGCGGATGCATGCCGACCGGCGGGGTCTGGTTGGCCAGCCAGGCGGAAACTGCGTTGATGTCCGATTCGCGCATGCGGTTGGCCACGACGCCCATGCAATACGGTCCCTCGGCGGCCCGCGTATGCGTGCGCCAGGAGACCAGTTGCTGGCTGATGTAGCCATACGACAGCCCCAACACACCAGGCATCATCGGTTCGAAGCCGGTGAGCCTGGCGCCGTGGCAGCTGTCGCACGCGGGCACGGCGCGACTGGGGTCGCCATGCAGCACCAGTTCCTCGCCGCGGCGCATGATTTCCTCCGACACTGCCGGCACCGCCAATTTGCGGTAGGGCACATCCTGCTTCGCAAAGTACTCGGCGATCTGGCGCAGGTAGGCGGGGCTGAGCTGGCGCACCACGTATTCCATCGGCGCATGCTGGCGCTGGCCGCTCTGGAAATACGCCAATTGCTGCAGCAGGTAGCCCGCCGGCTTGCCGGCCAGGCGTGGGCCACCGAGGCTGTCGGGCGAACCCTCGCCTTGCGAGCCGTGGCAACTGGTGCAGGCAACCACACGCTGCTGGAGAGTGTCGGGTACCGGCGGTGCCGCGTCGCTCTGCGGCGTGGCGGCCAATGCCGCGGTGCACAGGCAGAACGCAAGCAGCACGACGACCGCGCGGGGAAGGCTGCGCCGTGGTGCGGAGATGGTCATCCCCCGATTGTAAGCCGGTGCGGCAACCCGGATCGCCGGGACGCGACAACCTGCCGCGGGTTGACGCCTCCCCGACCCCCACTGCGTCGGCGCCCGGAAAAAGTTGCAAATAAATCTGTTGACTGCACTGCAACAATTCCCGTATGGTTGCGGGCATGTCGCCGCTTTCCACGCCAGCCCGCATGTACTTCGCACCGGTCCGCACCGGTCGCATGCGCTTATGCGCGGGCGTCATCATCATTACCACGATTACCACCGGGACCGGTACCACGGGTTCCGGGCGGGGTGTCGTGCGTAGGTAAGTTTCTACACGCAACGGCCCGCCCTCGACGAGGCGGGCCGGCCCACACCGACACGCCAGCGAGAACGGGCCTCCATCGGAGAGGCCGTCGTGATCACCTGTGTACCCAAGCAAATCCAGCGTTCCCCGTTGCCGCTGCGGTCGATGCATGCCATCGCCAGCACGCGGCGACGCGTGCTTGCGGTCGGCTTGATCGGACCCGGCCGGGTCGGCAGCACCCTGCTCGATCAGTTGCGCACTGCGCAACCGCGACTGGCACGCGACAGCGGACTGGAACTGAAATTGTGTGGGGTGGTGGCCAGCAAGCGCATGTGGCTGGATTGCGACGATGCCGAGCTCAACGGTCGCCATGACGGTGCCCAGGTCTGGCGACCAAACGATCTCGACGCCTTCGCCGAGCACGTGCGCGGCAGCGATGGCCGGCACGCCCTGCTGATCGACTGCAGCGCGAATGACGACGTGGCGTCGCACTATGCGCATTGGCTGGCCGCGGGCATCCACGTGGTGACGCCGAACAAGCTGGCCGGCAGCGGTCCGCTGTCGCGCTGGCAGGAAATCCGCGCCGCCTGTGTCGGCGGCGCGCGCTTTCGCTACGAGGCCACCGTCTGCGCCGGCCTGCCGGTGGTGCAGACCCTGCGCGACCTGCTCGATACCGGCGACGAACTGCAGGCAGTAGAAGGCATGTTCTCCGGCACCCTGGCCTGGCTGTGCAATCGCCACGACGGCCAGCATCCGTTCTCGACGCTGGTGCGCGAGGCGCACGCGCTGGGCTATACCGAGCCCGATCCGCGTGACGACCTGTCCGGCCTCGACGTCGCCCGCAAACTGGTGATCCTGGCGCGCGAGGCGGGCTGGCCGCTGTCGCTGGAAGATGTCGACCTGCAGGGCCTGGTACCCGAAGCGCTCGCCACGCTGCCACGCGAGCAGTTCATGGAGCGGCTGCACGAACTGGACGCACCGATGGCAACCCGGCTCGCCGAAGCGCGTGCCACAGGTGGCGTGCTGCGCCACGTTGCCCACCTCGACCGCCACGGCCACGCCAGCGTGCGGCTTGCGGTGCTGCCGGCCACGCACGCGTTCGCCCATTCGCGGCTGACCGACAACGTGGTGCAGTTCAGCACGCGCCGCTACTGCGATAATCCCCTGCTGGTGCAGGGCCCGGGTGCCGGGCCGGAAGTTACCGCGGCCGGCGTGTTCGCCGACCTGCTGCGCATCGCCGAATCGCTGGCGGTGAAAGCATGATCGTCTCGTTGCCGGAACCACCCATGGCCTCAGCTCGCTCCATGAACGCCCGCGTCGCCCGCGCCTTTGCACCGGCCAGCGTCGGCAATGTCGGCGTCGGCTTCGACCTGCTCGGTCATAGCCTGACTGGCAGCGGCGACCATGCAGAGGTACGCCGTATCGACGAACCGGTGGTACGTATCGCAGCGATCCATGGCTGTGTCGACGGCCTGCCGCTCGATCCGCTGCGCAACACCGCCGGCACTGCGCTGCTCGCGCTGCAGCATGCGCTCGGCCTGCCCTACGGCTTCGAGCTGGTCCTGCACAAAGGCATCGCGCTGGGCTCGGGCATGGGCGGTTCGGCCGCCTCCTGCGTGGCCGCACTGGTCGCCGCCAACGCCATGCTGGAACAACCGCTGGCGCGCGAGGCGCTGTATCCGTTCGCGCTCGACGGCGAGGCGGTCGCCAGCGGCAGTAGCCACGGCGACAATCTCGGCGCGATGCTGCTCGGCGGCCTGGTGCTGGCCACCCACGATCGGCTGCTGCGCGTGCCGGTACCTGCAGCATGGCATTGCGCGCTGGTCCATCCGCACGTGGTGCTGGAAACGCGCAAGGCGCGCGCCGCACTGGCCGGCCACTACGAACTGGGCGAGTTCGTCGCGCAGAGCAGCCACCTGGCGCTGGTGCTCGCCGGCTGCTATCAGGGCGATGCCTCACTCGTGCGCGAAGGCCTCGAGGACGTACTGGTCGAGCCGCGCCGCGCGCCGCTGATCCCGCATTTCGCGCAGGTGAAGCAGGCCGCACTGGATCACCGGGCCATGGGTGCCAGCATCTCCGGCGCCGGCCCCAGCGTGTTCGGCTGGTATGAAAACCGCACCGATGCAGAGGCTGCCGGCGCGGCCATGCGCGCGGCATTTGCCACAGCGGGACTGGACAGCGACGTCTGGGTATCGCCGATCAACGGCCCCGCCGCCGCACTGGTCGATTCGCTCAACACGAAGCCAACACCATGAAGCACGTAGGGCGGGCACTGCCCGCCGGTTTTCTTCGGGTCGGGGCAAGCGCGGCGGGCAGTGCCCACCCTACAATTTTACGTGGAGTCGTGGCATGAACCTGACGCCTCTTCGCTACATCAGCACGCGCGGGCACAGCCCGGCGGTACCGATAAGCCAGGCGATCGCTGCCGGGCTGGCGCCGGATGGCGGCCTGTATGTGCCCGTGGCCCTGCCATCGATCGACCCCGATGCCTTCGATCCGCACGGCTTGCTGGCCGACACCGCCGCCACCTTGCTGAAGCCGTTCTTCGCCGGCGACCCATTGGCCGACGAATTGCCGGCGATCTGCGTCGAGGCCTTCACCTTCGACGCCCCGCTGCGCCCACTGCCGGCGCATCCAGACACCTTGATGCTGGAGCTGTTCCACGGCCCCACCTCGGCCTTCAAGGATTTCGGCGCCCGCTTTCTCGCTGCCTGTCTGCGCCGCCTGCCGCGTGCCGACACTCGTCCACTGACCATCCTGGTCGCCACCTCCGGCGACACCGGCGCTGCGGTGGCGGCCGCGTTCCATCGCCAGCCCGGTGTGAAAGTGGTGATCCTGTATCCGGACGGCCTGGTCTCGCCGCGCCAGGCGCACCAGCTCGGCTGCTTCGGCGACAACGTCACCGCGCTGCGCGTCGCCGGTCGCTTCGATGACTGCCAGCGCATGGTGAAAGCCGCGCTCAGCGACGCGTCGCTGCAGGCCCAGGTACCGCTGTCCTCGGCCAACAGCATCAGCCTCGGCCGCCTGCTGCCGCAGATGAGCTACTACGCCCACGCGGCGCTGGGTTGGTGGCGCGAACACGGCACGCCACTCAACTTCATCGTGCCCACCGGCAACCTCGGCAACGCCATGGCCTGCCTGTGGGTGCGCGCGACAGGCCTGCCCATCGGCGAAGTGCGCCTGGCCTGCAATGCCAACGCCACCCTGCCGGATTACTTTGCCGGTGGCGACTACACGCCGCGCGAAGCCGTCGCCACGATTGCCAACGCGATGGACGTGGGCGCCCCCAGCAACTTCGAACGCCTGCGCTGGACTTTTCCCAACGAGACGCAGCTACGCGAGTTGCTGCACGCCCACAGCGTAGGCGACGACACCATTCGCCAAACCCTCACGACGCACGCTCGCGAGCACCACGAAGTGTTCTGTCCGCATACCGCCACCGCGATGCACGAGCTCGATCGGCTGCATCACAGCGGCGATTCGCGGACCTGGGTCGTAGTGGCCACCGCGCACCCGGCCAAGTTCGAAACCGTACTGGAAGCCCTGCTCGGCCACGCTATCGCCATACCGCCGGCATTGGGGGCCTTGCTCGAACGACCGACGAAGACGACCGCCATGGCGGCCGATGATGGCGTGTTCAAGCATTGGCTGCGCGGACACGCCGAGGCAGGGCCGATCAGCACAGCGTGATCGACAGCTGCCAATAGTTTCATTTGAATTCATTTGGACGGATAGCCGTCCGAACACTACCCTGGCAGCTTGGAAAGTTTCTTCATGAAGATTTTTCTTGACAGACCCCCTCGTCATCGCATAGGGTCAACCTATGCCGCAACGCAACAGCCATTGCCGTACCGCCGAAATCAACCGTCTCGCGACGGTCGACGGCGTGCTGCAGGTCGGCGGTACGCTCATTATCATCCTTGTACTCGTACTCCTCATTACCAACGGAGGTGCGGGCTGAAGGCATGTGTCCAGGTAGATAGAAGATAACCTGAAGACTCCTGAAAAGCCCCGCACCGGCAACGGCGCGGGGCTTTTTTATTGCCTCGACTCGCATCACGGAGCCTGCAATGAACCCCGAGACAGACGTAGCAACCCCAACCACCGGTCGCGCCAGCACTGCCGCCGAGCGTGTGCGGATCTTCGACACGACGCTACGCGATGGCGAACAGGCCCCCGGCTTTTCGATGGACCGGCACGCCAAGCTGCGCATGGCGCAGCAGCTCGAGGCGCTCGGCGTGGATGTGCTCGAGGCTGGCTTTCCGCAGGCATCGCCGGACGATTTTGCTGCAGTTGCGGAAATCGCCCGCACCTTGAAGAACACCACGGTGTGTGGCCTCGCCCGCTGCCAGAACGACGACATCGACGCCGCCGGGCGCGCACTGGAAGAGGCGGCGCACTCACGCATCCACGTGTTCCTGTCGACCAGCCCGCTGCATCGCGAACACAAGCTGGGCATGAGCAAGGCACAGGTGCTGGACACTGCCGTGGCGGGGGTGGAGCGGGCGCGCGGGCGGTGCCACGAAGTGGAGTTTTCGGCCGAGGATGCACTGCGCACCGAGCCCGAGTTCCTGGTCGAGGTGTTCAGTGCCGCGCTGGAGGCCGGCGCCACCACGCTGAACGCGCCGGACACCGTCGGTTACACCACGCCTGCAGAAATCGTCGCGCTGTTCGAATACCTGCGCCGCCATGTGCGTGGTGCCGAGCGGGCGATCTTTTCCAGCCATTGCCACGACGACCTGGGCATGGCGGTCGCCAACTCCCTGGCGGCGGTCAGCGCTGGCGCACGCCAGGTGGAGTGCACCATCAATGGCATCGGCGAGCGCGCGGGCAATGCGGCGCTGGAAGAGGTGGTGATGGCGCTGAAGGTGCGCGCCGCACGCTTCGGCGTCGACACCCGCCTAGACACGCGCAAGCTGTATCCCACCTCGCGTCTGCTGACTCAGCTGACCGGCCAGGCGGTACCGCGCAACAAGGCGATCGTGGGTGAGAACGCGTTTGCGCACGAAGCCGGTATCCATCAGCACGGCATGCTCAAGCATCCCGGTACCTACGAGATCATGCGCCCGCAGGATGTGGGCATCGCCGAGACCAGGTTGGTGCTGGGCAAGCACTCCGGTCGCGCCGCGCTGGGCCAGCGGCTGCAGACGCTGGGGCACACGCCGGATGCCGCGGCGATGGACACCATCTTTGCCCGCTTCAAGAAGCTGGCCGACAAGAAGTGCGAGATCCACGACGAAGATCTCGAGGCGATTGCGCTGGGTCAGGATCCGGACGAAGCCGGCCCGTGGCACTTGCTGCAGCTCAGCAGCGCGACCCACCTTGGCGGCAGTGCGTCAGCGTCGGTGAAGCTGGCCCACGACGACGGCCGCGAGGTCAGCGAGGCGGCGATCGGCGACGGCCCGGTTGACGCGGTGCTGCGCGCGATCGAGCGCGCTACCGGCAGCGAGCTGGAGCTCACCGACTTCGTGGTGCGCGCAGTCAGCGAAGGCGGCGATGCGCAAGGCCACGCCCGGCTCACCGCACGCCACCACCAGCGCGACTGGCGCGGCCATGGCGTCAGCACCGACATCGTGGAGGCCACCGCCCAGGCGGCGCTGGCCATCGTCAACCGAATTGCGCGACAGACTCCGGCGCCCGCGCCGATCGTCGTCGCCCACCTGTAATCACAAGGATCCTTGCATGAACACCGCCTACCTGTGGCACAACGGCCACATCAAACCCTGGGCCGAGGCTACCTGCCACGTCAGTACGCACGCGCTGCACTACGGCTCGTCGGTGTTCGAGGGTGAACGCGTCTATGCCACGCCCGCCGGGCCGGCGTATTTCCGCCTGGCCGACCATACCGCACGGCTGTTCGAATCCGCCGCCGTGTACGGCATCGAGGTCGGCTACAGCGAGGACGAAATCAACGAAGCGTGTCGCGAACTGATCCGCGCCAACCAGATGCGTTCGGCTTATGTGCGCCCGATCGTGTTCCGCGGTGCCGGTGGGCTGGGCGTGCTGCCCAAGGATGGCGCGCCGGTCGAGGTGGCGATCATGGCGCTGGACTGGGGTGCCTACCTGGGCGAGGCGGTCGAAAAAGGTGCCGACGTATGCGTGTCGTCCTGGCATCGCCCGGCACCGAACACCCTCCCGAGCTGGGCCAAAGCCGGCGGCAACTATCTTTCCAGTCAGCTGATCGCGGCCGAGGCGCGCCGCGGCGGCTACGACGAAGGCATCGCGCTGGGCAGCAACGGCCTGCTCAGCGAAGGCGCCGGCGAGAACCTGTTCCTGGTGAAGAAAGGCAAGCTGCTGACGCCGCCGAGCAGCGCCGGCATCCTGGCCGGGATCACCCGCGACTCCGTACTCAGCCTGGCCGCGGACCTGGGCGTGCCGGCCGAGGAGCGCGACCTGCCGCGCGAGGCGTTGTACAGCGCCGACGAAGTCTTCATGACCGGCACCGCCGCCGAGATCACGCCGGTGCGCTCGGTGGATCGCAAGCCGGTGGGCAACGGCATGCCCGGACCAGTCACTCGTGCGCTGCAGCAGGCGTTCTTTGGCTTGTTCGACGGGCATACCAAAGATCATCGAGGCTGGTTGGACTTGGTCAGTGCGGTCGTTCCTGACCGTGAAGATCAGGAACCGGCCACCCATGGCCGGACTCCTCAACCACAACCGACCACCTTGGAGATCTCGGCATGAGCGCGCGCACACTGTTCGAGAAAGTCTGGGACGCACATGTGGTGGCGCCGGAAACCGCGGACACGCCGGCGATCCTGTACGTCGACCTGCACCTGGTGCACGAAGTCACCTCACCACAGGCGTTCAGCGAACTGCGCGAGCGTGGACTGAAGCTGCGCCGATCGGACCGCATGCTGGCCACCCTGGACCATTCCACGCCGACCCTGCCGATCAATGCCGATGGCAGCCGACCGTATGTGAATGCCGAGGCGCAGGCGCAGGTCACGCAGCTGGAAACGAACTGCCGCGAATTCGGCGTCGAGCTGTATGGCTGGGGCAGCGCGGACCGCGGCATTGTGCATGTGATGGGCCCCGAGCTCGGCGCGACCCAGCCGGGCATGACCATCGTCTGCGGCGACAGCCACACCTCTACGCATGGTGCATTCGGTGCGCTGGCGTTTGGCATCGGCACCACCGAGGTCGGCCATGTGATGGCCACGCAATGCCTGCTGCAGCGCAAGCCGAAAACCATGGCGATCCATGTGGATGGCCAGCTACCGCGTGGCGTCGGGGCCAAGGATCTGATCTTGCACATCATCGGCACGGTGGGCATCGATGGGGGCACCGGCCACGTGCTGGAGTATCGCGGTGCGGCGATCGAGGCGCTGTCGATGGACGAGCGCATGACCGTCTGCAACATGTCGATCGAGGCTGGCGCACGCGCCGGCATGATCGCGCCGGACGAGACCACCTTCGCCTGGTTGAAAGGTCGGCCACGCGCGCCCCAGGGCGCCGCGTGGGATGCAGCGGTGGCGGCATGGCGTGCGCTGCGCAGCGACGACGATGCCCGCTACGACCGCGAGATACACATCGACGCCCGCTCGGTGCAGCCCACCGTCACCTTTGGCACCCACCCGGGCAGCGCGATCGCGATCGACGCACCGGTGCCGGTGGCCAGCTCGGCGCAGGACCAACGGGCGCTGGACTACATGCACAGCCAGGCTGGCCAGCCGATACAAGGCATGCCGGTCGACGTGGTCTTCGTCGGCAGTTGCACCAACGGGCGGCTATCCGACCTGCGCGCGGCTGCGCGCGTGCTGCAGGGCCGGCACGTCGCCGCGGGCGTACGCATGCTGGTGGTACCCGGCTCCGAAATGGTACGACGTGACGCCGAGCTCGAAGGCCTGCACAAGGTGTTTCTTGCCGCCGGCGCCGAATGGCGCGAGCCCGGCTGCTCGATGTGCATCGCCATGAACGGCGACCTGGCACAACCGGGGCAGCTGGTCGTATCCACTTCCAACCGCAACTTCGAAGGCCGCCAGGGCAAGGGCGCACGCACGGTGCTGGCCAGCCCTGCCACCGCAGCAGCATCGGCCCTCGCCGGGCGCGTGGCCGATCCGCGTGAGTACCTCAACCAGGAGCAGACCGCATGAAGCCCGTGAGCCGCATCCACTCCCGCACCGCCGTGCTGGTGGACGAGAACATCGATACCGACCGCATCATCCCGGCGCGCTTCCTCACCACCACCACGCGCGAGGGGCTGGGCAAGCTGTGCTTCAACGACTGGCGCTACCAGGCCGATGGCAGCGACAACCCCGCCTTCCCCTTGAACCGGCCTGAGGCGCAGGGCTGCTCGATCCTGGTTGCCGGACGCAATTTCGGTTGCGGCTCCTCACGCGAGCATGCGCCGTGGGCGCTGCTGGACTACGGCATCCAGGTGGTGTTGTGCAGCGAGATCGCCGACATCTTCCGCGGCAACGCGCTGAAGAACGGCCTGCTGGCGATCATGATCAGCGCGGCCGAACATCGCTGGCTACTTGATCATCCCGGCATCGAACTGAGCATCGACGTGCGCGGCCAGTTCATCGGCCTGCCCGACGGCGGCCGCATCGCGTTCGAGCTGGAGCCGTTCGCTCGTCATTGTTTGCTCAACGGCGTCGACCAGCTCGGTTACCTGCTGCAGCACGTGGATCAGATTGATGCGTTCGTCCGTGAACGCGAAGGTCAAGAAGCGGCCATCCATGGCCGCACTCTTCAACAAAGCGAACTCCGACCAGAAGGACTGGGCGCATGAAGGCCAGCATCGTCACCCTGCCCGGCGATGGCGTCGGTCCCGAGGTCACCAGCGCGGCGGTCGCCGCGCTGAAAGCCGTGGCCGCACGCTACGGGCACGTGTTCAGTTTCGACGAACAGCTGATCGGCGGCGCCGCGATCGACGCCTGCGGCGAGCCCTTGCCGGTCGCGTCGCTGGCGGCCTGCCAGGCGGCAGATGCGGTGTTGCTGGGTGCGGTCGGCGGCCCGAAGTGGTCGGATCCGAACGCCCCGGTGCGACCCGAACAGGGTTTGCTCGGCCTGCGCGCCGCGCTCGGCGTGTACGCCAACCTGCGCCCGCTGCGGGTGCATCCGGCGCTGGCCAACCTGTCGCCACTGAAGAACGAGCGCTTGCACAACGTCGATGTGCTGTTCGTGCGCGAGCTCACTGGCGGCACCTACTTTGGTGTAAAGACACGCACGGCCGACACCGCCACCGACGAATGCAGGTACACCGTGATGGAGATCGAACGGGTGGTGCGCCGCGCATTCGAGCTGGCGCGCGGCCGTCGCGGTCGGCTCACCTCGGTGGACAAGGCCAACGTGCTGGAAACTTCGCGGCTGTGGCGCAGCACGGTGGTGCGTCTTGCCGCCGACTATCCCGACGTGAAGGTCGAACACCAGCTGGTCGACTCGATGGCGATGCTGCTGCTGACCCGACCGAGCGCCTACGACGTGGTGGTTACGGAAAACCTGTTCGGCGACATCCTCACCGACGAGGCGGCCGCACTGGCCGGGTCACTTGGCCTGCTGCCGTCGGCCTCGCTGGGCGATCGCGCACCCTCACCCGACCCTGCAGGCCACCCGCTCCCGGCAACGGGAGAAGGGAGTTCGGCGCGGCCTGTGGCCGCCTCGACCCTGATGGGGCTGTACGAACCGATTCACGGTTCGGCGCCTGACATTGCGGGCACCGGCGTCGCCAATCCGGTCGGTGCGATCCTGTCCGCCGCGCTGTTGCTGCGCCACTCGCTGGGACTGGAGGCCGAGGCCATCGCGATCGAAACGGCGGTCGACCAGGTGCTGCGCGACGGGCCGCACAGCCGCGACATCGGTGGCAGCGTCGGCACCGCACAGGTGCTGGCTGCAGTGCTGGCCGCGCTGGATAAGCATACGGACAGCGCCACCGCGTTTTCCTCCGGAGCACGCGCATGCAGCTGAAGCGCGCCCACTCCGATCCACGCTTACCCCTGCGGATACAGGGATGTATCCGCTTTTTCTGCCGCCCCTTGCGTGTTATCGACAGCGGACAGCTCGTAAACGCCGTGATGGCGCCCACCTCGCGTGCAGTCCCGTCACCCTCCCTGACACGCAAGGGGCGCTTTTCTTCGGCGAGGCGTATGGATCCGCCTCGCTTCGATGGGTGCCGCGATGACGAGCACCCACCCCTCATCCACCCCTTCGACGACGCCTCGGTGCAGGCGGGAGAAGGGACCTTGTCCTTCGGAACTTTCTTTTATGCGTAGCGACCTGATCAAGAGCGGCCCCGACCGCGCGCCCGCCCGCGCCATGCTGCGTGCCACCGGCCTGGACGACGAGGCGATCCGCAGGCCGCTGGTGGCGGTGGTGCACACCTGGTCGGATGTCAGCCCGTGCAACCTCAATCTGCGTGATCTGGCGGTACAGGCCGCCGCCGGCATCCGCGCCGCCGGCGGCACCCCAGTGGAGTTCAACACCATCGCGGTCACCGACGGCATCGCGATGGGCACGCCGGGCATGCGCTATTCGCTGGTCAGCCGCGAGGTCATCACCGACTCGATCGAAACGGCGGTGGAGGGCCACTGCATCGACGCGATGGTGGTGCTGTGCGGCTGCGACAAGACCATCCCCGCGGCGGCGATGGCGATGGTGCGGCTGGATATTCCGGCGGTGGCACTGTACGGCGGCACCATCGCGCACGGGCTGCACAAGAACCACCCGATCACCATCCAGCAGGTGTTCGAGGCGGTCGGTGCGCACGGCGCGGGCAAGATCGACGACGCGGAGCTGCGCGCGGTGGAATGCGACGCCTGCGGCGGCGCCGGCGCCTGCGGCGGCCAGTTCACCGCCAACACGATGGCGATGGTGCTGACCACGCTGGGCCTGTCGCCGATGGGGCTGAACGATATCCCCGCCACCCACCCGGACAAGCTCGCTGCCGCGCGGCGCTGCGGCGAGCTGGTGATGGAGTGTCTGCGCGAAGGGCGCACGCCGCGCGCATTGGTCACCCGCACCGCGATGCGCAACGCCGCACGCATGGTCGCCGCCACCGCCGGCTCCACCAATGCGGTGCTGCACCTGCTGGCGATCGCACGCGAAGCCGAAGTGGAGTGGTCGCTGGAAGATTTCCAGCCGGCTTCCGAGCACACCCCGGTGATCGCGGACTTATTGCCCGGCGGGCGCTACACCGCCGTGGAGATGTTCGATGCCGGCGGCAGCGCGCGCGTGGCGCAGGAGCTGATCGCTGCCGGCATGCTGGATGACGCGCCCACCGTCACCGGTCGCACGCTGTTCACCGAAGTGGCGGCCGCGCCGCGCTTCGACGACCAGCAGGTGGTGCATCCGGTGAGCGCGCCGATGAAGCCGCGCGGCGGCTACTCCATCCTCTACGGCAACCTGGCGCCGGACGGCTGCATCCTGAAGATTCCCGGCAAGAACGGCCCCGGCCACGGCGGCACCCACTTCGAAGGCACCGCGCGCGTATTCGAGAGCGAGGAAGCCGCGTTCGCCGCCGTCCAGGAAGGCCGCGTCGTGAAGGGTGACGTGGTGGTGATCCGCAACGAAGGCCCGGCCGGCGGCCCCGGCATGCGCGAAATGCTCGGCGTCACCGCGGCGCTGATCGGGCGCGGGTTGGGCGATGACGTGGCACTGATCACCGACGGCCGCTTCAGCGGCGCCACCCACGGTTTCATGGTCGGCCACATTGCACCCGAAGCCGCCCGCGGCGGCGCGATCGCCCTGCTTAAGGATGGCGACCGCATCCGCATCGACGCGATCACCCGCGAGCTCTCCACCGACGCCGACCTCGCCGCGCGCCGTGCCGCGTGGCAGCCACCGGCACCGAAAGCCAACCGTGGCGTACTGGCCAAGTTCGCGCTGCTGGTGGGCTCGGCCTCCGACGGCGCCACCACCCAACCGGCCAGCCCGGCCCCTCGCACCACCACCTCCAACCCATCCAATCTGGGAGTCACCGCATGAGCAGCAACAACACCCTCGCTTCATCCCGCATCGCCGTACTTGGCTACGGCAGCCAGGGCCGCGCACACGCACTCAACCTGCGCGACTCCGGCCTCGACGTGGTCGTCGGCCTGCGCCCGAACGGGCCGACGTCGATCAAGGCGCGCGCCGACGGCTTCACCGTGGTCGAGCCGGCCGCGGCGGTGAAGGGCGCCGACCTGGTCGCCGTACTCACGCCGGACATGGTGCAGCCGACGCTGTACAAGGAGGCGATCGAGCCGAACATCAAGCCCGGCGCCGCGTTGCTGTTCGCACACGGTTTCAACATCCATTTCGGCCAGATCGTGCCGCGCAAGGACATCGACGTGATCCTGGTCGCGCCGAAGGGTCCGGGCGCGCTGGTGCGCAGCGAATACGAACGCGGCCGCGGTGTGCCGTGCATCTGGGCGGTGCAGCAGGATGTCAGCGGTCAGGCCGAGGCCAGGACCAAGGCGTATGCCGACGGCATCGGCGGCGGCCGCGCGATGATCATCAAGACCGATTTCAAGGAAGAAACCGAGACCGATCTGTTCGGTGAGCAGGCCGTGCTGTGCGGCGGCGCCAGCTCGCTGGTGCAGGCCGGCTTCGAGACCCTGATCGAGGCGGGCTACCAGCCGGAGATCGCCTACTACGAGGTATTCCACGAACTGAAGCTAATCGTGGACCTGTTCTACGAGGGCGGCATTGCGAAGATGCTGCAGTACGTCTCCGAAACCGCGCAGTACGGCGACTACGTCAGCGGCCCGCGGGTGATCGATGCCGGCGTCAAGGCGCGCATGAAGGAGGTGCTGACCGACATCCAGGACGGCACCTTCGCGCGCAACTGGACGGCTGAATACGCCGCCGGCCTGCCCAACTACAAGAAACTCAAGCAGGCCGACCTGGATCACCCGATCGAGAAGGTCGGCGCGAAGTTGCGTGCACAGATGCCGTGGCTGCAGCCGAGCACGCCGAAACCTGCCGTCGAACCCCTGAAGAAAATGGGCTGAGCCCGAACCGGGCTGCCCGCGACCAGTCGCTGGCAGTCCATACCGCAACCGTCGAAAGACATGAGGTTTGTCATGAAACGTTTTCACATCGCCCTGGCCGTTGCCGACCTGGACGCCTCCATCGCCGATTACAGCGCCCGCCTGGGCCAGCCGCCGCAGGCGGTGGTGCCGGGAGCCTATGCGATGTGGCGTACCGACCAGCTCAATTTCTCGATCAACCAGCAATCCGAACACGCCGGCCAGCTGCGCCACGTGGGCTTCGAGGATGACGAAGCGCGCGGCTTCACCAGCGATGCCGACGTCAACGGCATCGCGTGGAAGAACTTTTCTGCCCTGACGCAGGAGCTGCGCATCATTTCGGCCTACGGCATCCCGGTCCACGAGCCGGTAGCCGAGGAGCTGATCCGCAACTAGGCGTGCCGCACCCAGATTGCCCGACCTGCCGGCCCGACCGGCGCACCCAGGAAACCATCGTGACCACATCATCCCCGACCGCCAGCCCCACCACCTTCACCGCCGACCACACGACGATTGCCAGCGCGCCGCTCGCCAGCGTGCCGAGCAGCGGCGCCGAGGCGATCGTGCGCGTACTCGCTGACGAGGGCGTGGCGGTGATGTTCGGCTATTCCGGCGGTGCGATCCTGCCGGTATATGACGCGGTATTCCGCTACAACGCCTTGCATCCGCGCGCCGACGGCAGCGAGCCGATGCCGCTGGTAGTGCCGGCCAACGAGCAGGGCGCCGGCTTCATGGCGGCCGGCTATGCGCGCGCCTCGGGCAAGGTCGGCGTGGCAATCGTCACCTCCGGCCCTGGTGCCACCAACATCGTCACGCCGGTGCGCGACTCGATGGCGGACTCGATCCCCTTGGTGGTGATCTGCGGCCAGGTCGGCACGGCGGCAATCGGCAGCGATGCATTCCAGGAAGCACCGGTCAGCAACATCATGGGCGCCTGCGCCAAGCATGTGTTCCTGGTTACCGACGCGTCGCGACTGGAAGCGACCTTGCGCACCGCGTTCACCCTGGCGCGCAGCGGGCGCCCGGGCCCGGTGGTGGTCGACGTGCCCAAGGACGTGCAGAACGCCGCGATCGACTGGAAGGGAAGCGGCGAGCTGCTGCTCAGCGGTTACCGCGCACGCCTGCGCGCGGTGGAACAATCCAATCTGAACGACGCCGACTGCGCCGCGTTCTTCACCGCGCTGATGCAGGCACGACGTCCGCTGATCTACGCCGGAGGCGGCGTGATCGCTGCCACCGCGACATCGGCGCTGCGCGCATTTGTCGATCAGTTCGGCCTGCCCGTCACCACGACGCTGATGGGACTGGGCGCGTTCGACACCACCGATCCGCTGGCCCTGCACATGCTCGGCATGCACGGCACCGCGTATGCGAACTACGCGGTGGAGGATTGCGATTTCGTACTGGCCTTGGGCGCGCGTTTCGACGACCGCGTGGCCGGCGTGCCGGACAAGTTCGCGCCACACGCGAAGTTCATCGCGCAGATCGACATCGACCCGGCCGAGATCGACAAGGTCAAACCAGCGCAGTGGCACCATGTCGGCCCGCTCGACCGCGCGCTGGCACGCCTCACCGAATACGGCCGGGCGCATGCGATCAAGCCAGCACTGGCCGGGTGGCATACCGAGGTGGCTGCGCTCAAGCGCGCGCACGCGATGAATTACGACCGCGCCAGCGCGCTGATCCAGCCCTACGCGGTGATCGAGGCAATCAACCGGCACACCGCCGGTCGCGCCATCGTCAGCACCGGCGTCGGCCAGCACCAGATGTGGGCGGCGCAGTACTTCGATTTTCGCGCGCCGCGGCATTGCCTCACCTCGGGCTCGATGGGCACGATGGGTTTTGGCCTGCCGGCAGCGATCGGTGCGCAGTTCGCGTATCCGGACGCGCTGGTGATCGACATCGATGGCGACGCCAGCATCCGCATGAACATCGGCGAGCTGGAAACCGTCACCACCTACGGGCTGCCGCTGAAGGTGGTGGTACTCAACAACCTCGGTGACGGCATGGTGCGGCAGTGGCAGAAGCTGTATTTCAAGAGCCGCTTCGCCTCGACCGACAAGAGTCTGAACAAGAAGGATTTCCTGCTCGCCGCACAGGCCGACGGCTTCACCTGGACGCAGCGACTGGAGCGCAACGAGGACCTGGAATCGACCATCGCCGCCTTTCTCGGCTTCGCCGGCCCGGCCTTCCTCGAAGTGATGATCGATCCGGATGCCGGGGTGTACCCGATGGTCGGTCCCGGCGCCAGTTACGGACAGATGATCACCGGCGATTTCATCGCCGCGCGGCAGCCTCCCGAAGCAGCCGGGGAAACCACCACCGCCATGTTCTAGAAAGAGTCGGCGGGCACTGCCCGCCGCCCTCCACCGCAGCCTCAACCACCGGAGTCCAGCATGAAACACACTTTATCCATCCTGATGCAGAACGAATCCGGCGCGCTGGTGCGCGTGGCCGGCCTGTTCGCCGCGCGCGGCTACAACATCGACACGCTCACGGTCGGACCCACGCACGATCCAGCGGTGTCGCGCCTGATCCTGAGCCTGCAATGCGATGAGGCCGGTCTGGCGCAGATCGTGCAGCAGACGCGCAAGCTGGTCGACGTACTGCAGGTCGCCAATCCGTCGACGGCACTCGCCGCGTGAATGCAGTCGCGCCACTGACCGACACCGACGCAGGCGACCTGCTGGCGCGTGTTCGCGCGGCGCGCGTCTACGAGGTGGCACGCGAGTCGGCACTGGAAGCGGCGCCGCTGCTCAGTGTCCGACTCGGCCAGCACGTACTGCTGAAGCGCGAGGACCAGCAACCGGTGTTCTCGTTCAAGCTGCGCGGCGCGTACAACCGGATGGTGCAGCTGGATCCGGCACAACGCGCACGCGGCGTGGTGGCGGCTTCGGCCGGCAACCATGCGCAGGGCGTGGCGCTGGCGGCAGCGAAGTTGGGTATCCGCGCCACCATCGTGATGCCAGTGACGGCGCCGCAGGTGAAGGTGGATGCGGTGCGCCGCTTCGGCGGTGCGATGGTTGAAGTGGTGCTGTCCGGCGACTCCTACAGCGAGGCACAGGCCACCGCGACGCAACTGCAGACCGCGCAGGGTGCGACCTTCGTGCATCCGTTCGACGACCTGGCGGTGATCGCCGGCCAGGGCACCATCGCGCTGGAGATCCTGCGCCAGCATCCCGGCCCGCTGCAGGCAGTGTTCGTGCCGGTCGGTGGCGGCGGGCTGCTGGCGGGCGTCGCCGCCTGCATCAAGGCGCTGCGCCCGCAGGTGCAGGTGATCGGCGTGCAGGCGACGGATTCGGACGCGATGGCGTGCTCGCTGGAACGCGGTACGCGTGTCACGCTGGACGAGGTCGGCCTGTTCGCCGACGGCACCGCGGTGAAGCAGGTCGGCGCGCTGACGTTTGCACTGTGTCGGCGCTACGTGGATGGCATGGTGCGGGTGGACGCCGACGCGATCTGCGCGGCGATTCGCGACATCTACCACGACACCCGCAGCATACCGGAGCCATCCGGCGCACTGGCGCTGGCCGGCCTCAAGCAGTACGTCGCCACGCATGGCGCAGGAGAAGGCGCGCTGGTGGCGATCGTTTCCGGCGCCAACATGAATTTCGACCGCCTGCGCTTCGTCGCCGAACGCGCCGAGCTCGGCGAGCAGCGCGAGGCGGTGTTCGCCGTGACCATCCCGGAGGAGCGGGGCAGCTTCCGCCGCTTCTGCGCCACGCTGGGCCAGCACAGCATCACGGAGTTCAACTACCGCATCGGCGACAGCCGCGCCGCGCATATCTTTGTCGGCGTGCAGATCGCCAGCCGCGCCGAGCGCGAGGCGCTCGCCGACGCGTTTCGCGCACAGTCATTCGACGTGCTCGACCTCACCGACGACGAACTGGCCAAGCTGCACCTGCGCCACATGATCGGCGGCCGCTCGCCGCTGGCGTGTGACGAGCTGCTGTACCGCTTCGAGTTTCCCGAACGCCCCGGCGCGCTGGTGCGCTTCCTCGATCGGCTGCATCCGGACTGGAACGTAAGCCTGTTCCACTACCGCAACCACGGCGCCGACCACGGCCGCATCCTGGTCGGCATCCAGGTGCCGCCGCACGAACGTCCCCTGTTCCAGCAATTCCTCGCCACGCTGGGCTACCCCAGCGTGGACGAGAGTAAACATCCCGCGTATCGGCTATTGCTGCGCGAGAGGTGATGAGTCCAGACGCAAGCCCCGCTACGCCATGCCCCCATTCACGCCGATCACCTGCCCGTTGATATAGGCGGCGGCATCGCTGCACAGGAACGCCACCAGCGCCGCCACCTCGTTCGGCGTGCCTGCGCGCTGTGCCGGCACCACCTCGCGGATGCGCTCGGGCGGAAAGGCGGCATCGGCCATGCGTCCTTCGATCACGCCCGGCGCCACCACGTTGACGGTGATGCCCCGCGAGGCCAGCTCGCGCGCCAGCGACTTGCTGGCGCCATGCAGCGCAGCCTTGGCGGCGGCGTAGTTGGTCTGGCCGCGATTGCCCAGCAGCGCCGCCACCGAGCTGATCGACACGATGCGGCCGAAGCGTTGCCGCGCCATCGGCAGCAGCAGCGGCTGGGTCACGTTGAAGAAGCCATGCAAGGACACGTCGATCACCCGGTGCCACTGGTCGGCGCTCATGCCGGCCATCGGCGCGTCGTCGTGGATGCCGGCGTTGTTGATCACCGCGTGGATGGGGCCTTCGTCGAGCAAGGCCTCCAGCGCCGCGCGCGTCACCTGCCTATCGCAGACATCGAAGGCCGTGGCCTGCGCGCTGCCGCCAGCCGCATGGATCGCGTTCACCACCGCTTCGGCGCGGTGCAGGCTACGGTTGGCATGCGCGATGACGTGATAGCCGCCGACGGCCAGCGCCACGCTGATCGCGCCGCCGAGTTCGCCGCTGCCACCGGTGACCAGCGCGCGGCGGGGAGGGGTATTGGCGGACATGCAGGCGACCTCGGCTTGGGATTTGTCTCTTGCTCGGATCTCGATCGAATACGGTGGCAACAGCCGGTGGGTAGTGCCCGCCCCACGACGGGGCGACTGTAGGGCGGGCGCTGCCCGCCGGCTCTTCTGCATCAATGCAAGATGTGATCAAGCGACAGGCTCACCATGGGGGTGAATCACCGCGGCGCGACCACTGGCCAGCAGCCGTCCCCGGTGTTCCACACGGAAGGCATACTGGGCCCCGCCGTCGTCGACGTAAAGACACTCGGCGTGGACGTCCAGATGGTCGTCCAGCTGATCGACGTATTCCTCGAATAATTGCACATCGCGCAGGCTCACCAGGCGACCCGGGCGTGCACCCTCGAGTCCGTGCGCACGCGCCAGCAGGCCGCCATGCACGGCCATCGCCTGCGCACCGTATTCGGCCAGGTGCACCGCGTGCAGTCCGCGCTCGCCACGCAGCGGGTTGTCGGCACGCGCATGGCCGGCGCTGATGGCGTGGATCGCATGTTCGTCCCACATGCACACGGCATCGAGCAGGCACATCGCGCCGGCGTGCGGAATCAGCGCCGCCCAGTCAGTCTTCGACTGGAGCCGGCCGGGCCTTGGTTGCCCGGGCTGCGAATCCATCTGTGCGGTCCATATTTCTGCCGCTTCTTGGTCCATAGAACCACTATGGACCGGCGAAGCGTCAGAAATCTGTCCCCCCCCAGCCGACTTCTCGCTTCGACCACCAGAGCCCGACCGGCTCCTGGCATGCGGCGCCATCAGGATCGACAGACAGAAGTGGAAGGCCACACCCAGGCTCACGGTGAGCCCGATCGCGCGTAGCACCGGGATGCTGGCCCAGGCCAGCAGGCCGAACACGAGCAACGCGGAAAGCACGCAGACGAGGGTGGCGTGCAGCGTGCGCCGTTGCTCGGCCGGGTCGCCGGTGTCGCGCTCGAAGAACAACGCGTAGTGCAGGCCCAGCCCCCCGGCGAGAATCAGCGCGACGAGATGGAACAGCGAGATCTCGATGCCGGCCACGCGCTCCACCGCCAGCACCAGGAAGGTGGCCAGGGTCATCGGCGCCAGCACGTGCCAGGCGCGGCGCAGGCTGCGCAGCGCGAGCGTGATGGTCAACACCAGCAGGATGCTGGCGACCAGCAACGCCTGCAGGATGCGCGTGCGATAGGCGGCCACCAGCGATTCGGAAGCGGCCTTCAGGTCGAGCAGGCGCACCGTGCCGTTACTGTCCGGACCCAGCGCCTGCAAGGCTGCCACATCATGCACGCCACTGAGCGTACCCAGGCCCAGCCAATGGCCGTCGCGCTTGACCAGCATCGCCGCCAGACGCTGGCCCAGCGGCGTCTGCGCGTAGCGCTCCGGCGTGAGCGGCGGCAGCTGGCGCGCAGTTTCCACGTCATCGACGAACGGCTGGAACAGGTCGGCACGGAACGGCAGCCCTTGCAAGGCTGTATGCAGCGCGTTGTCAAGGGTGGCGCGATCGGGCAGCTTTTGTTGCCGTGCGCGCTGCAGCGCGACGGTGGGCAGATAGCGCGACGGCAGTTCGACCGCGTCGACGGCATGCCTGGCCACCAGCGCATCGACCTTCGGCTGCAGGGTCTGCGACAGGGCCAGCACGCCCTGCTCGGTGCGCGCCTCCAGCACCAGCAGGTAGCGCACGTCCGCTGCGCCCAGTGCCTCGCGCAGGCGTGCATCGCGCAGCAACAGCGCCTGCGGCACCGGGGTCAGCGCCGCCAGGTTGTTCTGCCAGAACGGGCCGGGCGCCAGCGCCAGCATCAGCACGATCGCCGCCGCCACCAGCAGCGGAATCCAGCGTGGCCGCGGCAGCTGATCGACCCATCGACGCGCCTGCACCAGCCAGCCCATGTCCGCCACGTCGCGCACCCGTCGCGGCAGCAGGTACGGCAGCAGGTAACGCGTGCTGAAACCGGCTACCAGCAAACCGACGATGGTGAACACCGCCAGCTGCTTCAGCCCGTTGACACCGGAGGCATAGAAGGCGAGATAGGCGATGCAGGCCGAGGCGATCGCGGTGAGCAGCAACGGCCACAGGTCGCGCACGCTCTGCACCGCATCCTCGCCCGCACGGCGATGGCTGAGCACGCGGATCGGATACTCCTGCGCCACGCCAAGCAGGGTGAAGCCGAATGCCAGGGTGATGCCGTGCACTTCTGGAAACGCCACGGTCAACGCCGCGATGCCGGCCAGCGCCGCGCTGGCGATCGGCAGCGCCGACAGCAGCAGCGAGCTGATGCTGCGATACGCTAGCAGCAAGAGCGCGATGAAGCCGATCGTGGAGATGCGCCCGATCCAGTCGGCCTGATGCCGCGTCTGCGCGCCGATCACAACGCTGAAATAGCCTGGACCACTCAACTCGAGCGTGGCAGCCGCACTTCCAGGCAAGGCGTGGAAGGCCTGCCGAATACCGTCGATTGCGTGTTGCTGCGCACCCGGATCGAACCCGGCGGCCACCGTCTGCACCAGCAGCAGCGCTTCATGGCGTGGCGTGAACCACACGCCGTCGCGCAGCTCCGGGGATTTCGCCGGCGCCCAGCGCGCGGCCAGTTTCAGTATCTCCAGCGTGGGATCGCGCGGCAGCAGTCCCTTCAGCATACTGGCGGCGGGCGAGGAGAGATCATCCAGCCGCTGCTGCAACTGGTCGCTCAGGTACGCCTCGTCCAGCGGCTGCGTATCCAACGTGGAGGACAACAGGTAACGATACGGCAGCAACTGCGGGTCGAGCGCGGCGAGGTCGAAGTTGCCATTGCGCACCTGGCTGTAGCGTGGATCATGCTGCAGCGCCTTGACCAAGCCCTGGCTCAACGCCGCCAGCGGTTCGGCGGCGGCACCCGAAATGGACAATAGCAACAGGCGCGAGCCCGGCCCGTCGCCGACCTGTTCCATCAACAATCGCTGGTCCGGTGTGGTCGGCGCCGGCATGAAGCTGCGCAGGTCGGTGCTGATCTTAAGCCGCTGGCTGACCATCCAGCCCAGCCCCGCCAGCGCCAGCAACCACAGCACCAGCAGCGTGGCGCGGGCGCGCGGGCGCATACTCAGGGCGTGCCCTGGCACAAGGCCTGGAGTGCCGCACGCGTGGGCTCGGCCGGCATCTTCGCGGCCAGCGGACCGAGCAGATCCACCGCCAGATCGCCATCGGCCTCCTGCATGTACAGGCAGCGCGACTGCCTGCCGATGCCGTCGACGCGGATACTGGCGACCGTCTTCGCCACGCGCGCCTCACGCGGCACCAGGTTCAGCGTCCATGCACTGCCGGCATCGCCGCTCTGGCGGATCTCGAACACCTGTTGCAGACGCGCGGCATCGCCACTGAGCAGGGCTACGAAGCTGTCCAGCAGCACCTGCAACTGCGGCGCGCGCTTCAGTGAGAAGTGTCGCGGCCGCTTGCCTTCGCGCTGCTCGGTCACCTCGCCATCGGCGATGGTGGCGGTTTCCTGCCACGGACGATCGACGCGCCGCTGCAGCTTGTCACCGCCGAGCCAGGACAGCTGCCCCGATACCACCAGCGGGCGATCCAGTATCTTCAGGAAACGCGCCTCGGCAAACGCGGTATGCGCCGGCGCCGGCTGGCCCAGGGCAGCGACCAGCGCTTGCGACGACGACGCGGCCGCGGGCTCAGACGCCGACGTGGTGGCCATCCAGCACGGCAGCAGCAGGCTCAGCAGCAGACGGGTCTTGCCAGAAATCATAGAAGTTGAACCAGTTGTAGGGCGCGATCTGGATGTAATGTTCCAGCCGTTGCGCATAACGCGCGATCAGCGCATCCAGCGCCGGCCCCCGATCATGCCGCGGAATCCGTACTCGTTCGCTGAACGGCTCGAACACCAGCCGATAACGGTTGCCACCCAGGTACAGGCCGAAACAAAGTACCACCGGCACCTGCAGCGTATGCGCCAGCAACCACGGGCTGACCGGAAACGGCGCCGGCGAACCCAGCAGGTCGGCGCGACGCAGCACTTCGTGGCCGCGACCGCGATCGGCCAGCATCGCTACCACCGCACCGTTTTGACACGCCTCGGCCATGGCCAGCGCGATGGAAGTGCCATCCTGCGCGGCATCGATCACGCAGGCGCCTACCTCGGGCGCCAGCGCCTCCAGCAATTCGGTCATCGCCGGGGTCTTCTGCTTGTCCAGCACCACGCGCAGCGGCAGGCCCGGTCGCCGTGCCCCGACGGCGCGCAAGGCCTCGAAACTGCCCTGGTGCGAGCCGAACAGCAGCACACCACGACCCAGCGCGATGCGTTCATCCAGCAGCTCGAGCCCCTGCGTCTCGAACCCAAACGCCTGCTCGCCGTGCGCCAGCAGGAACACCCGGTCGAGAACCGTGGCGGCGAACGCGTGAATGTGTTTGAGCACCTGCCATGGCGTGGCCGGCCGGCCAAACACCCGCTGCAGGTATTGCGCCGACGCCAATCGTTCCGGCGCGCGGCGCAGGTAGAAATATCCGGTGATCGGATACAGGCAAAGCCGCGCCACCCGGCGGCCACCGTGCAGCGCGATCGCGCGGATCAGCCAGAGCGCGAAACGACCGCCACCTTCGGGCCGACTCTGCCAATGTTCGTTGTCGCTCATGCCGCTCCCTCGACGATACCGCGCGCCAGTACCGTGCCGTCGTGCCGGATGCTGAAACTGATCCGCGACATGTTTGCACTGGTCTGGCTCAACTCCAACTGCGCCGATTCATCCGCCAGTAGTGGCACCATGAATTTTACCTCGATCACCCGGCTCAGTCGTTGCCCGCGCCACGCGCGCAAGGCCAGCGCTATCTGCTCCAACATCAACACGCCGGGCACCAGCGGTTGCCCGGGAAAGTGGCCCGGCAGCGCGGGATGCGCGCCGTTGAAACGGATCAGTTGCGAATACTTGCTCACGGCGCCACCGCGCCGTTGCCGCGCAGCAATTGCGGCCAGTGCAGCGCCAGTTGCAGCAGCATCTGATGCAGGCCGGGGTGCCTCAGGTGACGCAAGCGCCAGCGGCGATAGACGTATTCCAGCCCGAACGCGAAGCCAATCAGCACGTAGCAACCTAAGTGCAGCCAGGCGGCGGCCCAGCGCTCGGGCACCTGCAGCGGCGGCGTCAGCCCCAGGCGCCACAGCAGGCCGTTGCGCGATGCGCACAACAGCAAGGTCGTCAGCAGCAGCGCCTGGCCCGCGAGCAGCAAGGTCCAGAACCAGGTGACCTGGCGGGCATAGCGCGCAACGCCGGGCGCGCGCAGCCGCTCGGCGCCTTCGATCGCGATGATGAAGCGCGCCACCAGTGGCTCAGCGCTGCGCAGGCTGCGGCCGAACCAGCATGCGAGCAGCGCATTGACCAGGATCGGCACCGCCTCGAGCAACAGATCGGCGACACCATGACGCGACATCTGCCATACCCCGGCCAGCGTCGCCAGCCATACCAGCCAGGGCCAGACGCGATGTGACAGCAGACGCGGCAGCAGGACCACGGTCAGCAACACCACCAGCGCCAGCAAGGGGAACAGCTGCCGATGCGTCACCGCACCGGCGACCGCGAGTGCGGGATAGGCAAGCAGCAACAGCAACGCGTAACGTCGCGTGGCTGCTGCATGGGAGGGCAACACATCCTTCACGCCGGATTCCACGAAAATCTGACCGAAGCCAAAAGCTTGCCACCCATAGCGCAAGATGGCGTGATGGAAACGGGACGAGTGCCGGGGCGAGCCGCCGATCTCAGCCGATGCGGTTTTGCTCGACGTGGGCGCACAGGTTGCGCAGGTTGGCGAAAATCTGCCGGTTTTCCGGGTTGTCCGAACGCAACTGAAAGCCATAGTGCTTGGAAACCGCCAGGGCGATTTCCAGCGCGTCGATGGAATCCAGCCCCAACTCGCCACCGAACAGTGCGGCATCGGGGTCGATCTGCGCCGGATCGACACCCTCGAGATTCAGGCATTCCACGACCAGGGTGGCCAATTCGTGCTGCGCCGCTGTCTGTTCCGCCATGCTCGATCCCGTACGCCAAGTGCATTGCCTCGCCCCGGTGGCAGTGGCGGCGGAGTGTAACATAGCGCCCTTGTCGCTCCCGGTGGTCGAGCATGGCTCAAGGCTGTGAAACGCCCCAGGTTGCCGCCTTCGCGATTTCCCATTCCCGATTCTCTATTCCCCGCTCTTGACCGGCCGCTGCCATCCTTCGAACGTCTGCTGCCGTCCACGCGCGACGGTCAATTGCCCCGCCGGCGCATCATGGGTGATCACCGAGCCGGCACCGATGGTGGCCTGGGCGCCGATCGTCACCGGCGCCACCAGGGCACTGTTCGAGCCGATGAAGGCGCCGTCACCGATTCGGGTGGCGAACTTGTTCACGCCGTCGTAGTTACAGGTGATGGTGCCGGCGCCGACGTTGACGCCGCGGCCGATCTCGGTGTCGCCGAGGTAGCTGAGATGATTGGCCTTGCTGCCTTCGCCGATGCGGGTCTTCTTGGTTTCGACGAAGTTGCCCACGTGCACGCCGGCGGCGAGCTCCGTACCGGGCCGCAGCCGCGCGAACGGACCGATCGTGCACGGACCGTGGGTGACGACTCCGTCCAGGTCGCAGTGCGACTGCAGCACGGTACCCGCGGCCAGTCGCACGTCTTTCAGGCGTGTGAAGGCGCCGATGCGCACGTCGTCGCCGAGCACGACATGGCCATCCAGGATCACGTCAACATCCAATTCGACATCGTGGCCGGTCTCGACCGTGCCACGCACGTCGACCCGCGCGGGATCGGCCATGCGCACGCCATTGCGCAGCAGGGCGTGCGTGGCACGACGGCGGTACGCGGCCTCCAGCTCTGCCAGTTGCACGGGATCGTTGGCGCCGGCGGCTTCGACCGGGTCGGCACATTCGACGTTCAGTGCACCATGGCCTTCCTGGGCTGCCATCCGGAACACGTCGGTAAGGTAGTACTCGCCCTGCGCGTTGTTGCGATCAAGCCGCTTGATCCAGCCGCGCAAGGCCACCGCCTCGGCGACCAGGATGCCGGTGTTGACCAGGTTGACGGCGCGCTGGCCGGCGTCGGCATCCTTGTCCTCGACCACCTCGCGCACGCGGCCGTTGCCGTCGCAAAGCACCCGGCCGTAGCCCTGCGGATCGGCCAGTCGCGTCGTCAGGAGACTGAATTTGCCCTCCGCTTCCAGCAGTTGCTGCAGGGTCTCGACGCGGGTCAACGGCACGTCGCCATACAGCACCAGCACCCGTGCCGCACGGGGTACACCGGCCAGCGCCTGCTCCACCGCATGGCCCGTGCCCAGCCGCTCGGCCTGCAGCACCCAACCCAGGTCGGCCTGTTCCGCAAACGCCGCGCGCACTTGCTCGCCGCAGTGGCCGTAGACGATATGGATGGCAGCCGGCTGCAGCGCCCGCGCGATGGCGATCACATGCGCCAGCAAGGGCCGGCCGGCCAGTGGCATCAACACCTTGGCACGCTTCGATTTCATCCGCGTGCCGGCGCCGGCGGCCAGCACAATCACATGCAGTTGAGCATCGTCCATTTCGACCCCGTTCGGCGTTCAATCAAACGCTGCCGAGAATACATCGTGCGGTATGCGTCAGTGCTTGTCGTTGCTGGCGGCGGGCTTCAGGTGCTCCAGCTGCGGCGTGTAGGCCTTGACGAACGCATTGCGCAGCACGTTGATGATCGCATCCACGGTACCCAGCTGCTTGTCGTCGATGCGCCCGCTGATCGGGATACGGGTGGCGAACTGGTCTTTTGCGTGGTTCTTGAAAATAGAGGTGGCTACTTGAGCCGCCGCTTCCCACGCCAGCTGGAGTGGATTCTTGTGGTCCTGCTCGACGTCCTGCTTCCAGCTGAAGATCTGCAGGTTGTGAAACAGCGGTTTCGCGTAACCGTTCAACTGGCCATGACTGGCTTCCAGCTGCATGGTGAAGTCACCCTTGCCCGAGGCCAGATCAAGCCCGGCATAGGCGCGCGTCAGCTGGTTGGCCCGGGTCAGGTCGATGTCGCTCACGCGCAGGTCGACCTTGAAGTCACCCTGATGCTGCAGCGGATCGAATTGGGCATGCGTCTCGAGCGGGGCCTGACCGAAGATTTTTGCGGTTGCCTGCATACTGGCGACGCGGCTTCCGCCGTGGCGCTCGACATTGGTGAGGTTGCTCGCGGTGCCGTTGACAGCGGTCATCTTCAAATCGACGCGCGGGCTGGACACGAAATTCTGGAAGGTGACCGTGCCGTTGATCACGTTGACCTCGTCCAGTCGCATCGGCGTGAGCAGTTTCAGCTTGCTGCGCCAGTCCACGCCCTTGCCACTTTGCGTATCGTCCTCGCCCTTGCCGTCGACGAAATTGACTACAGGGCGGAAGAACGCCATCTTGCCGCGCAGCGTGCCGTGGGTCAGGGCACGCCAGCTCAACTCGATATCGGTACGCGGAGCATCCAGCAACGGCACCGGCACCTTGCCCGACACCTTGACGACCTTCAGGTCGTCAACGCTGTACGCCCCGCGCCAGAGGTGAAGATCGATATCGACGATGTGGCCGTGATAGTCGCCCATGCGGTCCATGCGCGAGTTGAGGTAGTGCCTCACGACATAGGGCAGCAGCATGCGCACCACCAGCAGCAGCACGATGATCAGCAGCAGCCATCCCAGGTGGCGACGATAACGAAGATGCATGGTCGACGATACTCTGTTGGCGCGTTGCGGCGGACAAACTGGAGCTTGGACCCGCCGATGTTGAGGCCGCGTCGTCACGGCGCTCTGAAGTGCGCGCGACAAGTAGCTTTACCCCGTACCAGCATGGTTCATGCGGACCCCATCGTATGCAAATCGGAGCTCAATCGCGCACCGCACCCACACATAAACGCAACGCACCGCGTGCCAAGCTCGGCGTGTCAGCGAAGAAGCGGACAGTGAGGTGGATCATGAAACGTGTGACCGGCATGCGGCTGTGCGGTCTGACGGCCTTCGCCGCCCTCGCCGTCGGAGTGGGTGGACCGGCGAGCGCCTTGGCGACTACTACGCCGGCCGCGCAGACTGCCGCGTCGGATGCGCCGGCGGTTGATGTGCGGGTCTCGGTGACTTATGCCAACCCGGAGGGGTTCAGCGAGGCCCGCGAATTCGGCCAGCAGGACCGCTTCAACCATGTCAATTACCTGGAGCCGCTGCAAGCCCACCTGATCAAGCGGGCGACGCGCATGCTGCCGCCGGGAGATCGCCTGGAAGTGACCATCACCGACATCAAGCTCGCCGGCGGCTATGAGCCCTGGCTTGACCCGCGCCTGAGGTACGTGCGCTTCATGAAGGACATCTACCCGCCGCGCCTCAACCTGACGTTCAAGCTGATCGACAGCAACGGCAAGGTGCTACGTGAAGGTTCGCGCAAGTTGAGCAACCTGGACTATCTGCAGAGCGGCGTGGCAGGTCTGGGCGATACCGATCCGCTGCGCTACGACAAGGCGTTGCTCGACAGTTGGCTACGCCGCGGCCCGGACAACCTTTGAGGACACTGCGGGGCGTGGCCAGCCGTTGATGCGGCGGCGCGGCCGCAAGTTCACAGCCTCTCAGTGCTTGAGGTTCTTGCGCAGCCGCTCCAGCGCCTGCAACTGCGCCAGCGCCTGCGTCAGCCGGGCCTGCGCCTCGGCGAGCTCGATCGCGTCGGAGCGGTTGGCCAGCGCCTCGCGCGCTTCGTTCATTGCGCGTTGGGCCGCGGCCTCGTCCAGGTCGGACGCACGCGCGGCGGTGTCGGCCAGCACGGTGACTACCTGCGGCTGCACTTCGAGAATGCCACCGGAAACGTAGAACTGCTGACGCTCGCCATTCTCCAGCAGCACGTCGACGTGACCGGGCTTCAGGCGTGTGATCAGCGGCGCATGGCGCGGCGTGATGCCCAGCTCGCCCATCTCGCCGGTGGCCACGACCATGGTCGCTTCGCCGGAGAAGATCTCGGCTTCGGCACTGACGACGTCGACGCGGATGGTTGTCATGGTGATTCTCGCTTTGCTCGAAGGGAATGGGAAATCGGGAATAGTGAGAGCGGGGAGGGGTTGCGGCTGTTCCTACTCCCGATTCCCGAAAGCCGCCTCAGGCGGCTTTCTTCGCGCCCATTTCTTCAGCTTTCTTGATCGCCTCGTCAATGCCGCCGACCATGTAGAACGCCTGCTCTGGCAGGTGGTCCACGTCGCCGTCGACGATCATCTTGAAGCCGCGGATGGTTTCGGCCAGCGACACGTACTTGCCCGGCGCGCCGGTGAACACTTCGGCCACGTGGAACGGCTGCGAGAAGAAGCGCTCGCATTTGCGCGCACGGTACACCGCCTGCTTGTCTTCCTCGGACAGCTCGTCCATACCCAGAATCGCGATGATGTCCTTGAGCTCCTTGTAGCGCTGCAGGGTGCCCTGCACGCGCCGGGCCACGTCGTAGTGTTCGGCGCCGACCACGTTCGGATCCAGCTGGCGGCTGGTCGAATCGAGCGGATCCACCGCCGGGTAGATGCCGCGCGAGGCGATATCACGCGACAGCGTCACGGTGGAGTCCAGATGCGCGAAGGTGGTCGCCGGCGACGGATCGGTCAAGTCATCCGCAGGCACGTAGACCGCCTGGATCGAGGTGATCGAGCCGGTCTTGGTCGAGGTGATGCGCTCCTGCAGCACGCCCATTTCCTCGGCCAGGGTCGGCTGGTAGCCCACCGCCGACGGCATGCGGCCGAGCAGCGCAGACACCTCGGTGCCGGCCAGGGTATAGCGGTAGATGTTGTCGACGAAGAACAACACGTCTTTGCCCTTGCCGCTCTCGTCCTTCTCGTCGCGGAAATACTCGGCCATGGTCAGGCCGGTCAGCGCTACGCGCAGGCGGTTGCCCGGCGGCTCGTTCATCTGGCCGTAGACCATCGCCACCTTGGACTCGGGCAGGTCGTCGAGCTTCACGACGCCGGCTTCCTGCATCTCGTGGTAGAAGTCGTTGCCTTCGCGGGTGCGCTCGCCCACGCCGGCGAACACCGACAGGCCGGCGTGCTGGGTGGCGATGTTGTTGATCAGCTCCAGCATGTTCACCGTCTTGCCCACGCCCGCGCCGCCGAACAGGCCGACCTTGCCACCCTTGGCGAACGGACACACCAGGTCGATCACCTTGATGCCGGTTTCCAGCAGGTCGTTGGACGCAGCCTGCTCGTCGTAGCTGGGCGCTTCGCGATGGATCACCCAGTGATCCTTGGCGTCGATCGGACCGATCTCGTCGATCGGGTTACCCAGCACGTCCATGATGCGGCCCAGGGTCGCCTTGCCCACCGGCACCTTGATGCCTTCGCCGGTATTGCGTGCCTGCAGGCCACGCTTCAGGCCCTCGGTAGTGCCCAGCGCGATCGCGCGCACGATGCCATCGCCGAGCTGCTGCTGCACTTCCAGCGTGATGTCGGTGCCATCGATCTTGAGTGCGTGGTATATCTGCGGCACCTGGTCACGCGCGAACTCCACGTCGACTACCGCGCCGATGATCTGAACAACTTTGCCCTGGCTCATGCTGATAGCTCCGAATGAATCTTGAGGTTTTGTTGCGGCGCCGCTTCGCGTCGCCATGATTTTTTCAGAGCAGCAGCGGCTACACCGCTGCGGCTCCGCCGACGATTTCCGAAATTTCCTGCGTGATCGCCGCCTGGCGGGCCTTGTTGTAGGTCAGCGTCAGCGTGTCAATCACCTTGTTCGCGTTGTCGGACGCAGCCTTCATCGCGACCATGCGCGCGGCGTGCTCGCTGGCCAGGTTCTCCAGCGTAGCCTGATACACCACCGACTCGATGTAGCGGCCCAGCACGTGCTCCAGCACGGTTTGCGCATCCGGCTCGTAGAGATAGTCCCACTCGTGTCCGACCTCGAGCCTAACGCCAGCGTAAGCGGACTCGCCGGCATCCTGGTGCGCTTCCATTTCGGCCGCCACCAGCGGCAACGGCAGCAAGGCGTCGATGGTCGGCGTCTGCGTCATCGTGTTGACGAAGTCGCTGTAGGTGAGGAACACGCGGTCCAGACCGTTGGCCGTATAGGCGTCCATCATTACCTTGATCACGCCGACCAGCCGCTCCAGCTTCGGCTTCTCGCCCAGATGGCTGACCGTACCAACCAGGTTGACACCCTTGATCCGGCGGAAGAACGAGATCGCCTTCTGGCCGATCGCCACCACGTCCACCTGCACGCCCTGTCTCTGCCACTCGCCGATCGCCGGCAGCAGGCGGCGGAACATGTTGGAGTTGAGGCCACCGCACAGGCCGCGATCGGTCGACACCACGATGTAGCCGACCCGGGCCACGTTGGCGCGCTCGATCAGGAACGGATGGCCGAAATCGGTGCTAGCCTGCGCCACGTGCGCGATCACCTTGCGCATCAGGCGCGCATACGGACGCGAGGCCCGCATCAGGTCCTGCGCGCGGCGGATCTTGGCTGCCGAGACCATTTCGAGCGCGCGCGTGACCTTGCGCATGTTCTGCGTGCTCTTGATCTTGGTTTTGATTTCGCGTCCGCTGGCCATGCTTTACTCGCTCGCTTTGCTCACTCGTGGGAATCGGGAATAGTTCAAAGCGAAGCGCGCTGCGCCGTGGCTTTTCCGATTCCCCATTCTCTATTCTCTATTCCCGGCTCCACTACCAACTACCGGTCTTCTTGTACTCGTCCAGCGAGGCCTTGAAGGTGGCTTCGATGTCATTGTCCCAGCTGCCGGTGGCCACGATCTTCTTCATCAGTTCCTCGTGGTTCTGGTGCATGAAGGCGTGCAGGCCCTTCTCGAACGGCAGCACCTTGTTCACCGGCAAGTCGTCGAGGTAACCCTTCTCGGCGGCATACACAGACAGCGCCAGCTCGGCGATCGACAGCGGCGAATACTGCGCCTGCTTCATCAGCTCGACGACGCGCTGACCACGGTCCAGCTGGGCACGGGTGGCCGGATCCAGATCCGAGGCAAACTGCGCGAACGCAGCCAGCTCACGGTACTGCGCCAGCGCCAGCTTCACGCCGCCGGACAGCTTCTTGACGATTTTGGTCTGCGCAGCACCGCCAACGCGGGACACCGAAATACCGGCGTTCACGGCCGGACGGATACCGGCGTTGAACAGATCGGTTTCCAGAAAGATCTGCCCGTCGGTGATCGAGATCACGTTGGTCGGCACGAACGCCGAAACGTCGCCGCCCTGGGTCTCGATGATCGGCAGCGCGGTCAACGAGCCGGTCTTGCCCTTCACTTCGCCGTGGCTGAACTTCTCCACGTAGGCCTCGGACACGCGCGAGGCGCGCTCAAGCAGACGCGAATGGAGATAGAACACGTCGCCCGGGTACGCCTCGCGGCCCGGCGGGCGCTTCAGCAGCAGCGAGATCTGACGATAGGCGACGGCCTGCTTGGACAGATCGTCATAGACGATCAGCGCGTCCTGGCCACGGTCGCGGAAGTACTCGCCCATCGTGCAACCGGAATATGGGGCCACGTACTGCAACGCGGCCGACTCGGACGCCGAGGCGGCCACCACGATGGTGTTGGCCAGCGCACCGTTGTCTTCGAGCTTGCGCACCACGTTGGCGATCGACGAACGCTTCTGGCCGATCGCTACGTAAACACATTTGATGCCCGAATCGCGCTGGGCGATGATCGCGTCGATCGCCAGCGCAGTCTTGCCGGTCTGGCGGTCGCCGATGATCAGCTCGCGCTGACCGCGCCCGACCGGAATCATCGCGTCGACCGACTTGTAGCCGGTTTGCAGCGGCTGGTCGACCGACTTGCGCCAGATCACGCCTGGCGCGACCTTCTCGACCGCTGCGGTGAGCGTAGCGTTCAGCGGCCCCTTGCCGTCGATCGGTTTGCCCAGCGCATCGACCACGCGGCCGAGCAGCTCCGGACCGATCGGCACTTCGAGGATGCGGCCGGTGGTCTTGGCGGTGTCGCCCTCGCGCAGGTGTTGGTAATCGCCCAGCACCACCGCGCCGACCGAGTCGCGCTCGAGGTTGAGCGCCAGTGCAAACGCGTTGCCCGGCAGTTCGATCATTTCGCCCTGCATCGCGTCGTCCAGGCCGTGGATGCGCACGATGCCGTCGGACACGCTGATGATCGTGCCCTCGTTGCGCGCTTCGGCGCCGAGCTTGAACTGCTCGATGCGGTTCTTGATCAGTTCACTGATCTCGGACGGATTCAAGGTTGTGCTGGACATGATGTTTATTCCGAAAATTTTAGATGACGAAGCTTGCTTAGAGTCTGGGAAGGGCTCGCCGGCTTTACTCGTCCGCCAAGCGCGACTTCGCGTAAAACTAGTTTCGCAGGGCACCGGACAGGCGTTCGAGACGCCCGCGCGCGGAGCCGTCGATCACCTCGCTGCCGGTATCAATCACCGCGCCAGCCAGCAATGCCGCATCAACCCGGGTTTCCAGTTCGATCTCGCGCTTGAAGCGATGCTTCAGCGAGGCCTTGAGACGCTCGGCCTGCTCCGCATCCAGTGCCAGCGCGCTGGTAACTTTGACCAGCAGTTCCGACTGTGACTCACGCTTGAACACTTCATACAAGCGAGCCACCTCCGGCAACAGCGCCAGACGACGCCATTCGGCCATTTCCGCCAGAAACCGCGAAAAAGGCGCGTCGGCGGCGACGCCGACCGGCAAATGGAGCGCAATCAGTTGTTCGGACGTCACCTGGGGATCGTTGCTGAGCCGAGCCACCCGCGGATCGACAGCCACCGCGGCGGCAAATGCGAACGCCTGCGACCAGGCATTCAGCGAACCGGTCTCGTGCGCCACCTCGAAGGCAGCGCGGGCATAGGGACGGGCAAGGGTTGTGGTTTCCATGGGCGACCTAGATCCCGGTGACGAGTTGGTCGAGCAGCGCTTTGTGGGCAGCCGGGCCGATTTCACGCTGCAGGATTTTCTCTGCGCCCTGCATCGCCAAGTTCGCCACCTGACCGCGCAGCTGCTCGCGTGCACTTTCAACCATGCGATCGATATTTGCTTGCGCACCGGCTTGCTGACGGCCTATCTCGGCCTGCGCGTCCGCACGAGCCTTCTCCATCACCAGATTGGCCTGTTGCTGCGCCTTGCCCAGGATCTCGGTCGCCTGCTGGCGCGCTTTGCGCACTTCGTCAGCCACTTGCGTGTCGGCCTGCTTGAGTTCGGCATGGGCGCGTTCGGCCGCTTCCAGTCCCTCAGCAACCTTCTGCTGGCGCTCGGTCATCGCATTCAGCAATGGCGGCCAGATGAAATGCATGCAAAACCAGATCAGCAATGCAAAGGCGATGGCTTCGCCAAAAAGCGTGGCATTGATGTTCATCGATTCACTACCCGTGGATCAGCAAAAAAGTGGCGTGACAACGCAGGATGCCTGCGAAGACGATCAGTGGGCAGCCTTGACGACGGCCTGCAGCAGCGGATTGCTGAATGCGAAGAACAGACCGATGGCCAGGGAGATGATGAACGATGCATCGATCAGGCCGACCAGCAGGAACATGCGCGACTGCAACACCGGCATCAGTTCCGGCTGGCGTCCCGCGGCCTCGAGGAACTTGGAGCCCATCACGCCCATGCCGATACACGCGCCAAGCGCACCCAGGCCCACCATGAGGCCAGCGCCGATGGCCGTGAATGCCTGAATATTGCCGATGATCTGTTGCAAAGTTTCCATGGGGTTTCTCCTGCAGAAAGGTCAAAAAAAGCGAAAGAGTTGGTATTCGGTTTTATGGGATCAGGTCAGTGGTGCTGCTGCGCCATGGCGATATAGACCACGCTCAACACCATGAAAATGAACGCCTGAATGACAATGATCAACAGCTCGAAGATGCCCCAGGCCAGATAGCCGAAAACACCCAGGCCAAACAGGATGGTGCTCCCGGCGCCAAGCAGGCCGGCGATCAACATGAACAGCAACTCGCCAGCATACATGTTACCGAACAGTCGCATCGACAGGCTCAGTGGCTTGCTGAGCAATTCGATCAGGTTCATCAGCAAGTTGAACGGTGCCAACCACGGGCCGAAGGGGACGGTGAATATCTCCTTCATGTAGCCACTGGCGCCCTTGGCCTTGAAGCTGTAGAAGATGGTAAGGATCAGGACCGTCAGCGACATCGCAAAGGTTGTGTTGAGCTCGGAAGTCGGCACCGCGCGAAAATGTTCGGCCCCTGCCAGACCCATGAGATACGGGATGACATCCAGCGGCATCACGTCCATCAGGTTCATCAACAGCACCCAGACGAAGATCGTCAACGCCAGCGGTCCAAGCAGGCGTGTATCCCCATGGAAAACGTCCTTGACCTGACCGTCGACGAATTCGACCAGCAACTCGACAAAGGCCTGTCCGCGGGAGGGTACGCCCGAAGTAGCGCGGTGCGCGCACGCCCACAGCAGCGCGCTCAACGCGACTCCGATCACCACCGACACGCCAAGCGTGTCGAGTTGCACCGTCCAGAAACTGCCGCCACCGAAGTGTATGGTCAGGTTCTTGAGATGGTGATTAATGTATTCGGAGAGCCCGCCGGGCGCTTCGATCATCATGTCTTGTCCTTGAATCGCAGTGCCATCAGATTAACCGCCATCGCCGTTCCCATTCCCGCCAGTACCGCCAGACCTGGCATCTGCCATCGCGCCAGCAGCACATACAGACCAGCAATGATTACAACCCACTTCAGCACCATGCCGACGATCATGTCGACCAGGGTGCTGCTTGCGCCGAGCCGGCGCCCCCCACCGAATACGCGCAATGCCATCAACGCCGTACCCAACACGATCAGGCAACCACCCAATCCCGCCGCCAACGCCGCACGTCTGCCTTGAATAAGAAACACGACGACGCACGCAAATATCGCAACAAGCTGCCAAGCCAGCATGCGCGCGACCAGTCGTCTGCTCGCAGCGATAGAGTTTATCATCCGAGTCTACTTGGTGGCAGGGTTGGCCTTCGATTCGAAGAGAGCCAGAGGCGAACCGGTCAGCAAAGCCCGTGAATTGTATCAGCGGCCCGGTTGCGCAGGCAAGCAATCAGCCCGGCGACTTGGCTATCCCTCCTGCACGGTTTGATTTGCCGCGAATTCATCCGCACCGGAAGCCACTCATCAACACGCTTGAGACAACCTGCGCCGTAACCAGCGATTCCGAACTAGCGACGGACATCCTATGCTGTTCGGCTACCGCTTGCCGGGTAGGTCAAGGACTTTCACCTTCAAGTGGCCCCGCTCGCCACCATAGCGAGCAGAGCGGCACCATGCCTAGCGCACCCGAAAAAAAAGGCCGGAGATGAACTCCGGCCTTGACTGGCTACGTATACTACTGTTGCTGAATTACTTCGCAGCCTTCTTGGCGGCGGCAACAGGCGCGGTGACCGCGTCATTGGCCGCCTGGCGCTGCTCCTGCACCAGCGCACTCAGCGACTCGGCAGTCTTCTGGGTGATCGCCAGCACTTCCTGCGACACCGACACGGCACGCTCGGCGTTCTCGCGGCTCAGGCTGCTGCCTTTCTCCCACAAGGTGCGCAGGCCTTCGGTGTCACGGGTTTCCATTGCCTCGGCGACGAACTCGGCCGACACCTTGGTCTGCTCCTCGAGCGCCTGGAGTTGCAGCTCGGCCACCTTCTCCAGACCCTTCAGGGCCAGCGAATGCGCCTTGAAAGCGCTGTCGGTGAACTGCTTGGTGAACGCGAAAATCTGATTGTTGATCTGCTGGGTCATGGCGTTGTCCTCACTGAGGATTGGGGTAGTGGAGTCACTCTAGCAAGGGTTATGCTGCAATGCAACATAAATCTTCAATATAGGCCAGACCAGTCAAGAGATATTCAGTTAAAACATCTGTTTACACAGCTGACAGTCCTAACGCAACGCATCACAAACTGCCCCGAGTGCAGCTGGCCCCGGACGTGCAAGTCTCCTGCACCACCACTTTGTCCAGCCCTACAAGCCGCGGCTCCAGGCGCTGCCAGATCCAGCGCGCCAGCGTCTCGCTGGTCGGATTCTCTAGCCCCTCGATGTCGTTGAGGTAGTGATGATCAAGCTGGTCGTACAGCGGCTGGAAGGCCATCTTCAGGTCGGCAAAATCCATCACCCAGCCGAGTTGCGGATCCGGCGCACCCGCCACGTGGATCTCCACGCGAAAGGAGTGGCCGTGCAGGCGCGCGCACTTGTGGCCCGGCGGCACGTTGGGGAGACGGTGTGCCGCTTCGAGGGTGAATACTTTGAAAATGTGCATCACGACATCCTGCGTGTCATGGGTAGAGCGGTGGAGACGGAAAGCCGCGCGGCGGACGAATTGCGGGGACCAACGCAGGCAAACACTCATTGCCCGGTCTGGTTGTCATCAGGCTTCTGATGAGGCCACCGGCGACGAGAGCCCGAAGCAGTACCTGCATGACAAGGCCACCGTCGTTGTGCAACCTCATATGCTAACCGATGACCGCCGCAAGTCGGCATCCTGCATCGCTCGCTGTTTCGGCGTGCGGCATTGGGATTTGCAGCCACTCTCCCAGCAGCCGGCGTGTCTCATGCAACGCTGGCGCATCACAGGCTGTCCTGCGTATCGACCCCAACCTCAAAGAGGCGGCCAGGGTCGCGGCCTTTTGCGCCTTGCGTAACTTGCGGATGGCCGACGGCATGGTATAGCGAATCGCGGCGTCGGCAAGTGACATGACGGCAGCCTCTCGACGGTAACTTTTTTGATAATAGGAGTTACCGACAAAGCTATCGCCACGTGACGCTAGATTGCAATGAACGCCGCAGGAAGCCATAGGACATGAAAAAGGCAGGAACCCTTGCTGTTACTGGGCTTACCGGTCTTTTTGAGGTGTCTTGAAACAGGTTCTTGGTGGCTATGGGTGGACTCGAACCACCGACCCCAGCATTATGAGTGCTGTGCTCTAACCAGCTGAGCTACATAGCCATTGGGAACCCGCCGCGGGGCGATCGGGACGATCGCGGGCGGGGCGCGGAAGTGTAGTGGGCTGGGCGCGTTCGTTCAAGTCGGCGGCTTGCCGCTGCGTGGTGGGCTGTGGTTGAATCGGGCACAAGACTTTGCCGCGGTTTGGCCGCGAAGTCGCGGGGCGTGGCCCCAGGAGACGACATGATTGATGTAGATGGCTACCGTCCGAACGTGGGTATCGTGCTGCTGAATGCGGACGGCCAGCTGTTCTGGGCGCGCCGGGTCAATCGTGATGGCTGGCAGTTTCCGCAGGGCGGCATGCGCACGGACGAAACCCCGCTGGAGGCGATGTACCGCGAGCTGGAGGAGGAAACCGGGCTGGCAGCGCACCACGTGGAGGTGCTCACCGCCACCCACGGCTGGCTGCGCTATCGCCTGCCCGAGCGCTATGTGCGTCGGCACCAGCGGCCGACCTGCATCGGCCAGAAGCAGGTGTGGTTCCTGCTGAAGTTGGTCGGCGGCGAGGAGGCCTTGAAGCTGGACGCCGACGAGAAGCCAGAGTTCGACATCTGGCGCTGGGTGGATTTCTGGTATCCGGCCGCGCATGTGGTGAACTTCAAGCGGGACGTGTACGCGCAGGCGCTGCGCCGCTTCGCACCGCTGGTAGAGGAGTTGTTCGGCGTGGAGATTGGCACTACACCGCCCCGTGACGGAGCCGGCACGCCACCTGTCGGCCCAGGCAACGGGCGCGCCGCTGCCTGAATGGACAGATGAAGCACGCCGATCGGCTGATCGAGCGCATCCTGCACGATGAGGAAGGGCACATCGACTGGCTGGAAACCCAGTTCAACCTGATCAAGGACATCGGCCCGGAGCGCTACCTGCAAAGCAAGATGCAGAGCTGACACCGCGTCACGACCCGCGCCCGTTCCTTGACGCTTTCGTCACGTCCGGGCTATACCTTGGCTTTTTCCGGAACGGCCTCGCATGGGCTCACGACCGCCACCCCGCCTTGTGGTGCGCAGGTACGACGATGTCGGCCAGCGCTGGCGCCGGCTGCGGTGGGGGCTGGGCTGGCTGGGCAGTCTGGTGGTGGTGGGGTTGCTGGCGTACTTCCTGGGCGGACCCAGCACGCCGACGGCGGTCGATCATCGCCAGCGGCGAGCAGTGCTGACCCAGATCGATGACCTGAAGCAGCAGGTGGCAAACCTGCAGCGTGCCGCGCAGGTCAATGAGGTGGCCACCCACGCGCTGAGTGGCACCCTGATTCAGCGCGAGAAGGAACTCAGCGCCCTGCGCGCCGACCTGGGCTTCTATGAGCGCCTGGTCAGTGGCGATGGCCAGCGCCAGGGATTGAAGCTGCAGGAAGTGAAGCTGCAGCCGATCGCCCGCTCGCGCGGCTGGACGCTGATCCTCAGCCTCACCCAGAATGCGAAGCGCGGCGGCGAGACCAGCGGCAACGTCACGGTCAGCGTAGAGGGTTTGCGCAAAGACAAGGTAGTCACCCTGGACTGGCCGGCGCTGGGCGATGGCGCCCAGCAGCACGGCCTGCCGTTCCGTTTCACCTATTTCGAGCAATTGCAGGGCACCATCGTGCTGCCGGCGGATTTCCGGCCCACGCGACTGCGCATCCATATCCAGCCGGAAGGCGGCCAGACCGTCAGTCGCGCCGTTGCCTGGGGTGCCGCGCTGAGCGGCAATATCACTACCGCCGAGGGAGACCGGGATGCTCAACCGTAAACGCAAAGACCGCAACAACAGCAGTTCCGAAAGACGAGGCAATGCCGGCCTGACGCGGTATGCTTGCACCCGTCGACCACGCCCCCATCTGGATAGCCATGGAAACCATCATCGCGATCCCCGATTACCGCAGCAGCGGTGCTCCGCTCCAATTCAGTGTCGCTGCCGCGCACAAAGTGCATGAGCTGATTGCCGAGGAAGGCAATCCAGCGCTGAAGCTGCGCGTGTATATCAGTGGCGGTGGCTGTTCCGGTTTCCAGTACGGTTTTACCTTCGACGAGACCCAGGCCGAGGACGACGTGGCAGTCGAACGCGAAGGCGTCACCCTGCTGTGTGATCCGCTATCGCTGCAATACCTCAGCGGTGCGCAGATCGACTACGCCGAGAATCTCAGCGGCGCGCAGTTTGTGATCAGCAACCCGAACGCGAAGACCACCTGTGGCTGCGGCTCGTCGTTCACCGCCTGAGCACGACGTGATGGATCAGGCCCGGTCGCCCCGCCCCAACACCTTTGCCGGGCTGAGCCTGGTACTTGACCGCAAGGCCGAGCGCCGCGACCAAGCGGCGTGGATCGTCACGCAGGCGCACGCGGATAACGCGCGCTACCTGTTGCTGGACGCGACTGGCGAAGCGTTCCTGCATCAAGGCAGCGATGCCCTGCGCTGGCTGGATGCCGGCGAATGCGATCGATGGTTGCCGGGTGCACCCACCTGCCTGCTCGGCATCGCCTATGGCGCTCCGCATTTCCTGCTGGTGGCGGATGGCCCCGCGCGCATCGGTGAGCTGGAACTTGCGCTCGGTGCGCGCCGCATGGCCCTGCGCAGTGCCGGCATGCTGCTCGCTGCCGACGAGGCCAGCTTGTTCGCCTACGCCAAGGGGCTTTCGCACTGGCAGCGCGAGACACGTTTCTGCGCCTACTGCAGCGCACCGCTGCGACTGGTTTCCGCCGGCCATCGCGCACAGTGCACCAATCCCGCCTGCGCCCGCCTGCATTTCCCGCGCACCGATGCGGCGGTGATCATGCTGGTCGAGCACGAGGGCGCCTGCCTGCTTGGCCGCCAGGCAGGCTGGCCGCCGCATCGCTATTCCACCCTCGCCGGTTTCGTCGAGCCTGGCGAATCGCTGGAGGACGCGGTGCGCCGCGAGGTCGCCGAGGAATCCGGCGTGATCGTCGACGAGGTGCGCTACCTCTCCTCACAGCCATGGCCGATGCCGGCCTCGCTGATGGTCGGTTTCATGGCCACCACGAGGTCGCGGCAGATCCACAAGCGTGATCTGGAGCTGGAAGACGCGCGCTGGTTCACGCCCGAACAGATTGTCGCTGGCATCGCCGACGGGAGCTTCGTGCCATCCACCGCGTTGTCAATATCGTACCGGTTGCTGGCGCGCTGGCTGCAACTGCGCGCGGGACTGGATCTGGATGTACTGACCGGCACCGCTGCTGCGGCTTGAGTCGGCCGGCCTGAACTTCGCTGGCATGCTGCGGTCCGTGCACGAGACACATAGGCCGCGGATCGACCACGCATGCGCAGGAACCGCCGCACCCCGGATGGCTGGCAGGGATCGGTGCGCCGCCTCGCCACCCATGTAGTCGTCATCAGCATCCATCTCGGCGCCTGGTTGCTGTTCTTTGGCGATGTCGTATTGCCGTGGTCCTGGCCGCAAAGCCGGGCTGATCAGCGGCTGGACAGCCTCAACATCCGCTTTATCCCCGCGCGGGCTTCGCCGCGTGTGCCAGCGGCACCAGCCGCACGGGCGACGCGGTCCAGGCGGTCGGCACCACGCATACCCGGCGCCACGCCGGCGCTGCGCGCGGCACGGTCACCCGTGACGCCAGCATCCGCGAACTTCATGGCAACGCCTCCGGTCGCGCCGCTGGCCGACTACATCCCCGGCGGCAATCTCCTGCATGACAAGGGTCGGAGTTTTCCGCCCGCCGTGCGCCTGCCCGGGTCGGGCACGCCCGTAGTCCAGGGCTTGCACATGACTGACCCGCGCATGCAAGGTGTTGCCGGAGTGGTGCGCACGCTGCAAGCCTTGCTCGGTATCACCAATCCGCATTGCGTGGATGTCGAGGTCTGGCGTGGCATGACCACGCAGCAACGGTTGGCCCGGCACGTCAGCCTGGCGCAGGTTGAGCACACCGCCGCGGAATATCACTGCGGCCCCGGTTGAGCTTGCCCGGTGGCCACTGACCACCGCACGGCGGGCGACGCATGCGCTCGCTACAATGCAACCACTATCCAAGAGTCTGCTGCCATGGCCATCCGTCTGCTTGTCGTCCTGATCGCCCTGGGTTTGCTGCATGTTGCTCCGCAGCTGGCCAGCTGGCGCCGGGATGGCCTGTTCCGGCGCTGGGTAGCCCAGTTGTCCGACACCAGCGGCGCCGGGCGCGTGCTGCTGGCGCTGGTACCGCCGCTGGTGGCCTGCCTGCTGCTGGCGTGGCTGTTCAGCCATACCATGCTGGGCGAACTGCCGCCCCTGCTGTTTGGCCTGATCGTGCTGCTGTACTGCTTCGGCCCGCGCGAGTTCGAGCGCGACCTCGAGACGATCCTGGCCGCGCCCGATGCGGTCAGCCGCGAAGCGGCCGCGCAGGCGCTGGCCGAGGACGAACGCGCGGTGAGCTGGTCGGCGCCGGCGCTGGGCGAGGCGATCATCTACGCCGCCTTGCGCCGCCGCTTCGCCGTGCTGCTGTGGTTCTTCCTGCTCGGTCCGTTCGGAGCGCTGCTGTACCGGCTGGCGCAGACGCTGGGCCGCGAGGACTCGCTGGCACTCGACGCCAACAGCCAGCGAGCTGCCGGATACCTGGCCAACGCGCTGGACTGGTTGCCGGCCCAGTTGCTCACCTTCACCCTGGCCGTGGTCGGCCATTGGGACGCGGTGATCACCGCCTGGCGACGCTGGCACATCCAAGCCACGCCGACCAGCTGGTACGAACGCGGCCCGGGCTTTCTCGGTGCCGCCGCGCAGGCCGACGTGCTGATCGACATCGAGGCCGGCGACGGTTACACCGAGGAGCACAACGACCCGCTGGCCGAACTGCGCCGCCTGCGCAGCGCCCTGCTGCGCGCCTTGCTGGCGTGGCTCAGCGTAGTGGCGCTACTGGTGATCGGCGGCTGGGCCAACTGAACCGCCACCCTGCCCGACGGGGCAGCGCATATTTTTCGGTGGGGTACCGCATATTCTACGGGCGGTCGCCGCGCAGTTCGCGTACGCGCGCTTCCAGCGCGGGGGCGGTGGCTTGCTGCGGTGGCAGCGGCGCATCGAGCACCAACTCGATCCGTGCGCGGAAGCGTCGCGGCAGGCGCATGCGACCGAGGCGCGTGTCGCGCCGGCTCCACATGCTGCCCCACAGGCCGCGCAGCGCCATCGGCAGCAGCGGCACCGGGCGTCGCGCCAGGACCTTCTCCATGCCAGGCCGGAACGGCCCGATCTCGCCGTCGCCGGTGAGGCCGCCTTCGGGAAAGATGCACACCAGCTCGCCAGCGGCCAGCGCGGCGTCGATCGCGTCGCAGGCTTGTTGCAGTACCCCGGGATCTTCCTTGTAGCCGGCAATCGGAATCGCCTTGGCGGTACGAAACAGGAAGCTGAGCAGCGGCGTTTTGAAGATCTTGTAGTACATGACGAAGCGCACCGGCCGGCGCAGGTTGGCCATCAGCAGCAGCGCGTCTATGAAGCTGACGTGGTTGCACACCAGCAGCGCCGGGCCTTTCTCGGGCAGATGCTGCATGCCGTCGACGCGTACCCGGTACAGCGTATTCACCAGCACCCAGGTGATGAAGTGCATCAGGAACTCGGGCACCATGGTGAAGATGTAGGCCGCCACCAGCACGTTCAGCAGCGAAGCGGCCAGGAAGATCTGCACCGCGTCCAGACCCAGTGCGCCCAAGCCCAACCCAAAACCGGCCGCCAGCACGATCAACAGCGCGTTCACGATGTTGTTGCCGGCGATGATGCGGGACAGCTTTTCGCGTGGCGCGCGCGATTGCACGAAGGCAAACAACGGGACCACGTAAAAACCGGCGAATACGCCGATCAGGATGAGGTCAAGCACAACGCGCCAGCTGCCCGCCGCATGCAGGAAGGTCAGCCAGTCCACCCCGCGTACCGCGGCGACCCCGTGCCGTACGAAGTACAGATCCACGCCGAACGCGGTAAGCCCGAACGCACCCAGCGGGACCAGGCCGATCTCCACGCGCTTGCCCGACATCTTCTCGCACAACAAGGCGCCGACACCGCTGCCGATCGAAAACAGGGTGAGCACCAGCGTGTACACCGAACCGTCGCCGCCCAGCGTGCCGCGCGCATAGATCGGCAGTTGCGCGATCAACACCGTGCCAAAGAACCAGAACCAGGAGATACCCAGCACCGCATTCCACACCGCGCGGTCAGCGTGCGTGATGGCGAGCACCCGCACCGTTTCGCTCAAGGGATTCGGGTTGAACTTCAGCGCCGGCGCGGTGGCCGGCGCCAGTGGGATGCTGCGGCTGGCCAGATAGCCGGCCAGCCCCACCGTGATCGTCGCCGCCGAGGCCAACAAGGGACCCACGCCGGCCACCCGCATCAACTCGCTGCCGGCGATCATGCCGACCAGCATGGCCAACTGCGTGCCCATTTCGACCAGACCGTTGCCACCGACCAGCTCCGCAGGTTTCAGCGCCTGCGGCAGGATCGCGTACTTGATCGGCCCGAAGATCGTCGAGTGCAGGCCCATCATGAACAGCACCACCAGCAGCAGCGCGACATGGTGGGTGTAGAAGCCGACCGCCGCCACCGCCATCGCGGCGATCTCGAACAACTTCACCCAGCGAATGATCCGCGTCTTCTCGAACTTCTCGGCCAGCTGCCCGGCGGTGGCGGAAAACAGGAAGAACGGGATGATGAACAGCGCCGGCGCGAGGTTGGTGTAGAGCGAGGCGATATGATCGCTCAGGCCCATCTGGTAAGTCACCAGCACGACCAGCGCGGTACGGAATGCATTGTCGTTGAACGCACCCAGTGCCTGGGTCCAGAAGAAGGGCGCGAAGCGCCGTTTGCCGAGCAGGCCGAATTGGCTCATGCGATGTCCTGTGCTGAAGATTCGCCGCTTCCGCTGCGACCGCGGCGGCGCCGGGCTGACGGTAGCAGCAGGCTGTCGGCGGAAGAAAGCCCGGCAAGCCGGCTGAAACTCTGGCGCCCGCGCGAGGCCACAGCCCCGTGCATCAATGCATGCTCCGGCAGGACGTTGCCGCGGGAGCGGCGTGGGACTGCGGTCGAATCCGGGCCCAGGTTACGACCGACTTGGCACGACGCGCGCCGTGCGCGCAAAATATCACGTGTTCGGACCAACTTGATTGACATGGCTGGCCCGATTCGCATGATCTTGCGTCCCAGCTCCTTGCTTTCCCACTCTGACACGGCCATCCTCATGCGTACGCAGCAGCCTTCCTCGCAAAGCACAAGTGGAACCTTCGCGGATCGCATTCGTCTGCTGATCCAGCGCGTCGGCAGCGCCACCGAAATTGCCCGCCTGTGCGGTTTTTCCGAGGGTGTCGTGCGCAGCTGGCGCGATGGCAACACCGACCCCTCCCGTGCGCGCTGCGTCACTCTGGCACGCACGCTCGGCATCTCGCTGGTATGGCTGGTGGCGGGCGAAGGGGCGATCCAGGTCGACCCCACCACGAACTTCGAGGACGAGCAGCACACCAGCGAAGTCGTGCGCACCCAGCGGCCAGGTGCCAAGCTGGGCGCGGTCACCAGGTTGCCGTCGTCTGCCCATGCCAACAGTCTGGATCCGCAGCGGTTGAACACGGCAATGCAGATGCTGCAATCGGAGCTGGAGCTGGCGGACAGCCCGCTGACCCTGTCCGGCAGCACCGATCTGCTGACCGAGCTCTATGAAATCCTCGGGCCTGGCGGCGTCAACGTGGATACCGGCGCGATGATGGCATTCAATCGCCAACTGGCTGACCGTATCCGCAAGAGTCGCACTACCCCGGTGTGAAGACGGCGCTGGCGTACCAGAAACGGCAGCCATCCGGCTGCCGTTTTCGTTTTCACAGGCCGCAGCTCAGAGCAGTGCAATGTCGGCGACGGCGCCGAACTGGGTTTTTAACTGGGCCAGCAAGGCCAACCGGTTGGCCCGCACGGCGGGGGCGTCGGCATTGACCAGCACGCTGTCGAAAAACGCATCCACCGGGGCCTGCAGTTGGGCGAGGCGGCTGAGTACTGCGGCATAGTCGCCGGCGGACAGCGCCGCGGCACTTTCACGCTGGGCGGCAGCCAGCGCGTCAGCCAGTTCGCGCTCGGCATCCGCCTCGAAGTGCGCAGGATCGACCACGCGGCCGATCGACGGCGCGCTGGCCTCTTCGGCCTGCTTGCGCAGGATGTTGGCAACCCGCTTGTTGGCCGCCGCCAGGCTGGCCGCCTCTGGACAACGACTGAACTCGACGACGGCGCGCAGGCGCCGGTCGAAGTCGGCGAGGCTGGACGGCTGCACCGCCAGCACCGACTCGAACTGCGCGTGGTCGAAACCCTGCTCGGCGTAGTAACCACGCAGGCGGTCGAGCACGAACTCGTACAATTCGTCAGCCAGGGTCGCGCGCCGCGCGCCGGCATTCAAGCTGGGCGGCTTGCCGTCCTTGCCGGGCTTGAGGCCCGCGGCCAGTGCCGCATCCGGCAACAGCTCCAACGCCTCGATGAAACTGCCGCGCAGGTGCAGTTCCAGGTTGCCCTCAATCAGGGTGCGCGCCAGACCGAGTGCCGCGCGACGCAGCGCGAACGGATCCTTGCTGCCGCCGGGCTTCATGCCGATCGCGAAGATGCCGGCCAGCGTATCCAGCCGTTCGGCCACGGCCAGCACCTGGCCGAGCTTGTCGGCGGCAATGTGGTCGCCACCGAAACGCGGCTGGTAGTAGCTGTCCAACGCCTCGGCCACGCTCGCCGGCTCACCGTCGTGACTGGCGTAGTAGCGCCCCATCACGCCCTGCAACTCGGGAAACTCGCCGACCATGCGGGTCAGCAGGTCACACTTGGCCAGGCTGGCTGCCCGCGTCGCCAGCGCGGCGTCGGCACCGACCCGGTTAGCGATAACGCGCGCCAGTTCGGCCACGCGCAGGCTCTTGTCCCACTGGCTGCCCAGCGCCTGCTGGTAGGTGACGTTCTTCAGTTGTTCCTGGTAGCTGGCCAGCGGCGTCTTCAGATCTTCGTCCCAGAAGAACTTCGCGTCGGCGAAACGGGGGCGAATCACCCGCTCGTAGCCGCGGCGGATTTCGGCCGGATCCTTGCTCTGGATGTTCGCGATGCCGATGAAATGCTCGGTGAGCTTGTCGTCGGCATCGAACACCGGCACGAACTTCTGGTTCGCCACCATGGTAGTCACCAGGGCTTCCGGCGGCACGTCGAGGAAGGCACGTTCGAAGGTACACGCGATTGCCGCCGGCCACTCGGTGAGGTTGGCCAATTCGTCCAGCAGGGTGTCGCCCAGCCGGGGCGTGCCGCCGATGCCGGCCGCCACCTGCGCGATTTCGTCACGGATGCGCTGGCGCCGTTCGAGCGGATCGGCCAGCACCTGGGAGGCGCGCATCGCATCGAGCCAGCCATCGGCGTCGGCCACGTGCACCGGCTGCGGATGCATGAAGCGATGGCCGCGCGACTTGCGCCCGCTGGCCAGACCCAGCAGCTCGCCGTCGATGATCTCGGCACCGTGCAGCATGACCAGCCAGTGCACCGGCCGCACGAAGCTGTAATCGTGATCGGCCCAACGCATCGGGCGCGGGATCGGGAGCGCCTTCAACGCCTCGTCGACAATCTCCGGCAGCAGCATGGCCAGCGGCTGGCCCGGCTTGACCGTGCGCCACACGAACCAGGCGCCCTTGTCGGTTTCCAGCTTTTCCAGTTGGCCGACATCGACGGCACAGGATTGTGCGAAGCCGAGCAGCGCTTTCGAGGGCGCACCTGCGGCGTCGAATGCGGCAGCCAGTGCCGGGCCACGACGCTCGACTGACTGATCCGGCTGCGATGCCACCACGCCGGGAACGAAGGCGGCCAACCGGCGTGGCGACGCATAACGCCTGGCCTGATCCAGACCGGCGGCGACACCGCGCTTGGCCAGACCATCGCAGATGCCACGCAGGAAGGCGCCGGACAGCTCGTCCAGTGCCTTCGGTGGCAGCTCCTCGGTGCCCAGCTCGACCAACAACGACTTGCCGGTGTTCATGCGGCCTGCTCCTGGCTGCCCGAGGCATGGGCGTTCTTCAGCCCCGGAAAACCGAGCTTCTCGCGTTGTGCCACGTAGACCTCGGCGACGCCGCGCGACAGCGTGCGCACGCGCAGGATGTAACGCTGGCGTTCGGTCACGCTGATCGCCCGGCGCGCGTCGAGCAGGTTGAAGGTGTGACTGGCCTTCATCACCTGCTCGTACCCCGGCAGCGGCAGGTTGGCCGCAACCAGTTTGTCCGCCTCGCTCTCGCACACGTCGAACCAGCGCAGCAGCTCGACCACGTTGGCGTGCTCGAAGTTGTAGGTGCTCTGCTCCACTTCATTTTGATGGAACACATCGCCATAGGTGACGATTCCACGCGGGCCGTCAGTCCAGATCAGATCAAAAACGCTGTCTACATTTTGCAGGTACATCGCCAGCCGTTCCAGACCATAGGTGATTTCGCCGGTGACCGGGCGGCATTCGAGGCCGCCGGCCTGCTGGAAATAGGTGAACTGGGTGACTTCCATGCCGTTCAACCAGACCTCCCAGCCCAGCCCCCACGCGCCCAACGTCGGCGATTCCCAGTTGTCCTCGACAAAGCGCAGGTCATGCACCAACGGATCGAGGCCGAGTTCCTTCAGCGAGCCGATATACAAATCAAGCATGTTCTCGGGGTTGGGCTTCATCACCACCTGGTATTGGTAGTAATGCTGCAGGCGATTGGGGTTCTGCCCGTAGCGACCGTCGGTGGGCCGGCGCGAGGGCTGCACATACGCCGCGGACCAGGGCTCCGGGCCGAGTGCGCGCAGGAAGGTGGCCGGGTGGAAGGTACCGGCGCCGACCTCGGTGTCGAGTGGCTGCAGCAATACGCAACCTTGTTCCGCCCAATAGCGGTTGAGGGTCTGGATCACATCCTGGAAGGTACGCGCGGACATGGCTTTCCGTGACCAAAGGCTAAAACGCGTTAGTATAGCCGCAGCTGGCTTTGCGGCTGAAAACCCCGACCGACCCGCCGCCACGGAGGACGTTATACGGATGGCCGCATCACCCCAAATCGCAACCCTGCTCGGCAGCCGTGGCCGGCTGGAACTGGACGAGGTGCTGGCGGCACTCGTGGTCGATGGTTACGTGTTGGGCGAAGACGCCAGGAACGTGCGCATGGGCGCGCGCGCGGGCCGCAGCACCGTGGAGCTGAACCCGCTGGTACTGATCGCCAACGCCAAGCTGGTCAACCAGCACGAGCCCGGCCGCCCGCTGAGCCTGGAGGTCATGACCGAATGGCTGGCCCACCACGCGGGGCTGCCCTATCTGAAAATCGATCCGATGAAGATCAACGTCGCCGCGGTCACCCAGGTGGTGAGCCTGGCGTACGCGAAGCGGCACCGCATCCTGCCGATCGCCGCGACCATCGGCGAGGTGACCTTCGCCACCTGCGAACCGTTTGAGGACGGCTGGGCATCCGACCTGGCGCAAATGTTGCGCCGTGACATCAAGCGCGTGGTCGCCAGCCCGCTCGACATCAATCGTTACCTGCAGGAGTTCTACGGCGTCCAGCGTTCGATCCAGCTGGCCCAGGACGCCAAGACCGGCAGCGACAGCGCGGCGGCGATCCTCAACTTCGAGCAGCTGGTCGAGCTGGGTAAAAGCGGCGAGGTCGGCGCCGACGATCGCCACGTGGTGCACATTGTCGACTGGCTGCTGCAGTATGCGTTCGAGCAGCGCGCCTCGGATATCCATCTTGAGCCACGGCGCGAGACCGGCGGCATCCGCTTTCGCATCGACGGCGTGATGCAGAGGGTGTTCGAGCTGCCGGCCCCGGTGATGACCGCAGTGACCGCACGCATCAAGATCCTCGCGCGCATGGACGTGGCCGAGAAGCGGCGGCCGCAGGACGGCCGCATCAAGACCCGCTCGGCCTCCGGTCGCGAGGTGGAGCTGCGCATCTCGAACATGCCCACCGCGTTCGGCGAAAAAGTAGTGATGCGCATCTTCGACCCGGACCTGGTGGTGAAGGACTTCGCCCAGCTGGGTTTTTCGCCCGGCGAAGCGGCCAACTGGCGCAGCATGGTCGAGCGGCCGCACGGCATCGTACTGGTCACCGGTCCGACCGGCTCGGGCAAGACCACCACGCTGTATTCCACACTCAAGCACCTGGCCACGCCCGAGCTCAACGTGTGCACGGTGGAAGATCCGATCGAGATGGTCTCGCCGGAGTTCAACCAGATGCAGGTGCACGCGGCCATCGACCTGGATTTTGCTGCCGGCGTGCGGACCTTGCTGCGGCAGGATCCGGACATCATCATGGTTGGCGAGATCCGCGACCTGGAGACGGCACAGATGGCCGTGCAGGCCTCGCTCACTGGCCACCTGGTGCTGTCCACCCTGCATACCAATGACGCGCCCAGCGCGGTTACCCGGCTGCTTGACCTGGGCGTGCCGCATTACCTGATCCAGTCTACCCTGACCGGCGTGGTCGCCCAACGCCTTGTGCGCACCTTGTGCCCGCATTGCAAACAGACCACCAGCCAGGATCCACAGGCATGGAAGGTGCTGACCCACGGCTGGAACATGCCGGTACCGGCGCAGGTATGCAAACCGGTGGGCTGCCTGGAATGCCGCAACACCGGCTTCCTGGGTCGCACCGGCATCTACGAGATGATGAAACTGTCGCCCCGGCTGCGTGGCATGATCTCGGCCCAGCTCGACCTCAGTGGCTTCGGCCAGGCGGCGCTGGCCGAGGGCCTGCGGCCGCTGCGTATCTCGGCGGCCGACCAGGTCATCGCCGGACTGACCACGGTGCAGGAAGTGCTCACCGTCTTGCCGCCGATCGATGGCTTCGACGAAGATCAACCGTAGAATATATCGGTCCCGTGCAGAGCCATACCATGAAACCCGTCTTGATCATTCGCACCGGCCAGGCGCCGGCAGCCATCCGTTCCCGCCATGGCGATTTTCCGCATTGGTTCCGGCTCGCCACGCGGCTGCGCCGTGAGCGCGTGCAAGTGGTCGACGTCGCCGCCGGCGAGGTGTTGCCACCCGTACACGAGGTGGCCGGCGCCATCGTCACCGGCTCGTCCGCCATGGTCACCGCACGACTGCCCTGGAGCGAGCACACTGCCGGCTGGATTCGCGATGCAATGGATGCCGAGTTGCCGTTGTTCGGCGTGTGCTACGGCCATCAACTGATGGCGCAGGCCCTGGGCGGGCGCGTCGATTATCTGCCGGGCGGGCGGGAGATCGGCACGCAGCCGATCGAGCCGTCGCCGGGACACGAACGCGATCCGCTCACGCGTGTGCTACGCGGTAGTTTCCGCGCGCACACCACCCATGAGCAAAGCGTACTCGAGCCTCCTCCTGACGCGATCATCCTCGCCCGCTCCGCACGTGACCCCCATCACCTCCTGCGCTACGGCCCGAGCGCGGTCAGCGTGCAGTTCCACCCAGAGTTCAATGCCGAGGTGATGCGCGCCTACATCCGTCGCAGGCGCACCGACCTTCGCGGCGAAGGCGCCGATCCCGAGCGCATCTTCAATGCCGTGGCCGCCACGCCGATGGCGCGTCGCCTGTTGCGTCAGTTCGCCCGTCTGCACGGTTGGACTGAAAGCGCCTGACCGGGCAATCAGCCGCGCAAACGGCGGGTGATGGCCTCCCGCGAGAACAGCGCAAAGCCCAGGCCGAACACGAAGCCGCCGATGTGGGCCCACCAGACATAGGCGCCATAACTCGGGCCGGCGTAACTGAAGAGCAATTGCAGCAACACCCAGATGCCGATCAGCAGGAAGGCCGGCACACGCACGAACTCAAGATAGAGTCCCAGCGGCAGGACGAGGCCCAGTCGCGCACGCGGAAACAACGCCACATACGTACCCACCACCGCCGACACCGCACCGCTGCAGCCAATAATCGGAAGGCGCACGCCGGCCAGTGACAACGCGCCAATCAGGTTGGCCACGATGCCGCCGACCACGAACAACAGCAGGAATCGCAGCGACCCCAGCGCACGCTCGCCCGGCAACCCGAAGATGACCAGGAACAGCAAATTACCCAACAGGTGCAACCAGGTGACATGGATGAACAACGCCGTGAACAGTCGCAGCAGCGCCGGGTCGGTCAGTTGCGGCAACACCGGATCGTGTGCATTGAAAATGTTCGCCGGGACCGTTCCCCACTGCAGCAGCAGCGAGATTCGCTGCGGTGCCGGCATCAGCGCCAGACCCACGAAACACACCACGCAAACGATGACGAGCAGCAGGGTTGCCCAGTGCCAGCGTGGTCGGCGACGCGTTTCGACATGGACGAACAATGACTGCCTCCTTAAGGACGCCTGCGCAAAGATGCGATGGCTGCCCATCATAGGCGATCGAGGCGAACCAACCTTGAAGAAATCGTGCCTTTGGCAAGGGCCCACCGGCGATCAGCGATCGCCGCCGTAGTACACCAAGGAAACACCCACCGTTTCCGAAGAGGGCGTTTCAAGATAAAGCCCCTGGCGGTGACCTGTTGCGGGATGCGATCTACGATCGCCACCGCAACGCGGCGACACGGCACAAAGACGAAGGCCTCCCCGGGTGGGGAGGCCTTCTTGGATAAAGCCCCTGGCGGTGACCTACTCTTGCATGGACAAGCCACACTACCATCGGCGCATGCGCGTTTCACTGCTGAGTTCGGGATGGGATCAGGTGGGACCACG
>SCRO01000052.1 GCA_004298505.1 Rhodanobacter sp.
ACCCGCGTACTGGCCGGCGGAAACACTTGGCGAATCGCCCCGCACGCTGCTAACATCCGCAGCTCACGTGGGGCGGTAGCTCAGCTGGGAGAGCGCTACGTTCGCATCGTAGAGGTCGTGGGTTCGATCCCCATCCGCTCCACCACGGGATGTTTCATCAGTGTCACGCAATACCCCCGAAACCGCGCTCCGGCGCGGTTTTTCTTTGTCTGACGTACCGCAAGGCGCCCTGTACTTCCCTTGCCGTCACCCAATCTTGGGGGTAGTTTTAGGGGGCGCCGGTTTGGCGCGCCGGGTGTTACCCCATGCCGAAGCGTGTTGACCCGCTTTCCCCGTCTGCCGTGGCGAACGCGAAACCGCAGGCCAAGCCGTACAAGCTGGCCGATGGAGGCGGTTTGTTCCTCCTGGTGCAGCCATCCGGCGCCAAGTGGTGGCGCTGGAAATATCGGCGCCCCGACACGCGCAAAGAGAACGCGCTTTCGCTGGGCACCTTCCCCGACGTGAGCCTGCGCAAGGCACGCGACCGCCGCGATGAAGCCCGCAAGCAGCTCGCAGACGGTATCGACCCCGGCGACCAGCGCAAGGCGACCCGTGCCGCCGATGTCGATACGTTCGAGGCCGTGGCGCGCGAGTGGTTCGCAAGGCATGCGCCCAAGTGGGCACCCAGCCACGCCGACAAGGTTATCCGCCGGCTTGAGCGTGACGTGTTCCCGTGGATCGGCAGCAAGAACATCGGCACGCTTGAGGCACCGGACGTGCTGGCCGTGCTGCGCCGGGTCGAGTCGCGCAACGCCGTGGAAACCGCCCACCGCGTGCACCAGAACTGCGGGCAGGTGTTCCGCTATGCCGTCGCCACCGGACGCGCCAAAGGCGACGTGACACGCGACCTGCGCGGCGCACTGACCCCGTGGAAGCCCCAGCACTACGCCAGCATCACCGAACCGGAAAAGGTGGGCGAATTGCTGCGCGCGATGGATGCCTTCACCGGCTCCTACACGCTGGCCGCGATTCTGAAACTGTCGCCGCTGGTGTTCACCCGACCGGGCGAACTGCGCGAGGCCGCATGGGCGGAAATCGACCTTGATGCCGGCGAGTGGAATATCCCCGCCGAACGGATGAAGCTGCGCCTGCCCCACCTTGTACCGCTGGCGCCTCAAGCCGTGGCGATCCTGCGCGACCTGTACCCGCTGACTGGCGCAGGCCGCTACGTGTTCCCCGGCGCGCGCACCGACAAGCGCCCACTGAGCAACATGGCCGTGAATGCTGCCCTGCGCCGCATGGGCTATGACAAAGACACCATGACCGCCCACGGCTTCCGCGCCATCGCCCGCACCATCCTTGATGAAGTGCTGGGCTTTCGCGTGGACATCATCGAACACCAGCTTGCGCATGCCGTGAAGGATGCGAACGGACGCGCGTACAACCGCACGTCATTCCTGCCCCAGCGCCGCAAGATGATGGATACATGGGCGGAATATCTGGACGGGTTGCGCGTGGCACCCGGCAAGGTGGTCGCGATCAAGCGAAAGGCTGGCTGATTTTTCAACGTCGCGCCTAGCCCGACGGGGCGAAAACCGGGCACCTTCCCCGGCTGGCGCGGCACCTATTGAAGGGCGCAGGGGTGTGCGCATGGTTGAACCAATTTGTACGATAAGCGGATTCTCGCTTTCGGTCTCTCGCAACTCGGACACTGCCACTATCTGCTGCACAGGCGGACGGGCCCATCTATCAAGTGGCTTCAACGTCAACTATGCGGCTCACAGCGCGACTCTCGCGACTGATGAAAAAGCAAAGCGCGTGCGGGTCTACATCTTTGACGAATGGATGGATGCCCATGGCCATGCGGACCTAGCACTCGGATTGCTCGCAATCGACGACGATTTGAATACGCCGCGTGGTGTTTACCCAGGAGGACTAATAGTGGTGGGACAACTAGAAATTCCCGCGTGGGTTCCTTCGACCCTATCAACGCCAAGCGAAAGGCCATTGCGAGAGCGCGAGCGCACATCATTGCTGGCGATCATTCGCGCTCTATCGGTCATGGCGAAGGCTGACGGTCGCAGCGCTACTGGCGCCGTCGAAAAGCAGTTGCAGGAACTAGGTTTTGATTCGCCCAAGGAGGCCACCATTCGAGGGGTGTTAAAGGAAGCAAGCGATCTGCAGCCCTAGGACAAACCGCAATTGAGGATGGCAAAACCTCATTTGCCTCATGGCCGCTCGCCATTTTGCAAACATTCCCAGCACGCCCCGCAACATCCGGGGGCCTCACTGAGGATGCTGCAATGCCCATCAACACCCTGCCTTCCCCCGGCGAGCTTGTAGACGAACACGAAGCCGCCGCGATCCTGTCCACTGCTGTCCGCACCCTGCGCAACTGGCGGGCACTGCGCAAAGGCCCGCGCTATCGCAAGATCGGCGCCCGCTTGGTTCGCTATCACCGCGCCGACCTCGCCGCGTTTCAACACGTCATGGCCGGCGACGCCGACAAGGCGGGCGCGGCATGAAGCGGCACCACGAAAACGAAACGCCCCGCGCGATCAGGCGCAGGGCGTGGAACAACACCGGGACTTGGGCAAGCGCCAGCGGTTGCAATCCTACCGCCGACGCACGCGACACGCTATGCCTGGCACTCGCTGCCATCGACGCCGCACGCCAGCAATTGAACCGCTACGCCACCGCGACCGATGCGCCCGCATGGCAGGTGGTGGACGCCGCCGACGTGCTGGACATGGTGGCCGCTGGCGTGGCCGATGCCGTGACGGGAGGGACACGCCATGTCTGCCCGTGAACCGCTCAAACTGACCGGACGCCGCTGCCAGTGCTGCGGCTGCGGCGAATACTTCAATGGCGAGCGCGGCTTTGATCGGCACCGCGTCGGCGTGTATGGCGTCAACCGTCGCTGCCTGACCGTCCCCGAGATGCTGGCCTTGGGTTGGTTTTGCAATCCGGCCGGCTTCTGGGCAGTGACCCGGTTGGATGGCGCAGGCAGGGAACGTATCAGGCCCGCGCAGGCAAGCCCCGCACCCATGCCCTTGCGTGATGCGCTCGCCCCTGATTCGCGCAAGCCGGCAGGCGCACCATGAGCCTGTCACGACGCAAGACGACCGGACGCGCCGAAGGTGGCGGCTATTTCAAGCTGCCGCATGCCGTGATGGAATCGCCAAACTATCGCGCCCTGTCTCCGCATGCCCGCATGCTTCTAAACGATCTGGGCTTGCAGTTTCGCGGCGCCAACAATGGCGACCTGTCCGCCGCATGGAGGCTCATGCAGCCGCGTGGCTGGCGCTCGCGCGACACCTTGGGCCGAGCACTGGCCGAGCTGCTGCACTTCGGCATAATCGAAAAAACCCGGCAAGGCGGATTGAACCATTGCAGCCTGTTCGCGCTGACATGGCTTGCCATCGACGAATGCCGCAACAAGCTGGACGTGCCAGCGACGCGGGTTGCGTCCGGGCTTTGGAATTCACCACAGCCACCGATGCCGGCGCGGAAGCGGAAAAACGCAACGCCCAACACGGCCAGCGTGTCAGACCGACACGGCACGCGTGACAGCGCGACACGGCAGGCGTGTCAATGAGGATTCCACCGACACGACCGGCGTGCCAGTCAGGGCGGTTTTCATGGACTCACTGACACGACCGGCGTGCACCTTTATATATTACCAATGGAGGGTGTTGTGATCTGCTTTGCTTTGAAGGCTTTCAAGGGCACTCGCCCTGCCCGCGTCCCTTTCGACTTCGATGACTTTTGCGTGCTGGTGACGCATGAGTAACTACGGCTGGCGCCCGCATATCGAATCTGCGCTGTCGTTGAACCTGGGCAGCCTGTTCAAGGCAGGAGCGCTGCAGGCTGGCGCTACAACGTCTGGCGGCTGGCAGTGGAATCGTGACGGCAAGCAAGTGGCAGGCATCGGCTACCGCGCCAGCTTGCGCGCTGAGGATGGCGAACTGCGCCTGTCCTACACCATCAAACACGACGGCGAGTCGCAAGACATCATCTGCACTATCCGGCTGTCATCGCTGCCCCTGCACTACGGTGGCCGGCGTTGGTACATGCACTGCCCGTACACCGGGCAGCGCGTGCTCAAGCTGTACAAGTTCGGCAGCATCGAACAATTCTGCAGCCGCACCGCCATCCGTCCGCTGCCCACCTACGCCAGCCAGCGCGTGAGCGGCAGTGATCGCATCATCGGGCAACGGTGGGCGATCCGCCGCAAGCTGGGCGACACCATCACTGACCTGTTCGGCGAGCCGTGGAAGCCCAAGCGGATGCACTGGCGCACCTTTGAACGCTACGCCGCGCGTGATGCAGAGCTGGCCGAGCGGGAAAACGGCTACTTGCTGCGGCTGATTGGACGATTGCAGCGGTACGAATAAAAGGCCGGTTAGCCTATGGATTTAGGTATGCCGGCGCGTTCTACGTTGCTTTGTACTCGCAAAGTCGGCTCGGCGAAGAACCCACGCCAAAACTGACCGTCGAGGAACGGTCAGACGATTGGGCGGAAGACAGTTAAGTCACACTGGAATCCATAATGAAAGGAATTTCCAACGTAGCCCCTTTTTTCGGCAAAACCTGATCTACCGTTTTCACAAAACGATTCCAACCGTGGCCATTTGAAATGGCCAGACGCTGAAACATAACAAGCGTGTGCATGTGCTGAGCGAGCATTGGATTCCCAATGTCTTGCGTCAGCCATTGATGTAGTTTCGAGGGCCGTTGCCCCTTTTCATTCTTCGGACTTTTCTTCTCTAGCTCCGGCAGCAGGCCAGGAGCAAGGCGTTCGAACACAAGATCACGCGTGTATTTGCCGACAACGCTGTAGCGATTCTTCCCCATACCCGGCCAAGTCCATCCCTTGAGTTTGTAAATATTCTCGTAGAACTCATCCGGAAACTTCTTGACCCAAGCAGCCAGTTCTTTGCTGACCAGCAATTCCAAATATTTTTGCAGTGCATCAGCCGGCCGGTCGGCTTGGAACCCGGTCGCTTCATCGACTAAGGCGACAATGCCAACACGCGCAAACGAGCGAATAAGCATGTCCGCAAATTGGGCATAGCGAATTTCATGCTCAGTTTTTAGCAACTGGGCGTCGCGGGCCTGAAGCAGCGCTTCGCTCAAGTCTTGCAAGACGGTCGCCTCGAATCCGTCGCTTGGAACGCCAACTTTTGGAGATCCGCCTAAGAACTGGATAGGCTTTTGGATGGCCAGAGACAACTCCTTATTTTCGAAAGAGTTGACGACCCGTAGACCGCTGATCCGGGCGATACCTTGGCCACGTCCCTTCATGCCAATAGCGTTGGTCATACCTCGACCCGAGATGACTCGACGACCATCGTCTAGAACGAAACAAGGAATCTCCAAGTCAGCAATTTTCAGGACACCCTTGTGTGTAGCCGTTGGAAGACTTGGCCGCTCTTTGTTTGCATGCATTGCCAAAGCCCCCATTCGTGAAATTTCACTTCGCTGCTCCTGAGAAAGCTTCGCAGCCCTTGCCTTACCGCCAATAGACTTATTGCTTTGATCTAACTTTTTCTCATTCATGCAAGCATGTCCTTTGTTTTGTGCTTGCATTGTAGAATGATTGCCTGAAGTTACGCAAGCATACTATTTCAGTATGTGCTTGCATCGAGGGATAGGTAAAAAGGGGCTTTCGAGTGGTTTCGTCACGCCTAAGGCGGGCAGTCAATTGCGCTACATTGATCTTGGCCAACCCGGCCAGTCTCGCTGGCCATCTGCCCCCAGCCGACACGCATGCCGCGCCAATTCCCAAGCTACACACCTGCGTACGCGTGAGCGTCGCACCAAGTTGGGGGTAACTTTGGGGGTAACCTGAAAATCGCATTTCCCGAAACCTTTGCAGCGCAACGCTTGCCGGCGAAAGTTATAGGGACATCCGCCCACCAATAACCAACGAAGAGCCTCCGCCGATCCCGGGGGCTTTTTGTTGCCCGTGGACTTCACGCGCGCAGGAAATACGGTATCGCCATCAACGCCACGCCGATGATGAGCAACCACGCCGTGCCACTCACGAAGTACGGGAACGCCATCAGTGCGACGCCGCAAACCAGTGGCACGATCGCGCGCTGTTTCCTGCCATAGACGAAGAAGCCCAGCCCGATCGAGCCGAACAGTAATCCCCACCACAACGTCGATCCGTTCAAGGCAACCTCATCAGCGTCGCACCTGGATCGGCACAGCGTACGCCAACCGCGGCGGCGGTACGCAGTTCTCCGGGCTATCGGCGTTAAAGTAACCCGGTCTCATCATGTCCGCGCCCGAATCCGCTCGCCGGCGCAATCACCATCGACAAGCATAGGGGGTCCCATGAAGGTCATCCGCGTTGTCGCGTTCGCTTTTTGCTGCCTGTTTGTCCTGCCGCTTTCCTCGATTGCTGCCACCGCGTCCCCGGCATTCCAGTTGAGCGACCTGCACAAGATCGTGCGCCTCAGCGAACCGCAGATCTCGCCCGACGGCAAGCGCATCGCGGTGATCGTTTCCACGCCGGATTTCAAGACCGACAAGCACCAGCAGGAGATCGACCTGGTGGATGTCGCCCATGGCACGCGGCGAGCGCTGACCTGGAAGCGCGAGAAGCTCGGCTCGCCGCGTTGGTCGCCGGACGGCGGTCGACTGGCTTTCATCGCCAAGGACGACAAGACCAAGCAAGGCCAGCTGTATGTCATGCCGATGGACGGCGGCGACGCGATCCGCATCACCGAAGCCAAGCACGGCGTGGACTCCTTCAGTTGGAGCCCCGATGGCAAGCAGCTCGCCTTCGTCAGCACCGACGAAGCGGCCAACGCCAAGGCGATCAAGGCGCATGACGATGCGTTCCAGGTCACCGACAACCACTTTCTCACCCGCGCAGCACTGGCCCCATCGCATCTGTGGGTGGTACCCAGCGCCGGCGGTGCCGCCAAACGGCTGACCGAGGGCAGCTTCAGCCTGCAGACTGACCAGCAAGACAACGCGCCGGAGCCGGCATGGAGCCGCGACGGCCAGCACATCGCCTTCGTACGCTTCCCCGGTCCATACTGGGGACCATCATTTCATTCGGTGATCGGCGTGGTCGATGCCGCCGGCGGCGCGCCACGCACGCTGGTCGCCGCGCAAACCACGATGGATCCACGCTACGCGCCCAGCGGCAGCGCCCTCGCCTTCTCGCGCCCGCGCGGCGGCGACCAGAACAACGGCAATGCCGTTTACGTTTCCGTCGACGGCCGCAACCGCGACGTGACCGAAGCGCTAGCCCGCAACTTCAACAATTACACTTGGCTGCCAAACGGCAAGGCGCTGCTGCTGGCCGGCGACGACGGCACCCACGCGGTGCTGTGGCGCCAGTCGCTGTCGGGCCAGGCCAGCAAGCTCGAGCTGGGCGACGTCGAAGCCGGCGCGGAGGTCAGCGTCGCGAAGACCGGCGCGTTGGCCTTCATCGGCAGCACCACCAGCCACCCCGGCGAGCTGTACGTGATGAACTCGACGAGCGCCAAACCACGCCGCCTGACCAACCTCAACGCGTTCGTTGACAAACTTGCGCTTGGCCGCACCGAATCGATCGACTGGCAGGGACCGGACGGCTTCCACGAGGACGGCGTGCTGACCTACCCGGTCGGCTATCAGCGCGGGCAGAAATATCCGCTGGTGCTGGTGATCCACGGCGGCCCCGAGGCTGGCTCCACCGTGCAATTCGCGCCGCTACCGCAATTGCTGGCCGCGGCCGGTTTCGTGGTGTTCCAGCCGAACTATCGCGGCAGCACCAATCTCGGCGACGCGTACCAGCACGCCATCTACCGCGACACCGGCGAAGGTCCGGGCAAGGACGTGATGGCTGGCCTCGCGGCGGTGCAGAAGCTGGGCATCGTCGACGGCAGCCGGATCGGCGTAAGTGGTTGGTCGTACGGCGGCTACATGACCACCTGGCTGAGCGGGCATTACCCATCCACGTGGAAGGCCGCGGTGGCTGGCGCGGCGCTGACCGACTGGGTGATGGACTACACCATCTCGTATTACCAGAGCGGCGACCTGTACTTCTTCGGCGGCTCGCCGTGGACGGCCAAGGACCACGATATCTGGCGCGAACAGTCACCGATCGCCTACGCCCACAACGTCACCGCCCCGACCCTGATCATGGGCGACGTGGGCGACCCCAACGTACCGCTGGTGAACAGCTACGAGTGGTACCACGCGCTGCGCGACAACGGTGTGCTGGTGGAGTTCTATGCCTATCCCGTGAATACGCATTTCCCCAGGGACATCGTGCGCACCACTGATGTGTATCGGCGCTGGGTCGGCTGGATGATGCAGCATCTGAAATAGGTGGGAACCTATCGGGCGCTTCGTTCAGAAGCGTCCTTCGCGGGTCAGTTGTTCGATCTCGTCGTCGGTGAACAGCCGAGAGCGGGTGAGAAAGCGGACCCCCTCGCCGTTCTCCAGCGAGAACATGCCGCCGCGGCCCTCGACCACGTCGATGATCAGCTGGGTGTGCTTCCAGTATTCGTATTGCGACGGGCTCATGTAGAACGGCGCGCCGGCGATCTCGCCCAGCTGCACGTCACGATCGCCGACGATGAAATCGTCCTGCGGG
>SCRO01000053.1 GCA_004298505.1 Rhodanobacter sp.
GAGGACAGATTTTCGACGGTTCGCCGGCCCATGGTGGTTCCATGGGCCAAGAATCGGCGGAAATATGGACCGCACAGACGGATTCGCAGCCCGGCCAATCAAAGTCCGACAGGCTGCTAGCGGCGCGCACCGCGAGGCCGGACGCCGATCACGTCGCACGTGAAGATGAAAAAGCATGCTCTACGCCGGGTGTTGCTGGCGTATGTTGGAACGGCGGCCAGCGTGCATGCTGGTGCGGTCGCCGCTGTATTCCTGTGCTGGAGGTCAACCATGTCCCATCGTGTCAAGCATGCCGCTCCCGTTGCCCCTGCCTCGGGCGAGCCCCTGCCGCATGCTGACGACGAGCCCCATGGTCCGTCGACCGTCGGGCTGCGTGACGCGAAACGCGGTGGCTGGTATCGCGAGGAAAGCGGCGAGTTGTTCCGCGGCATGCCGATTGGTGCCGATGACGTGGTGGTGGATGTCGGTTGCGGCGCCGGCTTCAACAGCGTGTTCTGCGCGCGCCGCGGGGCGCACGTCTTTGCCGTCGATCGCGAGCCACAGGTGATTCGGGAGATGCGGGCCCGGCTGAGCGTCGAAGGCGACGGCGCGCACACCGCCCTGGTCAGCGACGCGAACCCGCTGCCACTGGACGACGGCATGGCCACGCGGGTGATCTGCACCGAGGTGTTGCAGCACGTCGATGATCCGCAACAACTGTTGGCCGAGCTGTACCGAATCGGTGGTTCCGGCGCCATCTATCTGCTCAGCGTGCCCGGCGCGCTGCAGGAGGCGTTGCAGGAAAAGGTGTTGCCACCGGAGTACCGCGAGCTGCCCGGTGGTGCCGTGCGGGTGATCGATCGCAGTGAGTTTGCACAGTGGGTAACCGAGGCTGGCCTGGTGGTGGTGGAACACACGCAGAACGGATTCTTCTGGTCGATCTGGTGGGCACTGTTCTGGGGTTGCAAGGTGGAGTTGTATGACCCCGCGCACCCGGTGCTCGATCACTGGACCGCCGCCTGGCAAGCGCTGCTGGACATGCCGCAAGGACAGCAGCTCAAGCAACAGCTCGACGAATTCATGCCGATCAGCCAGATCATCGTGGCGCGCAAACCCTGAGCGCGGGGCTTCTGCTTCAAGAGGAATGCGGCCCGCTCACGCCGCGGACCGCGACAGGTGTGGTGAAAGCGGGCTTGTGCGCGGCGCTGCGGGGCGTCGCCTTCGGAACGCAGGGCCGGATTCACTTCCTGCTCTTGGGACAGTGAACTTGACCCCCTTCCTGAATCGTCGCGCGTCGCGGCGGCCAGGGTGCCGCTTACGCACTCTTGGCGCGTGCGCTTGGCTGGTAGTGGCCCGGCTCGGAGCGAAACGGGATCGCCAGGCGGTTCCAGCCGTTGATCGCGATGATCGCGAACGAGAGGTCCGCCAGTTCCTTTTCGCTGAAGTGCTTGCGGACCTCGTCATACAGATCATCGGGGACATCGTTATCGGCGACGCGTGTCAGGGCTTCGGTCCACGCCAGCGCGGCACGTTCGCGCTCGTTGTAGAACGGCGATTCGCGCCAGGCATTCAATAGGTACAGGCGTTGCTCGGTTTCGCCCGCCGCGCGGGCGTCCTTGCTGTGCATGTCGAGGCAATACGCGCAGCCGTTGATCTGGGAGGCACGCATCTTTACCAGCTCCAGCAGGGGGTGTTCGAGCCCGGAGTTATCCACGTATTCCTGCAGGTCGCGCATGGCCTTGAAGCCGTCGGGTGAGGCCTTGGTGTAGTTGAGACGCTGCGTCATGTATGTACTCCGGTGTGAGCGATGTCCGCGACATGGGGATGCTGTCGGCGCCCGTCAAGCGAGGCGGCTCGTCTTGCGCCCATCGGGACACAACTCGCCGCGGTGCCGTGTCGCGCTACGTGCTTCATTCCGGGACCGCTTCGCCGGCCACCGAAATGCGCTGGCCTGCACTGCGTGCGCCACCGCGCAGCGGTAGCGCAAGCTTGACAGCTCTGAGCCGTAGCCTGAAGCGCCTGTTGCGAATGAACTTCCTGCGTCCACTTATCCGTCTATCCGTCCGTTCCCTTTTTCCGATCCCCTTGAGGTCCTTCACGCAGCGGCTCCGAAGAGTGTGCCGACTGCTGCAGTCAAAGCCATTGCCAACGCGCCCCAAAAGGAAACACGTAGTACAGACGGGAGCACCGGTGCGCCGCCAGCACGCGCCGCTACAAAGCCCAGTAGTGCAAGAAAAAGGAGCGAGCTGCCTGCGACTCCCCACATGAGTGCAGCACTCGAAATCACTACAGCAACTGACAGCGGCAGCGCCGCTCCTGCGGCAAACGTTCCAGCGGAGGCCAACGCAGCTTGGACTGGTTTCGCGGCCAGCGTATCGGATATGCCAAGCTCGTCTCTGGCGTGCGCACCGAGCGCATCATGCGCCATGAGTTGGGTGGCAACACTTGCTGCCAGGGGCCTGTCCAGTCCGCGCTGGACATAGATCGACACCAGTTCTTCGTGCTCCTGGTCGATGTTTGCGTCCAATTCCCTGCTTTCACGAGCCAGATCCGCGCGCTCAGTATCAGCTTGCGAACTGACTGAGACATACTCGCCCGCGGCCATTGACATCGCGCCGGATACGAGGCCGGCAACACCCGCCACGAGAATGGCTCCTGTACTTGCGCCAGCGGCCGCCACGCCCAACACCAGGCTCGCCGTGGAAACAATGCCATCGTTGGCCCCAAGAACCGCGGCGCGAAGCCAGCCTGTTCGGTGCGTCCTATGTCGCTCGCTGTGTCTCATACATTCTCACCGCGCGCTGAAAGGCGCATTGTGACGCCAAACGCTGGAGTTGAGCAGCTGCGTAGCCACAGCCACATCGCGGCCGGCCTCAAGGAAGCCGTGGCCAAGGGCACCCCCAAGGCAATTAGCAGCGTCGGCCGCGACGGCGGCTTCTGGAACAACCTGAAGGTGCGCATCCCGCTGCCGGGCAAGCTCGATCAGGCCGCCAAGCCGGTGCGCCAGCTGGGTCAGGGCGCCAAGGTGGATGCATTCGAGCCGAGCATGAACCGTGCCGCTGAAAAAGCCGGTGGCAGCGGTGACAAACTGGATGGTATGTTCGGCAAGTTCGGTGGTGACAGGGCGAACAAGCTCTGTTGACTAAGGTGTTTGGCGGCAAGCAGGCGTGCCGGCACGTGCCATGTTCATGCGTTGGTGGGCAACATGTACGCCGAACGCGCACGCAATGGTGAGACAGACATGATTCATGAAATCCTGAAGATGGGTGACCCCCGCTTGCTGCGCATCGCGAAGCAGGTGCCGGCGTCGATGTTCGGTAGCGCCGAGCTCGACACGTTGATCGTTGACATGTTCGAAACGATGCAATCTGCCGATGGCGTCGGCCTGGCGGCTCCGCAAATCGGGGTTGACCTGCAGTTGGTGATTTTCGGGGTCGAGTATTCGGAGCGCTACCCGGACGCGCCGGAAGTGCCACGGACGGTCCTGCTCAACCCGGTGATCACGCCGCTCTCGCATGACATGGAGGAGGGCTGGGAAGGCTGCCTGTCGGTACCCGGCCTGCGTGGTGCCGTGAGCCGGTTCTCGTTGATCCGCTACGACGGCGTCGATGCGCAGGGCAAGCGGATCGAGCGTACCGCCGAGGGCTTTCATGCCCGCGTCGTGCAGCATGAGTGCGATCACCTGATCGGTCGGCTGTATCCTTCGCGAATCACCGATTTCAGCAAATTCGGTTATACCGAGATACTTTTTCCGAAAGAGGAACTGAGGGACGCCTGATGCGAGCGATCTGGCATGGCGCAGTGCTCGCCGGGAACGACGATACGGTCGTGGTCGGCCGCTCCCACGCATCCATGCCGCCGCGCTTGCCGCCTTTCTTGTCGGGCGGCTTCGGTTACAGGCCAGAGCGATCATGGTGAGCAAGTCGCCGGATGATCACACGCCGCAAGGTAGCGTCGAACCTGTTGCATGATGACCGTACGGCCAACGCCTGGACGCGTTCAAACAGCTAATGAACTCGCAATGGCGTACGCTGTATGGCGCGAGCCTCGACGCAGGAGATGTCCGGTGAAGAAAGAAGACGAAACGCACAGACAGATCGTGTCTGCAGATATCAGCTCGGAGTCGCTGACCGGGATGGTGATTTTCCGGCCGCACTGCATGTCACGCGCGGGGCGCAATGTCGGCGAGTCCGGCAAGGCTGACAGCTGGTATGCGCTGCGTCCGGCCGAAGTGCGCAGCTTTGCGCGCGCCCTGCTCGATGCGGCCGATGCGCTGGACCTGAAAACGAAGACGCTGCAGGCGGCCAAGAGCATTGTAGCCGTCGGCTGACCTCGCTTGATGAGCCGGCCTTGATGAGCGGATGAACTCAGGCGTGGCGGTAGCGGTTGACCGAATCACGCAGTTCCGTCGCAGCGCGACGGGCCGCGGCGGCGAAATCGCCGTCCTTGCCGGCATACAGGATTGCGCGTGAGGAGCTGATCAGCAGTCCCTTGCCATCGGCGCGGCGGCCATGGCGCAGCACCGCTTCCACGTCGCCGCCCTGGGCGCCGATGCCCGGCACCAGCAGCGGCATGTCGCCGACCATCGCGCGCACCTTGCCCAGTTCTTCCGGCCAGGTGGCGCCGGTGACCAGGGCGCAGTTGCCATTTGCATTCCAGTCGCGCGCGATGGTCTCCGCCACGTGCAGGTAGAGCGGCTGCCCGCCGCAATCCAGTGCCTGGAAGTCCGCGCCACCGGGATTGGAGGTGCGACAGAGCAGGATCACGCCCTTGTCGGCGCGATCAAGGAACGGCTGGATCGAATCGCGGCCGAGGTAGGGGTTCAGCGTCACCGCGTCGGCACGATAGCGCTCGAATGCCTCGCTGGCGTAGTGCTGCGCCGTACTGCCGATGTCGCCGCGCTTGGCGTCGAGGATCACCGGTACGTCGGGGTGCCTGTCGTGGATATGCGCGATCAGCCGTTCCAGCGCGTCCTCGGCGCGCAGCGCAGCGAAGTGCGCGATCTGCGGCTTGAATGCGCAGACCAGGCCGGCGGTGGCGTCGACGATGGCGGTGCAAAATTCAAAGACAGCGTCCGGCGCGTCGCGCAAGTGCGCGGGGAATTTCGCCGGCTCCGGATCGAGACCCACGCAGACCAGCGAGTCGTGGTCTTTCCAGGCCTGCCGCAGGGAGTGCATGAAGTGCATCGGAATCTCCTGGTTGAGAAGTGAGGAAAGAGGAGTGAGAGAGAGCTTGGAGCTGGTGCCTTCTCTCACTCATCACTCCTCTCCACTCACTCCTGCTCTCAGGCCAGCTTCTTGTACTTCACCCGGTGCGGCCGCGCGCCCTCGTCGCCGAGGCGGCGCTTCTTGTCCGCTTCGTACTCGTTGTAGTTGCCGGGGAAAAACTCGACGTGGGAGTCGCCTTCGAACGCGATGATGTGCGTCGCGATGCGGTCGAGGAACCAGCGGTCATGCGAGATCACGATCGCCGAGCCGGGGAATTCCAGCAGGGCGTCTTCCAGCGCGCGCAGGGTTTCCACGTCGAGGTCGTTGGACGGCTCATCGAGCAGCAGCACGTTGCCGCCCTGCAGCAGGGTCTTGGCCATGTGCAGGCGACCGCGCTCACCGCCGGACAGGCTGCCGACGATCTTCTGCTGATCGGTGCCTTTGAAGTTGAAGCGGCCGATGTAGGCGCGCGACTGGATCTCGAAGTTGCCGATGGTGAGGATGTCCGAGCCGCCGGATACTTCCTGCCACACATTATTCTTCGAATCGAGCGCGTCGCGCGACTGGTCGACGTAGGCCAGCTTGGTGGTGTGGCCCAGCTTCACCTCGCCCGAGTCCGGCGTTTCCTTGCCCATGATCATCTTCATCAGGGTGGATTTGCCGGCGCCGTTGGGGCCGATCACGCCAATGATGGCGCCCGGTGGCACCTTGAATGACAAATCCTCGATCAGCATGCGATCACCGAACGACTTGGTCACGTGCTTGAACTCGATCACTTCCTGGCCCAGACGCTCGCCCGGCGGGATGAAGATCTCGTTGGTTTCGTTGCGGCGCTGGTAGTCGACCGAGTTCAGTTCCTCGAAGCGGGCCAGGCGGGCCTTGCCCTTGGACTGGCGGCCCTTGGCGGCCGAACGCACCCACTCCAGTTCCTTCGCAATCGCCTTCTGGCGTGACTTCTCGGTGTTGGCTTCCTGCTTCAGGCGGGCATCTTTCTGCTCCAGCCATTCGGTATAGTTGCCCTTCCACGGAATGCCGCGGCCGCGATCGAGTTCGAGAATCCACTCGGCGGCGTTGTCGAGGAAGTAGCGGTCATGGGTGACCGCCACCACGGTGCCAGGATAGTCGTGCAGGAACTTCTCCAGCCAATCCACCGACTCGGCGTCCAGATGATTGGTCGGTTCGTCCAGCAGCAGCATGTCCGGCTTGGACAGCAGCAGGCGGCACAGTGCCACGCGACGTTTCTCGCCGCCGGACAACGGGCCGATGATTGCATCCCATGGCGGCAGGCGCAGTGCGTCGGCGGCCACTTCCAGCTGGCGTTCGAGCGCGTGCGCGTCGTTCGCGGCCAGCAGGTTCTCCAGTTTCTCCTGTTCCTTGGCCAGCTTGTCGAAATCCGCACCTTCCTCGGCATAGGCGACGTACACCTCTTCCAGCCGCTTCTGCGCATCGAGGATCTCGCAGACGCCTTCCTCGACCACTTCGCGTACGGTCTTTTCCGGGTTCAGATTCGGCTCCTGCGCCAGGTAACCGATCTTGGTACCCGGCTGCGCGCGCGCCTCGCCCTGGAAATCGGTATCCACGCCGGCCATGATTTTCAGCACGGTGGACTTGCCCGCGCCGTTCACGCCAAGCAGGCCGATCTTGGCGCCGGGGAAGAAGCTGAGCGAAATGTCCTTGATGATCTGCCGCTTCGGCGGGACGATCTTGCTGACCCCGTTCATGGTGTAGATGTACTGCGAGCTCATGCAACCTCCGAAAGCGGGCGCCGCGCCGCCGGCAAGGCGGATACGGAAAGGGAATTCGTCAAACCGTGCATTATAGCGGTTTGCCGCTGTGTGCCGATGCCGCGGCTCGCTTCGGTCGGACGGGAGCTGGCCGCAACCGCTCGGCAGCGCTACACTTTCTGGCTAAACCCACTCCCCACCTACCGAGGCCAGAATGTTTCCGAAGAACTGCACGATCGCCGGTTATGACGACGAACTGGCCAGGGCCATCGCGGACGAGGGCCGGCGCCAGGAAGATCACATCGAACTGATCGCCTCGGAAAACTACGCCAGCCCGCGGGTGATGGAAGCGCAGGGCTCCAAGCTCACTAACAAGTACGCCGAGGGTTATCCCGGCAAGCGCTACTACGGTGGCTGCGAGTACGTCGACGTCGCCGAGAAGTTGGCCATCGAGCGCCTGAAGCAGCTGTTCGACTGCGACTACGCCAACGTGCAGCCGCATTCGGGCTCGCAGGCCAACCAGGCGGTCTATCTGGCACTGTTGCAGCCGGGCGATACCATCCTGGGCATGAGCCTGGCGCATGGCGGCCATCTCACCCACGGCGCCAAGGTCAATGTGTCGGGCAAGCTGTTCAACGCGGTGCAGTACGGCGTCAACGAGGAAGGCCTGGTCGATTACGACGAAGTCGAGCGACTCGCCGTCGAGCACAAGCCGAAGATGATCGTGGCCGGCTTCAGCGCCTACTCGCAGGTGATGGACTGGGCGCGCTTCCGCGCTATCGCCGACAAGGTGAGTGCCTGGTTGTTTGTGGACATGGCCCACGTCGCCGGCCTGGTCGCCACCGGCATATATCCCAGTCCGCTACCGCACGCACACGTGGTCACCTCGACCACCCACAAGACCATGCGCGGTCCGCGTGGCGGTTTCATCGTGGCGAGGAGCGTCGGCGAGGAGATCGAGAAGAAGCTGCAGTCGATCGTGTTTCCCGGTATCCAGGGCGGCCCGCTGATGCACGTGCTCGCAGCCAAGGCGGTGGCGTTCAAGGAAGCACTGGAGCCGGAGTTCAAGACCTACCAGGCGCAGGTGGTCAAGAACGCCAAGGCAATGGCGAAGATTTTCATCGAGCGCGGCTACAAGATCGTCTCCGGCGGCACCGAGAACCACCTGATGCTGGTCGACCTGATCGGTCGCGACATCACCGGCAAAGACGCGGAGGCGGCACTGGGCAAGGCGCACATCACGGTCAACAAGAACGCCGTGCCGAACGATCCACGCAAGCCTTTCGTCACCTCGGGATTGCGCGTTGGCACACCGGCGGTCACCACACGCGGCTACCAGGAAGCCGACTGCATCGAACTGACGAACTGGATCTGCGACGTACTGGATGCGCCCAATGACGAGGCGGTGATTGCCAAGGTGCGCGGAGCGGTGGCGGCGCAGTGCCGCAGATTTCCGGTGTATGGCTGAGATGCCGGGAATCGCGAATAGGGAACCGGAAATCGGCAGCGCGCGAGCGGCCATAGCTGTCTGCTTTTACCCATTCCCCATTCCCCATTCCCGATTCTCGGCAATCTGATGCATTGCCCCTTCTGCCAGCATGAAGACACCCGCGTCATCGACTCGCGGCTGACCGAGGACGGTTCGAGTGTGCGCCGTCGGCGCGAATGCCCGCAGTGCGGCGAGCGCTTCAATACCTACGAGACCGCCGAGCTGAAGTTGCCTGCCATTGTGAAAAGTGGCGAGCGGCGCGAAGCCTTCGATGAGCGGAAACTGCGCGTGAGTTTCGAACGGGCCCTGCAGAAGCGGCCGGTTGCGAGCGATGACGTGGACAGCTCGGTGCGTGTCATCGTCAACGACCTGCGCAAGAGCGGCGAGCGCGAGGTGTCGTCGCGCCAGGTGGGCGAGCTGGTAATGCGCGAGCTGAAGAAGCTCGACCAGGTCGCCTACGTGCGCTTCGCTTCGGTCTACCGCAAGTTCGAGGACATGCAGGCGTTCCGCGAGGAGATCGAGAAGCTGGAGCGCGACCTGCCGGAGCTGGATGGGTTGCAACTGCCGCTGCTCGGCGAGGCCAAGCGCAAATAGTATGAGGGTTGACCCCACAGGGTGGCGAGTGCTTGCTGGGCGCGGGGATCGCATTGATGTTCTCCGCCATTGATCATGCGCACATGGCGCACGCCCTGCGCCTGGCCGAGCACGGCCTGTACACCACCCGGCCGAACCCGCGGGTAGGCTGCGTGATCGCGCACGCTGGCGACGTGGTGGGCACGGGCTGGCATCAACGCGCTGGCGAACCGCATGCCGAGGTGTTCGCGCTGCGCGAGGCGGGCGAACGGGCGCGCGGTGCCACCGCCCATGTGACGCTGGAACCCTGCGCGCACCACGGTCGCACGCCGCCGTGTGCGGATGCGCTGATCGCTGCCGGAGTGAAGCGGGTGGTGATCGCCAGCGAAGACCCGTTCCCGCAGGTCAACGGCCGCGGCATCGACAAGCTGCGCGCAGCGGGCATTACCGTCGAGACGGGCCTGCTGCGCGAGGCGGCGCGCGAACTCAATATGGGCTTCTTCAGCCGGTTCGAACGCGGCCGCCCGTTCGTGCGGGTGAAGCTGGCAATGAGCCTCGACGCGCGCACCGCGCTGGCCAACGGCGAATCAAAATGGATCACCGGCGAGGCGGCGCGTGCCGACGTGCAGCGCTGGCGCGCGCGCAGCTCGGCCATCCTCTCCGGAAGCGGCACGGTGCTGGCCGACAATCCGCGGCTCACCGTGCGGCTGGCACATGACCCGCTCGGCCCAGCGCAGAGTGAGCAGGTTGCGCCACCGATGCGCGTCGTGCTCGATCGCCAACTGCGCACACCCGCTGGCAGCCATGTGCTGGATGGTTCGACGGCTACCCTGGTGTTGCATGGTACGCCAGCATCGTGTGCGGATGACCGTTTTGCACGGGTCGAGAGGTTGGCCATGGCGATGCAGGACGACGCGATCGACCTGCGCGCAGTACTTGGCCTGCTGGCCGGACGCGGCTGCAACGAAGTGCACGTCGAGGCTGGGCCGACGCTGTGCGGCGCGTTGTTCGCGGCCGGTCTGGTCGACGAACTGCTGCTCTACGTGGCGCCCCTGCTGCTCGGGGACAACGCCCGGCCGCTGCTCAAGCTGCCCACGTTGGACGAGATGTCGCGACGCTGGCAACTGCGGGTCATCGATCAGCGCCAGCTTGGCCCGGACTGGCGGCTGCGGCTGCGCCCGACCTGAAACCAGGCGTTGTGCACACGGGTGAACAGTGCATTCACGATGGCGCTGCCGGCTCCCGCCACCGCGGTGCTAGAATGGCCAAGCTGGTTCTGCCGGCAAAGATTGCACAGCGTCTTCAGGGCGGGGCGAAATTCCCCACCGGCGGTAGGCCTTTCGGGGCGAGCCCGCGAGCGCTTCCGGTCAGGCCGGAAGGTCAGCAGATCCGGTCAGACTCCGGAGCCGACGGTTGGCAGCGGGCGACCGCTTCCTCACAGTCCGGATAAAGAGAAGACGGCACGGCTGGCGACCCCTGGTCGCACGTCAGGCCTCATGCCTTGAAGCGTACTCGCTCACACCATGCGGGATACGTTTCATGAAATCCAGTTCGTTCGGGTACAACCTCCCCCTCCTGCCGGAGGTGTGCTGATGTTCACCGGCATCATCCAGAGCGTCGGCCGTGTCGTGCGGCTGGAACCGCGTGGCGGCGACGTACGCTTGCAGGTCGACAGCGCCGACCTCGACCTGATCGACGTGCAGCCGGGCGACTCGATCGCCGTATCCGGTGTATGTCTCACCACGATTACGCTGGAAGCACGCGGCTTCAGTGCCGACGTCTCCAACGAAACTCTTTCGCTGACCTCGCTGGGACGGCTCAAGACCGGCGACCCGGTGAACCTGGAAAAGGCGCTGCGGTTGGCCGACCGACTCGGCGGGCATCTGGTTTCCGGACATGTCGACGGACTGGGCAAGGTGGTCTCGATCACACCCGATGGCCGTTCGCAGCGCTGGACATTCGAGGTACCGGCAACCATCTCGCGCTACATCGCGGCCAAGGGTTCGGTCTGCCTCGACGGCACCAGCCTCACCGTCAACGAAGTCGCCGGGTATCGCTTCGGCGTCAACCTGATCCCGCATACGGTCGAGCACACCGCGTTCCACACGCGCCGCGTGGGTGATGCGGTGAACATCGAGGTGGACATGATCGCACGCTATGTCGAACGGCTGCTGGCCAGTGGCGAAGCACCGAAGCTGGACGAGGCGTTCCTCCAGCAACATGGCTTCGCCTGAAGGCGAGGAGCGAGTGGAGAGAAGTGAGGAGTGGGAGGAAGCAACAGCGCGCTAGCTCTCTCACTTCTCACTTCTCACTTCTCACTCCTCTTCCCTCGCTCCTGGCCCCTTGTCCCACCGAATCATCAAGACTTCCCGAGACCCACCCCATGACTTTCAATACCATCCCCGAAATCCTCGAAGACATCCGCGCCGGCCGCATGGTGGTGATGCTCGATGATGAAGACCGCGAGAACGAGGGCGATCTGATCATGGCCGCGCAGATGGTGCGGCCGGAGGACGTCAACTTCATGGTGCGCGAGGCACGCGGTCTGTTGTGCCTGACCCTTACTGAACAACGCACGCATCAGCTTGGTCTGCGTCCGATGGTCAGCGACAACACGTCCTCGTACCACACCAATTTCACCGTCTCGATCGAGGCGGCCGAAGGCGTCACCACCGGCATCTCGGCACACGACCGGGCGCGCACCATCCAGGTCGCGGTGAAGTCCGATGCGAAGCCGCAGGACCTGGCCCAGCCCGGTCATGTCTTTCCGCTCACCGCACAGCCTGGTGGCGTGCTGACCCGGGCCGGTCACACCGAGGCTGGCTGCGACCTGGCGGGGCTGGCCGGGCTGGAGCCGGCGGCGGTGCTGATCGAGATCCTGCACGAGGACGGTTCAATGGCGCGCCGCCCGGAACTGGAAGTCTTTGCGGCCAAACACGGACTGAAGATCGGTACCATCGCCGGCCTGATCCGCTATCGGCTGGAAACGGAGAAAACCGTGCAACGCGTGCACGAAGAGGCCGTGCAGACCGAGTTTGGCGGCTTCCGCCTGGTGGCCTATCGCGACGTGATTCACTGCGGCCTGCATTTCGCCCTGGTACGCGGCAACGTCAATGACGGCGCGCCGGTACTCACGCGCGTGCATGTGCGCAACACCTTGTCCGATGTGCTGCATCTCAAGCGCGACGATCTCGGCCTCACGGTGACTGCGGCCCTGCGCCGGATTGCCGACGAGGACCGTGGTGTGTTGCTGGTACTCTCCGGTGAGGACGCGCCGGAGGCCTTGCTGGCCCGGTTGCAGGGCCAGCCCAGCACGCAGGCGCCGGGAGACGCACAGCAACAGGAGTGGCGGCAGCTCGGCCTGGGCGCGCAGATCCTCGGCGACCTCGGCGTGCGCCAGCTGCGCGTGCTGGGCACGCCACGCAAGCTGGTGGGCCTGGCCGGGTTCGGGCTGGAGGTGGTCGAGTACGTGTGACCGGTGGCAGTGCGTCGATCGGTGGGATCAGGGGCTGGCAGGGGCGGGCACACCGGGTGCCGGCACCCGCACGCGCAAGGTGCACAGGCCGGCAAGCAGCAGGCTCGCGCCACCCAGTCCCAGCGCATAGACGGGCTGGTCGTGAAAGAACAGCTTGAGCAGCACGCCCAGCACACTGGCCGCCATCAGCTGCGGGATCACGATGAAGAAATTGAAGATGCCCATCTTCGCCGCCGGCAGGTTGTCCGACAGCATCGCGTAGGGCAGTGACAGGATCGACGCCCAGGCAAAGCCGACGCCCACCATCGAAGCGATCAGCCAGTGCGGATCGCGGATCACCAGGAACAGGGCGCCGACTTTCCATGCGCCGGCGATCACCGTCGGGGCGTCCTCCACGCGATTGTCGGAGAACGATTCCAGTTGCTCCGGCGGATACTCGCGGGTGCTCAGGACGGTCCACAGCATTGCGCCAAGCAGCACCACGCCGCCGGCGTAAAAGGCGTACTTCACCGAGTGCGGTATTTCGCCAGCCGGCGCAGTATTGGTAACGCCGAAGTGCGTGAGTACGTGGGGCAGGAACGAGGCCACCACCACACCGCACCGGTGAAGAAATACGGGCGGCGGCGACCGAAACGGTTCCAGGTGCGGTCGGAGAAATAGCCGATGACCGGCTGGACGATCAGCCCGGTGAGCGGCGCGGCAATCCATAGCACCGGGATCTGGTCGACATCGGCGCCGAGGGTCTGGAAGATGCGGCTGACGTTGGCATTCTGCAGGGCAAAGCCGAACTGGATGCCCAGGAAGCCGAAACACATGTTCCAGATCTGCCAGAACGACAGCTCGGGCTTGTTGTTCATGGTGTCGTGGTTTCCCTGGTCACCGGTGCGATGTGCAACGCGTCGACATTCGCCTGATTCAACGGCCCGTCAATACCGCCACTGCCGCCGGTGACCTTGTCGGCTGCGCCGATGCAGGTCGCCGGGCTGGGCAGTGACTCCAGTCCGTGTGGGTCGACCCGCGTGGCGCGCACGCAAGTCAGGCCGCCGATCCGCGGCAGCGTGCCGCCGCCATCGATCACGCCGGCGCGCCGACCGTTGACGTAGAGCTGCAGCCTGCCCTCGCCCTTGACGATCCAGTGATCGCCTTCGGCTTCCAGCGTTGGTGCGACTGGTGCGCCGGGTGCATACAGCGGCGCGTCGGTGCGCAGCGGAGCCGAGTCCACCTGGATCGCTTTCAGCAGCACCGTGGTGTGCTGGCCTTGCGTGCTGGCGTGATCGGCAACCAGCAGGTTGCCGTTGCGCCGCGTGGGCAGTTCCAGCGTGAGCTGGCGATCGGGCAGGTCCAGCGTGATCGCCTTGCGCTCGCCGAACAGCATCGGCACCAGCGTGGCCGGCAATTTCGGTCGCACGTGACCGTCTTCCTGAATACCGAACACGCCCTCGGTCACCACGTCCAGGTAGGGCTGCCACCGACCACAGCTGGCGCGGCGAGTTGACCACCGGACCGCTGAGCTTGCCTTGGTCGAGATGCTGGCCCTGGGTCAACAGTTCGTAATTTTCCATGTTGGACAGGGCATACGACTGCGCGATGAAGCGCACGTCGTCGGCCGTCCATGCCGGGTAGCTCTGCTCGCGCCAGTCCATGAACGATGTCTCGCCGCGGTACAGGCCGAAGGCGTTGTCGAATGCGTACTGGCGGTCTTGCGCCAGGGTATCGCGCAAGGCGGTCCATACCTTGTCGGCAAACGCCGGATCATCCAGCAGATGCCGCGCGCCGAGGAACCGCACCACGCGGTCGGTACTGATCGGCCAGCTGCCGCCCGAGCCAGTGTCCTGCATCACGTACAAGCCCTGCGGTGCGCTGGGCATGCGCACACCGGACAGCTTGAACTCCAGCCCGTTGCGCGCGCGCCGCATCGAAGCGCCACAGGCCCAGGTCGATCGAATAGGACAGGTCGCGTGTCCACACGTAGGGCCACTTCAGCCCGGTTTCGAAGCAATGGCAGGGAATCGGTTGGCCGTGATCGAACGCGCCGTCGCGGATCGCCGTGACCGAGTCGAGCTGCAGGTCGTCCTGCGCCATCGCATACAGACCATTGAATAGCTCACTGGCGGTATCCGCGCGCAGCGGCTGCGGTGGAATGATCCGCTGCCCGAACGGCCAGGCCAGCGTGTAGGCATCCTGATCGTCGCGCTGGATGCTGACATGCACGCCATGCCAGTCCAGCCCATCGTGCCAGGCGGGGCTGCTTCATCGTGAGTTGGCGCGCTGATCCACCGCTGCAGGCGCCTGGGTCGCGCGCGTGTTCCGGGATTTGCGCGCGCCTGCCTGCAGGACGGTCAGCGCAGCTCGACCACCACCAGGCCCTGCGGCGGAATGTCGATCTCGAACTTGCCCTGGTGCACGTCGACCTGCTCGGGTGCGGCAAACCGGCCCGCTTTGCGCAGCTGCACGATCTGCCTGCGACTGGGGAAGTCGGGGCGACCCATCTGGTTGAACAGCGCGACCGCGTTGCCGTGGGTTTTGTCCACGCGCCACACGATGGCGTGCGCGCCGGTAGCGAGGTGCTTCACGCCGATCTGGAAGTGTTTCGGCGATCCCGTCGCTTCGCCCGGCGTGTAGCTGGCGGTCTTGCCCACCGGCGGGGCGTAGTTCCACAGCGCCAGCACCATGGTGCCGTCGTCGCGCTTGGTGACCAGCGCCGAATCGGACCTGGTCTTGAGCTGGTGGTCGCCGAGCTTGTGCAGCATCGCGAATACGTTGAACGCGGGTTTGGGGATGCGGTCGGCGGCGATCAGGCCGAAGCCGCGGCGAAGGATTGAAGGGATCGTCATAGGGGATTCCCCTGCTTCCCCCACAACCGCCACAACTGGCCGGGGATCTGCAACAGGAAATGGCACCAGATGCCCAGCCAGACCGTGGCGGCCACCAGTGGATTGCGCGCTGCCGGATCGTGGCTGCGAAACCAGCGCCACATGCCGCGATGTTTGTGCCGGCTGACGAAGACCGGGCGGTGCCGGCTGGACCCCCCCTTGCCATGTGCCACGTGCACATCACCGGCAAGCAACACCTGATAGCCGCGGTCGCGCACGCGACGACACAGGTCCAGATCCTCGCAATGCAGGAAGTATTTCTCGTCAAAGCCGCCCAGGCGCTGGAACATCTCGCGCGTCAACAGCATCAGCGCGCCGGAGATTGCCTCGGTCTCGATCACCGCGGACGGGATCTCCTGCTCCACCTGCACTTTTTCACCGGCCCGCCCCAGCATGCTGTTGAGTGAGCGTCGCAGCAGCGGATCGCGACGCCAGGAAGCCGGGTCGGGACGTCCGCCCACATCGCAGATCACCGCACCGATCAGGCCCGCCTTGGGCCGGCTCGCCTGCAAGGCCAGCAGCCGCTTCAGATCGTTCTCACTGGGCAGGCAATCAGGGTTGAGGATCAGCAGCGCATGGCCGTGTGCCTGCTTTGCACCGAGATTCACCGCCGGGCCGAAGCCGAGGTTGCGATGGCTGTAGATCACCTTGAGCCGGGTATCTTGCTGGTGCGCGCGCGCGATCGCGGGAGGTATGCCGTCGCGCGAGGCATTGTCGACGAGAATCAGTTCCAGCGGCAGGCGGCAGGCCAGGATCAGCCGCACGCATTCGCGTAATTCCGGTCCGCTGTCGGCCGCCACCACGATCACACTGAGCGCCAGCGAGAAGGGCGAGCGCTGGTAGTCCGGGTTGTCCATCAGGCAAGTATGCGCGCAGCCGCACGACGGGAAAACAGCCGCGAGCAAATGCGTCGACGCCGGGCGCCGTCGACCTCAACCCTTGTCGTCATCACCCAGTACCGCATGCAGGGCCAGCGGCATCTCGCCCTCGCGTCGACTCAGCCAGGGTTGCTCGCGATACCAGCCGCACAGGTGCCAGCCACGCAAGCAGTGGCGGCGTTCGCGTTGGCGATCCCACAGCGCCAGCGTGCGCTGCTCCGGCGTGCACGCGGCGAACCAGCGTCCGTGGGGGCTGAAGCAGGCCTGCGCGAACCCGACCGCTCCGGGCGCCTCGATGCGCTCCCCACCGGCGAACTGGCAGCCTTCGACACTGCACTGCACGGTGCCGCCTTGCGGGTCAGGCAGCTCGCCGCTGGCGGGCTGCCATGCCGGCGGTTGCAACTCGATGATTTGCGCCGACGGTCCGATCGGCGAACGCGCCAGTTCAGGCCAATCGGAGGATGCCGCGGTACCGGAGGCTCGTCGCTGATCGCGCTGCAGCCAGACGTCCAGTCCGATCAGCAGGGTGTATCCCGCCAACGCCCCCAGCAGTATTGCGCCCCAGCCGACGACACCACCTCCCAGCGCACGCGGCAAAGTGAGCAACCAGCCAGCCCATCCCCAGTACAGCGCAGCGCGGATCAGCATGGCATGGCGTGGCGCCAGCCGGTGCTGCAGCAACAATGCGGCAGCCGCCAGCGCCATCAGCAAGGGCAACCCCAGCCACCACGGCAACAGCGCCAGCAGCAGTACCCAGGCCAGGCGCCACGGCAACGTCGTCCAAGCGTAGCGGCGCCAGGCCATCGCTCAGCGCCCGTGCCATCCGGGAGCGATCAGCCGCACCATGTCCGCGCGTTGCGGAACATGCGCATCCATGGCGAATCCTCGCCCCACGCGGGCGGGCACCAGCTCAGCTGCACGCTGCGGAATACGCGCTCGGGATGCGGCATCATGATCGTCACGCGGCCATCGGCTGCGGTGAAGCCGGCCAGGCCGCCGGGCGAGCCGTTGCTGTTGAGCGGAAAGTTTTCGGTCGGCTTGCCGCGGTTGTCGACGAAGCGCAGCGCACCGTGGGATTTCGACGGGCTGCAGGTCGACGGGAAAGTGACGCGCCCTTCGGCGTGCGCCACGGCCACCGGAATCCGCGAGCCGGTCATGCCCTGGAAGAAGATGCTCGGCGAATCGAGAATCTCCAGCGTGGCGATGCGCGACTCGTATTGCTCGGACGCGTTTTGCAGAAACTTTGGCCAGTGCTGCGCGCCGGGGATGATCTCCTTCAGCTGCGACAGCATCTGGCAACCGTTGCACACGCCCAGCGCGAACTTGCTCTGGTCGGCGAAGAACGTCGTGAACTGCGTGCGCAGCATGTCGTTGTAGAGGATCGAGGTGGCCCAGCCGCGCCCCGCGCCGAGTACGTCACCATAGGAGAAGCCGCCGCACGCCGCGAAGCCGCAGAAGTCGGCCAGCTTCACATGCCCACTGGCGAGGTCGGACATATGCACATCGACCGCGTCGAAGCCGGCGCGACTGAACGCGGCTGCCATCTCCACCTGGCCGTTGACGCCCTGCTCGCGCAGGATCGCGACACGTGGCCGTTTGCCGCTGGCGATCAACGCGGCGGCCACATCCTGTGCCGGATCGAAGCTCAGCTTCGGCGAGATGCCCGGATCGGCGTCATCCATGCGCCATTCGAGTTCCGCATCGGCACTGAGCGGGTTGTCGCGCAAACGCTGCATCGCGTGGCTGGTCTCGTTCCAGGCCTTGTACAAGGTGCTCCAGTTCCACTTGAACAAGGCCTCGCCGCCGAGGAACAGCTTGATGCCGAGCTTGTTCATCGGCCGGCCGATGCGATGGCTGACGGCGGCCAGCCCGTACTCCACCAGCAAGGCCTCGAATGCTTCGCGGTTGGCCTCGGCCACCTGCACCACCGCGCCCAATTCCTCGTTGAACAGCGCGGGCAAGGTGGCTTCGGCCCAGCCATCCAGACGGATTTCCAGGCCGCAATGGCCGGCAAACGCCATCTCCAGCAAGGTGCTGATGACGCCACCATCGGAACGGTCGTGATAAGCCAGCAGCAGGCCACCCGTATTCGCCTGCTGGATCAATTCGAACATCGCCTGCAGGTGCTTCGCATCGTTCAGATCCGGCGGCACGCCGCCATTGCGGTTGAACACCTGGGTCAACACGGAACCACCGAGCCGGTCGCGACCGGCGCCGAGGTCGATCAGCCACAGGTCGGAGTTGCCGCGATCCAGCCTGAGCTGTGGCGTCAGCGTGCGACGCACGTCGGCGACCCGGGCGAACCCGGTGATCACCAACGATACCGGCGACACCGTGCACTGCTCCTGTTCACCATCCATCCACACAGTCTGCATCGACAGCGAATCCTTGCCGACCGGGATCGAGATATCCAGCGCCGGGCACAGCTCCATGCCGACCGCGCGCACCGCGTCGAACAATGCAGCGTCCTCGCCCGGATGGTTCACCGCCGCCATCCAGTTCGCCGAGAGCCGGATTTCACCGAGGCTTGCGATCGGCGCGGCGGCCAGGTTGGTGATCGCCTCGCCCACCGCCAGCCGCGCCGCGTCGGCGCTGCTCAGCAGCGCGACCGGCGCGCGCTCGGCCATCGCCATCGCCTCGCCCGCATAGCCGTCGAAATCGACCAGGGTCACCGCGCAATCGGCCACCGGCACCTGCCACGGTCCGACCATCGGATCGCGATGGTTGAGACCGCCGACGGTACGGTCGCCGATCGTGATCAGGAAGCTCTTGCTGCCCACCGTGGGCAGGCGCAGTACACGCAGCAACGCCTCGTCCGTGCCGATACCGGAAAGGTCCGGTACCAGGTCGACACGTGGCTTCATCCGCATCGCGTCGCGATGCATCCGTGGCGGCTTGCCGAACAGCACGTCCATCGGCAGGTCGATCACGCTGAGCGCGCGGTGCGGGTCGCGCACGATCAGCTGACGCTCGCTGGTCGCTTCGCCGACCACGGCGTAGGGACAGCGCTCGCGCTGGCACATTGCCTCGAAGTCAGGCAGGTCCTGCGGCGCGATCGCCAGCACGTAGCGTTCCTGCGATTCGTTGCTCCATACCTGCATCGGCGACAGCGACGGATCGTCGCAGGGAATCTTCGACAGGTCGATCACGCCGCCCACGCCAGCGTCGTTGAGCAATTCGGGAATCGCGTTGGACAGGCCGCCGGCGCCCACGTCGTGCACGCTGACGATCGGATTGCGATCGCCGCGCGCACAGCAGGCGTCGATGACTTCCTGGCAACGCCGCTCCATCTCGGCGTTGTCGCGCTGCACCGAGGCGAAATCCAGCTCCGCGCTCGACGCGCCGCCGGCCACCGACGAGGCCGCGCCGCCGCCGAGGCCGATCAGCATCGCCGGGCCGCCCAGCACGATCACCCGGTTGCCCGGCTGTACCAGACGCTTCAGCACGTGGCTCGGGCGCAGGTTGGCCAGGCCGCCGGCCAGCATGATCGGCTTGTCGTAGCCGCGGCGGAGTCCGAACACGCCCGGCAGCTCGCTTTCAAAGGTACGGAAATAGCCGCCCAGACAGGGGCGGCCGAACTCGTTGTTGAACGCGGCGGCGCCGAGCGGGCCGTCGCGCATGATCTCGAAGGCGCTGGCCATGCGCGGCGGCAGTGGCCGCTGCACTTCCCACGGTTGCGGGTGGCCGGGTATGCGCAGATCGGATACCGAGAAGCCGGTGAGTCCGGCCTTGGGCTTGCCGCCACGACCGGTGGCACCTTCGTCGCGGATCTCGCCGCCGGCGCCGGTCGCCGCGCCGGGCCACGGCGCGATCGCGGTGGGATGGTTGTGCGTCTCTACCTTGATCGCGAAGTCGATGCGCTCATCGTGCTTGCGCCACACGCGGTCGCACGGAGCGGCCAGCAACCGCTTACCGTTGCTGCCCTGGAGCACCGCCGCGTTGTCGCTATAGGCAGACAGGGTATGCGCGGGCGACTGCTGGTGGGTGTGCTTGATCATGCCGAACAGGGTCTTGTCCTGTTGCTCGCCATCCACCGTCCAGCTGGCGTTGAACACCTTGTGTCGGCAGTGCTCGGAGTTTGCCTGGGCGAACATGAAAAGTTCGGCATCGGTGGGGTCGCGCCCGAGTTCAGCGTAGCGCTCGACCAGGTATTCAATCTCGTCGTCGGCCAGCGCCAGGCCCAGCCGCCGGTTTGCCTCGGCCAGCGCCGCCTGCGGATCGCGGCCCAGCGCCACCTGCACCAGCGCACCGGGCGTGCCGGCCAGGAACAGCCGCTGCGCTTCGTCGAGTCGGGTCAGCACCGATTGCGTCATCGCATCGTGCAGCAGCGCCATGATCGCCGCGTAATCCGGCGCATCGGCTTCCGGCAGACCACTGATCAGCCATGCCAGGCCCCGCTCGACACGGCGGATCTCGAAGCCGGCACCGTGCAGGATGTCGGTCGCCTTGCTCGACCACGGCGAGATCGTGCCCAGGCGCGGCACCACCCACAACGTGGCCGCTTGCGGCGCGGCGTCCTTCGCTTCGATCACGGCCAGCAGGCGCTGGCGCAACGTGCCCGCGGGCGCGCCATCGGCATCGAGGAAATAGACGTACCACGACGCCTGCACGCGCACGCCGCGATGCAGGGCATCGAGTCGGACGTTGAGGCGGTCGAGGCGGAACGGCGAGAGGGCGCTCTGCCCGTCAAGTGCGATCATGCGGGATAACGGCGCTGGCGAGGAAAACGCCTAGTCTAACCGATGCTGCAATACGGCATCGGCGCCCCGGGTGGCGCCGGCAATTGGCTCAACCGCCCGCTTGCAGCGACTGCAGCAATTGTTCCGCGGTGACATAGCCGCCGAGCGTGTTGCCATCCGGCCCGTAAATCGTCGGAGTGCCGCTGACACCGAGCTTCACGCCCAGGTTGAACTGGTCCTTGACCGGATTGGCGCAGGTAGCGGCGGGCGGCGCATGCCCCTTGGTCGCCGCGGTGAGCGCGGCCTTGGGATCCTTCGCGCACCACACCGAGACCATCTCCGTGTAGGTCGGCGTGAGGTTCCCCGAGGTCGTCGTCACGCCCTCGCGCGGCCAGGCCAGGTACTGCACCGCGATACCCGCCTTGTTGAACGCGGCGATGTGCTCGTGCAGCGCACGACAGAAACCGCAATTGACGTCGGTAAACACGGTGATCGTGTACTTCGGGTCGGGTGGCGCGAACACGATGCGCTGCGACACCGGCACCTTGGCCAGCGCAGCCTTGCGGAACTTCGCCCAGGCGTTGTCGCTGAGATTCTCGCGCCGCGTCAGGTCAACCACGTCGCCATGCATCATGTATTTGCCGTCGGTGCTGATGTAGACCATCTGGCCCGAGGCGATCACCTGATAGAAGCCGGGCAGCTGCGCCGGCTGGATCGAATCCACCTCGACCTTCGCCGACAGCTTGTGAAGCGCCTGCTGCACCATCTGCACGATCGCCGGGGTGATCGTGGGGCCCACCATCGGCGCAGGCGCGGTGGCGGCGGTAACGGTAGCGGCGAAAACCTGGCCCGCCCATCCCAGCAAACCCAACAGCAGCAGCCTCTTCAACATCACCGACCTCGGTTTGTGCCAGCTCAGGCGCAATCGGCGCATGGCGTAGGCGCATTCTCGCACAACCACCTGAACCCTCGTGCCCGCGCAACAGCCAAACCGCTGCGCCGTAGGGCGGGCACGGCCCGCCGGCCTTTGCCTCGGTATTCAATCGAAACCTGACAAGAGACTGCTCCCCCGCGGTCGCCGGGCATTCGTGGCAAGGTGCGCTGCGGGCCAATCCGGGGAGTTTGGTGAACCAAATGACTCGGATTGGCCCGTAGTACGCCGCCGGCACGGGCGGGCAGCGGCGTTCGTACTACGGGCACTTCCTTCGGTCGCAGTAGGTGGGCGATTTTTTTCACAGCCTCTCAGCGCAAACTCGATTTCCGTACCATCAGCTTCACCGGCAACACCTCACTCTGCACCGCCTCGCCGCGAATCAGCCCGAGCAGGCTGTCGACCAGCACCGCCCCGGCCTGACCGGTGTCCTGCAATACGAGTGTTCGGTGCTTTCGGCGTTTTCCTGCAGGGGGTAGGCCAGGTAATCGCCGTAGCCCAGCAGGATCAGGCCATCGGCCTTCTTGCTGTCGGCAAAGTCGGCCTGCCAGTCGTCCGACAATTGCTGGAACGAGATCAGCAGGTCGTAACCGTGCAGCGCGCAGGCGCGGGTGATCGAACCGAGCATCGACAGGAAGAACGGGTTGATGTGCGATTCATCGGTGGTGGGGTCTTCGAAGAACAGCAACGCGAGCGTGCCACTATGCATCCGGCGCAGGTTGGAGGCGTTCTTGTCGAGTTTGTAGTTGAGCTGCTCGGCGGCGGCCTGGATGCGCCGTCGGGTTTCCTCATTGACCAGCGGGCTGCCGGCGAGCGCGCGCGACACCGTGGCCTGGGAGACCCCGGCCAGATGTGCGATGTCGATCGATGTGGCCTTGCCCTTCATCCGCGACCCGATCCGCCGGTTGCCCCTCGAACGGTGCGCGATCAACCATGCAACGGTCGTCGCTGTTTCCGAATCCTAACCGCTTTGCACGTCGCGCGTCGTAGATGGCGCGGCGCACCTCCATACTGCGGCAGAGCACGGTCGACGTCCGCTCGGCGGCACCGGCGGAGAAGAAGTGCTCCATGAAGCTCATGCGTGCATGTCCTCCAGTTCGACGCCCTTGGTCTCGCGCACCGCATACAGCACGAAGAACAGCGACAGCAGGGCAAAGCCCGCATACAGTCCGTAGGCGAAGGTCAGGCTGATCTCGGCCAGCGCCACCATGCCGACCGCACCGGGCAGGCTCATGTCGGCGCCGCTACCGGTGGCTTGCGAGAAGCACCAGGCCATCGCGCCCAGGGTGATCGCCATGCCGGCCGAGCCGATCACCAGCAACGGCTTGCGCCCGATCTTGTCGACCAGCGCGATCGCCACCAGGGTCACCAGCACGTTGACGATCGAGGTGTCGTTGCCGCCAGAAACATCCAGCGCCACGCCGGCAGTCCCAGCCACAGCACGCTGGCCGCGCCGCCGGCCGCACCGGCCAGCCAGGCATCACTGAGCAGGGCCGCGAAGATGCCCAGCACGATCGCCAGCTGCTGCATCGAACCGAGCCGGCCGCGAATGCGCGCCGGCGCCACCTCGGCGATATAGGTGGGCGCGATCACCGAGGCCACGCCGACGCCGATACCGCCGACCAGCCGCCACACGACCAGATCCCATACTGCCGTCGCCAGGCCCGAGCCCAGTGCAGCGGCGACAAGGAACACGGCGGCCACCTGCATCGTGCGTACGCGGCCGAAGCGCTTGGCGGTGTCCGGTTGAATACGTATGCAATCGGTCGACTGGCTGCAACAAGAGCCTACGTCGACGCGTTGATCACCGCGAGAAAATCGCGCCCGTAACGCTTGAGCTTGGCCTCGCCGACGCCGCTGATGCCAGCCAGTTCGTCTTCGTTGGCCGGCAAGGCGCGCAGCATCGCGAGCAAGGTGGCATCGTGGAACACCACGTAGGGTGGCACGCCCTGCTGTTTCGCCAGTTGCGTGCGCAGGGCACGCAACGCATCCCACATCGTCTGCTCGTACGCCTCGATGCCGAGGCTGCCACCGGCGGTGACCCGCTTGCTGTCGCGGCGACGACGGCTGGCGTGCTCGGGGCGAGCATCCTCGCGCAGCATCACGCACTGGCCCCCGCTGAGCACGCCGCGGCTGGCTTTGGTGAGGCGTAGCGTGCCATAGCCTTCGGCATCGGCTTCGAGCAGGCCGGCGGCCAGCAACTGGCGGAATACCGAGCGCCACTGCTTCTCATCCATCTCGGCGCCGATGCCGAACGTGCTCAGGCGATGATGATCGAGGCTGAGCACACGCGCCGTCTCCTCGCCACGCAGCACGTCGATCACGTGGCCCGAGCCGAAGCGCTGGCCGGTGCGATACACCGCCGACAACGCCTTCTGCGCCGGCACCGTGGCGTCCCAGGTTTTTGGCGGCGCGATGCAGTTGTCGCAGTGGCCACAGGGGCCGGGATAGCTTTCACCAAACGCACCGAGCAGCATCTGGCGACGGCAAGCGGTAGCTTCGGCATAGGCCAGCAGCGATTCGAGTTTTTGCCGCTCGACCCGCTTGCGCTCGTCCGCCGATTCGGACTGCGCAATCATCTGGCTCAGGGTGACCACGTCGGACAAGCCGTAGATCATCCACGCCTCGGCCGGCAAGCCATCGCGACCGGCACGTCCGGTTTCCTGGTAATAGCCCTCAATGCTGCGCGGTAGATCCAGGTGCGCGACGAAGCGCACGTCGGGCTTGTCGATGCCCATGCCGAAGGCGACGGTGGCGACCATCACCACACCGTCCTCGCGCAGGAAGCGTTGCTGATTCTTTGCGCGCGTCGCCGCATCCAGCCCGGCGTGATAGGGCAGCGCCTGGATACCCGTCCCGGCCAGCCACGCGGCAGTGTCGTCCACCTTGCGCCGGCTCAGGCAATACACGATGCCGGATTCGCCCTCGTGACCGAGCAGGAATTCGCCCAGCTGGCGTTTGGCGTTGTGACGCAGGCCGACCCGGTAGCCGATGTTGGGCCGGTCGAAGCTGGACACGAATTGGCGCGCGTTCTGCAGCGACAGCCGCTCGACGATTTCCGCCCGCGTACGCTGATCGGCGGTGGCGGTCAGCGCGATGCGCGGCACCTGCGCAAAGCGCTGGTGCAGGATCGCCAGCTCGCGGTACTCGGGGCGAAAATCGTGGCCCCACTGCGACACGCAGTGCGCCTCGTCGATCGCGAACAGCGCCACCTCGGTGCGTTCGAGCTGGTCGAGGAAGCGCGATGTCAGCAGCCGTTCCGGGGCCACGTAGAGCAGGTTCAGCTCACCGGCCAGCAGTTGCCGCTCGACCTCGCGCTGGGCGTCGGCAGCAAGACTGGAATTGAGATACGCCGCCGCCACGCCCGCCTCGCGCAAGGCATCGACCTGGTCCTGCATCAATGCGATCAGCGGCGACACCACGATCGCCGTGCCCTGGCGCAGCAGCGCGGGAATCTGGTAGCACAGCGACTTGCCGCCGCCGGTCGGCATCAGCACCAGCGCATCGCCACCTTCGCTCAGGTGCTCGATGACGGCTTGTTGCTGGCCGCGGAAACCGGGGTAACCGAACACGCTTTGCAACAGGTTGAGGGCAGAGGGCTGGTTCATCGACGTCATGCTAACAAACCAAAGCTGCATACCTGTCGGTGTCGGCCGTTCGGCAGGTCAACCAAAGCCGCGGCGGCTTGCGGGGCGACGCCTTCAACCCCGCTGTGCAAAGAACTCGCGAAACGCCGTCGCCGTGCGCTCGATGCCCTCGTCATCGATGTCCAGATGGGTGACCAGCCGCAGCGTGGGCAGGTAGCCGATGCTGATGCGGATGCCGGCCTCGCGCAGGTACATATCCAGCTCGCGCAGGCGCGCGGCCGGCACGTCGACGAAGACCATGTTGGTGTACTGGCCAAGCAGGCCGATACCGGCGATTTCGCGCAAACGGCCAGCCAGGTATGCCGCGCGGCGATGATCCTCGACCAGCCGCGTCACGTGGTTATCCAGCGCGTACAGACCTGCCGCAGCCAGGATACCGGCCTGGCGCCAGCCGCCGCCACAGACCTTGCGCCAACGCCGCGCCTTGTCGATCAGCGCGTGCGAACCGACCAGCACCGAGCCGACCGGCGCGCCCAGACTCTTGGACAGGCAGATCGAAACTGTGTCGAAATGCCGGGCGATCGCGCGCGCCGACACGTCGCAAGCAACCGCGGCGTTGAACAGCCGCGCGCCATCCAGATGCAGGCCCAGACCATGCGAACGGGCGAGGTCGTGTGCCGTGCCCAGATAATCCAGTGGCAACGGTCGTCCGTGCCAGGTGTTTTCCAGCGCCAGCAGCCGCGTGCGTGCAAAGTGCGGATCGACCGGCTTGATCGCCGCCTCGATCCGCTGCAGCGGCAGCGAGCCGTCGTCCGCCTGCACGATCGGCTGCGGCTGGATCGAACCCAGCACCGCGGCGCCGCCGCCTTCGAACTTGTAGGTATGCGCGTCCATGCCGACCAGGTATTCGTCGCCGCGATCGCAATGCGCCAGCAAGGCCAGCAGGTTGGACTGGGTGCCGCTGGGCACGAACAGCGCAGAGTCGAAACCCAGCTCGTCGGCGAGGCGCTGCTGCAAGGCGTTGACCGTGGGGTCTTCGCCGTAAACATCGTCACCCACGTCGGCGGCGAGCATCGCCTCGCGCATCGCCGGGGTCGGCCGCGTCACCGTGTCACTGCGCAGATCGACTGTATCCATCATTATTCCTTTCTGGACGGGCATCGGGAATGGCAAAGCCAGTATGCCGAACGTCGCCAGCTTTGCCGCTTCCCCATTCCCGATTCCCGGCCCTTCACACCCGCCGCCGGAAATACAACCACGCGGCGCAAGCCAGCAAGGTCGCCGGCAACAGATTGGCAAGCAATGGCGGCATCCCGTAGACGGTACCGAAATTCACCATCGCCTGCTGCAGGAAATACCAGCCGACCGCCAACAGCATGCCGATGAAGATGCGCTTGCCCAGCCCGCCGGAACGCAAGGTGCCGAACGCGAACGGCATCGTGCACAGCACCAATACCAGCACGTTGAGCGGATACAGCGCGCGGCCCCAGAATGCCACCGCGTAGCTGCCGGGACTCTCGCCGTTGCTCTGCAGATAATGCATGTTGCGCCGCAGGTCGCGCATGGACAGGTATTGCGGCAGGATCACCGATTGTGCCAACACCTGCGGATTGAGACTCGACCGCCACGCTTCGCTGGGCATCGTCGTGGAATGGCTGCCGTGTGCATCCAGCGTGGTGCTGCGCACGTCGTGCAGGAGCCATTGATGGCCGTCGTGCTCGGCGCGCTTTGCCCACTGGAAGCGGCTGAGCTGGCCGTCGCGGGTAAACGTGAAAACCCGCACGTCGCTCAACTGCACTTCGCTCACGCCACCATGCTGCTTGAGCGTGGTGCCCCGCGCATTGATGATGTCGTCGCCGTCGCGCGCCCACAGTCCGCTGTCGGTACCGATGCCGAGGTTGCCGGATTTCATCCGCAGCCGCATGGCCTGCGCCTGCTGGTCGCCCCAGGGCGCGACCGTTTCGCCCAGGATCACCACGCCGACGATCAGCATCGCCACCACGCCCGCCGCCGACCCGGCGATGCGCAGCCGCGACAGGCCAGCCGCGCGCAGCGCGGTGAGTTCGCCGCTGCCGGCGAGCCCGCCCAGGCCGAGCAGGCCACCAATCAGCGCAGCATTGCCGAACATCTCATACGCGCGGCGCGGAAACGTCACCAGCACGTAGACCACCGCATCGGTCACCGTGTAGCCGTGCCTGCCGACACTGCCCAGCTGGCGCAGAAACTGGGTCACCGCGTCGAAACCGGTGAGCACCAGCCACACCGTCAGCAGCGAGCCGAGCACGCTGATCGCCACCAGCCGATCCACCCGCTTGATGTTGAACACGCTCATGCCTTCGCACCGGGTCGCGCCTGGCGCGCCTTGCGCGGCGAATACTGCTTCCACAACATCCAGCCGGCCAGCGCCAGCACCAGCAGGTGCAGACCCCACAGCGGCACCCCATTGTGCCAGTGCCCCTTGGCGATCTGGCCACGACCGAGCGCAAGCA
>SCRO01000007.1 GCA_004298505.1 Rhodanobacter sp.
GGTCCATATTTCCGCCGATTCTTGGCCCATGGAACCACCATGGGCCGGCGAACCGTCGAAAATCTGTCCTCGCACAGCCGAATTCTCGCCTCGACCACTAAAGTCCGACAGGCTGCTAGGAGCGTGGTCAAACCGCGGCCTGCTCAGCCATTTCCCGAGCCAGGACGGGAACGGATGGTGTCAGAGACGATCTGCAGGTGGTGCCTGGAGCGGTTCGTGACATCACTTGCACGCCGCATCATCAGTGCGGCGCCAACGCGCAGACCCAATCTTCCGGCATGCGTGCCGCCGCCATGGCCTGGAGCAGTGGTGCATCCGGGTGGGCCGACTCATGGCGATCGGCCGCCGCGTAGACGATCTGCTCTTCCTTGGGGTTGTGGACCTTGAGTCGCTGCAGCAGCATCAGGGCGTCCTCGCGCAGATCGGCGGCGGCCACACCCGCTGCGCACGCGGCCTCCAGGCCCCGGATCAGCGGCCACATCTCGCCATGCTCGCGCTTCATCACGAAAACCGGCATCGTGAGACCCGCCCCGGCCAGCGGTGGAAACAGAACGTATTCTTCCACATACACGTGTTCGCGCAGGAGCTTGAGCGCCGCCGCCAACGCTTGAGGCTCGCCGGTGCCGTCGACGATACCCTCGACGCCCTGGTCGATTTGATGATGCTGAACGGCGAGCAGCCTGCTGGGGAGCTCCATGTCCATGTGTCGTCCTCCGCGATCCTGGAAAGCATTGATTATGGACCGGGTACCGCGCGCAGGACAGACACAAGTCAAGGCCGACGCAGGATGCCCGCGCCATAGGGCCGGACTCAGAAATGTTCGCCGTGCGGACGCAGATCCTGTTCCTGGGTCCACGCCGAGCGCGGCTGGGTGTGCAGGCGCCAGTATGCGTCGGCGATGGCCGCCGGCTCGAGGAACGAGTCGGCACTGCGCTCGGGACTGCGCTGACGCGCAGCGGGTGAACCGATCTGGCCGTCGATGACGACATGCGCCACGTGGATGCCCGTGGGGCCGAACTCGCGTGCCAGACTTTGCGCAAGTGCGCGCAAACCGAATTTTCCGACCGCAAGGCCCGCGAAACACGCGCCGCCGCGAAGCGCCGCCGTGGCGCCGGTGAACAGCAGCGTGCCGCGGCCTCGTTCCAGCATCGCCGGCGCCACTGCGCGTGCCGCCAGAAAGCCGCCAAGACAATTGACCCGCCAGGCGTTCTCGAAGTCCGCGGGCGACAGCTCGAGCAGGCCGCCCTGCGCGAACAGGCCTGCGTTGTAGACCAGCACTTCCGGGTCGCCCAGCGTCGCGCGGACCTGTGCGAACGCGGCCGCCACCGACTGCGGCTCGCGGACATCGCAGTCATAACCGCGCGCGCTGCCGCCGCCTGCACGGATGTGTTCGATGATCGGCTCACGGTGTCCGGCCGAGCGTGCCAGCAACGCCACGGCATGCCCTTCGTGCGCAAAGCGTTCGGCCAGCGCTGCGCCAAGCCCCGGCCCCACACCAACGATGGCGGTACAAGGAAGCGATGGGGTCATGGAAAGTTCCTCGAACAGCGGGTTATCAGCCTACCGTAGCACCACGCGACCAGTCAGAAGCTGCAAACGCGGTTGTACGTGAGCACGCGCTTCCCGGGCGACGCGGCTGCACGGTACTGACCCAGATAGGGTCCGGCGCAGGCCGCAGGTACATGCCGCGAGTGTGGGGGACGCGACCGGCAGCATCGTAAGCGTGCGCCCTACGCGCCTTGACCGGTATCAGTGCGCCCGCCGCCAGTCGCGCTAGGCTGACAGCGGTCCAGTGTGGCAAGGGACCGTTACCTCGAGAACGCCATGTTGACTGACATTAACATCAAACACCTGCGTCGCTGCGTGGAGTTGGCGCGCAAGGCGCTGGCGACCGGCAACCCGCCGTTCGGCTCGTGGTTGGTGAGCGCCGATGGCGAAGTGTTGACCGAGGATTACAACCAGATTCAAAGCGGCGATCGTACCCACCACCTGGAAATGAGCATGGCGCGCTGGGCCACCGCGCATCTGGCGTCCGCCGAGCGGGCACGAACCACCGTCTACACTTCGGGCGAACACTGCGCGATGCGCGCGGCGGCGCACGGCTGGGTGGGGCTGGGCCGCATCGTCTACGCCACGTCCTCGGCGCAACTGGCCGGCTGGCTGGCGCAGTGGAAGATCCCTCGTTCGCGGGTGCGCGACCTTTCCGTCCAACAGGTATTGATCGGGGTCGAGGTCGATGGCCCCGCGCCGGCACTGGTCGATGAAATCCACGAAATTCACCACCAGTTCTTCCAGTCGCGCGCTGCGAACTGACTTTGGACCCGCCTGCCAACCACCCTGAGACGCACCAGCCGGCCGCACCCACCGCCGGTGCCGTGACCGGACTGCGCGGCGAGCCCGAGCAGCCGCGCCTGCTGGGGCGTTCGCGCGCATACACCCTCGCCAATTTGCCCGAGCGCCTGCGCCAATGGCATGCGCCGCGCATCAACCGCTGGGAAAGGCTGTGGGTGACCGGCGGTTCGCTCGCGATCGAATACCTGGACGCCAGCGGAACCATCGGCGCCGAGTTGGCGCTGGGCGAAAACCGCTGGTTCGCCCCCGGCACACGCTGGCGCGTGGTGCACATGGCGCCGGACAGTCACTTCGAGCTGGAAATCCACGCCGACGCCAAAGGACAGGCGGAGGCACCACAGCCGCTGCGCTCGACCCTGTTGGAGGAGGCCTTGTCCGTTGCGGTGGCCGATGTCCCGGCGCTGGCTGCGCTGCTGCACGCGCTACCCCTCGGCGAGCGGCGCGTCGTGCATGCGCGTTTTGACCTGGGCGCGTGGTCCGGCACGGCGACAGGTGCGCAGACACTTTTCTGGCATCCGCTGGCGGCAGCGCCCGGATGCTTCACGGTACTGGTTGCGCGCAGCGACCGGCTGTTCGACCTGCGCGCCTATCTTGGCCGCGATCATGCCGTGATCGAGGCGGCCCTGGGCGGCGCGCTCGCCAGCGATGCCAACTACGACGCCTGGCTGCGGGCAACCCTGGAGCGGCACCTGCAGATCGAGGAGGAATTGATTTTCCCCGCCTACCTCGCCGCAGGCGGCAATGAAGCCTGGGTCAAAGGCCTGAAAGACGAACACGCCTACCTCCGCCAGTACCTGTGCGAGCTTGACCAGCCAATCAGTCGGCGCCGGTTCCTGCGCCTGCTCGACGGCCATGACGAGAAGGAGGAGCGCGTCATTTACCCAGACGTCGTGGCGCACGTGGGAGCGCGCGCCGCCGCGCTGCTGGATGCCGCGATCGCCTGGCCGGTACCGGGCGCAACTCGGGTGCCGTGACGCGATGGGGTAAAGGTAAAGAATGGCGTCAGGAACAATTTGACGGCGTCGTGTGGACTGTTCCTGACACCACCGGTCGCCCTTGCAAGCTAAGCGACGGCCGTGGACGCTGCGAACGGTGGAAACCCGTTGCAGCCGGTCGCGAGCGGCCGCTTTCGGGATGGTCAGTTCGTGCTTTTGGGCGGCGCCCCGAGGGGCCATCCTTGCAAGCAAGAGTACCCAGCGCTTTACCCGGATTGATGATGCGCTGCGGATCCATTGCCTGCGTGAGCGAGCTCATGAGGGCGGGCTCGACGGAGACTTTGCAGCGCACCAGCAGATCGCGCTTGAGTTGGCCACCCGTGTTCGGCGCCGATCGAGCCGCCTATGGCATGGACACCTTGGCCTTGTCGTCGAATAAGCGCAGGCGGGTGGGTCTTCGCGAGGTCTCGACGGCGGCGGTGAGGCTCATGGCAGTTCCTGTTGCTTAACCCACGAGTCTTGCCAAGACGAATACAGATCACGCGCCATCAACTCGGCAAGCCCAGATCCGTGCGTTCCAGTGCGCGCGCGCCGCGGGGCCGCGATGGTGGAGTCGGCCAGTCTGGCAGGGGTGCTCCCTGTACCACGTGCGCATACATGCAATCCAGCACCAGGTAGCCGTAGGGCAGCAATGGCACATAGCGATCGCCGAATCCCGGCAATTGCAAAAACGCATCGAAGTGCTGCGCGTGAGGCACGCACCAATAACGCGGTGTGCGGCCCTGTTCGCGCAGCCATTCGACGTACGGATCGGACGTGAACGCCGCGGGCAGCAGGCCATCCTCTTCGCCATGCACAATCCAGATCGGCAAGTCGCGACGAGGAAGTGCGGCGGAAATTTGATCGATGGATGCGTGCAGCGCCCGCGATGCCGCATCGGCACCTTCCCACAACCCACGCACGGCGAGCACCCCAGGCAGGGTCGGGTCGGCGGAAGCCCCCAGGCCGCCGAACAAACCAATGCCGGGATGGGGTGGGATGCCGCTACCGTCGGCCCACCACGCTGCTCGCACCGCCTGTGCAGGTACGCCGGGAACCGCGACCGGCCGATATAAAAATCCACCTGGCATCGAGCCCACGCCCGCACGCAGGTACGTCGATGCGTAGGTCACCGCGACGGCGCGCCACATATCGAACGCCACGCAACTCGCTGCGGTCGCCAACACCGCGTCACGCCAACCCGACGCGCGCAGGTGTTCGAGGGCGGCCTCGGCAGGCGCCGCCGTGTCGTCGCCGGGAGATAACAATCCATACGTGTGCAGATTGACGCTGCGCGCGAGCCAGGCAGGGGCCGGCACCCCGCCTGCGCGTGCGAACGGTGCGCTCGTGAATTGCGGAGCGGTCAGCGCGGCTGGCATCCATAGGGCGGCCTCGGTGGCGTAGTCGTACAGCGCGCGTCCGCGTCCGGCAACATATACGTTCGGTTCCAGCGCGACCACGCCGTCGAGCCAGCCGTCACGGTCCAGCCCCGCTGCCTGCAAGACTGCGCCACCGCCGTTGGAAATGCCTACGGCAATAATGCGGGTGTTGTACGGCGTGAACGGTGCCTGCCCAGGGAACGCCTCGTCCAGCATCGCCAGCCCGAACTCTAGCGCCTGCAATACGTGCCGGCCCCAGTCGGCCTCGGGATGATCGCCCGAGTGCGCATGCTTGACCGCGATGCCGGCGTCGGGCGGTGCTGTCACGGGTTCGAATTCGAGCGGCGCGGCGCCGGCCTCGATGCGGATACCCTCGAGCGCCACACCGGTGCCATCGGCGCAATCGAAATAGCCCGACCCGGTTCCCTTGTCGGTGTACGCGACGGCACAACCATGTGCCAGCCCCCACGCACCGGCCAGCGCCGCCGCGCCATATACCCCTCGCGAACCCGACGATGGCCCGACCACGAGGCAGCGTGCCCTGGCATCAAACCCGTCAGGGACCTGGCACAGCACGCGGTGCGGTTGGCGTGCCTGCGGGAGCCGCGCAAAGGCGCTGAATTCGCGCCCCGGTACGTTCGGCACGTCGCCATAGACGCGCGCGTAGCCCCCCCAGGGGCCCAAGTCTGCGATGCCCTTCCAGTCGGTCTGGATTGCGCGACGGCGCAACTCTTCAGGCGCTGGCCTTGACGGGTCGGCGAACTGAGCCGACACGCCGGCGAGGCCCGCAAGCCCCAACCCCGCGCTCAGCAGATCGTCGTCGCCGCGGTGGACGGTGCGGCGTATCGGGCCGGTCAGGAATTCGAGTGTCACGTCACCTCCGATGCGCACAGACGTGCGTAGTCATGTCGCCGCCGTGTGTTTGCCGTGCCCATCGCGGGCAGCGAGCAGGCGCAGCGCGAATTCGGCGTAACCATCGGCAACCTGTCCCGCGGTCAGGCCGTGCTCCGGCGAAAACCAGTAGGCAACTCGCAGGCCCATGCCGCCGATTGCGGCCACCGCGAGCCAGCGATCGGGGACATGGAATTGTCCGCCTTGCATGCCGCGCGTGATGATCTCCTGCATCAGATCTTCCGATTGGCGTCGCAACAGGAATGTCGTGGCGCTGAGCTCCTCGCGCAGCACGTGCAGTTCCGAGTTCGACACCACCGCCAGCATCGGATACGTCGTATGGAAGCCCACATGCGCACTCACGTAGGCGACGATCTGGTCGCGCGGATCCGCGCCGCTGCCAAGCACGGCACTCCGGACGCCGCGGTACTGCTCCTCGTGTCCGATACGGCATACCTCGGCCAGGATGTGTTCCTTGGACGGATAGTGTGCGTAGATCGTCGCCGGTTTGACGCCGGCGGCCGCGGCGATGTCCCGCACCGACGCGCTTGCGTAGCCGTGCTCGGCAAACAGTTTGATCGCAGCCTCCAGCACCCGCCTGGATGACCCCGTTTGTTTCGATCCGGGCAGCAGGCGTGCAGTGGTGGCAGCGAGACGGCGGTTGATCGGCATGGTGGTCGAGTATGAACGAATGTTCGGTTGCCTGGCAATGTATTGACAGCCGATTACAGTAGCGATATAAAGCTAACCGAACGAACGTTAGTTAGGCAAGTACCCGGAATCTGTGAAGGTCGCTCGAATGGCAAATCGCTGTCGGCCTGGCTACCGGTCACACCACCATCAACGTTGAATCGGGAGGGGAACCCATGCGTAGCAAGTACACGCCACTTGCACTCTGCCTGACGTCGTCGATCGCACTTGGTCTCTCCGCCCGCGTGCAGGCGACACCAGTCACACCATCGCCGCAGACCAGCCAGAGCGACAATGCGCAAGCCAACCCGAAGGCCGTAGCGCCAGCCAACCCGAAGGCCGCAGCGCCAGCCAACCCGAAGGCTGCAACCAATCTGCCGACCATCATGGTCACCGCGACCCGTCGCAGTGAATCGATCCAGGACGTACCCGGCGCCGTAACATCACTGACCGGCAGCTTCCTCGATCAGATCCACGCCAATAGTTTCGAGCAGTTCGCCGGGTTCGTGCCGGGCTTGAGCTTCAGCTCACTCGGCCCCACCAGCGACATCATCGCGATCCGCGGTGTCACCACTGGCGGCACCCAGCTCAGCAGCGGCATAGGGATGTATTTCGACCAGGTGCCGATCGGCGCCAGTACACCGAACGGTGTGGGTTTCCAGACGATCCCCATCAATACCTTCGACCTCTCGCGCGTCGAGGTGCTGAATGGTCCGCAGGGCACGCTCTACGGCGCCAACGCGCTGGGCGGCGCGATCAAGTACGTGCCTACGTCGCCAAACCTCAACGATTTCGGCGCGGTGGGTTCGACCACCTTGTCCAGCACAGCGCACGCCGGTATCAACTATGGCGTGAACGCAATGTTCAACCTGCCGCTTGCACCGGGCAAGGTCGCGCTGCGGGTGGATGGCGTGCAGCAATACGACACCGGCTTCGGTCACAATACTTTGCTCGGCATCGACAACCAGGGTTCCGCGCACACCACCATGGGGCGCGCGCAATTACTCGCACAGGTCACCCCCGACCTGAGCGTCAAGCTGTCCGCATTTTCCCAGAAGATTCGCGGCAATGGTCTGAACGTGGATTTCCGCGACATCGCGACAGGCCAGCCCACGCTCGGCACCTACGAACAGGCCTTCGCGCTTCACCAGCCTGAGTCAAATTCGCTTCAGACGTATTCGGGCACTATCGACTGGAACCTGCATTGGGCAACTTTCACGTCGATCACGGCCTACCAGGACAACAACGGCAAGTATCTGACTGACCTCAGCGATCTCTACAATGTGGTGTTCCACGAGTTCTACGGATTCCCGCTTTCGGTCTACGGGCTGTACGTGGACACCACCACGCGGAAAACCACGCAGGAATTCCGGCTGGAATCGCCCCAGGGCCAGCGGATCGAGTGGCTGCTCGGCGCCTACGCCTCGCACGAAACCACTCACGAATTCATCGACCTGCAGAACAGCCCCGACCCGCAGGGGCTGCTGTTCGGCTTTTCGCCGTTCTACGGCGTGCTGCCGAGTCTGTACAAGGAGACGTCGGCCTTTGCAGACGGCACGTTCCATTTCACCGACCGGTTCGACGTCACACTCGGTGCGCGCTACAGCCGAAACAGCCAGCGCTACCAGCAGTTCGCCAATGGCTGGCTGGTCGTCCCGGCCGCGCCGGGCCTTACCACGCACGAGGATGCGACATCGAAGCAAAGCGTGACGACCTGGTTGCTGAATCCGCGTTACCACATCACCAAGGACTTCATGGTGTACGCCAAGGTCGCGAGTGGCTACCGCCCCGGCGGCCCCAATTTCGTGCTGCAACTGGGCCAGGGGGCACCCACGTTCAAACCGGACAAGCTGTGGAACTACGAGATCGGCGAAAAGGCGACGCTCCTCGATGGCCGGGCAACCTTGAACGCTGACCTGTACGACATCCGGTGGTCAAGGATACAGTTGACCGTCAACAACGGCGGCATCAACCAGATCGAGAACGGTGGCAGTGCGCGGATCAAGGGGGCGGAAGTCAGCGCGGCCTGGAAGGTGACGCCGCACTTCACCTTGACGGGATCCGGCGGCTGGACCGATGCGAAACTGACCTCGGCGGTTCCCGCGCTGGGCCTCTTGCACTCGGGGGCAAGGCTGCCGTTCTCGCCCAAATACAACGTCGCGTTGTCCGGCACCTGGAACTTCAACGTCGGCCGCCAGTCCACCGCCAACCTGACGGTCAGTGACGTTTACGTCGGCGGTCGCACGGCCGGCTACAGGAGCAGCGCGATCGCGCCGTATTATCGGTTGCCGGGCTACAACACCACCAACCTCGACCTCGCGATTTTTGCACCACACAACATCGAGGTCGATGTGTTCCTGCACAACGCCTTCGACAAGGCCGGCCAGGTTTCCGCGACAACAGTCGCCAACGAGTACGACCCGTTCGCACCGGTGCCGGTGGTGTTGTCGTCCCCGCGTACCATCGGCGTGCGTGTCACGATCGCGTTGGGCAATCCGTATTGAGTATCCGGCAGGGAAGAGGAGCATGCACATCCTGATCACCAAAGTGAACCCCGAAATCGAGACAGCGGGTTAAGCTGTGATCCGAGGGGGATTACAGAATGGCCGCTTTGCGGCATGCACCTGTGGTAGCCGACCAGCCGTTGTTGGCCGGCTGCAGTTGTCCAACACATCCCGCGCGAGGGGTGCATTTGCCAATGGCGAGCCGGCTGCGCGGCCTCGGGAATGCTCACCGTGCCGGCCGCGATGATCCAGCCGTACCCCATCAGTCGCCCAGCCATGCCATCCCGCACTGGTCACGGCCCGTCGATCAGCGACAATAGGTGGGTCCCCGGTCCAGTCACCCTCCATGCCCGCCAACGATTCGTCTGTCAGCACGCCGACGCATGGCCCTCGCCAGCGCCACCCCGGCCTGCGCATCATTGCGTTCTACGAGCTCGTCAAGACGGTGTGCCTGGTGCTGCTGGCGCTGGCCGCGTTCCACCTGGACCGACAGGAGAACTTCGAGCATCTGGTGCAGTGGCTTGAGCATCTGAACCTGACTGGCAGCAACGGACTGCGCTGGAAGCTGGTATCGATGCTGGTGGATTTCGGGCCGAGCAAGTTCGTGGCGATCGGGGTGGTGACCCTGGGTTATGCCGTGCTGTTTGCGATCGAGGGCATCGGCTTGTGGCTGGGCAAGTACTGGGCCGAGTGGTTCACGGTGATCGCTACCGGCTCGCTGATTCCGCTGGAGCTGTACGAAACGCTTTACCACTTCGGCTGGATCAAGCTGGCCATGCTGGTGGGCAACGTGGCGATCATCGTCTACCTGGTGCGCATCGCGCTGCAGCCGCGCAATTTCCGCATCGTCGACAGCCAGCATCACAGTCCTCGGTAGCGCAGCGGGTTAAGACAGGGCTCTGAACGATGTCGTCACGCCGGCATGCCGTTCGCGCCATGCCGGCGCTGCCGGCCAGTCGGGGGCGGCGTTACCCGCGACCGCGCGGCGCAAGTCGAGCGCATCGACCTGCGGTGCGATCTCGCGCAACAGGCGCAGCGTATAGGCACGCAACACCCGCCCGCGCGGCAGCACCGCCCACGCGATGCATTCGGGCAACGCCGCCGGCGCCGGCAGCACCCGTAGATCCGTGTCGGCAAGCGTGATCGCCATTTCGGCGAGGATTCCCACCCCGATCCCGCTACGCACATAGGTCTTGATGAGGTCCGCATCGTGCGCGGTCATCGCAAGCTGCATGGGCAGACCGGCGGCTTCGAACGCACGTCTGAGCGATGATTCCGGCCGGCGGGAGGATTCATAACTCACCAGCGGCAGCGTCGAAAGCGTGCGCAAATCCGGTGACTCGCCGTGTCGGGCGAGCGCGTGGTCCGAGCGCACCAGCACCACCCTGCACCAGCGGTACAGCGGTACCGCGATGCCACTCTCGGGTACCGCGCCGCTGGTGCTGATTACCGCCAGATCATCCTCGCTGCGCGCGAGGCGCGCCAGGATGTCGGCCTCGTCCAACGGGTGCAGGCGGATGCTGACCGCGGGGAATTCGCGCCGTACTGCCGCGATGGCCTCCGGCAATACGTAGCGCGCCTGGGTGTGAGTGGTAACCAGAGTCAGTCGCCCGTTGCGCTCGCCGCGCTGGTTGGCGGCCAGGTCACGGATGTTGGCGGCCTCGGCGAGCAGGCGCCGGGCGTGCACCAACACGTGTTCACCCGCTTCGGTGAGCGACGCCAGGCTACGCCCCTTGCGGACGAACAATAGGAAACCAAGCTCGTCCTCGAGCTGCTTCAACTGCCGCGACAGACCGGGCTGGGTTGCGTGCACGTGCTCGGCCGCGAGGGTGACGTTGAGTCCCGCGTCGGCGATGGCTACGAGGTAGCGAAGCTGGTTGAGTGTCATGAGTGGCTGGCTGCCGACGGGCGCAGCGCGTTCCTCTGTTGGATCCGTGCGAAGATGTCGCGCATGTCGCGCACTATTTTGCTAACGATGCCTGCGCGCGTTTGGCGGTCTGCTGCACACGCGCAGCCGACGGGCGTCGACGCCGGCACATGCCGAGACGCCCACCTACTCTTATAACACTAGCGCATATGTAGCGAGCAAATAGGCATTTCATTTTGATCTATGCTGCGCACATGTTTATCGACGTCCGTGGAGCGGCGAGGGCCACCGCGTTCGCCGGAGCTGCGGATGCATGCGCTGCTGCGCTGCAACCTGAGTTCATTTCTGACACGAGGCCACCATCATGAGTTTGCAATTGGGCGAAACCGCCCCCGACTTCACCCTCGATTCCACTGCGGGAACGATCCATTTCAGCGATTATGCGCGTGACCACTGGGTCGTGTTCTTTTCGCACCCCAAGGACTTCACCCCCATCTGCACCACCGAGCTCGGTGCCTTCGCACACCGCAAGGCCGAGTTCGACCGACGCCATGTCAAGCTCCTCGGGCTGTCGGTGGACCCGGTCGAGCAGCACAAGGCATGGGGCAAGGACATTTCGGACGTCGCTGGGACCACGCTCAATTATCCGATCCTGGCTGACCCCGATCTCGAGGTGGCCAAGCTGTACGGGATGTATCACCCCAAGGCCGATCCAAAGGTGACCGTGCGTTCGGTATTCTTCATCGATCCGCAGCGCAAGGTGCGCACGACATTTACCTACCCGCCCAGCGTCGGCCGCAACATCGACGAGATCCTGCGCACCCTCGATGCGTTGCAGGTGACTGACAAGCAGCCCGTCGCGACGCCCGTGGATTGGAAACCTGGAGACGACGTTGTGGTGTCCCCGACGCTTTCCGATGCGGAAGCCGAAAAGCAGTTCGGCAAACTGCGGATAGTCAAGCCGTACCTGCGCTACGCCAAGGTCAAGACCGCATGATCGAGGCACGCGTCGACTTTACCGCCATGATCGGGCACACGCCGCTGGTACGTCTGCGGCGTGCATCCGAGGCAACCGGCTGTGAGATCTTCGGCAAGGCCGAGTGGCTGAACCCGGGCGGTTCGATCAAAGATCGAACCGCGCTCGGGCTGTTGTCCGACGCAGAAGCACGCGGCTTGATCCGCCGCGGCGGCACCATCGTCGAGGGTACCGCCGGCAATACCGGAATCGGCCTGGCACTGCTGGGCGCAAGTCGCGGCTACCCGAGCATCATCGTGATGCCGAACAGCCAGAGCGCCGAGAAGGTCGAGGCGCTGCGCCTGACCGGCGCCGAAGTAAGATTGGTGCCGCCCGCGAAGTTCGCCGATCCGGCACACTACGTGCATTTTGCGCAGGCCTTGGCCGAGGAGGCCAATGCGCGCGACCCTGGCAGCGCCTGGTTCGCGAACCAGTTCGACAACACTGCCAACCGCGATTTCCACGCTGCCACCACGGCGGTCGAAATCTGGGATCAGACCGGTGGCGCCGTGGATGGCTTCGTGTGCTCGGCCGGCACCGGCGGCACGCTTGCCGGGGTCGCGGTCGAACTGAAAGCGCGCAAGCCCGGGGTGCGCATCGCGCTGGCGGATCCTACCGGTTCGGCACTCGCAAACTTCGTCAATCATGGCGAACTTCTGGCTGAGGGCAATTCCATCACCGAGGGCATCGGCTCGAGCCGCGTTACCGCCAATTTGCAGGATGCAAAGGTGGATGTCGCCTACAGCATCCCCGATACCGAGTCAGTGCCCCTGCTGCATCAACTGCTGGCGATCGAAGGTATGGGCCTTGGCGGTTCGTCCGGGGTGAACATCGCCGGTGCAATCCGGCTGGCGCAAGAGCTCGGGCCCGGCCATGTCGTGGTGACCGTGCTGGCCGATGCCGGGGCCCGGTATGCGAAAAAACTCTTCAACCCGGCGTTCTTGCACGCGAAAGAGATCCCGGTACCGGAGTGGCTGGAGCGCGCGTTCGCCCCTTAGGCGCTGCATCGCATCGGGCAATCCTGATGGGTATTGAGGCCTGCTAAAGTGCCTTCCGGGCTATTTTGCGCCTCGCCGTTCAAAACTCCGGTCGAGCAGTCATCGGCGCTGGCGCGCGCACCGGGCGGCCAAAACTGAACCCTCCCGTTCCACGCAGTCACGGGAACGTGCGTGCAAGCCCACCCGATGTTGCATAGCGCGGTGCCTACACTGACGATATGCGTGTTCCTTCGCCCAAGGCCTTGGGACATGGCCGCGCCTCAGTCGCCACAAGACTGGGGCTTTCTTTTGTGTCGTCGTTTCTGCACGACGCTGCTGCCCCGGCGAATATTTGCCAGGCAGGCGACGCTGGCCGGAAACGCGGTCACGAATTCGAAGTCGCAGTCCTTGCGCTCACTCGCCTGCAACACCACGACGTAACGACTATCGAGCACGATCAGCGTGCGCCTGCGTCTTGGCCGACCGCGATTGTCAGATCGAACCTGGCCGATGACATCCACGTCCAGATCCTCGGCCACGAGAAATTGTTCCTGACCCGATTTTCAGACCCGATTTTCAATCCGGTCCAGCCGGCGGAAATTCAATTCTCGCGGTGTGGTTGTTGAATCAAGAGCGTTTCGTCCACCTGTGGTGGCCGAGCCACCTTTCTCTGTGTGGCCAGAGAAACGTGGCCCAAAGAGAGGCCACCCTCCTCGGCGCTTGCCGGGCTGCGCCCGACAAGTCCGTGAGCCGCGGCCGGGCTTTTCGACAGGACTCCTGTCCTGGCGAAAAGGCGCCGGCATCCATGCCGACGCCCCTGCGGGCCTGTCGTCCACGGCTCACCGCCTCACAAGGGAGTGGAGATCAAGACCAAGGTCAAGGTCAACAGCCACAGCCACAGCCACAGCCACAGCCACAGCCACAGCCACAGCCACAGCCACAGCCACAGCCACAGCCACAGCCACAGCCACAGCACCAAACTGGCTAAGCAGGCTCCATCGACCCCATGCTCACGCTGGTGTACCGGGACGGCATTGCCAAATATCGCATACCGATATACGTAATTGCATGATAAAAACCTTCGCCGACAAGGACATGGAAGCCCTGTTCAACGGCAACCGCGCGCGAAGGTTCGTGAACATCGAAGCCGCGGCACGGCGCAAGCTCGCGCAACTGCACGCGGCGGCGAAACTGGACTTCCTGCGTGTGCCGCCAGGCAATCCGCTGGAGCTGCCCAAGGGCAACCGTGCCGGCCAATATTGAGGTCCGCCAAAGCGCTTTACGGGCTATTTTTCGTCTCGCCGTCCAGAAAGAAGGCTCTGGTCGAGCGGTTGTTAGCGCTGGCGCGCGTCAGCGCGCGCTGGACGGCCGAAACGGCCAACGCCTGTCGCCGTGCCAGACTGCGGCGCCGCGCGGCAATGGGTGCCCAGCGCAGCGACCGGCAGGTTACCGCGAACCGTCTGCCAGCGACGCGAGGCTGTGCTGTTCTGGCCACCGGCCAAACCGGAAACCATCTTTCCGCGCGTATATCACGTGTTTCCGGTAGACCGGATTGCTGATCGCGACGATATGCGCCCACTTCTTCAAGGCGCGCTATTCACGCCCACGTGGAACCATGCAGCACGGCCATGCGCAGGTTGCCGTACGGACTGGTCGCTACGGCAGGCGCGCAGCTCCCGTGTGCGGCCTTGAAAAGCTCGGCCGATGACGGAATTATTGTATTTTATGCGTGGCGCAGTTGGCACGCCACGGAACACCAAGGTCAGCATATGAACGAGACACCCGATTACGCTCCGCCCAAGGTCTGGACTTTGAGCAAGCCCAATGGCGGCAAGTTCGCCAGCATCAACCGACCTGTGGCCGGTGCCACCCACGAAAAGACACTGCCGGTAGGCAAGCAGCCGCTGCAGTTGTACTCGCAGGGAACGCCGAACGGCCAGAAGGCCACCATCATGCTCGAAGAGCTGCTGGCCGCGGGCCACCGCGGCGCCGAGTACGATGCGTGGCTGATCCGGATCGGCGAGGGTGATCAATTCTCCAGCGGCTTTGTCGCGGTCAATCCGAACTCGAAAATTCCGGCGCTGGTCGATCGCAGCGGCCCGGCGCCAATCCGCGTGTTCGAATCAGGTGCCATCCTGGTGTATCTCGCCGAGAAATTTGGTGCGCTGCTGCCAACCTCCCAACCGGCGCGCGCCGAATGTCTGTCATGGCTGTTCTGGCAGGTAGGCAGCGCGCCGTTCGTCGGCGGTGGGTTCGGGCATTTCTACGCTTACGCGCCGAGCAAGATCGAATATGCCATCGACCGCTTCACGATGGAGACCAAGCGCGAGCTGGACGTGCTGGACCGGCGCCTGGCCGAACACGAGTACGTCGCCGGCGATGCCTACACGATCGCCGACATCGCTATCTGGCCGTGGTATGGCGGCTTGGTACGCAACGAGATTTATCACGCCGCCGAGTTCCTGTCGGTCGGAAATTACCGGCACCTCGGTCGCTGGGCGGACGCTGTCGCAGCGCGACCCGCCGTGCAGCGCGGACGCATCGTCAACCAGACCTCGGACGACCCCACCAAGACGTTGCGCGAGCGGCATGCCGCGGCAGACTTCGACGCGGTGGCGTGGCAGTTGCCGGGCACAAAGTCGGTATGAATTGCTGGCATGGCGGCCAGACCGCCGAATAGTGCGGTTGCGACTTCGCTCAGATCCCTCAGACGGAACGGCCGAAGATGATCAGCGCTGCGCAAGCCTTGCACATCGCGAGCCTCAAAAGACTTCGCCCTCCCTCTTCACCGCACTTCTCGCTTTCTCCAATCGCTCGTAGACCTGACTACCCAGCGCCTTGGACACCAGCTCCCGCATGTCCTGCTTGCCCATGTAGTCGCTGAACAGGTCTTCGTTGAGTTCCATACGCTCGATGAACAACGACTCGAGCACTTGGCGGAAAACCAGCTGGAATTTCTCCAGGGAGTTCACCTCGGCAGCTTTCTGCAGCGACTCGTTTTGACTGGCGGCTTCGGCGATCTGGTCGAAGAAGAGCTGATCGGCATCGTTCAGTTCACCGCCGAAACGCTCGTTGATGAGGTCGATCAGGCGCGAAAGCGGCACGTCATCGTCATGCACCTTACCGGAGCCGACTTCGCGTGGCCCATCCAGCGGTTTGGCATAGCCTTCTTTCAGGCTGATCGAACCCTCGCTGATTTTTTGCAGCCTGTAGTAGTCGAGTTCGACTTCTTCGTCGAACTCGTAGTTCGGTCCGCTCTTGCGCTTTGGCAGTTTCAGCACGAGATGCCGCAGGTAGGTGTAGAGCTTTTCGAGGTCGCTGTCCTGATACGGAAGCACCTGGCTCAGAAAGCTGTAGAGATTGCGGAAGGCTTGCAGCTTGCCGCGCCAGAGTTCTGCCTCGTCCTCGTCCGTACTTTGCAATTGAGAAAACCGTGCGACAGCCTGATCCAGAATGACGTTCATCGCCTTGTGATCGCCTGGGCTTTGGCGTCTTTTCGGCGCAAAGAAGACATGCGCAAAGTCGGCTACTTCAATTTGCAGATAAATTCCTGACGCGTCGAGCTCAGCCTTGACCTCGTAGAGCTTGTCCGGGTCGACCTGTTCGCCCATCACGGAACCGTCGTAGTACTGGCGAAACGCCTCTTGGATGTCCTCAGGCTCGTTCACGAAATCCAGTACGAACGTGTCGTCTTTCAGCGGATGCGTACGATTCAACCGTGACAAGGTCTGTAACGCTTGAATGCCAGCCAGCCGCTTGTCCACGTACATCGTGTGTAGTAGCGGTTGGTCGAAGCCAGTCTGGTATTTCTCGGCAACCAGCAACACACGATAATCCGGTTTGGCGAAGGTTTCGGGTAGCTCCTTCTCCTTGATGCCGTCGTTCATGGCGACTTCGGTGTACGTCTTGTCGGGGATCTTGCCGTCTTCGACGGCACCAGAGAACGCCACCAGGCTTTTGATCGGGTAGCCTTTCTCCTTGATGTAACGATCAAACTCCTGCTTGTAGCGCACCGCCTCCAGCCGCGAGCCGGTGACTACCATCGCCTTCGCATGCCCGCCGATTTTGTGGCGCGTGAAATGCTGAAAGTGCTCGACCATAATCTCCGTCTTCTGGCCAATGTTGTGCGGGTGCAATCGCATGAAGCGGGCCAGCGCCTTTGCAGCTTTCTTGCGCTCGACGTTCGGATCTTCCTCGGCCTTCTTGATCAGCTTGTAGTACGTCTTGTAGGTGACGTAGTTCTTCAGCACGTC
>SCRO01000054.1 GCA_004298505.1 Rhodanobacter sp.
CTGGGCGGTCCATATTTCCGCCGCTTTTTGACCCATAGAACCACTATGGGCCTGCAAATCGTCGAAAATCTGTCCTCGCACAGCTGAATTCTCGCCTCGACCGGCAAAGTCCGACAGGCTCCTAGGCCTGGGCCAGCTGTTCGTCTTCGTCCAGCTTCAGGAAATCGGACATCTCCGCCCGCAGTTCGCGGTGGCGTGCCACCGCTTCGGTGATCGCCTGGGTCAGCATGCTGTTGTCGGCTGCCAGTCGCTCGATGCTGGCGTCGTCCAGGCCGACGGTACGCGGCTTGCCGCCGAATTCGCGCAGTTCGCGCAGCTGATTGATCACACCCAGGATGTTCCTCCTCGGATCAGTCGGCGCCTCGCACCCAGCGCAAAGCAGGCCGATGTGCTTGCGCGCCGACGTGTGTCTCGAGGCCGTCGCCGGAGGGCGGTCGGATCAGGGCACAACGCCTGCTGTCCAGGATCTCGAATCAGGCTGGGCGCGCAAGATGATCTCCTGAGCATAGCGCGGCGGGCAGGGTCACCGGTACCCCCGGCATGACGGTTGTCACCCGCGATGGCTGACGACGGCGGGTGGGAGCGCGAACCCGTACGACCTAGGCTGCAAGGCACAGGAGAGCCATGCCATGAACGATTCAAACCATGTGGTCGCACGTCTCGCGGGGGTGCTTAAAAGCTACGGGAGCGTCGCGGCACTGGAGGGTGCCGCGCTGCAATTGCGCGGTGGCGAGCTGCTCGCCCTGCTCGGTCCGAATGGGGCGGGAAAGACCACTGCAATCGGCCTGCTGCTGGGGTTGATCCGAGCCGACGCCGGCACCGTCGAGTTGTTTGGGTTGGACCCGCAGCGCATCGAGCCGCGTCGGTGCATCGGCGTAATGCTTCAGAACGCCCAGTTGCCGCCGACCCTGCGCGTCGCCGAACTGCTGCGATTGACCGCCAGCTCCTATCCGGTGCCCCGTTCCGTGGCAGAAAGTGCCGAGCTGGCGGGGATTGGCGATTTGTTGCAGCGACCCTACGCGAAACTCTCCGGCGGACAGCAACGGCGGGTGCAGTTCGCGCTGGCGCTGTGTGGTCGGCCCGAACTGCTGTTTCTGGATGAGCCCACCGTGGGGATGGACATCGAGGCACGGCAGAAGCTGTGGGCGGCGATCCGCCAACTGCTCGCCGACGGGTGCTCGGTGCTGCTGACCACGCATTATCTGGAAGAAGCCGAGGCACTGGCCGACCGCGTCTGCGTGATGTCACGTGGCCGAATCATCCATGAGAGCTCGGTTGATGAACTGCGCGCCAAGGTGGCGCTCAAGCGCATTCGCTGTCTGAGCGCGCTGTCAATCGACACCGTGCGTGGTTGGCCCGATGTAAGCGAAGCGCATCGAGAACGCGAGCGTCTGCACATCACCACAGCCGAAGCGGAAATCGTGGTGCGCCGTTTGCTCGAGGCCGACCCGCGTCTGGCCGAGCTGGAGGTCCATCGCGCCGGATTGGCTGAAGCATTCACCGAGCTCACCCGCGATGCCGACGAGGCATCGGAGCAACTGCAACGCGAGGCCGCCTGAAATGGAAACCATCCCTTCAGCGAACGAGTCCACGGCCGCCATCGTGATGCCACGTCGCCGCGTTCTTGGCGCTTATCTGGAAGAAGCTCGCAGCGAGTGCCTGCGCTACGCGCGCAACCCGGCCTTCATGTTGCCGATCATGCTGTTCCCTGGTCTGTTCTACCTGTTGTTTGGCGTCATCATGGGGCATTCGGGAGGGCAGGGCGCGTCTACCTATCTGCTCGCCAGCTACGGGGTCTTCGGGGTGATGAGTCCGGGCCTGTTCGGTTTCGGCGTGTCGCTGGCGATAGAACGCGAAAGCGGCCTGCTGACCTTCAAACGTGCGTTACCGATGCCACCGGGCGCCTATCTGCCGGGCAAAATGATGATGGCAATGTTGGCCGCGGGCGCGGTGATCATGCTGCTGCTCGTAATGGCGCTGACCTTGGGGCATGTGTTGCTTTCCTTGGCCCAGATGAGCGCCCTCTTGCTGACTGGCATGCTCGGCGTGCTGCCGTTCTGCGCACTGGGCATGTGGGTCGGGACCGTGTTCAAGGGACAGGGCGCGCCAGGCATGCTGCAATTGATCTACTTGCCGATGGCGTTCCTGTCCGGTCTCTGGTTTCCGTTGCCGATGCTGCCGAAATTCCTGCAACAGATCGCACCGGTATGGCCGAGCTATCACCTGGACATGCTGGCGTTGGCGGCGGTGGGCATGAAGCACGGGCCGCTGCTGCTGCATGTGTTGGTGCTGGTCGGCTTTGCCGCAGGATTCCTGCTGATGGCGGCGCGGCGCCTGCGCCGACATGGTTGAAGTAGTATGGCGACGCACAAAGGCTCTGCAGGGGCAGGCGCGATGGTTCAACGAATAACCGCATTTTTTACGCCAGCACCGGATTCGCTGGCCGCCGCGAGTATCCATCGAGGAAAGTCGCCCTGGATCGATGCGGTGCACCTGCTTTGGTCGGCCTGGCTGTTTGCCACACCCATCTGGAGTAGCGACGGCTGGAATGGCCGATGGCTGGTCTTCACGTTGGCCAGCTACCCGCTGTTTCTGCTGCTGTACTACAAGAGCGTTGTTGCGCCGCGAACCATAGCACGCAGCTACGCGCTGGCGATGGTGCTGCTGAGTATCGCGCTGGTTTCCTGGTATCCCAGCGGCCTGACCTATTTCATCTACGGTTGCGTGATGCTGCGCGTTTGCCGCATGCCCTTTCGCACCTATCTGGTGTGGTTGACCATGCTCAACGCGGCTCTGCTGCTGGAAACCTGGCTGCTGCACTATCCATGGCAGGCGGTGTTCTCGATCCCGTTGATGTCGTTCATCATCGGTATCGTGGTCAATGCCGAGCGCACCAGCGAGGAGAAAGATGCACAACTGCAGCTTTCCCACGACGAGGTGCGGCGATTGGCGGCCACCGCCGAGCGTGAGCGGATTGGCCGCGACCTGCACGACCTGCTCGGCCACACGCTGTCGCTGATCACCCTGAAGCTGGAACTGTCCCGCAAGCTGTTCGACCGCGACGTCGAAGCGGCCCAGCGCGAGGTCGGGGAGGCCGAGAAGGTGGCACGTCATGCCTTGGCCGAAGTGCGCAGCGCCGTGAGCGGTATTCGCGCCAGTGATCTGGCGGCCGAGCTGGCTGCTGCCAGGCTGATGCTGGAGTCCTCGGGCGTGTCGCTGCAATCGGGTTATCCGCCGGACCACCTACCAAAGCAGGTGGAGTGTGGTCTGTCCCTGGTGCTGCGCGAGGCAGTCACAAATATTGCCCGCCATGCGCGGGCGAGCGTGGCTACCATTGAACTGCAGCGGGAGCACGCCAGCGTGCGCATGGACATCAGCGACAATGGTCGCGGAGGCATCCACTCGGAGGGCAACGGCATGAGCGGGATGCGCGAGCGGGTGCGGGCACTGGGCGGCAGCCTGACGGTGAAGTCGCCGCGAGGCGGTGGTACGCGATTGCAGGTGCTGGCACCCATACCTGTTTTGCGGCTGGTGCAGCCGACATCGTCGCCTGGCGAAGCGGCGAATGCCGCGCAGCAGGCCAGGCCCGGCTCCGAGCATTCCACCGCATGATTCACGTCTTGCTGGCTGAAGACCAGGCCATGGTGCGCGGCGCGTTATCGGCCTTGCTGAGCTTGGAGGTCGATATCGACGTGCTCGGATCGGCCGCCGACGGCGAGGCGGCGTGGCGTGAGTTGCAGCGGCTGAAGCCTGATGTGCTGGTCACCGATATCGAAATGCCGGGTCTGACCGGCCTGGAGCTGGCGCAGCGTATCCAGCGCCAGGAGCTACCGATCAAGGTGATCATCGTGACCACCTTTGCCCGGCCCGGCTTCCTGCGTCGCGCATTGGACGCCGGCGTGTCCGGGTATCTGTTGAAGGACGCGCCCGCCGAGCATCTGGCCGAAGCCCTGCGCACCGTGCATTGCGGTGGCCGCGCGATCGATCCCCAGCTGGCACTGGAAGCGTGGTCCGAGGCCGATCCATTGAACGATCGCGAGCGTCAGGTGTTGCGACTGGCTGGGGAAGGCCAGTCAGCGGGCGACATCGCAACGCGACTGAATCTCTCACATGGCACGGTGCGCAATTATCTTTCCGAGGCGATCGGCAAACTCGGGGTGGCCAACCGTATCGAGGCGTATCGGCTGGCTCGGCAGAAGGGCTGGTTGTAGGTCGTAGCGCAAAGGTAGGCTCTGCGCGGGATAATACCTGCGATGGCTTATTTAGCGTTGCCTGAGCCACGTGAGGGATGGAGCCATGCAGGACACAATCTCGAAAACTAGCGTTGAGAACAGAGCACGCGAACCGAACGAAATTGGCCTGTGGCGTCCCCCGAGCTGGTTCAACGTTAGCGCGCGGTGTGGGTGGTGGCTAATGATACTGGGAGGTTGCTTAGGGGGCTTGGCCCTGATGCTTCGCGCCGTCCACCTTAGGTTGGGCATGTCTCCAAAGGACTACCTACTAGTTATCTTGCTATATTTTATAATCATGTGGACGACCTCGGTTATACACGAGTCGGGCCACATAGTCACCGCCAGATGGGCAAGCATGACAGTTTTGAGCATACAGGTTGGCGCGCTGCAGGGAATGGCGATGACGCGTGGATGGCGCTTCCGCTGGCATCCTAGGGGTCCCAGAAGCGGGTTGAGTGTATCCGGCTCGGTTCTTGCCATACCCAACCTCGACCGCTCGCTGCGAGCTCAACATATTAGCTATGCGATCGGGGGCCCTTTTGCAAACTTGATAGCCTCGCTGAGCGCCATGCTGTTGGCTTGTCTGGCATGGTCATACTCGCGCGAAAGCGCTTCCGAACTGGTGAACGCACTCTTGTCTTTCGCTGTTTATAATGCCGCGATCGGCGCGGCGAACCTTTTGCCGTTCGCATGTCCTAACCCGTCGGACGGTTTACAATTGCTGCAGTGGTTGAAGTCAGGCAATCGCGCGTGCCGAGTCGGCGCCTACGTGCGCTTTCTCGCCCTCTCCATCCAGGGCGTACTGGAAGAGGATTTACCGGGCGACGTAGTGACCGAACTTGCGGTGCTGCCCCCGCCTTATTCTCTAATTTCGATCCAGATTCGGCTGAAGACCGCTCAGCACAGTGGCCGCTGGTCGGAGGTGCATGAATTGGAGGATGAGCTTGACCGCATGCTAGGTAATATAGATCGTCAACTAGTTGCGACCATTGAAGACTTGATATCCATTATTCGCATGGAAATAATTTTTACCAAGGCGATGGAGCTGGAAGATGAGAGCCAGCTGTCAAGCTCCATCTTGACAGCTGGAGCGACGTGGTGGCTACCAAGTTTGTGGCCTCGCTGTTTGGCGCTGCGCGCTGCGCTGAGTGGAAATGCACCGGAATGCGAGCGGAAATTGGCTAGGTCATTAGCTTGGGCGGACAAGTCGTTGCATCGCGCATTGAAAAGTAGCGAGTCGCTAGTTCACCATCACATTCGAGCTACAGCAGCAAGACTGTCGTCCAAGGATGCTCTGGTCAATTGAATCTGCTCCTTGTCAGTGCGCTGGTCACTTCCGCGGCATGGTTGGCGGGTATGGCATAATGGACCGCTGTCGGTTCCGTAGACACCATCCTAAGCTAATGGTCTCTGCTGCTCGAAGTGAATCGCCCCGGGTTCCGTGGAGGCTATTTGGTTTAAGTCAGGCCGCCACGGCAGCGGGCTGACTGGCGAGTTGCCGGTAGTAGTTTGCCTCAGCCTCTGCAGGCGGGATATAGCCGATGGGTCCGAGCAGTCGGTGGTGGTTGAACCAAGCCACCCATTCCAGTGTGGCCAGCTCCACGGCCTCCCTGGTTTTCCATGGTCCTCGGCGGTGGATTACCTCGGCTTTGTAGAGGCCGTTATGGTCTCCGCGAGCGCGTTGTCGTAGCTGTCGCCCTTGTCGCCCACCGACGGTTCGATGCCGGCTTCGGCCAGACGCTCGGTGTGGCGAATGGAGACATATTGCGACCCGCGATCGCTGTGATGAATCAAGCTGTTGTCACGCTCGGGCTGACGTGCGTAGAGCGCTTGCTCCAAGGCATCGAGCACGAAGTCCGTGCGCATCGAGCGGCTGACCCGCCAGCCCACGATGCGACGTGCGAACACGTCGATGACGAAGGCCACGTACAGCCAGCCCTGCCAGGTCGAGACGTAAGTGAAATCCGAGACCCATAGCTGGTTCGGTCGCCCGGCCTTGAACTGCCGATGGACCTTGTCCATCGGGCACGGTGCCTTGCGGTCGCTGACCGTCGTGCGCACTACCTTGCCGCGCACGACACCGCGTAGGCCTTGCCGCCGCATCAACCGCTCGACGGTGCACCGCGCCACCGTCATCCTCTCGCGTGCCAACTGCTTCCAGACCTTGTCCGCACCGTAGACCTGCATGTTGGCCTCCCAGACCCGTTTGATTTCCGGCACCAGCATCGCGTCCCGTTTGACCCGGGCACAGCGCCGACGCGGATCGTGCTGAAGCGCCGCATGGCTTCGATATCCCGACGGGGCGACCTGCAGGACCTTGCAGATCGGCTCGACCCCGAAGGTGCTCCGATGTTCGTCGATAAAGTCCCTCAGGACTTGAGTCGGCGGTCGAGCTCCGCCTGGGCAAAAAACGCGCTGGCCAGCTTCAGGATCTCGTGGGCTCGGCGTAATTCCTTGACCTCACGCTCGAGCGCTTTGACGCGCTGCGCTTCGGCGGGGGTCACGCCATCGCGAACACCGGTGTTGACCTCGTGCCGCTGCACCCAGCCCAGCAAGGTCTGCGGCACACAGCCGATCTTCGGCGCCATCGATTCTACGGCGGCCCACAGCGATGGGTACTCTCCGCGATGCTCCTGCACCATGCGCACAGCGCGCTCGCGGACCTCAGGTGAGAACTTGTTCGACTTGTTCATAGCTCCATCTTCTCTAGAGTTGGAGCCTCCTCAAAACCCGGAGCGATTCACTATTTTCTCAAGAGTTGGAGTCTTCTCAAAACCCGGGGCGGTTCAGCTTGTTGACATCGCTGCATTGATTAGAGTAACTTGCCTCCGCCATTCTTGAATAGAGAAGGCATAATATATTACGACGTAATATATTGCGTAATAGATCCGGCATAAAAGATCTTGATCTGAGTGTTTCGTCTTAGCATCGGCTATAACAAATCGAGGGGGTAGTGATAAATAGTTCTTTATGACTCCTTGCGGTCGCTTTAGTGCTGTCGGTCTCTATCCTCTCGAGTCGATTATAGTTTCGAGAGATGTGTCTCGTACGGTCGCGAAAAAAGACTATGGTGAAGCCGTTTGCTAGGGAAGTTACGTCCACCTACTAAAATGCACGAGGATAAAGCCATGTACTTGAAAAAGATTTTCGACACTGTGGGTGCAAGTCAACAGGAAGGTGCTTCGGAGGCCCAACTTGAAGTAATTCTTCTCTGCTGTTGCGAAGCATGCTGCTGTTGTTCTGTTTAGATTTTTCGGACAGGCTCGAAAATTTAAAGAATCAAACTTTAAAGAATCGATCCAAGATATCTGGATCGATTTTAAAGATTTCGTAATAGGCAAATTTAGTTGTACCGTGAATGGCGAAGTCCTTCTGTAGAGCGACTTTGTTCAGTAGCGTGGGTGGACATGGTATGTGTTTTTTACGAAATGGTTCCGCGTGCCACATTCATCGTGATCCGTGATCGCTACGGCATGGCGCCGGGATGACGCTGTCCAATGTCCTAAGGGATCGCTGCCAACTCCTGAAAGTCGCACTAGTTGCTTTAGAGCTTATAAAGGTTGGCCTTATAACCTGATTCGCTCATACGCTAAATATCAAGTTCACTGACGAACATCATGAAGAATCCAGAGACAATATTTACCCTCCGGTCTGGCCTATCGATTCAAAGACTTTCGGACAGCGAGTGCGCTGTACTTGGCGGAGATAGACTGATTATTTATGAAGGTTGGGCAGATTTTCTGTTGGGATTTATTAAGGATTTCTCAGGAAGGCATGGCTCGGTCGCGGAGGATGTTATTGAGCGACACGTTTCGCGGGCGCAGGAGCTCGGCGCGCAGCGCGCAGACATTGAGACACTGTTTGAACAACTCAGAGACGATCACGTGATTGTAGACAAGAAGCCGGATAGGGTCTATGGCCGTATTGTCGTTGTTGCGCCCTTCGCACAACTAAAATCGATAAGCCTCGTAACGAGCATGCTGTCTGGCGTCATTCCTGATATCGAAATTTTCGAACTGGGTGCTAGGGAGATAGGCGAGGAAGATATGGCCAGATTAGTGAAGACCTTTAAAGCAACGTCACAGGACATGCATTCCCCGCTTTTGCTCGCTCACAACCTTGACGTACACGCGCTCTACAAGGTCAATTCCTGGGCGAGAGCTCAACAGATTAATTGGCTATTTGTTACGCGCTCTGGCGCCATGAGCTTCGTCAGTCCAGTTCTTCATCACGACGCAGAGGCATGTTTTTGCTGTTTTCGCATCAATTCCATTGGCTCCTTGCGTGATGTAGTGCAAAACGCACGTGTAGAGGCCGAAGTTTACCGTGCTCCGCCCTCAGTAGTTTCCCGATCAGAAGCGCAAGAACTCACCACGTGTTTTCATGAGGCTGGCGCACTAATTTCCCAACTTGAGCGATCCCAGAGACGTTTTCCAGCAGAGATACTCAAGATCACGCCTCACCTTGGGACAGTCGCATCCGAGCCGATGATGAAGGTCCCGGGGTGTTTGGTGTGCACTTTATAAAAGGGTGGCCGTGACCTACATTCATGATCTCCAGAAATTGTCCGTCGTTCATGGAGGGCCGATCGAGCGAGTACTGCTCTATCAGAAGCCGCTATGGTTTTCAGATTGCATGCTGGCGGTATCAAAAAGCAGTAAAGCTCTCGGCGTCGCCAAGTTTATGCGGAGCCGAATGGATGCATCTCAGGCAGATAACGAACTGCCACTTGATGTGCTGGGCGGAGCTGCGTCTCTCGGTGCAGGCCTCGCGTTTGACGCTCAGGAGGCGATGATAAAGGCCCTGTGTGAAGGCGTAGAACGCTATTGTGGGCAAATCGTGGATCCAAAAAGGCACATCTTCGTCACGTCATCTTACGATGAGATGGTTTCAAAAGGCTTCGATCTGCCGTATTGGCAGGACCTTTCTTGGAAGGGAGACGGTCATGCTCCCTCAATGGGGGTAAAAAAATACAACGAACTGACGCCGTTCAATAGACAGGCTTCAATCCGCTGGCTACAGGTGAAAAAATTGCCGGAAATGTCGCTGGCATACGTTCCTGTAGTTCAATGCTTTCTTGGAATCGAATTCGCCTCAGTGTACGAGCGAATTTGTGAGCAAATGAGCACCGGCATGGCATGCGGAAGCAGTTGGATTGGAGCTGCATCCTCCGGTATATATGAAGTGATCGAGCGAGACGCCATCATGGGCATGTGGCTTACTCGTCGTTCGCCGCCCCGCGTACTTCTGAAGTCCTTGATGCATTATACCAAGCGTCAGTCGCTTAAAAAAATTTGTAGCGAATTTTTACAAACAGGCTACGAAATAATTATAAGCGATCTTACGAATGACGTTGGCGTTCCTGTTTTTTTTGTGACTCTCCTCTACAACGCCCCTCCTTTTACCATTGTTGGTGCTTCATGCGGGATCGATGCTGATTATGTACTCGAAAAAGCACTAGTTGAAGTATTAATGGGGCTGTCGAGCGATGCGATATATAAGGGCCTATCCCTTGATTCTCGGGAAGCACCAAGCCCGGCAGGCGAAGGGGCGATTCGAACCATGAGCGGTCATGCTGAGTTCTATGCGAAGAACGATTGTCGGGAAAGAATGGCGTTCCTCTGCGCTGGAAAGGAAATTGACTACGCGGACTCTCTTGCAGTGCGCGCATCTCTATCGATGTCGTCCGAGGCTTCCGTTTTGGGGGAAATCGGACTGTTAGCGAAAAAGTTAGCGCAGGTTGGTAAGACTGCGTATATCAACGATTTGACCTGTGACTTTGCTTCGGAGCTTTCCCTGCATGTCGTCAAAGCCGTCGTTCCTGGACTACTTCCTCTTTACAACCGAGAGAGCAACAAGCCTGAAAAAATGGCACGCCTTCGCGACTATGCAACGATTTATGAGCGGAAGCTCGATTTTGGTGAAGAAGTAAATCCTTGGTCTCACCCGTTCCCTTGAGAATGCTAGAGTGATTATTGACTACCTGGACAATGTGTTTCCGGAAAGTTCACTAACGTGCAAGCAGGATCTCCTGCTTACATATTTGCGGAACATCGACTTTTCTGGAGGAGGCGCGCCTCCGCGTCCAATGCAGAGAAAACTGCAACACGTTGTTTTAAAGGGCGGGGGTAAGGACTTCACTGGTGCGAAATGCGTAAACCTTCCAGAGCCCGATTCCCAAGTATTAACTGTCCCATTGCGGGATGCTTTTGCAAGAAGGCAGAGTGTTCGCAGTTATTCTCCCAATATAATGACTCTCGACGAGCTTTCCAGCTGGCTCGCAGCCGCCGTGGGTGATCATCCTACGGAAAAGCTGGGTGTCCGGCGCAGACACTACCCCTCTGGAGGTGCCTTATACCCCATTGAAGTGTATGTTTTATCACTGAGGCTGGCCGGACTTGAACGCGGTCTTTACCACTATCATCCAGCCAGGCACCAACTTCAGGTAATCGATGAAAGTGTGGACGTCGATGCTAACAAATTTTTCTTCGATCCGTCGCAGATGAGCGGCGTGACAAACGCTAGCACATGGGACCATGCGGCTGGCGTTCTGATTTTAAGCGCGCACATGAATAATAGCTACGCAAAGTACGGTGATCGATCGTGGAAGTTGATGCTTCTTGAGGCTGGCCACCTTGCGCAAAACTTTACTATGGTAGCTGCTGCGATGTCGAACATCTCGCTTTGCCCCATGGGTGGCATGTCACTATCTGCATTAAGTAAATATATGAAGCTCAGCGGATATGCCGAATTGCCCATCTACCCATTTTCCTTTGGTTCGGTTGATCGCTAATGACGCCTAGTGCTGTGGGACACAATGTGATTGAGGTAAAAGGGCTCAATTTTGCCTACTATCAAAAGAAGCTCATTTTGGAAGGTGCAAATCTGACTTTAGCGGCGGGCGAATCGCTCGCCCTACTTGGTGCAAACGGTTCTGGAAAAAGTACCTTTATTGATCTTTTGGTTGGGCTCCTCCGACCAGACAGCGGAAGTATAAGCGTCTTTGGAGGTAATCCAGTTCGAACTCGGCGCTGGATGACTCAGCGTGTGGCTGTTGTACGGCAAAACGTTCCGTTTTCAGAGAGACTTAAGGTGCATGATATTGTGCGTCTTTACTCTAGTTTCTACGGGGTTGAGCGAAGACGTGCGCGGCAAACCTTTGTCGACCTAGGGCTGGGAGACAGTTTTGACCAATTCATAGACGAGCTATCCGGCGGCCAAAAGCAACGTTTGTCCCTGGCCATTGGACTCTTGAATGAGCCTGAATTGTTAGTGCTAGATGAACCATCGTCCGGCCTCGATTTGGGTGCTTATGACCTTCTGATTGACAGCATAACTCGAATCAAATGCGACCGTAGCATGGCGGTCCTAATTGTTTCACACGTCACTGATTTCGTGGAAAGAACATGCGAAAAGGTTGCGTTCATGCGTGCGGGGAAGCTGTCCCCTGCGATAGAAATAGAGACCTACTTGAGAGAATCCAAAGGTCATCATGTTGTTCAGCTGCATTACGCCTCTGCACAAGGTATTGATAGTGTTGTTGAGGTCCTGAAAGATAATGGTTACAAGGCGATGGCCAAGGCTAACAAGATTTTTTGTCACGACGTAGCAAAGCCTGAGGCATTGCTGCAGGTGATCCACGAAGGCCTCGGTCAATCATTACATCCTGTCCTAACGAGACATTCGGTTAGAGAACAAAACCTGAAGTCGCTATATTTCGAGATGACGGGAGAAGAAAGTGGACACACTAATTAACTTTATCATTGTGCAGATAAAGCTGACATTTCGCATAAAGGCGGCTTTTTTCTTCACGATTGCTTTTCCAATGATATTTTACGGTGTCTATGTACTAGGGATTGGTCAGGGCGATGGCAGCGAGATCATGCCTGTTCTGGCGGCGCTTATTACTTTTGTGACGGTGAGTAACTCAATCTTTGGCGTGGTGCTACCTTTGATTATGTCCCGTGAAAATGGGCTATTTAAACAGTATTATCTTACGCCAGTCAATCCTTGGCAGATTCTCGTGGCGCGGATGCTGACAAGTTTCATCGTTCTCTGCATCGTGCTAGCGATTCAAATCGTGCTTACTGCGGTACTATTTGGTTCGGATCTTTGGCAAAAAATCCCGTCGATATTCATTGTCGCGCTATTGGGGTCCTTGGCGATAAGTTCAATTGGCTGCCTGGTCAGTTGCTTAATTGATAGTGTCCAAGCTGCTCAGATTGCCAACCAAATCACCTTTATTGTGCTAATTGTCTTTTCGGGAGCTACGGTTCCATTACGGTACTTTCCCCACGCGGCGGTTAGACTTTTTAGCTTCCTCCCGTCTACCCAGCTTTTTAAAGCGATGACAGGTGTGTTGGTCGGTGACGAGACACTTAGAGGAGTGCGTATTGACTTATTAGGCTTGCTTTTTTTTACCTTATTCGTGTTTGGCGCAAGTCTATTTACTTTTAGGTGGGATTCGAGGACGAAGGTAGGAATGGTGGCGATATCTTCTGTATTTGTGGCATCGATTTGCGCTTTGGTTGTAGACCAGGTACTTCCGCTTTTCGTATCCTAGCGTCAGGGGTTCTACGGCGAGTTCAATTCTGAAGTGCAGCACCCGAAGCGGTAGAGCGGCGCAGGCGCGGTAGCCTGCACAGCTTCACCGCCAAGTGGAACTGCACATGAGCTACACACACCTGAGCTAAGACGAACGCTATCAGATTCAGCACCTGCAGAGGGGTGGATTTTTAGCCCGCGAAATCAGCGCGGAGTTGAAACGCGCGGCGACGACGATCAGCCGCGAGCTTCGCCGCAACCCGGGCGATGCGACCCTGTATCACGCGCGAGCCGCACCACGGCAGAGTGCGAAGCGTAGACATGCAGCGAGCACGCAAGCTCGGATCCAGCCGGCGCAGTGGGCTGCCGTGGAAGCGCGGCTCACCGCAGAGCAATGGAGCCCCGTACAGATCGCCAGCGAGGCATCCATCAGCCACGAGCGCATCTACCAACACATCGCCGCCGACCGCCAAGGCGGTGGCGAGCTGTGGCGGCACCTGCGCTGTAAGCGGTAACTGAACGGCGTTCTTCCGTTTCGCGCCACCGTCAGGACAATGATTCTCCGGTGCAACGATCGGAGAAGAGGCGATGTCAGGTATCAGACGGCAGCGGCGAAGTGCGGAA
>SCRO01000055.1 GCA_004298505.1 Rhodanobacter sp.
CATCATCACGTTCGCGTTCGGCATGGGCGGGCCGCTGGCAAACTTCGCCGCGCTGCTGCACATGACGGTGCACTCGTTGACCAAGTCGGCGATCTTCTTCACCGCCGGCCATGCCTCGCAAATCGCGGGCACACAGCGTATCGACGGTATCCGCGGCTTGCTGGCGGTGAGTCCCACCGTCGGCTGGGGCCTGATGCTGGGCTCGCTGGCGATACTCGGCATGCCACCGTTCGGCGTGTTTACCAGCGAATACCTGATTCTGATCACGGCGATGCGCGACCACCCGTGGGCGACACCGTTCCTGCTCGTCGCCCTGGCCGTGGCATTCGCCGCGATCTTCGCCAAGGTCCAGCCGATGGTGTTCGGCGAAACTGATGCGCAGCGCTTGCCGCATCCGCCCGCGCTGGTGCCGGTATTTGTCCACATGGCGCTGGTGCTGATGCTCGGCCTGTACATGCCGCCTGCGCTCGCCGGATGGTATCGGCTTGCCGCGAGCCTGATCGGATGAATCCCATGTGGCCTGACTTTCTCGACACCGAACGTGTGCGCTTGCCCTCCAACGTGGCGGCCTGCCGCGTGCAGGTCGATGCCGAGCGCTGGTGCCAGGGCGCCGATGCGATGCGTGCGGCTGGCGCGGACCTGCTGTCGCTGTGGGGTAGCGATGATCGTGACCGCGATCAGTGCCTGCGCGTCCACGCGGCCTATCTGCTGCACGATCGCGTAGTCCTGCTCGAACACGCGATGTCCGCCGGGCAGGCGATCTACCCCTCGCTGGCCACGCGCTTTCCGGTGGCCGGGCGGCTGCAGCGCGCAACCTACGATCTACTCGGCATCCGCGCCGACGGTGGCGATACGCGACCGTGGCTGCGCCACGGCGGCTGGCCGGAAGACGTCTTTCCGTTGCGCCGCGATGTCGAGGCGACGCAGACCTGGCCGGTGACCAGCGCACCGTATCCGTTCATTCCGGTCAGCGGTGAAGGCGTGCATGAAATGACCGCCGGGCCGGTGCATGCCGGTACCATCGAGCCGGGGCGGTTCCAGCTGGCCGTGGTGGGCGAAAAGGTGCTGCGCCTGGAGGTTCGCCTCGGCTACACGCACAAGGGCATCGCCAAGCGTTTCGAGGCACTGGCCCAGCGCGACGCCCATCGCCTGGCCGCCCATATCTGCGGCGATTCGACCGTGGCTTTCAGCTGGGCGTACTGCGCCGCGCTGGAATCGATCACCGCCAGCACGCCCTCGCCCCGCGCCATCGTACTGCGTGCGCTGGCGCTCGAACGCGAGCGCATCGCCAATCATCTGGGCGATCTCGGCGGGCTGGCCAACGATGCCGGCTTTGCCTTCGGCCAGACCCAATTCTCCAGCCTGAAAGAACAACTCTTGCGGCGCAACGCGGAGCTGTTCGGCCAGCGCTACCTGTTCGATTTCGTGGTCCCCGGCGGCGTGGCCGGCGACCTGCCGGCACGCGCACTGCCAGGCATGCTCGACGAGATCGAGACACTGGAACGTGCGGTACGCGACCTGCGCGGGATCTACGCCCGACACGAGGGCCTGCAGGATCGTTTCCTCGGTTCCGGCCGGCTGACCCCCGCCCAGGCTGCCGCACTGGGCGCGATCGGCCTGGCCGGGCGTGCCTCCGGCATCGCCCGCGACCTGCGCGTGGACCAGCCATGGCCGCCATACGATCGTTCGCCGCCGGTGCTGGCCACGAGCAGCGCAGGCGATGTGGCGGCCCGCGTGCAGGTACGCTTCGAGGAGACGCTGGAGTCGCTGCGACTGTGCCGGCAATGGCTGCAAGCGCTGCCGACCGGTCCGCTTGTCGTCGACGTGCCGCTGGCCCCCGCCGGTCAGCTCGGGATCGGCCTGATCGAAGGCTGGCGCGGTCCGCTCATGCTGGCGCTGGAAACCGGCGCCGCGGGCGGCATCCGGCGCTGCCGGGCGCATGATCCCTCGTGGCAGAACTGGCCGCTGCTCGAAGTCGCCATCCTGGGCAACATCGTTGCGGACTTCCCGCTGATCAACAAGTCATTCAACCTTTCCTACAGCGGACACGACGGGTAAGCGGGCATGTTCGATATCCTTTCACGCATCCTACGTGTCGGCCGTCTCAGCGAAGCGCTGCCGGCGCCCAATCCAGCCGGGCCCGAACTCACCACGATCCAGCGTGAGCTGCACGCCGTGTTCGGGCGCGCCTTGTGCATTCGCCATGTCGATGCCGGCTCCTGCAATGGCTGTGAGCTCGAAATCCACGCGCTCAGCACCGCGTACTACAACCTGGAAGGCGCCGGTGTCCGGTTTGTGGCCAGTCCTCGCCACGCCGATCTGTTGCTGGTCACCGGACCGGTGTCGGTCAACATGGAAGAGGCGCTCAAACTTACCTATGCTGCGATGCCCGAACCCAAGTGGGTGCTGGCCGTGGGCGACTGCGGCGGGTGTGGCGGGGTCTTCGGTGCCAACTACGCCACGCGTGGCCCGATCAGCGATGTCATTCCCGTTGATGCCGTGGTCGGCGGTTGTCCGCCCAGCCCGCTGGCCATTCTGCAGGGGCTCGTGCAGATCACCCGGCATCTTGCTGCGTGAACCGGCAAGGAAGTTTCGCCGCGGCGCGAAGCTCTGTGGACGCTTCGAAGCGATCGCCCGGCGAATGGACGTTCGAAGGGCGCCACCGCGTCAGGCTCGACTACTCAAGACTTCACCGAGAAGTCGCCGGCGCCGCACCCTGGCTCAGCGCGTGCGCTTGATCAGTTCGCTGAGCCGGCGGCGCGCCTTGTGCTCCTGTTCCCTAGTCAACACTTTCTTGCGTCCTGCGTAAGGGTTCTCGCCCTCGCGGAAGGCAATGCGGATCGGCGTACCTTCCAGCTTGTAGCGCTTGCGGAAGAAGTTCTCCAGATAGCGCTGGTAGGCCGGCGCAATGTGCTTGGTGCGGGTGCCATGGATCACGATGGTCGGCGGATTGGTACCGCCCGGGTGCGCGAAACGCAGCTTCGGCGCGTGCCCATTGACCAGCGGCGGCTGGTAGCTCTCGTAGGCCTTTTCCAGGGTCTTGGTCAGGTCGGAGGACACCAGCACCTTGGTCGCCGAAGCATGCGCACGCACCACCGCGCGCAGCAGTTCACGCAAGCCCGAACCGTGCAGTGCGGAGATGTGCACCTGTTTGGCCCAGTTGACGAAGACCAGCTTGCGATCAAGTGCACGCAGGCACTGGTCGCGCTGGTAGGCATCCAGACCATCCCACTTGTTGAGCGCGATCACCAGCGCCCTGCCCGCGTCGATCGCATGGCCAATCAGGGTAAGGTCCTGGTCGGCCAGGTTCTCGCGGGCGTCGATCATCACCACCACCACCTGGGCGGCGTCGATCGACTGCAGCGTCTTGATCACGCTGAACTTCTCGACGGCCTCCTCGACCCGCGCCTTGCGCCGGATACCGGCGGTGTCGATCAGCGTGTAGCGTTTGCCGTCGCGTTCCAGCGGGACCCGGATCGGATCGCGGGTGGTGCCGGCCACGTCGGAGACGATCAGCCGCTCTTCGCCCAGCAGGCGATTGATCAGGGTCGACTTGCCCGCATTCGGCCGGCCGACGATGGCCACGCGGATGCTGCCATCCTCGTTCGCCGCGTCGCCTGCGGTGTCTTCATCGGGCGGCAACAAGGGCAACACGACCTGGATCAGCTCGTCGGTGCCGCGGCTATGCGCGGCGGACAGCGGCAAGGTGGCGGCGATACCGAACGCCGCGAACTCCGCCAGCGCTGCCTGCTCGTCCAGGCCATCGGTCTTGTTGACCACCACGACGATCGGCTTGCCGCTGCGACGCAGCTCGGCCAGGATCACGTGGTCCTGCGGCAGCAACCCGTCGCGCGCATCGACCACGAAGACCAGCACCTGCGCTTCTTCGATCGCCAGGCGCACCTGTTTCGCGGTGAGTACGTCGATGGTCTCTTCGATCCCGGACAAGCCGCCGGTGTCGATGACCAGGAACGGGCGCTCGCCACCGTGGCAGGCACCGTAATGGCGGTCACGGGTGACCCCGGGTATGTCGGCCACTAGCGCGTCGCGGCTGCGCGTGAGCACGTTGAACAGGGTCGATTTGCCGACATTCGGACGACCGACCAACGCGACGACGGGCAGCATGATGGTAACTTCGTTCCGGCAATCAGGGCGAGGACAGGCGATAGGCGCCGATGTGGCCCTTCACGTCCTCGACGTAGACCGTGTCGCCAACCACCAGCGGCTGCGCGCGGATCGCCTTCTTGGACAGCCGTTCGCGTGCGGCGAGCGCGCCGTCGCCGGTCTGCAGCCAATGCACATAGCCTTCCATGTCGCCGACTACCACGTAGTTGCCCTGCACCGCCGGACCCGTAAGCCAGCGATATTTGAGCGAACTGTTCTTCCACATGTCGGCACCGGCGTTCTTGTCGAACGCCCACACCTGCGAATTGTCATCGACCCCGAAGATGCTGTTGTCCTTGATCGCCAGCGAGGTGTAGGTGGAGAACGGGTGCGCCCAGAGCGGACGCCCGCTGGGTCCATCGACCGCGGTCAGGTTGCCATGATAGGCTGCGGCATACAGCGTGCTGCCATCGAGCAGGATGCCACCATCGGCGTCGTCCAGTCGATCGATATCCGTGCGGCCTTCACCACTGGCCAGACGCTGCTCCCAAAGCTTCACACCGTTGTCCAGGCGCAGCGCCACCAGCTGGCCGTCATCGCTGCCGAAGAACACGACGCCATTGGCGACCAGCAGCGGGCCATTGCCGCGCACGCTCAGCAGCGGCACGCTGCCTTGGTCATACACCCAGCGGCGCTCGCCGGTGGCCGCGTTAAGCGAGTAGATCCGGCCATTACTGCCGCGCACGATGACCTCATCCCCGACGATCACCGGCGAAGTGAGCACCTGGGTATCCAGTTCTGCTTCCCAGCGCGGGCTGCCGTCCTTGGCGTTGACGCCATAGACGTGGCCATCCAGCGTGCCGACGGCGAGCAGGTCGCCGCTGACCACCGGACCGCCAGCATACAAGGCGTCCTTGCGCTTCTTGTCGCCCCAGCCGAACCAGCCATGGGTGCGCGAGCTCTTTGACCACAAGGTCTTGCCGCTGGTCGCATCAATCGCCGCCAGCTTGCCATCCGTGCTGTCGGCGTAGAGCACGCCGCCGGCCACGGTCGGGCGCAGCCGCACACCGCTTTCGCCGGCGCCATCACCCAGCCGCGTGTGCCACAGGCGGGTGACCTGCGCAGTCGGCTTGAAATCCTTTGCCAGCGGTGTCGGCGGCTGGACGTTTTCCTTCTTGAACGAATGGCAACCGGTGAGGGCGACCAGTGAAGCCAGTGTAATCAACAGAAATCTTTTCATGCACCCTGCTTCCCGGCCACGGCCAGATCATCGAGTTTCATCTGCACGGCACCGCGTTGCGGCGCATCCTCGCTCAGTACTGACATGGCCGTTTGATAGGCCTTGCGTGCATCGTCCAGGCGTCCAAGCTTGACCAGCGCATCGCCGCGGAGTTCCTGTGCCAGCCCGTGGAAGCTGTCGGCCGGTATCCGATCGAGCGTAGCCAACGCAGGCTTCGCCTCGTTGCGGGCCAGCTGTACGTGTGCGATCCGCAGCAGCGTCAGCGACTTCAACGGCCCCTCTGTAGCGTGGCTCTCCGCCCACTGCAGCGACGCCTCGGCCTTGTCCAACTGCTTGTCCTGCACCTGTTGCTTGGCGCGATCGCTGACTGCGAACGCCGCGTACGGCGATTTTGCGTAATCCTTCATCAACTGGTCGATCGCCTGGACGGCGACATCCGCGTTGCCCGACAATCGGGCGATCAGCGCCTGCTGGTAGAGCTGCGATGCAACACTTTCATTGCGAACCTGATGACTGCGCCACTGCTGCCAACCAAAAATGCCGACCAGGCCGATGAGCACGCCGACGATGATAGAGACGCCGTTCTCACGCAGCCATTTTTGCACCAACTCGCTCTGTTCGTACTGGTCGTATTCTTCAAATGCCATGCAATCACCGTTCAAGAGGCTGCGCACCCGCAAGCGCGGTGCAGCGCGGTAAACAAAAGGGTGTATGGAGCTTGCCCGCATCGTTGCCGGACAGGCAGTGAGCAAGCATAACCGAAATGGGCCGTGCCGAGCGGTCCGCTACGCGATCACAGACCGGCAGCGGAGGCCTTGCCGTCCTGCAGTTGCAGGCGGAAATGGGCCACGTTGGCGTGCCGGAAATCCTCCAACCCAACCGACTGACCGTCGATCTCCACCTGTGCGCCACTGACATTGCCGATGCGCACGTCGAGCGGCTGGTCGCTGTGATAGGTCTTGTGCGTGCCGGTCGGCAACAGGCCATATTCCAGACGCGTTCCATCGGCCTGGACCACCTCGACCCAACTGGCTGCGGTAAGCGTCAGGCCCAGACTGTGGCTACCGCGACCGGCGTCGACCGCAGTCGCGGCCGGCTTGGCCAATACCAGGCTGTTGTCGCCGGACAGGTTCGGAAACGGCGCCATCGATGCCATCAGCGGCTGATCCGAGTCAGCCACGGGGGTCGCGACGGGTGGCGGCGACGCCAACGCGTGGTTGTCGGCCACGCTCTGCCCGGAGCTGCCCCGCGCATCCTGCTGCGCCACCGGCGTGGCATCCAGCGGAGCCAGATGGCTGAGGTCGCGATCGAGCGTGCTGCGCACGCCGAACCAGACTGTTGGCACCGCGATCACCAGGGTCAGCACGAGATAGGTAGCCGCGGTGGCGTACCGATCAAGCAGGAAGCGTGAGTGCGAAATGCCGCCGGTAGCTACCAGCGGCGCCTCGATCTGGCGGATGCGATCCACTTCCACCTGAATGGACGCGTCGTTGATGCCGAGGTAACGCCCGTATGTGGTGATGTAGCTACCCAGATAAATCTTTGAATCGATGCCATCATGCTGATCTCGTTCGAGTTTTCGCAATATCCGGGTAGGTAGCTTCAATGTGCTGGCGCAGCTTTCCAGGTCCAGCCCACGGGCTTCGCGTGCCGCGCACAGGCGGCTGCCAAAACTCGGCTGATGGGTCTCGCCGGAAGCTGTATTCCGGTCGCTTGGAGGGTCGCCGAACAGCTCGGGGTTGCTCGGTGCCTGCTCGGGTATATCAGACTGGATCGACATCATGGGTTGCTGGCAGATTCAAGGGTGTGCGCCTGTCCCGAGTCCGGGAACTGGCTGAGCAATCGCTTGCTGTAATTTCGGGCTCCCTCCGGGTTGCCCATGCTTGTTTCGATATCGTGACCCAGCTTGAGCGAAGCGGCAGTCGGCTTGCCCAGCGCGTCGAAACGCTGCAGGAAAGCCCTTGCGCGAAACGCATCCTTCGCCTGGTACGACAGGTTCGCGAGTTGGAAGAGTGCCTCGCCATCTTTTGGATTTCGCGCGATGGCGTCACGGAAATCAGCTTCAGCCCTGGTTTTGTCGCCAGCACGCAACTGACAAACGCCGGCGTTGGTCAATGCCACGCCGGGGGTGGCGTAGAACGGGTCGGTGACTGCCTTGCGGAAATAGGTCTCGCCCTCGGCATACTTGCCGATGGAGCAGAGGAACTGGCCGAGATTGTTGTTCGGGTCGCCCTTGTTCGGCTCAAGCGCAACCGCCTTGCGGTAGTTGGCTTCCGCCTGCGCCGACTGTCCGATACGTTCGTAAATGTAGGCAATGACCGTACGCGCAGGGGCATAGTTTGGGTCGTACTTGACCGCCATCTGCACCTTGGCCAGGGCCGTTTGCAGGTCGCCCAAGGTCAGGTAATGCTGCGCCAGTTCCGTATGAACGCGGGCGGCGTCCTTGGCCTGCTCAGCCCTGCTTTCCTGTGGCAATGGTTTGCCCAGTGTGCCGCTGTTGGTGTGCGTGGTGATACAACCGGCCAGCGGCAGCAGCAGGCAGAGCATCAAGGCCCGGTCAAATCGCATGCAAAGCTTCCTGTTCCTGGCGTTTGCGCAGATCGGCGCTACGCCGGGTGCGGTCGGCCACCTGCCCGGCAAGTTGACCACAGGCCGCATCGATATCGTCGCCCCGGGTACGCCGCAGCATGGTCAGCACGCCCGCATTGAGCAACTGCGTCTGGAAATTGTGGATCACATTCGCCCCGGAACGCTCGTAGCGCGTTCCAGGAAAGGGATTGAACGGAATCAGGTTGACCTTGCAGGTGGGCAGCTTGCGCATCAGCTTGATCAGCTGCCGGGCGTGCTCGAGCTGGTCGTTGATGCCCTTCATCAAGGTGTATTCGAAGGTGATCGAGGTGCGTGGCTTGCGTGCGATCCAGCGCTGGCAGGCGGCCAGCAGCTCGGCGATCGGGTAGCGCTTGTTGATCGGCATCAGCTCGGTGCGCAGATCATCATTGGCGGCGTGCAACGAAACCGCCAGCGACACGTCGATGGCGTCGGACAATTGGTCGATCAGCGGCACCATGCCGGCGGTAGACAGGGTAACGCGCTTGGCGGCGAGGCCAAAGCCGAGATCGTTGCGCATCAGCTTCATCGCGCGTACCACGTTGTCGAAATTGGCCAGCGGCTCACCCATGCCCATCATCACCACGTTGGTGATGCGCCGGTTCTGGTGGGTGACGTTGCCCAGATACTTCGCCGCCACCCAGACCTGGCCGATGATCTCGGCGGCGGACAGGTTGCGGTTGAAGCCTTGCGCGCCAGTGGAGCAGAAGCTGCAGTTCAGCGCGCAGCCGATCTGCGAGGACACGCACAGCGTGCCGCGGGTCGGCTCGGGGATATACACCGTCTCGATCGCGTTGCCGCTGTCCATGCCCAGCAGCCACTTGTGGGTGCCGTCGGTGGCGGCCCGATCCAGCATGGTCTTGGGGACACCCACAGTGCACACCTCGGTGAGCTTGGCACGCAGCGCCTTGCCCACGTCGGTCATGTTCTCGAAGTTGTCTTCCAGGTCGTGGTAGATCCACTTCATCACCTGCTCGGCGCGATACGGCTTCTCACCGATCTGCACGAAGAAATCACGCAGACCCTGGCGATCGAAGTCGAGCAGGTTGACCCTGTCAGAGCTGGCGACAACGTGGTTCAAGAAATAGCTCTTTAATTCTTCAAATTGAAGAGTGCGGCCACGGATGGCCGCTTTTTGACCTTCACGTTCAAGGATGAACGCACAAACTAACGCACAATAATATCCGTCATGGCAAAGAAGTAGGCAATCTCCCCTTTGGCAGTGTCAACCGCGTCGGAGCCATGCACGGCATTGGCGTCGATCGATTCGGCGAAGTCGGCACGGATGGTGCCCGGCGCGGCTTCCTTCGGATTGGTGGCACCCATCAGGTCGCGATGGGCCAGCACGGCGTTCTCACCCTCCAGCGCGGTAATCATCACCGGGCCAGACATCATGAACTCGACCAGCGCCTTGAAAAACGGACGCTCGCGGTGCACGGCATAGAAGCCTTCCGCTTCCTGGCGCGACAGCTGCTTCATACGCGCGGCCACGATCTTCAGGCCGGCTTTTTCGAAACGGGTATAGATTTCGCCGATGATGTTCTTGGCGACGGCATCGGGCTTGATAATGGATAGGGTGCGCTCCAGCGCCATACGAATCTGCTCCGGTAAACGGATTTCAAGGAAGGGGTTGCGCCGGAAACGACCGGCAAACGGGCTAAACCCGACAGGAATTGCGGATTTAGCCCACTAAAGTCTGACAGATTCTAGCGCATGTGCAAGGTTTGCGCAGGTCGCGACAAACGATCGTTTGACGCGGGCGAATGGCTTCACGTATGCTCAAACGATCGTTTGAATCGTGCCGGACTCAACGGATGCCCTTCCTTTCGTGAACGCGCCAGGCTCCACCCGGGATCGCATACTCGGTGCCGCCGAACTGCTGTTTGCGCAGCGCGGTTTCGACGGCGCCTCGCTGCGCCAGCTCACGGCCACCGCCGGCGTCAATCTGGCCGCGGTCAATTACCACTTCGGTTCCAAGGAAAAACTGGTCGAGGAGGTGTTCCGACGCCGGCTGGATGCGCTGAACGCGAACCGTATGGCGGCCCTGGCGCAGCTTGGCAGCGAGCATCCCGCAACATTGGAGGAAGTGCTCACAGCCTACATCCGCCCTGCGCTGGAGTTGTCGCACGATGGCAATGGCGCCCTTTTCATGCGCGTCCTTGCGCGGGCGTTCGCCGAGCATGACGACACCCTGCGCCGCTTCCTGTCCGAAAACTACGGCCATGTGATGCGCCAGTTCACCGCCGAATTCGCCCGCCTGCTGCCGCAATTGAGCAAGCCCGAACTGTATTGGCGCATCGATCTGGTCACCGGCGCGCTGACCCATGCGATGTCCGGCTTCGGCATGATCCAGCGCAAGGACGACGTCAGCGAGCAGGCGCATCGCGAGCAGACCATGCAGCACCTGATCCGCTTCGCTGCGGCGGGCCTCAGCCATCCCTAGATTCTTCTCACCGGCCGGTAACGGCCATCTTGCCATCTTGCCATCTTGCCATCTTGCCATCTTGCCATCTTGCCATCTTGCCATCATTCATCATTCATCGATTTATCACCATCGCACCATCGGAGAAGCCAATGATCGCTGCATCTTCCCCCACCTCCGGCCTGCGCATCCGCAAGGCCGCCGTGCTGGGCGCCGGTGTCATGGGCGCGCAGATTGCCGCGCACCTGACCAATGCCGGCGTCGAGACCGTGTTGTTCGACCTGCCTGCGAAGGAAGGCCCCAAGAGCGGTATCGTGCTGAAGGCCATTGCCAATCTGGCCAAGTTGTCGCCGGCCCCGCTGGCCGACAAGGCGCTCGCCGCCTCGATCATTGCGGCCAACTACGATGATGACCTCGACCATCTGAAGAACGTCGACCTGGTGATCGAGGCGATCGCCGAACGGATGGACTGGAAGCTGGATCTGTACAAGAAGGTCGCCGGGCACCTGTCAAAAACCGCGATCATCGCCTCCAACACCTCGGGTCTGTCGATCAACGGTCTGGCCGGCGCGTTGCCGCAGGAGATGCGCCACCGCTTCTGCGGCGTGCATTTCTTCAACCCACCGCGGTACATGCACCTGGTCGAGCTGATCCCGAGCGGGCTCACCGACAAGAACGTGATCGACGGTCTCGAAGCCTTCCTCGTCACCACCGTCGGCAAGGGCGTGGTGATCGCCAAGGACACCCCGAACTTCATCGGCAACCGTATCGGCGTGTTCTCGATGCTGGCGGCGATGCACCACACCGACCAGTTCAAGCTCGGCTTCGACACCGTCGACGCGCTGACCGGCCCGGCGCTGGGTCGCCCCAAGAGCGCCACCTACCGCACCGCCGACGTGGTCGGCCTGGACACCATGGCCCACGTCATCAAGACCATGGCCGACACCCTACCCGACGACCCGTGGCACAAGTACTTCAAGTCACCAGTCTGGTTGCAGGGCCTGATCGACAAGGGTGCGCTGGGCCAGAAAACCGGCGGCGGCTTCTACAAGAAGGTCGGCAAGGACATCCAGGTTCTGGATACGAATATGCGGGTCCCTCCGCAACAGCCCGGCCATCCTGGGCCGGACTCCTCGAAAGAGCTGGAGTTCCGCCCGTCCGAACAGAAGCCCTCGGATGAAGTGGCCGCGATACTGGCGATCAAGGACCCAGCCGAGAAGTTCGGCAAGCTGCGCGCATCGATCGACCCGCAGGCGCAGTTCCTGTGGGCCAGCTTCCGCGACCTGTTCCATTACAGTGCCTACCACCTGGCCGACATTGCCGACACCGCGCGCGACGTCGACTTCGCGATCCGCTGGGGTTACGGCTGGAAGCTTGGCCCGTTCGAGACGTGGCAGGCCGCCGGCTGGCAGCAGATCGCCGAGTGGATCAACGAAGACATCGCCGCCGGCAAGGCGATGAGCGACGCGCCCCTGCCCGGCTGGGTCACCGATGGCCGCAAGGGCGTGCATGGCAAGGACGGTGCCTACTCGGCCAGCGCCAACGCCAACAAGCCGCGTTCGCAGCATCCCGTCTACCAGCGCCAGCTGTTCCCCGATCCGATCCTGGGCGAGAAGTTCGATACCGGCACCACGGTGTGGGAGAACGAGGGCGTGCGCCTGTGGACGCTGGGCGACGACGGCATCGGCATTCTTTCGTTCAAGACCAAGATGAACACGGTCAACGACCAGGTGCTCGACGGCGTGCGGCACGCAATCAAGCTGGCCGAGGAAAAGCTCAAGGCAATGGTGATCTGGCAGACCGGCGAGCCGTTCTCCGCCGGCGCCGATCTCAAGGGCGCGCTGGGCCTGCTCAAGGAAGGCAAGTTCGACGATTTCGACAAGATGGTCGCGAACTTCCAGGCGACCAGCATGGCGATCAAGCACTCGTTGGTGCCAGTCGTTTCCGCCGTGCGCGGCATGGCCTTCGGCGGCGGCTGCGAGTTCCAGATGCATTCGGCCCGTACCGTGGCTGCGCTGGAAAGCTACATCGGCCTGGTCGAGGCCGGCGTGGGCCTGCTGCCTGCCGGCGGCGGCTTGCATGAGCTGGCGATCCGCGCAGCCAGGGCCAACCCGGCCGATCCGTTCGAGGAGCTGAAGAATGTGTTCGAGACCATCGCGATGGCCAAGATTTCCGCCAGCGCGTTCGAGGCCAGGAACCTCGGCCTGCTGCGCGACAGCGACGTGGTCGTGTTCAACGCCTACGAGCTGCTCTACGTGGCCAAGCAGGTCGCCAACGCATTGGCTGAAAGCGGCTACCGTCCGCCGCTGCCCGCCAACGCCATTCCGGTCGCTGGCGACGTGGGTACCGCCACCTTCAAGGCCTCGCTGGCCAATCTGCAGGCCGGTTACTTCGCCTCGCCACACGATGTCGACATCGCCTCACGCATCGCCGACACACTTTGCGGCGGCGCCATCGAGCGCGGCTCGACCGTCGACGAGGAATGGCTGCTGGTACTGGAGCGCAAGCACTTCGTGGAGCTGGCGCAGACGGAAAAAACCCAGGCCCGCATCGCGCACACGATGACCACGGGCAAGCCGCTCAGGAACTGAGAATCGGGAATTGAGAATCGGGAATGGTCAGAAGCCATTCCCGGCAATGCCAACCATTTCGAACCAGTGGCCGGACTCGCCAGGGGCCGCGGGAATCGCCAACCGATTCCCGATTTCCCATTCCCGATTCCCGGCTTTCGGAGAAAGCAAATGACCAAGCAAATCCAGGACGCCTACATCGTCGCCACCACCCGCACGCCGGTCGGCAAGGCCCCGCGGGGCGTGTTCCGCCACACTCGCCCGGACGACATGCTCGCCCACGTGATCCGCGCCGTGATGGCGCAACACCCGGGCATCGACCCGCACCGCATCGGTGACGTCATCATCGGCTGCGCCATGCCCGAAGCCGAGCAAGGCATGAACGTGGCGCGCATCGGCCTACTGCTGGCCGGGCTGCCCAACACCGTGCCCGGCGTCACCGTCAACCGCTTCTGCTCGTCCGGTCTGCAGTCGGTCGCGATGGCCGCCGACCGCATCAGCCTGGGTCTGGACGACCTGATGCTGGCCGGCGGTACCGAGAGCATGAGCATGGTGCCGATGATGGGCCACAAGATCGCGATGAACCCCGCGATCTTCCAGGACGAGAACATCGGCATCGCCTACGGCATGGGCATCACCGCCGAGAATGTCGCCACGCAGTGGAAGATCAGCCGCGAGCAGCAGGACGCGTTCTCGGTCGAAAGCCACCGCCGCGCCCTGGCCGCCCAGGCCGCCGGCGAGTTCAAGGACGAGATCACCCCGTTCCCGCTCGACGACCACTACCCGGACCTGGCCAAACGCAGCATCAAGACCGACAGCCGTGTCATCGACCAGGATGAAGGCCCGCGCGCCGGCACCACACTCGAAGTGCTGGCCAAGCTCCGCACTGTGTTCCGCAACGGCCAGTTCGGCGGCACCGTCACTGCCGGCAACTCCAGCCAGATGTCTGACGGCGCCGGCGTGGTACTGCTGGCCAGCGAAAAGGCCATCAAGGAGCACAACCTGCAGCCACTGGCCCGCTTCGTCGGCTTCTCCGTCGCCGGCGTGCCGCCCGAAGTGATGGGCATCGGCCCGAAGGAAGCCATTCCCAAGGCGCTCAAGGACACTGGCATCCGCCAGGATCAGCTCGACTGGATCGAACTCAACGAAGCCTTCGCCGCGCAGGCGCTGGCGGTGATCGGCGATCTGAAGCTCGACCCGGCCAAGGTCAACCCGCTGGGTGGCGCGATCGCGCTGGGCCATCCGCTGGGCGCCACCGGCGCCGTGCGCATTGCCACGCTGGTCCACGGCATGCGCCGCCGCAAGCAGAAATACGGCATGGTCACCATGTGCATCGGCACCGGCATGGGCGCGGCGGGCATCTTTGAAGCGCTCTGATCAAGCCTGGGTGAGAAGCAGGAACGGCGCCGTTGCGAAGCGGCGCAGGGCGACCGTGAAAGCAATCCTGACTGGCGCAACACGATTTTGTTGCAGCAATTTCTTCGGCTATTCACATTACACGCACAGCAAACGTGGATGATCGCACCCGTTGAACTGCAGTGAGCCCGGTTGGGGTTGCTTCGACGGGCGAGTCGTTCGTTTGAGCTCGACTCGATTTCTACCTGAACGGCGTTGCACCGAAGGTTGGGTACCGGGGTTTCGAAGTACTGGGGACTTAACGAGTTTGTTACAATCCCTCCGGCTTGTCATAAACGCAAACGCCAGGCCAGGGGCAGCTGAAGCCCTATGACATCAAGTTGAGAATCTGTCGTACGACTTCCGGTCCGGGCCGAACGGACGCAAAATCCAATAACTGAGGAGACACCCGATGAAACGTAAGGGCTTGTACTTTCTGATCGCGCTGGCCTTGGGCGGCGTTGGTGCCGTTCATGCGCAGGACACCGCCGCCGCCCCCGCCGACGCTTCCAGCAGCATGGCAACCTCTTCCTATGACGGACGTTGGTACATCGCGCCGACCGTGGGCCTGTACTCCAACGAT